>JBIOYV010000153.1:0-6475 GCA_044870335.1 Burkholderiales bacterium | reverse complement strand
CTTCAGCTATGCGCCGCCGGAAATAGGGCTCTGACCCCGATTTTTTACTGCAGCTTGATCCCCGCCGCCCGGATCACCTCTGCCCAACGCTTGCGCTCCAGTTCGACCAGCGCGGCGAATTCGGCCGGCGTATTGCCGACGAGGCGCGCACCGAGCTTCTCGAAGCGATCCTGCATCTCGCGGTCCTGGAGCGCCCGCGCGGTCTCGCCGGCCAGCCGCTCGACCACCGGCCGCGGGGTCCTGGCCGGAACGATGAGCCCGAACCAGGAGCTCGCCTCGAAGCCCGGCACACCCGCCTCGGCGATCGTCGGCACGCCCTCGAGCTGAGGGATGCGCGCCTTGGCCGCCACGCCAAGCGCGCGCAGCGCGCCGGAGCGGATCTGTGCCATGACCGTGGGCGGGTTATCGAACATGCAGTGCGTCTGGCCGGCGAGCGCGGCCTGCACCGCCTCGGCGGCGCTCTTGTAGGGCACGTGCTGGAGCTTCACGCCCGTGGCGTGCATGAAGAGCTCCATGCCGAGGTGCCCGGTGGTGCCGTGGCCGGGCGAGCCGAAAAAGAGCGGCTGGCCCTTCGCAAGCGCCATGAACTCGCGCACGTCGCGCGCGGGAAGATCGTTGCGCACCACGAGCAGCATCGGCATGTCGGCGACGACGCTCACCGGCGCGAAGGCGCTCGCGGGATCGAACGGCATCTGGGGGTACAGGAACTCGTTGATCGTGAGGATCCCGGCCGAGCTCATCAGGAGCGTGTAGCCGTCGGGGTCGGCGCGCGCGACGACGTCGGCGCCGACGTTCCCGCCCGCCCCGGGCCGGTTCTCGACCACGAAAGGCTGGCCGAGCTGCTTCTGCAGCCGCTCGCCGAGCGCCCTCGAAAGGACATCGGCAAGCCCCCCGGGCGCGAACGGCGCCACGATCTTCACCGGCCGCGCCGGATACGCCTGCGCAAACAACTGCGTCGCCAGTGCAAGGCCCAATAAGGCGAATGCAATTCGCGGCTTCATCCCGGACCCTCTCCTCGTGCCGCGATGCTACCCTATGACCCCGATTTTCGAGGAGAGCGAATGAGCGCCGTTCCGAATCACGCCCTGCGCCAGCTGCGCGCCGGGAAGCTCGCCATCGGCCTGGGGCTGCGCCAGGCGCGCACCGTCGACACCGCCCAGATCGCCGCCACCTGCGGCTTCGACTGGCTCTTCATCGACTGCGAGCACAACTCGATGGATCCCGACACCGCGGCGCAGATCGCCGCGGCCGCGCTGGCGGTGGGCGTGACGCCGATCGTGCGGGTGGCGGGCTTCGAGCACTGGCACGCCTCGCGCATGCTCGACAACGGCGCGCAGGGCATCGTCTTCCCGCACGTCGACAACGCGTCCGAGGCGCAGCGCGTCGCGACCGCGTGCCGCTTCCCGCCGGTCGGCAAGCGCTCGATGGGCGGTGGCCTCCAGCAGCTCGGCTTCGCCAGCATGGCGGTGGGCGAGGCCGCGCGCATCGTGAACGAGGAGACCCTGGTCGTGGTGATGATCGAGTCGCCGCAGGGCGTGGCCAGTTGCGAAGAGATCGCGGCGGTGCCGGGCGTCGACGCGCTCCTCATCGGGACCAACGATCTGTGCTTCGAGCTCGGCATCCCCGGCCAGTTCAACGACCCGCGCGTCGCCGAGGCGTACAAGAAGGTCATCGCGGCGTGTCGCCGCCACGGCAAGTTTCCGGGCATGGGCGGGATGTACACGCCCGAGCTCCTCGAGCGCCACATCGGCATGGGCGTGCAGCTCGTCCTCGCCGGCTCTGATTTCTCGCTTCTCATGCAAGCTGCGGCTGCCCGCGCCACTCAAGTGAGAAAATTCGGACCATGAACGTCAAGTACAACCCCGAAGCGAAATTCGAAATCGAAGTCCACGAGCTGCCGTTCCGGCGCACCGAGCGCGGCCGCCAGCTCATGGCGCGCGTCTACCAGCCGCTCGGCGCGGGTCCGTTTCCGGTGCTCCTCGACCTGCACGGCGGCGCCTGGAACGACAAGGACCGCTTCGCCAACGAGCCGATGGCGCGCGCGATCGCGGCGAGCGGCGTGCTGGTGGCCTCGATCGACCTGACGCTCGCGCCCGAGGCGCCCTACCCGGCCTCGGTGCAGGACGCGAACTACGGCGTGCGCTGGCTGAAGTGGAAGGCGCCCGGCTGGAAAGGCGAGCCCGCGACGCTCGGCGTGCTGGGGAGCTCGACCGGCGGCCACCTCGCGCAGCTCGTCGGCATGCGCCCGCGCGATGCGCGCTACGGCGCGCTCGCGCTCGCCGAAGCGACCGGCGTCGACGCCACGGTGCGCTACATCGCCACGCGCTCTCCGATCAGCGACCCCTACGCGCGCTACCTGCAGGCCGAGAAGAGAAAGCGCGCCGACATGACGCATAAGACGAAGAACTGGTTCGTGCCCTGGGATGCGATCTACGAGGCGAACCCGCAGCAGATCCTCGAGCGGCGCGAGCCCGCGACGCTGCCGCCGATCCTCATCATGCAGGGCTCGCTCGACGACAACGTGCTGCCCGCGCTGCAGGAGAAGTTCGCCGCCGCTTATCGCGCGGCCGGCGGCGAATGCAAGCTCGAGATCTTCGAGAACTGCGACCACATGTGGGTCGCCGAGCCCGGCCCGCAGACCGACCGCGCGCACGAGATGCTCAAGGACTGGATCAAGAAGCACTGCCAGTGAATTCGGGGTCAGAGCCTGATTTCCGCTCACAAATCGAGGCGCTGCGGCCCTATCTTCTGCGCTACGCCTCGCTCCAGCTCCGTAACCGCGAGGCCGCCGAAGATGCGGTGCAGGAAACCCTCCTCGCAGCCCTCTCGGCCGAGCGCAGCTTCGAAGGCCGCTCGAACCTGCGTACCTGGCTCACCGGCATCCTGAAGCACAAGTGCATCGACGCGGTGCGCCGCGCGAGCCGCGAAAGCCCGCTGCCCGGCGAGGATGCCGAGTCGGCCGCCGCCGACTTCGACGCGCTCTTCGACGAGCGCGACCACTGGCGCGAGCATCCGAAGCCCTGGGAGGATCCCGACGGGGCGCTGCAGCAGAAGCAGTTCCTCCAGGTGCTCGAAGCCTGCCTCGCCGGGCTCCCAGCGCGCACCGCGCAGGTGTTCATGCTGCGCGAGCATGCCGGCCTCGAGACCGACGAGATCTGCGAGCAGCTCGCGATCACCTCCAACCACTGCTGGGTGCTCCTCTACCGTGCGCGCATGGCGTTGCGCATGTGCCTCGAGAAGAACTGGTTCGCCAAATGAACCTCTCCTGCAAGCGCGCCAGCGAGCTCCTGTCCGAAGAGCAGGACCGCGACCTGAGCTTCCAGGAGTGGACCGCGCTTCAGGCGCACCTCATCATCTGCAAGGGCTGCCGCGCGGTGAACGGGCAGTTCAAGCTGCTGCAGCGGGCGCTGCGGCAGCTCCTCGAAGAAAAATAAAAGGGGTCAGAGGAAAATCGGGATCAGAGCCCTATTTCAGCGACGCGCAGCTTACGGAAATAGGGCTCTGACCCCGATTTTCCCTTTTTCTAGGCGGTCTGCGCGACCTTCTCGCCGGTGCGCGTGGAAAGCTCGTGCACCACGATGCCCTCCATCGGATCGACCGGGTCCTCCCACGGCGCGCGCTCGAGCATGCGCTGCGTGTCGTCGATCCCGGCCTGCCAGCGCGCGCGGATGCCGTCGGGCGAGAAGTCGATGTCCTTGAAGTAGTCCTCGCTCGCGAGCGCGGGCGCGAGCAGGCGCACCACGTGCATGACGGTGGCGCAGCCCCAGGACGCGAGCTCTTTGCACTCCTGCGTCTTTTTTGCTTCAGGGGTCATATGCCGCGTCAGCTCACGGATGACGTGGCGCAGGCGGTGAATCTGCTTTTGCCGCATGATGTGGCTGTCGGCGCGGCTCGCGTACGCGATGTCCTTCTCGCGGCCCATCACCTCCCAGACCGACTGGGGCTCCGGGCCGGTCGGCTGCCAGACGTTGACCGCGAAAATCACCGAGTCGCGCCGCGGGTTGTCGTCGAGCACTGCCTCGAGCGGCGTGTTCGAGTAGAGGCCGCCGTCCCAATAGGCCTCGCCGTCGATCCGGATCGCGGGGAAGGCGGGCGGAAGCGCACCCGAGGCCATGATGTGCTCGAGGCGGACCGGCTGCTCACGGCTGTCGAAGTAGCGCATCTCGCCCGTGCGCACGTGCACCGCGCCCACCGTCAACCTGGTCTTGCTCTCGTTGAGGATCCGCGCATCGACGAGCTCGGCGAGCGTCTCGCGCAGCGGCGCGGTGTCGTAGTAGGAGGCGGTGTCCAGCCCGACGCGAACCTGCGCGCCGGGCCCCCAGGTGAGCGGGCGCGGCGCGAAGAAGGCCGGGATCCCGGTGGCAACCGTGGTGAAATTCCCGAACGGCGATTCCTGCTCCACGCGTTTCCAGAACTCGCGCAGCCGCGGCAGGCGGTCCTCGCGCGCGTTGCCGGCGATGATGCCGGCGTTGACCGCGCCGATCGAGGTGCCGATGACCCAGTCGGGCTCGGTGCCGGCGCCGCACAGCGCCTCGTACACGCCCGCCTGGTAGGCGCCGAGCGCGCCGCCGCCCTGCAGCACGAGAACCACCTGGCCCTTCGCGGCCGGGCCCATCCGCTGCGGCGCGTTCATGCAGCGGTCCAGCCGCCGTCGACCGAGAGAATCGCGCCGGTGATCGACGCCGCCTCTTCCGTGCACAGGAACGCGGTGAGCGCCGCGACCTGCTCGACGGTGACGAACTTCTTCGTCGGCTGCGCGGCGAGGATCACGTCGTGGATCACCGCCTCGCGGCTCAAGCCCCGCGCCTTCATGGTGTCCGGGATCTGCTTGTCGACGAGCGGCGTGTGGACGTAGCCGGGACAGATCGCGTTGCAGGTGATGCCCTGCTCGGCCAGCTCGAGCGCTACGGTCTTGGTGAGCCCGGCCACGCCGTGTTTCGCCGCAACGTAGGCGACCTTGAACGGGCTCGCGACCAGCGCGTGCGCCGAGGCGATGTTGACGATGCGCCCCCAGCCCTTTCTCTTCATGCCGGGAACCGCGGCGCGCACGGTGTGAAACGACGACGACAGGTTGATCGCGAGGATCGCATCCCACTTGTCGGGAGGAAAGTCGTCGATCGGCGCCACGTGCTGGATGCCGGCGTTGTTGACGAGGACATCGACGCCGCCGAGCTCGGCCGCGGCACGCTTCACCATCGCCACGATCGTGTCGGGCTTCGTCATGTCGGCCGGGTCGAACACTATCTTGACCCGGTGCTCGGATGCGAGACGCGCCCGCAGCCGCTCGATCTCCGCCGCGTCGCCGAAGCCGTTCAGGACGATGTTCGCGCCGTCCTGCGCGAGCCGCGTCGCGATGCCCAGGCCGATGCCGGAGGTCGAGCCAGTGACGAGCGCGGTCTTGCCTGCGAATGGAAGGTTCATGAGGTCCTCACGGGAATCGACCGATCATAGTCCGGAAAAAAGACGCGGGCTCGGCAAGCCCGCGTCCTTTTTTGACGGCACGAAAATCGCTGTCAGTCGCGGCTGACGATCGGGCAATCGACGACGAAGTTCGCGGCGCCCCAGGGCGCGCCGCCGGGCCCGGTCACCGTGCCGTGCTCGGCAAGGTTCTCCACCTGGCCGAAGTCGGTCTGGCGCACGTTCTGGCCGGCGGCGAGCGCCTTCGCGCTCCACTGCGTGGGGAACACGTCCCAGAGCGGGCTGTAGCGGCCCTGGCTCGGATTCCAGAAGAGCACGTTGAGCGGATCGAGGCCGTCTAGGAGCGCCGAGTTGAGACCCTGGCGCTGCGGGTTCCCCGCGCCGGTCTGGCCGTTCACGAACGCGGCGAGGCTCGCTCGGGCGGAGTTGGTGCCGTCGCCCCCGGCGAACGGCGCGGCGGCGAGCGCGGGCGCCCAGGTCGAGTTCTCGAGCGCCGCGACCGCGGGATCGGAGGCGTCGGTCGACACGTACTTCACGCCGCGTCCGCCCTGGAAGCCGTGCGTTTCCTGGTAGCGCACCGTGCGGCTGGCAAAATCGATCGCGACAACCTTATCGGCTTGTCCCGAAGCGTTGGCGAGGTGCGGTGCGTTCAGGATGATGCCGTTCGGCAACTGGACGAGCGGGCTGTAGCCGTCTTCGCCGCCTGCGCCGGGGTCGGCCGCGACGGGCGGAAAACCGGTCGGTCCGGGAAGCACGCGCCGCGCCGGCGAGAAATTGACGCTCGCGGGGAAATCCACCACCCCGTTCACCACCCGCACCTTCTGCAGCGCCGCGGTGTTGCGCGCGTTGTTGAGCTTCTGCGACCTGTTCACCCCGCGCCGGTCGGCGTCGTTGCCGTCGGAGGAGTCGAGCACGATGTACCAGACGTCCTGGCCGCCGCGCGTGCCGCGCTGAAGCGGGAAGCTGACCGTGTCGTCGTCGTGCTCGATCGCGCTCTTGATGAAGAGCTCGCGCTCGCCGGCGAGCGCGCCGATCAGCGTCGTCTTGCCCGAGCCGT
>JBIOYV010000152.1:0-79021 GCA_044870335.1 Burkholderiales bacterium | reverse complement strand
CGGCGCAGGCCGGCGCTCAGGCGGTTGATGTTCGCCACGATGCCGCGCGCTGCCGGCACCTCGGCCGGACCGCCCGGCGCGCAGAAGGTGCTTTGCATGTCCACGGTCACGAGCGCGGTCTTCGCCGCCTCGAGCCGGTCGAACCAGCGCAGCCGGCCGCGGCGCGCCATCACCCGGTCGATGATCTCCTGCCGGATGGCCACGCGGTGCATGGCGCCATACTGCCATAATGCGGAACGATCCTTGCGTCGTTGATTCCATGGAAGATCTGATTTTCGAAAACAAGTTCGTCGGCGAGTTGCCAGCCGACGCGGTGCTCGCCAACGTGCCCCGGCAAGTGAGCCAGGCAAGCTATACGCGCGTCGAACCCACGCCGGTCGCCGCCCCGCGCCTGCTCGCATGGTCGGATGACCTTGGCGCCTTCCTGGGCATCGCGCGTCCGAAGTCGGCAGACGTTTTCGCGGGAAATCTTGTCCTGCCCGGAATGCAGCCATACGCCGCGCGCTACGGAGGCCATCAGTTCGGCCACTGGGCGGGGCAGCTCGGCGACGGGCGCGCCATCACGCTCGGCGAGATCGTCGCCACCGACGGCAGCAGGCAGGAGCTGCAGCTCAAGGGTGCGGGCAAGACGCCCTACTCGCGTACCGCCGACGGCCGCGCGGTGCTGCGCTCCTCGCTGCGCGAGTTCCTGTGCAGCGAGGCGATGCACTGGCTCGGCGTGCCGACCACCCGCGCGCTCAGCCTGGTCGCGACCGGCGAGATCGTGGTCCGCGACATGTTCTACGACGGCAACCCGGAGCCCGAGCCGGGCGCGGTGGTGTGCCGCGTCGCGCCCTCATTCGTGCGCTTCGGCAACTTCCAGATCCACGCCGCGCACGAGGAGCTCGACGCGCTCAGGCGGCTCGCCGACTACGTTATTCGCGAGCATTACCCTGGTTCAACCTACCAGGATTTTTTTCATGAGGTTTGTCGGCGTACCGCCCTGCTGATGGTCGACTGGATGCGTCTGGGCTTCGTGCACGGCGTGATGAATACCGACAACATGTCGATCCTCGGCCTCACCATCGACTACGGTCCTTACGGCTGGCTCGAGGGCTACGATCCGCTGTGGACGCCAAACACCACCGACGCGCAGGGGCGGCGCTATGCCTACGGGCAGCAGCCGCACATCGCGCAGTGGAACCTCGCGCGCCTCGCCGAAGCGCTGTTACCTCTGGTTTCCCGGGAAGTACTCGAGCAAGGGCTCGCCCGGTACGCGGAGACCTTCAACGCGGGCTGGCAGCGCGCGTTCATGGAAAAGATCGGCTTGACTTCCTGGAACGAGAGCGATGCCGAGCTGCTGCGCGGAATGTTCGAGGCGCTCGCCGAGGCCGAGACCGACTTCACGCTGTTCTTCCGCAATCTCGCCGCGGTCGCCTCGGGCAGACCTTCGCTCGAGCCGCTGCGCCGCGCGTTCTACGCCGATGCGCCGCGCCCGCTCCTCGAGAGCTGGCTCGAGCGCTACGCCACGCGTGTCCTCGGGGAGGGAATGTTGCCGGAAGAGCGGCTGCGGCGCATGAACAGCGCGAACCCGAAATACGTGCCGCGCAACTACCTCGCGCAATCGGCGATCGACGCGCTGGAGAACGGCGACGCCTCGGTGCTTGAGCGCCTGATGAAGGTACTCGCGCGGCCCTACGACGAGCAGCCCGAGCACGACGAGCTCGCCGGGCGGCGGCCCGAATGGGCGCGCCATCGCGCCGGCTGCTCGGCCTTGTCGTGCAGCTCGTGAAGCTTGTCGGGTAGAACGAACGCGGCTAGCGCTTCAGCAGCCTTACGAGCTCCGCGCCGCGCAGCAGGGTAATGCCGTTCTTTGCCGAGAAGGCGACGGCGTTCTCGGTAACATCGCCCGCAGCGATGTAGATACAGTGGTGCGCCTCGCGCCTGCGCCGCGCGGCATCGAGCTCGCGCAGCGGCTCGATGCCGGTCCGCGCCACCCTCCAGCGCCTGCAGCTCACCAGGGACACTCGCCCGGATTTGGTCAGCTCGAGGTCGGCGTCCCGCCCGTCGAGGCGGCTCACCGCGTAGCCGTCGTTCCCGAAGGCCGACGCCACCGCGCCGGCGAACTCCTCCCAGGACTGGGCGCGGAGCGCTTCGAGCCGTTGCGCGATCTTCGTGGCGCTGGGAGCGCGAAGCTGCTGCAAGGCGGCATAGGCGGCGATCACGATGAACGGGAGCGCGGCGAACAATGCGTAGATGTCCGGCAGCACCAGCCGCAACGCCGCCAATACGCCGACGGCGACGAGCAGGCTCGTCCACCAGGGCGAGCGCAGCAGGATCGCGAACAGCGAGTTCCGGTGCATCGCGAACTTCATGCGAAGCGCTCCGGCGAATACGGCGCCGGATCGACGAACGGCGCCTCGCCGGTCATCATTTCGGCCGCGAGCCTTCCCGTGACCGCCGCGAGCGTGAGGCCGTGGTGCGCGTGGCCGAAGGCGAAGAAAAGATTCGGATGGCGCGGCGCGCGCCCGATCACCGGCAGCATGTCGGGAGTGCACGGCCTCGCGCCCATCCAAGGTTCGGTATCGAGCCGCTCGGCAAGCGGGAAGAGATCGCGCGCGATCGGCTCGGCTCGCCCGAGCTGCACCGGGGTGCGGATCGCGTCGCGCAGCGCGAACTCGGCGCCGGTGGTGAGGCGGATGCCGCGGCGCATCGGCGCGAGGAAGTAGCCGCGCTCGGTGTCGAGCATCGGATAGTTCAGCTTCGCCGCGCCCGCGGCCCGGTAGTGCATGTGGTAGCCGCGCTTCACTGCGAGCGGAAGCTCGTAGCCGAGCGCGCGCGTCAGCACGTCGGCCCAGGGGCCGAGCGCGATCACCGCTTCGCGCGCGAAAACGTCGCCCTGCGCGCTGCGCAGGCGCCAGCCGGTGGCGTGCGCTTCCAGGCTCGCCGCGTTGCCCTGGACGAATCGGCCGCCCAGGCGCTCGAACGCGGCGAGGTAGGCGAGCGCGAGCCCCTGCGGGTCGTCGACGCTCAACGGCTCGGTCCAGTGCAGCGCGCCCACCAGCACCGGCGCCACGTGCGGCTCGAGCTCGCGCAGGGTGCGTGCGTCGAGCGCGCGGTAATCGATGCCGAACTCGCGTTTCCACCGCGCAGCCTCCTCGAGGCGCAGGTCGCGCTCGCGCTCGGTGCGGAACACCTTGAGCCAGCCGGTGCGATGCAGGAATGCGCTCGCCGCGGCCTCCTCGGCGAGCGTTTCGTGCTCGCTCACGCAGTGCTCGATCAGCTTCGAATAGCGCCGCGCCACCTCGGCGTGGCGCGCGGGGCGCGAGTAGCGCCAGTACTGCAGGAGGAATGGCGCGAGCCTCGGCAGCGCGCTCGGGTGGTAGTAGGCGTCGATGGTGCGGTTGAAGCCGTAGCGCAGGAGCGCGCCGAAGTCGTGCGGAAAGCCGTAGGGGTAGACGCCTTCGCGCTGGATCAGGCCGGCGTTGCCGAACGAAGTCTCCTCGGCAGCGCCGCGGCGGTCGAGCAGCGCCACCGCGCGGCCTCGCTTCTGCAGGTGCAGCGCAACGCAGATGCCGACGATCCCGGCGCCGAGAACGGCGATGTCCGCGCGCATAGAATGCGAATTCAACCATGACTCTGCTCGTCTCCGACGCCGAGGTTCGCCGCCTGCTCGGCCTGGAGGCGCTCATCGCCGGCGTGCGCGAGGCGCTGATCGATCTTTCCGCGCGCCGCGTGGTGCAGCCGCTGCGCAGCGTGATGGAGATCCCGCCGGACCAGGGCGTGCTCTTCCTCAAGCCCGCGCTCGTGGGCGGCATGCTCGCGACCAAGCTGATCACCCAGATTCCCGGCAACGCCGGCCGCGGCCTGCCCACGATGCAGGCGACCATCGTGCTCATGGACGCGGCGACGGGCCGCACGCTCGCCGTGATGGACGCCACCTGGCTCACCGCGCTGCGCACCGCCGCCGCGTCGGCGGTGGCGGTCGACTGCCTCACCTCCCGCGCGCCCAAGGTCGTCGCCCTTCTCGGCAGCGGCGTGCTCGCCCGCACCCACGCCGCCGCGCTGCGCGCCGTACGGCCGGTGTCCGAGGTGCGCGTCTGGAGCCGCAACCCCGACAAGGTGGCGAACTGTGCCAAGGATGTAAAAGGAGTTGCCTGTGTGAGCGCAGAGGAGGCGACGCGGGACGCCGACATCGTCTGCACCGTCACCACCGCGCGCGAGCCGGTGCTGAAGGGGGGATGGCTCCGGCGAGGCGCGCTGGTTGCCGCCGTGGGCGCGCCCCGCCCGGCCTGGCGGGAGCTCGACGACGAGGCGATGGCGAACGTGGTGATCGCCGACAGCTACGAGGCCGCCGCGCAGGAGTCCGGCGACGTGATTCTCTCCGGCGCCCGCGTCTGGGCCGAGCTCGGCGAGATCCTCGCCGGAACGCGGCCGCCGCCGGCGCCGGGAGCGACGATCATCTTCAAGTCGCTCGGCCAGGCGGTGGTCGACGCCGCCGCCGCGCGCCTCGTTTACGAAGCCGTTTGCAAGCTTTAGGCCCGTAAACGCGACGCCGCGCGGCGACGCGATGTTGCTCGAGGGCCACAGCCGCGCGCTCGCTTCGCACGGCGCGCGCGGGATTTGATAGCGTGCTTCGGCTTCTCTGCAACGGGTAGGAAAATGAACCAGCACAACGTAGTCGCAAAGCTCAACCAGATCGTCGAGCAGGCGCAGCTCACGCTGCAGGATCCCAAGAGTCTGACCAGCGAGCGGCAGAGGCTCATCATCGCGCTCGCGCGCTTCATTTCCGCCGAGATGTCGCATCACTCGCCGAACGGCGCGCGCCTCGACGGCGTCGCCGGCGCTGCGCCGAAGGCCTGACGGCCCTCCCCGCGTGCCGCGCGGACTGTGACTGCGGCACGACGTTTGCTGTCTCTTCTCTGCCCGGCGCGGTCGTAGCGCCTGGAAACGGCATTTCAACGCAACGTCTGCCCAAGGAGACGCGCATGACCCATCGCTTCAATCTCAAACTGACCGGAGCCGCGGTCGCGTTCGCGCTGGCCACGCTCGCCGGCACCGCGCAGGCCGCCGGCGTGCCCGGCTATGTGTCCAGCTCCGAGAACCAGGTCTGGACTTCGCCGTACGGCCTCTGTTGGAAGACCACCGACTGGACGCCGGAAAAGGCCGCCGCCCCGTGCGACGCGGTGCGCGCCGTGCAAGTAGCGGCTCCGCCCCCGGTGGCGGTGGCGCCGCCGCCTCCCCCGCCCGCGCCGACGCCGCTCGTGACAGCGCCTCCGCCGCAGCCGCCCGTGATCGAGCAGATCAGCCTGTCGTCCGACGTGCTGTTCGCGTTCGACAAGGCCGAGCTCCTGCCCGCCGGCCAGCAGAAGATCGACGAGATCGCCGGCCGCTTGAAGGGCGCGAACGTGCAGCTGATCAACACGATCGGGCACGCCGACCGCATCGGCCCCGACAAGTACAACCAGCAGCTCTCCGAGAAGCGCGCCGCCGCGGTGAAAGACTACCTGGCGCAGAAGGGCATCGAGACCAGCAAGGTGCGCTCCGAGGGCCGCGGCGAAAGCGAACCCGTCACCGGAAACCAGTGCAAGGGCATCAGCGGCTCGAAGCTCATCTCCTGCCTGCAGCCCGACCGCCGCGTCGACATCGAAGTGCGCGGCGAGAAGGAGACCGCCGGCACACCGTCGTCGCCGAGCGCCGGAGGCACCGCGGGAAGCACTTCGGGCAGCGGAACCCTGGGCGCGCCAGGCGGCGCGAGCAGCGGCGCATCGCCGTCCTCGGGCTCGAGCTCGGGCAGCAGCACTAAGTAGCTTTCGCAGTCGCAGTTCGAACGGCCGCCCTCGGGCGGCCGTTTCTATTCCCTGCGCGAATGCACCCCCGCGCGCACGCGCCACAACATCCGCCAGATCGTCACCCTGGGACTCTACAGCCGCGCCACGCTGCAAGCGCTGCGCGCCGAGACCGGCATCGCCTACGACCACCTCACGCGAGGGATCCTGCATTTTTACACCAGCGAGCGGGACATCGAGATGCTCGCGCCGGAGCAATGCATCCAGATCGAGCCGGCTTTGAAGAGCGCACGCGAGCTTCTGGTTGGAGGAAGTTTCACGATAAGCGATGAATCGGGCGACGCTCACAAGTTCACGCAGAATCTCGCGCGCCTGGCCGCGGCACGCGGCGTGAAGTTCCTCTACGGCCGGAGCATCTCGGGCCTTGCGCGCGAGGGCGATCGCATCGCGGGCGTGCGCCTGGAAGGCGAGATGCTGAAGGCCGACGCGTATGTGGTTGCGCTGGGCTCGTACAGCCCGCTCCTCACGCAAGAGCTCTGCGTCGCGCTCAACATCTATCCCGCGAAAGGCTACTCGGCCACCGTGCCGGTCGCCGACCCGGCGAAGGCCTACTCGGTTTCGCTCACCGACGACGAATACAAGCTCGTCTTCTCGCGGCTCGGCGATCGCCTGCGCGTCGCCGGCACCGCGGAGCTGGCGGGCTACAGCACCGAGCTGAACGAGGCGCGCTGCCGGGCGCTCCTGCGGCGCACCGAGGCGCTCTTTCCGGGCGCGGGCGACATGGAGCGCGCGCAGTTCTGGACCGGATTGCGGCCGGCGACGCCCTCCAACGTGCCGTGCATCGGGGCCACGCGGTATGCGAACCTGTACCTGAACACCGGGCATGGCACGCTCGGCTGGACCCACGCCTGCGGCAGCGCCCGGGCGCTGGCCGACATCGTCTCCGGCCGCGAGCCGGAAATCGACTTCGAGTTCCTTCCTAGAAAAGCGCCTTCGAGGCGATCCGGGCCCCCTCGGCCAGCGCCTCGAGCTTCGCCCACATGATGGTGGGGTGAACTCGCCGGTGGAACGGCCCTTGGGCGAACCCGCAGTCGGTGCTCGCCATGACCCGGTCGCGCCCGACCAGCTGCGCCAGGCGCACGATGCGCTGCGCCACGAGCTCGGGATGCTCGACCACGTTGGTGGCGTGGCTGATCATCCCGGGGGCGAGCACCTTGCCCTCGGGCAGCTTGACGGCCTCCCACACGCGCCATTCATGCTCGTGGCGCGGGTTCGCGCCCTCGATGAGATAGGTCCCCGCCCTGACCTTGAGCACCAGGTCGACGATGTCCTTGAACGGCACGTCGGTCACGTGCGGGCCGGGCCAGCTTCCCCAGCAGACGTGATAGCGCACCCGCTCCTCGGGAATGCCGGCGAGCGCGTGGTTGATCGCCTCAACGTTCATCGCCACCCAGTTGCGGTAGTCGGCGAAGCTCGCCGGCGGCACCATCCGGTCGTAGGTGACGGCGAGGCGCGCGTCGTCGAGCTGCAGCTCGAGGCCGGCGTCGACGATCGCGCGGTATTCCGCGCGCATGGCGTCGGCGATCGCGTGGAGCAGCTCCTCGTCGGACTTGTAGTATTCGTTCCTGCGGTCGGGGATCACGCTCGTGGGCGAGGCGACCGGCAGGAACCCTCGCCGCGCGCCAGCCTGACCCAAAGCTGACTTGAGATTTTCGATGTCGCGCCGCAGCTCCGCATGGCCGGTGTACGAAATCGGCCCGACGCACACCGCCACCCCGGCGCTCGCGCCGACCGCCGCGGGCGGACCCTCGGCGGCGTCGAGCTCGCGGTAGAACTCCGCGAAGCGGGCGCGATCGGCGCCGCGGTTGAAGCCGTGATCCTCCGGCCGGGCGCCCCGGCGCTCGAACCCGGAGAGGCGTTCCAACGCGTATTGTGACCAGCTGATGGACTTGCCAAACTCGCCGTCGCTGACCACGTCGATGCCGGCTTCGACCTGGCGCCGGACCGCCGCCTCGACGCTCGCGCGCAGGCATTTGGCGTAAGCTTGCTCGTCGTAGGGCTGCCCGGCCTGCTTCGGACGGATAAACTGCAGCAGCTCGGCCGGCCGGATCAGGCTGCCGACGTGGGTCGTACGCACGCGGGTGGTGGAATATGGAGCAGTCATTTGGCGCGGAACTGTAGCAGCGAAACGGAGTCGACTGGATAGAAGTGCGTAAAGCCACCCTTTATAGCCGTTCGAGCCGGCCCGCAGCCAGGAGCGCGGCGGACCCGCCGCCTGTTACACCTTCCGTGGTCGCCCCCAAGAAGACGTCGCGCGTGCGCGACTTCCTGTCGCGGCATCGCGCCGCGTTCGGCTTTGCTGCCGGCGTCGCGGTGAGCGCAGCGCTCGTCCTGCTCCACGCGACAAACGCGTCGGCGCCGCGCGAGCTGACCCAGCAGGACATTGACGCCGCGGTGATGCGCACGCTGGAGAACAACACTCTGCCTTCGCGCATGGCCAAGGCGTTCGACGTCATCCGCCCCGCGGTGGTGCGCGTGCGCGGGATGGGCATCGACGAGAACGGCGACGAGGTGGAGCGCAGCGTCGGCACCGGGGTGGTGATCGTCGATACCGGTGTCATCCTCACCAATCTGCATGTCGTCGCGAACGCCACCAAGCTCCAGCTCGTCTTCTTCGACGGCCTGGAATCCGAGGGTACCGTGGTGGGGCTGCACCCCGACCAGGATCTGGCCGTGCTGCAGGCGAAGACCATTCCGGACGACCTCACCGCAGCCACCATGCGCTCGACCAAGGATCTCGCGCTCGGCGACGACGTCATGGCGGTGGGCTTCCCGTTCGGCATCGGCCCCTCGGTATCGGCAGGGGTGGTGTCGGGGCTGCGCCGCGAATACCGCTCGCCCGAGGGCAAGCGCGTGCTGACCAACCTCATCCAGTTCGACGCCGCCGCCAACCCGGGCAACTCGGGCGGGCCGCTCGTGACCGCGGAGGGCGAGGTGGTGGGCATCGTCACCGGGCTTCTCAACCCGACCGAGCAGCGGGTCTTCATCGGCATCGGGTTCGCCGTTCCCATCGAGTCGGCCGCGGGCGCGGTCGGCCTGTCGCCGTTCTAAAGAGAGGAACCAGCATGAACCGGGAGGTCGCCACGCTGATGGAGCGCGTGCTCTACGAGGTGAAGAAGGTGGTGGTCGGGCAGGACCATTTCCTCGAGCGCGTGATGGTGGCGATGCTCGCGCAGGGCCACCTCCTGGTGGAGGGCGTGCCGGGACTCGCGAAGACCCTCACGGTCAAGACGCTCGCGCGCACCGTGCGCGGCTCGTTCCGGCGCATCCAGTTCACGCCCGACCTCGTGCCGGCGGATCTCGTGGGCACGCGCATCTATAACCAGAAAAGCGGCGACTTCTCGACTTCGCTCGGGCCGGTGTTCTGCAACCTGCTCCTCGCCGACGAGATCAACCGCGCCCCCGCCAAGGTGCAGAGCGCGCTGCTCGAGGTCATGCAGGAGCGCCAGGTCACGATCGCAGGCGAGACCCACAAGGTTCCCGAGCCCTTCCTCGTCATGGCGACGCAGAACCCCATCGAGACCGAAGGCACCTATCCGCTGCCCGAAGCGCAGGTGGACCGCTTCATGATGAAGGTGCTGGTGGGCTACCCGAGCGAGGAGGAGGAGTTCGTGATCGTCGAGCGCGTCACCGGACCGGCGCTCGACGTGGCGGAGGTGGCGACCACCGAGCAGCTCGGCGCGCTGCAGCGCGAATGCTGCAGCGCCTACGTCGATCCTTCGCTCATCCAGTACGCGGTGCGCCTGGCCGCGGCGACGCGCGACCCCGAGCAGTACGGCATCAAGAGCATCGCGCGCTACATCACCTACGGCGCCAGCCCGCGGGCCTCGATCCACCTCATCGAGGCGGCGCGCGCGCTCGCGCATCTGCGCGGCCGCAGCTACGTCCTGCCCGAGGACGTGACCGACCTCGCGCCCGACGTGCTGCGCCATCGCCTGGTGCTCTCCTACGAGGCGCTCTCCGACGCGCTCGCGGCCGACGAGATCATCCTGCGCATCATGCAGAACATTCCCGCCCCGCAGAAGCCTCTGGAACATGTCCGCGCTGTCGCAGCCGCGGGATCTTGAGAAGCTTCTCAAGAAGCTGGAGTGGACGGTCATCCGCCGTCTGGACGGGCTGCTGCACGGAGACTATCGGACGCTCTTCAGGGGATTCGGCCTGGACCTGGCGGACCTGCGCGAGTACCAGTACCACGACGACGTGCGCCACATCGACTGGAACGTCACGGCGCGCCTGCAGACGCCCTACGTGCGCGAGTACAACGAGGACCGCGACATCAATGCGTGGTTCCTGCTCGACCTCTCGCCATCGGTCGACTTCGGCTCTGGCGAGGTGCGCAAGCGCTCGGTGGCGGCCGACTTCGTCGCGGTCCTGGCGCGCCTGCTCACGCGGCACGGCAACCGCGTCGGAGCCCTGCTCTACGGCGACAAGGTCGACACCATGGTGCCCGCGCGCAGCGGCCGGCGCCACGTGCTCCACCTCATGAGCGCGATGGCATCGCGCCCGCGGCTCGAGCGCTCCGGCGGGACGCGCCTCGAGGAGCTGCTGCACGGCGGCTTCTCGGCGGTGAAGCGCCGCTCGCTCGTGTTCGTGGTGTCCGATTTCATCAGCGCCCCGGGCTGGGCCAAGCCGCTCGCGCTGCTCGCGCGCCGCCACGAGGTGGTCGCGGTGCGCCTGTACGATCCGCTCGAGATGGAGCTGCCCGACATCGGCCTGTTCGTGATGCAGGACGCGGAGACCGGCGAGCAGCTGTTCATCGACACGCACGACAAGGGCTTCCGCAAGCGCTTCGCTGAGCTCGCGCGCCGCCGCGAGCTCGAGCTGCGCGAGGCGTTCCGCGACGCCGGCGTCGACGCGCTCGAGCTCGCCACCGACGACGACCTCGCCGACGCCATCCTGCGCTTCGCCGACCTGCGCAAGCGCCGCAACCAGCTCGCCGCCGGCGCCACGGCCAGGGCGGCGCGCAGGGCGGCGCACCTGGAGGCGCTGCGATGACCTTCCTGTGGCCGGAATTCCTCTGGTTGCTCGGACTGGTGCCGCTCTTCGTGGCGGCTTATTTCTTCATCCTGCGGCGCAAGGCCAGGACGGCGCTGCGCTACGCCAGCCTGACGATGGTGCGCGAGGCGATGGGCTCGGGCGCCCGGTTCAGGCGCCACGTGCCGCCGCTGCTCTTCCTCCTCGCGCTCGTCGTCATGATCGCGGCGGTGGCGCGCCCGGCCGCCGTGGTGCGGCTGCCGTCGCAGCACGAGATCATCATCCTCGCGCTCGACGTGTCGGGCAGCATGCGCGCGAAGGACGTCGAGCCCGACCGCATGACCGCGGCGCAGAACGCCGCCAAGACCTTCATCAACGAGCAGCCGCGCTCGACGCGCGTCGGCATCGTCGCCTTTGCGGGGACGGCGTCGCTGGTGCAGCCGCCGACCAACAGCCGCGAGGACCTGCACGCCGCCATCGATCGCCTGCAGCTGCAGCGCGCCACCGCGATCGGCAGCGGGATCCTGGTGGCGCTCAAGGCCATCTTCCCCGACGTCGACTTCGACCTGCGCTCGACCAATCCGCGCATGAATGCGCCCGGCCAGAGGCCCGGCGGCTTTCCAGGCGGGCCGCTCGCCGGGCCGCGCGACGCCGACAAGGCCCCGCCCAAGCCGGTGCCGCCCGGGTCGTACAAGTCCGCCGCGATCATCCTGCTCACCGACGGGCAGGCCACGACCGGGCCCGATCCGATCGAGGCAGCGCGCATGGCCGCCGAGCGCGGCATCCGGGTGTACACCGTCGGCGTGGGCACGCCGAACGGAGAGATCCTGGTCGGCGAGGGCTGGTCGATGCGGGTGCGCCTCGACGAGGAGACGCTGAAGCAGATCTCGAATCTTACCGGCGGCGAGTACTTCTACGCCGGGACCGCGGTGGACCTGAAGAAGATCTACCAGTCGCTCAACTCGAAGTTCGTGCTCGAGCGCAAGGAGACCGAGATCACGGCGCTGTTCGCCGCATTCGCGGCTTTCACGATGCTCGCCTCCGCCGGCCTGTCGCTCCTCTGGTTCAACCGGATTCTGTAGCGCCGCCGAGCTCGGCGAGCCCGGCCCAGTCCTTGTGCTGGTGCCCGCGTTCGATGGCCGCCAGAAGATGCTCCCGGATCAATTCGCCGCTGGGAAGCGAAAGCCCCTTTTCCCGCGCCGTGGCGAGCGCAAGCTCCACGTCCTTCAGTCCGAGCTCCATCGAGAACTGCGCCGGCTCGTAGGCGCGCTCGACCATGAGCTTGCCGTAGTTCCTGTAGGCCGGCGCGGCGAGCGACGTGCTCGTCAGGATGTTCAGGAATTCGTCTGCCTTGACGCCTGAGCCTCGAACCAGGGCCATGGCTTCGCCCAGGCTCTCGATCAGCGTGGCGAGCAGGAAGTTGCGCGCGATCTTCACCGCGTTGGCGTGCTCGGGATTCGTTCCGACCACGAACACCTGGCGCGACAGGGGCTTGAACACCGGCCGGCAGCGCTCGAGCGCCGAAGCCGGACCGGCGGCGATGATGTCGAGCTCTCCCTTGGCCGCGGCCTGCGGCCGCCCGAATACCGGCGCCGAGACGTAGTCCTCCTGCAGCCGGGCGAGCTCGCGCGCGACCCTGAGGCTGACGCTCGCCATGTTGAGGTGCACGCCCCTCGACTTCATGCGCGGGCCGAGCCACACCGCCTCCACCGCCGCGTCGTCCGCGAGCATGGTGATGACCACTTCCGCATCCATTGCCTCGACGGGCGCGGCGGCGACCCGGGCGCGATCGCCGAGCTTGCGCGAAGCCGCCGGACTGCGGTTCCAGACGACGAGGTCGTGACCGGCGTCGATCAGCCGGACTGACATTTCTCGTCCCATCTGCCCAATTCCGACAAAGCCGATCTTCATGCGGTGCGGATTAGGTCACCAGCGCGGAGCAGCATCCTCGACTAGGTCACGAGTACGTCACTGGCATGAACCCTGCTCGACGATTATTTCATACTCGGCCCGGCGTTCCGGTTGTACAACGACGGTATGCAAGCCTACAACAGGACCGCGACCGTCTTGTTTGCAGAGCCCTCCAGCAGCACCAAGCGCAGCGAAGCGTCCCGCAAAGCCTTGGCCAGGGCGGTCGTCAGTGTCGCGGAAGCAACCGGTGGACGCGTAGTCAAGACGATCGGCGGCAAGCTCATGGTGGTGTTCGCGAGCCCCGACGCCGCGGCGAGCGCCGCCTCGAAGATGCAGGCGAAGATCGACGCGCTCGCGCCGGTCGACGGAATCAAGATCGGCGTGCACATCGCGTTCCATAGCGGCCCCGTGGTGAGGGGCGCGCTGGCCGACGACACCGTCAGGCTGGCGCTTCGCCTGGTCGAGCAGGCGCACGACGGCCAGACCATCACCTCGCTTGGGACCGCCGAGCAGCTCAATCCGGCGTTCCGCCCTTTCTCGAAGCGCGTGCACACCACGCGCGAGGCGGCGTCGGAGCAGGCCGATGTCTGCGAGGTGGCGTCGTGGCACCAGATCGGCGTGCGCCCGGCGGGATGGACCGCCATGGCGGTGCTCCGGCTGACCTGCGGCGACCAGCTCGCGGTCTGCTCGCGGGAGAAGCAAACCATCGTGCTCGGCCGCGAGGACGACTGCGACATCGCGCTGGCGACCCTCGCTGCGTCGCGCCAGCATTGCACGATCGAGCACTGCGCCGGGGATTTCGTCCTGCGCGACCACAGCAGCAACGGCACCTACGTCACCACCGCCGAGGGCAGGGAGATCGTCCTGCACAACGAGAAGGTGGCGCTCCCGGAGCACGGCGTGATCTCGATCGGCGAGCCCCGCGCGCGCTCCTCCGAGCCGATCGAGTTCTGGTACGCCCTGGTGACGTAGACGAACTGGACAAAGAGCTAAAGCCCTTGCCGGCTTTTTCTGGATAATGCGTCCAGAGGGGGGTCGGCAATGGCAAGAACGGCAGCGCTGGTCGAGAACCTGAAGCGGGAGCTGCGCGCTCGCAACATCACCTATGCCACCGTGGCCAAGCGCCTGGGGATGAGCGAGGCGAGCGTCAAGCGCATGTTTTCGCAGAAAGAATTCACCCTGTCGCGGATCGACGCGATCTGCGAGGTGGCGGGCATCGAGTTCTCGGATCTCGCCCGCTCGCTCGGCGCGCCCGATGCGGTGATCTCGCAGCTTTCCTACGAGCAGGAAAAGGAATTCGTCGACAACCAGAAGATGATGCTGGTGGCGCTGCTCTGCCTCAACCACTATTCGTTCGAAGAGATGGTCGCCCTCTTCGAGCTCGACGCGGCCGAATGCACCCGCCTGCTCGCGCGCCTCGACCGGCTGAAATTCATCGAGCTCATGCCCAACAACCGCATCCGGCTGGTGGTGAGCCGGGCCTTCGCCTGGATCCCGGACGGGCCGATCCAGCGCTTCTTCAAGGCGCAAGGCGTGGGCGACTTCTTCCGCTCGAGCTTCGACGGTGAGCACGAGCTGATGGTGCTCGCCAACGGCGCCTTGTCCAAGCCTTCGGTGAGCGCGCTCCTCGCCCGCTTGCGCAAGACCGCTGCCGAGTTCTCGGGCATGCGCAGCGACGACGCGGCGCTGCCCTCGAGCGAGCGCAGCCCGATCACGCTGCTCCTCGCCGCGCGCCCCTGGCTGCCCGACTTCCTGCGCCGGTACCGCCGCAAGGAAGCCGCGCCGAAGGCAAGGCCGGCGTCCCCGCTGTCGCAGCCGAGAAAGATGGGCCCCGTCCCTCTCCAGGGCGGCTAGTTACCAGGTCCGGTGGATGCCGATGTAGATGCGGCCGCCCAGGCTCGGGCCGGTGCGCCGGAAGCTCAACTGCACGCCCGAATCGCTCGAGTCGAACCGGTTCTGGAAATACATCGGCCCGAGGCGGCCGTAGAACTGCCAGGGCTGCGGGCGCTCCACCGCGCTGCGCTCGAAGCGATCCACGCTCTTCCTGCCCGAGAAAGCACCGAGCGCATAAAGATCAGCCTGCATGTCGCGCTCGACGCTGCGCACTTGGCCGCCGCCGAAGCTCAGCGCGAGCGCCGGCGCATCGTCGCGATCGAACGGATTGGAGCCGAGGCCTGGATTGAACTGCGCGGTGGCCACGCGCGGGACGAGCGCAAGCAGCATCACGATGATGCCGCATACCGCCTCTGTCCGGACTCTCTCCATACGCACGCACTCTTGCGTATGTCGATAGTGGGGGCAATAGGTTAAGGTCCGGGTATGCGTCGATAGTCCGCTTGCGACGCTCCCGTTAGTCCGGTTGGACTAACGCGCGTGCCCGGCCAGACCCGCCGGACGGACCGGGACCACCGGTGCGGAGTCCTCCGGGCGCGGCCGACGCTCGCCGCGGCGCGAGCCGTAGGTATGGGCGAACACCCACGTGAATTCGGCGCCGAGCAGGAAGATCTGCGCCGAGTAATAGACCCATACCATCATGACCACCAGCGACCCGGCCGCGCCGAACGCGGAGGCTACGCTGCTCTTGCCGAGGTACAGGCCGATGAGGAACTTGCCGGCCGCGAACAGGCCGGCGGTCACCGCGGCGCCGACCCAGACGTCGCGCCAGGCGATCCGCACGCGCGGGATGAGCTTGTAGATCATGGCGAAGAGCACGGTCACGAGGCCGAAGGTCACGCCGATGTCGATCAGGTGCGCGGCCGATTCCCACTCCTTGAACATCGGACCCCAGAACCGGCCGAGCGCCGACAGCACCGCGCTCACCACCAACGACACCATGAGCAGGAACGCGATGCCGAGGATCATGCCGAAGGAAAGCAGCCGCGTGCGCAGCAGGTTCCACCATCCGGCGCTCTTCTTGCGCGCCGGCGCGCGCCAGATGCGGTCGAGCGCGTTCTGCAGCTCGCCGAACACCGACATCGCGCCGAGGAGCAGCATCGCAGAGCCGGTGACGGTGGCGATGACGCCGCCTTCCGGCTTGTCGGCGGCGGCGAGAAGCCGCTCGATCGCCGCGGCGCCCTGGTCGCCCATCAGGCCACGCAGCTGGCCAAAGATCTCGCCGCGCGCCGCATCCGGGCCGAACACCAGGCCCGCCATCCCGACGACGATGAGGAGCAGCGGCGCGATGGAAAAGAGCGTGTAGTAGGCGAGCGCCGCGCCCATGCTGGGCGCGTAGTCCTCCGTCCAGGCCTCGAACGATTCCCAAAAAAGCTTGTACACCCGTCTGAGCAGCGCAGGCAGCATAGCCCGCCCCAGCAAAAAACCGGCCGGGCCAGCTCCGACTAGCTCGGGAATGGTTCCAACGGCACTACGCCCGGCTGGCGCGGAGCCGGCGTATGGGCGACGTTCATGACGAGCGACACGGTCATGAAATAACCGACCAAGCCGACCAGGTCGACGACCCCCCGCTCGCCCAGCCGCGCCGCCGCCTCGACATAGGTGTCCTCGGCGATGCCGTGGACGTGGAGGAGCTCGGTGCACAAGTCGTACACCGCCGCCTCGTCCTCGCGCATCGCACGCGGACGGGCGCCGCGCGCCAACGCGTCCGCGGTTTCCTTCGCGAGCCCCGCTTCGATAGCGAGCGGATAGTGCACCTGCCATTCGAACTGCTGCGTGAGATGCCGCGACACGATGAGCATCGCGAACTCGCCGAGGCGTCGCTCGAGCCCGCTTTGATAGCGCAGGTACTCGCCGACTTTCTGCAGCCGCCGCATGAGCTCGGGGCTGCGCAGCAGCGCAATGAACGGCCCGCGCACCCCGCCGCGCGGGCCGGCGGCGAGCTCGGCCGCGGCGCTTTTCTGCTCTTCCGACATCGCCCCGGGGGCGAGCGGCGGCATGCGATCGTTCATCGTTCCGATCTCCGAAGAAACAGCGCGCCCGCGGCAGCGACCAGCAGGGCGCAGGCCGCAATCGACGCTTGCTCGGGGCTGCCGCCGGCGTGCACGAGCACGCTCACGAACGCAGGACCGGCGATCTGCCCGGCGGCAAAGCCGGCGGTCATCGCGGCCAGCACGCTGCTGCCGCGGAGCCTGCGGCCTTCCTGCAGGCCGGCCATGGTGATCACGACGAAAGTGGCCCCCACGCAAAGCGCGCACACGACGATTCCCGCCATGCCGGAGAGCGCGAGCGGCGCGGCGACCCCGGCCGCCATCACGAGATGTCCGCCGATCCATACGCCCCTCTCGCCCAGGCGCCGGACCAGCGGCGTAACCGCCACGGTCGAGACCGCCGCAGCCGCGCCAAACACGGGCCAGGCCCAGCCGTAGAGGGCCGGATCGCCGAGCGTCTCGCGTGCGAATGCGGGGATGAAAGTGGCGGGAATGATGTAGCCGAAGCCGAACACGCTGTAGCAGGCCACCAGCAGGAAAGAGGTGCGATCCCACCTGAACGAGCCCGGGCGCGCCGCGGCTGCGGTCTTTCCGGCAAACGCGGGCCATAGCAGCACCGCAACGGCGAGCGCCATCAGCCCGAGCGCGATCCAGGCGTAGTCTGCGGCGAGACGAAGATGCAGGAGAGCGAGGCACACGCCACCGGCGAGGGCCGCGCCGGCGCCGACGCCGGCGTAGACTGCGCCGCTCAGCGCCGGCCGCGAGAGCGGCGCGAGCCGCTCGAGGCTCCACGCCGAGACGTGGATTAGCACCCACGCGCTCGCCACCCCGGCGGCGGCGCGCAGCGCGATCCAGCCGGCGAAGTGCGCATCGAGGCCCATGAGGAGAGTGGAGAGGGCAACGCCGGCGAGGCCGGCGCGCACGGCTACCGAGGCGGGGACGAGCGTCGCGGTCAGCGCGCCGGCGAGGTAGCCGGCGTAGTTCGCGGCGGCGAGCCAGCCGCCGCCCGCGAGCGTGAGCGTGCCCTCGGCCTGCATGAGCGGCAGGATCGGGGTGAAGGCGAAGCGGCCGATGCCCATGCCGGCGGCGAGCGCGGCGAGGCCCGCCGCCGCCACCGCGGCCGGGGACATGGAGACAGTCTAGATTGACTGCGCGTTCATGAAAAATGAATAATTAAGATTAGTCTCTTCACAAATCGAGAACGGCTGACCTTCTTAATTCCATGGATCTCGTCGCGCTGCAGATCTTCAAGGCGGTGGCCGAGGCGGGCGGCATCACCCGGGCCGCCGCGCGCCTGCACCGCGTGCAGTCGAACGTCACCACGCGCGTGAAGCAGCTCGAGGCGAGCCTCGGCACGCAGCTTTTCCACCGCCGGCGCCGGCGCCTCGAGCTCTCCGCGGAGGGCCGCACGCTGCTCGCCTACGCCGAGCGCCTGCTCGCGCTTTCCTCCGAGGCCCGCGCCGCGCTGAGGAGCGGCGCGCCGCGCGGCGTGCTGCGCATCGGCTCGCTCGAGAGCACCGCCGCGACGCGCCTGCCGCCGGTGCTCTCGCGCTATCACCTCGCCTATCCCGAGGTGCGCCTCGAGCTGGTGACGGGCACCTCCGGCGCTCTGGTAGGAAAAGTCTTGACTGGAGACGTCGAGGCGGCGTTCGTCGCCGAGCCCTTCACCGCGCAGGGACTCGAGACCCAGCCCGCCTTCAGCGAGGAGCTGGTGCTGATCGCGCCGAAGGGCTGCGCCGCGATCCGCGGCGCGAAGGACGCGGCGCACCTGCCGGTGCTCGCGTTCGCCGCCGGCTGCTCCTACCGCTTGCGCCTGGAGAGCTGGCTTGGCCGCGCCGGGGTGTCACCCGAGCGCGTCATGGAATACGGCTCCTATCACGCGATCGTGGCCTGCGTCGCCGCGGGCAGCGGCATCGCGGTGGTGCCGAGGTCGGTGATCCGCGCGCTGCGCCCGGAGCGCGAAGTGCGCATCCGTCCCCTGCCGAAGGAGATCGCGGCCTCGACCACCCGGCTCGTGTGGCGGCAGGGCCACCGTTCCGCGGCGCTGGACGCGCTCAGGAGCGTGCTCGCCGAAGCGCCTGCCAGATCCGCTGCGGGGTCGCGGGCAGCTCGAAGTGCTCCACCCCGGCCGAGCGCAGCGCGTCCACCACCGCGTTCATCAGCGCGGGTAGCGAGCCGGTGACGCCGGCCTCGCCCACGCCCTTCGCGCCGAGCGGATTGAGCTGCGTGGGCACCGGGTGCTCCAGCAGCTTCAGGTTGGACACGAGCCCGGCGCGGGGCATCGCGTAGTCCATGAAGCTCCCGGTGAGCAGCTGGCCGCTCTCGCGGTCGTAGACGGCAAGCTCGCTGAAGACCTGCCCCGCGCCCTGCGTGAGCCCGCCCTGCACCTGCCCTTCGACGATCTGGTGGTTGACGATGTTGCCGGCGTCGTCGCAGGCGACGTACGACGCGATCTCGGCCTCGCCGGTCTCGGGATCGATTTCCACCTCGGCGATATGGCAGCCGTTCGGAAAGGTAGCGCCGAACTTGTTGGCATAGGCGACGTCGAGCTCGCCGGCGCGCCTTTGCGCGAGGCTCTGGATCGAAATCGCGCGATCGGTGCCCTTGATGCGGTAGCTCCCGGCGGCGAACTCGATGTCGGCCTGGGCCGCCTCGAGCTCTTCGGCCGCCACGGAGAGGCCTTTCTTCACCATCTCGCGCGCCGCGAGCATCAGCACGCTGCCCACGGCCAGGAGCGAGCGCGAGCCGCCGGTCGCGTTGCCGGTCAGATAGAACTCCGGACCCGCGGTGCGCAGGCGCACCGACTCGAGCGGCACGCCCAGCTCGCGCGTCACCACCTGGGCGAAGCTCGTCTCCTGGCCCTGGCCGTGGTTGTGGGTGGGCGCATACAGCGTTAGCGTGCCGTCGCGCACTTCGTCAAACTGCCAGCGCAGCTCGACCTGGTCCTGCGGCGCGAACCCGGCGCCGGTCGCCTCGATGTAGGTCGACATGCCGCGGCCGCGCAGCCGGCCGCGTTTTTTCGCTGCTTCCTTTCTTCGAGAAAATCCGTCCCAGTCTGCGGCCTCGAGCGCCTTCTGCAGAACCCCCGCGAAGTCGCCGCAGTCGTACTCGAAGCCGGCGGCAATCCGATACGGAAAGCGCTCTTTCGGGATGAAGCTCTTGCGGCGCAGCTCGGCCGCATCGACGCCGAGCTCGGTCGCCGCATGCTCGACCAGTCGCTCGATCGCGTACGACATCACCGGACGCCCCGCGCCGCGATAGGCCGCCATCGGCGCCGTGTTGGTGAGCGCGAGCCGGATGCGCGCGTAGGTCGCCGGCACGTCGTAGACCCCCGAGATGCAGTTCACGATGCCGATGGTGTTGATGAAGGGTCCGGTCGGCGCGAGGTAGGCGCCGAGGTTCGCCAGCATGTCGAAGCGCATCCCGACGATGCGCCCCGAGGCGTCGAGCGCGAGCTCGCCGTGCGAGAGCACGTCGCGCGCCTGCTCGTCGGCGAGGAACACCTCCGAGCGGGTGCCGGTCCACTTCACCGGGCGGCCGAGCGCTTTCGCCGCGAAGAGCGCCGCGCAGTATTCGGGGTAGAGGTTGAAGCGCACGCCGAAGCCGCCGCCGACTTCCTCGGCGATCACGCGGATCTTTTCCGGGGGCACGCCGAGCACGGCCGAGAGCTGGTTGCGCATGATCGGCGCGCCCTGCGTGCACGCGTAGAGGTGGTACATCCCCTCTTGCGGCAGGTACGCGGCGAGGCAGGCGCGCGGCTCCATCGGATTTGCGACCACGCGCGAGTTGTGGACACTCAGCTTGACCACCCGGGCGGCGGCGGCAAATGCGTTTTCTGTCAATGCCTCATCCCCGGATTCGAAATCCAGGACGACGTTGCCCGGCACCGTCTGGTGCACCAGTGGAGCGCCGGGCGCGACGGCCTCCTCGGCCCTGATCACCGCGGGCAGGTCGCGGTATTCGACGCTGACGAGCTCGGCCGCGTCCTGCGCCGCGACAGCGCGCTCGGCGACCACGAGCGCCACGGCGTCGCCGACGAAGCGCACGCGCCCCTGCGCGAGCGCCGGCCGGCCCGGGTTGATGAGCTCGGTGGCTCCTCGGCCCTTCGCCGGCAGCGCCGCCGGCAGCGACTTCAGCGCCTTGAGATCCTCGCCGGTGAACACGGCAACCACGCCGGGGCTGGCGAGCGCGGCTTCCTTGTCGATGGAAACGATCTCGGCGTGCGCGCGGTCCGAGCGCACGAAATGCGCGTGCGCCTGACCGGGCAGGTTCCAGTCGGAGACATAGCGCCCCCGACCGGTCAGCATCCGGTCGTCTTCGAGCCGGCCTTTCAGCATCAATTGCGTTGCACTAGGTTTCCGACAGGGCGATCAGGATGCTGCAAGGAGCGTAATCGAGGAGCGACGCGCCGACCGAGCCCTTCCACCAGCGCGCCGCGAAAGAAGTGTTCTGGTTGTGGCCGACCACGATGAGGTCGGTCCGCAAGGTCTTCGCGAGGCGGCAGATCTCCTCGACCGGCTCGCCTACCGCGAGATGGCCGGTGGCGTTGAAGCCGCGTTCGCGCAGCGTGCGGATGCCCTCGTCGAGCACGGTCTGGGTGCGCTTCTTTTCCTCCTCGAGCAGCTCCTCGGGCACGAAGCCCTCGGTGAGGAACAGGCTCGGCGGCATGCTCGCGACAGCGAGCAGATGCGTCTCGGCTTTGAGGAAGCTCGCGAGATCGAAGGTTTCGAGCAGCGCGCGCCGGCCTTCCTTGGAGCCGTTGTACGCAAGCAGGATTCTCTGGTATTTCATGACGCCCCCTCTTATTTCATTTACGCCTATTTCACCAGCAGTCCTACGCGCTCGATGGTGGCGCGTTCCGCTTGCAGCGTCTCGGCAGCCCACTTCGCGTAATCCTCGCCCGACCTGTACCAGCCGGGCTGGTCGAGCTGCGCCAGCACCTTGAGATAGTCGGGGTCATCGAGCGATTTCCTGAACGCGTCATGCAGCACCTTCACCGTCTCCCGCGCCATGCCTTTCGGGCCGACCAGCCCGAACGGCGAATTCGACACGGTATCGACGCCGAGCTCCTTCACCGTCGGCGCATTCCAGCGCGTGCGCTTGTCGCCGAGCGTCGCGAGCAGCCGCTGCGCGCCGGCGTCGACCTGCTTCGCCCAACCGGTGGAATCGACCTGCGCCATGACGTGGCCGCCCATCAGGGCGATCGCGCCGTCGGCGTAGCCCTTGAACGGCACGTGAAGGAACTGGACGCCGGCCTTGGCCGCAATCTCCTCCATCGCGAGGTGCAGCGAGGTGCCGGTGCCGGGGGTGGCGTAGGAAAGCCTGCCCGGATTGGCGCGCGCGTAGGCGATCAGCTCGTTGAACGTCTTGAACGGCGAGTCGGCCTTCACCACGATGCCGAAGGTGTAGCCGGCGAGTCCGATGATGTAGGTGAAGTCGTTGATCGGGTCCCAGTCGACTTTCTGCATGTGCGGCATGCGGAACGCCGAGATCGTGAGCTGCGAAATGGTGTAGCCGTCGGGCCGCGCGGTCTTCGCCATCGTCGCCGGGCCGTTCATCCCGCTGCCCCCGGGGCGGTTGTCGATCACCAGCGGCTGGCCGAGATGCCGCGCGGCGACCTCGCCCAGCTTGCGGAAGTAGATATCGGTGCTGCCGCCGGCGGGCCAGGGGCAGATCAGCGTGACCGGCTTGGACGGAAAGGCCTGCCCGAACGCCGCGCCCCAGATTGCGCAAGCGAGCGCCGACGCCAGCACCCCAAGCATGCGTCTCATTTTCGAGAGCCTCCTCCTTATCCTCTCGTTGGATTATAGCTACTAGAATACGGATCCCCCTCATGCTAGACGCTTCCCGCGCCGATCTCGTTGCCGGCGTCGCCGGCTCGGGCACCATGGGCCGCGGCATCGTCCAGGTGCTCGCCCAATGCGGGGTGCGCACGCTCGTGTTCGACGCCCAGCCTGGCGCCGCCCGCAAAGCCAGGGATGCGATCGGCGAGACCCTCGGAAAGCTCGCCGAGCGAGGCAAGCTCGAGCGCGGGGCCGTCGACGCTACGCTGCGCCGCATCGAGGTTGTCGAGCACTTGGAGGCGCTCGCGCCCTGCCAGCTCGTGGTCGAGGCGATCGTCGAGGATCTCGGCGCGAAGCGCGAGCTCTTCTCGAAGCTCGAGGGCGTTGTCGCCCCCGATGCGGTCCTGGCCTCGAACACCTCCTCGCTCTCGGTGACCGCCATGGCGGCGGCCTGCAAGCGGCCGCAGCGCGTCGCGGGCTATCACTTCTTCAACCCGGTGCCGGTGATGAAGGTCGTCGAAGTGGTGGCCGGGGAGCTGACCGAGCCCGCGGTGACCGAGGCGCTCTCGGCGCTCGCGCGGCGCTTTGGCCACACGCCGGTGCGCTGCAAGGACACGCCGGGATTCGTCGTGAACCACGCCGGCCGGGCCTACGTGCCCGAGGCGCTGCGCATCCTTTCGGAAGGCGTGGCCGATTTCGCCGCCATCGACCGCATCCTGGTCGACGCCGCCGGATTCCGCCTCGGCCCGTTCGGCCTGATGGATCTCGTCGGCCTCGACGTGTCGCACGCGGTGATGAAATCGATGTACCAGCAGTACTTCGAGGAGCCGAAGTACAAGCCCTCGTTCCTGTGCGAGCCGCGCGTCGCCGCGGGCCTGCTCGGCCGCAAGACCGGCAGGGGCTGGTACCGCTATGGGAAAGACGGGACCGCCGAACCGCTCGCGGAGCCGCCAGTCCCACACGCAAAAAAACCCGAATCGGTCTGGGCGGTCCCGGAGCTGAAAGAGCTGCTCGGCAAGCTCGAAGCGCGCATGGCGGCAAAGCCCGACGCGGCCAGCGTCTGCCTGGTCGCGCCGCTCGGCAAGGACGCGACGACCAGCGCCCTCGACCTGGGGCTGGATCCACGCCGCACGCTCGCCGTCGATCCGTTGTTTGGTTTTGCCAAACGCAGAACCCTCATGCCGACCCCCGTGACGAGCGCTGAGGCAAGAGCGTCGGCCCATTCCCTGCTCGCCTCCGACGGCGTGCCGGTGTCGGTGATCAAGGACTCGCCCGGCTTCGTGGCGCAGCGCGTGGTCGCGCACATCGTCAACGTCGGCTGCGACATCGCCCAGATGCGCATCGCGACGCCGGAGGACCTCGACCGGGCGGTGGTGCTGGGCCTGTCCTATCCGCGCGGTCCGCTCGCCATGGGCGAGGCGGCCGGCCCCGCTCGCATCCTCGCCGTGCTCGAGGCGATGCACGATTTCTACCAGGAGCCGCGCTATCGTCCGAGCCCCTGGCTTCGGCGCCGGGCGCGGCTCGGCGTATCGCTCCTTACTCCGGACTAAGGGAACAGCAACATGCTCGATGCCTACATCTATGACGGACTGCGCACTCCCATCGGCCGGCACGCCGGCAAGCTCGCCCCGCTGCGGCCCGACGACCTCGCGGCCGAGGTCATCAAGGAAGTGGTCGCGCGCAACAAGCTCGAGCCGAAAGAGATTAGCGACGTCGTCCTCGGCTGCGTCAACCAGGCCGGCGAAGACTCGCGCAACGTCGCCCGCTTCGCGGCGCTGCTCTCCGGCCTGCCGCCGACGACGCCCGGCGTGACGGTGAACCGCCTGTGCGCTAGCGGCTTGCAGGCCGTGGTCGACGCGGCGCGCGCCGTTACCGTGGGCGAAGGCGATCTCTACGTCGCCGGCGGCGTTGAGAGCATGAGCCGCGCGCCCTACGTCTTCTCCAAGGCCGACTCCCCCTACGGCCGGGACGTGAAGATGTTCGACACGACCATCGGCGCGCGCTTCCCGAACCCGAAGGTCGTGAAGCAGTTCGGCAACCACTCGATGCCCGAGACCGGCGACAACGTGGCGAAGGAGTTCGGCGTGTCGCGCGAGCAGGCGGACGAGTTCGCCCTTGCTTCGCAGCAGAAATACGCGAAGGCGGAGGCGGAAGGCTTCTACAAGGGCGAGATCCACGCCGTCACCCTCCCGGCGAAGAAAAAGGATTCGGAACCCGAAAAAATCAGCAAAGACGAGCACCCGCGCCGCGACAGCACGATGGACTCGCTGGCGAAGCTGAAGCCGCTGTTCGAAGGAGGGGTCGTCACCGCCGGGAACGCTTCGGGCGTGAACGACGGCGCCGCCGCGCTCATCATCGGAAGCCGCAAATGGGGCGAGACCAAGGGGAAAAAACCCATTGCCCGCATCGTCTCCGCGGCGAGCGCCGGCGTCGAGCCTCGGATCATGGGCGTCGGGCCGGCGTATGCGATTCCACTGGCTCTGCAAAGAGCAAATCTCAAGTTGAGCGACATGGACGTCATCGAAATCAACGAGGCCTTCGCGAGCCAGGTCCTGGGCTGCCTGAGGCTGATGGAGGTCGACTTCAAGGATCCGCGCGTGAACCCGAACGGCGGCGCGATCGCCATCGGCCATCCGCTCGGCGCCTCGGGCGCGCGGCTCGCGCTCACGGTCGCGCGCGAGCTGCAGCAGTCGGGCGGGCGCTACGCCGCGGTGTCGCTGTGCATCGGCGTCGGCCAGGGCCTCGCCGTGATCCTCGAAAGGATGCAGTGATGAACGCTCCCATCAAGAAGCCCAAGGCCGAGTTCGTCTGGGACGATCCGCTGCTTCTCGAGCAGCAGCTCACCGAGGACGAGCGCATGGTGCGCGACGCGGCACGCGCGTACTGCCAGGACAAGCTGGCGCCGCGCGTGCTCGAAGCCTTTAGATCCGAAAGAACAGATCCAAGCATTTTCCGGGAGATGGGCGGGCTCGGGCTCCTCGGGCCCACCCTCCCGTCCGAATACGGCGGCCCCGGCCTCAACTACGTCTCGTACGGCCTCATCGCGCGCGAAGTCGAGCGCGTGGACTCGGGCTATCGCTCGATGATGAGCGTGCAGTCCTCGCTCGTGATGGTGCCGATCTTCGAGTTCGGCACCGAAGCGCAGCGCAAGGAATACCTGCCGAAGCTCGCCACCGGCGAATGGATCGGCTGCTTCGGCCTCACCGAGCCCAACCACGGCTCCGATCCGGGCTCGATGCAGACCCGCGCGAAGAAGGTCTCCGGCGGCTACAGCCTGACCGGCAGCAAGACGTGGATCTCCAACTCGCCGATCGCTGACGTCTTTGTGGTTTGGGCAAAGGACGACTCTGGCGACATCCGCGGATTCGTCCTCGAGAAATCTTTCAAAAATCTCTCTGCCCCCGCCATTCACGGCAAGGTCGGCCTGCGCACCTCGATCACGGGCGAGATCGTGATGGACAACGTGTTCTGCCCGGAGGAGAACGCCTTTCCCGAGGTGCGCGGGCTGAAGGGGCCGTTCACCTGCCTCAACTCGGCGCGCTACGGCATCGCCTGGGGCGCGCTCGGCGCGGCGGAAGACTGCTGGTTCAGAGCTAGAACTTACGTCCTCGATCGCAAGCAGTTCGGACGGCCGCTCGCCGCCAACCAGCTGGTGCAGAAGAAGCTCGCCGACATGCAGACCGAGATCGCGCTCGGCCTGCAGGGGTGCCTGCGCCTCGGACGCATGAAGGACGAGGGCAGCGCGGCGACCGAGATCACCTCGATCATGAAGCGCAATTCATGCGGCAAGGCACTCGACATCGCGCGCGTCTCGCGCGACATGCTCGGCGGCAACGGAATCTCCGACGAGTTCGGCGTCATCCGCCACCTCGTCAACCTTGAAGTCGTCAATACCTACGAGGGCACGCACGACATCCACGCGCTGATCCTCGGCAGGGCGCAAACGGGCATCCAGGCGTTCAGCTAGGCGATGCGCGCGCGCCGCTGGCTCGCCGCGGCGCTCGCAGCCGGCTCGGCGGCGTGCATGGCGGAGCCGCCGAACGCCGTCCTGCTCGTCGCCAAGCCCGGTCTGGTCGATCCGAACTTCAGCCGCACGGTCGTGCTCGTGACCCAGGCCGAGGACGGGAGCACCGTGGGCGTGATCCTCAACCGCCCTACCACGGTGCGCCACGAGCGTACCGGTGAACCAATCTATAGCGGCGGCCCGGTCATGCCGCGCACCATCGTGGCGCTGTTCCGCTCCGAAAGCGCGCCACCCGCCCCAGCCTTTCATGTTCTGCAAGGTGTCTATCTGAGCATGCATCCAGGGATCGTCGAACGGCTGCAGCCGCCTTATCGGATTTATGCTGGTTTCGCGGGATGGACGCCCGGGCAGCTCGAAGAAGAAATCGCCCGCGACGGCTGGTATTTGCTGCCCGCGAGCGAGGAGCTGCTGTTCCGGCGCGACAGCGCCGGCATGTGGGAGGAGCTGCTCGACCGCGCAAGCGCGCACCGCACGCGCGGCGTCGGAAGGGCGGAGCCGGCGCTTCACCGTTGGCTAAAAAGTACGAAACCGGACCTATGGCAGCGGCGCCAAATCCACAGGTATACTGGGTCATGACCGCCGCACTTCGCCTCGCATTTCGCCTAGCTGCTGCTTTCATTCTTGTCTTGGCGTCCGGACTGGCGCGCGCGCAACTGCAGGAAGACGCCATGCTGCTGGTGGCGCATCCCGCGTTCCGCGACCTCGAGTACCGCCAGACCGTGCTGCTCGCCGCGCCCGCGCCCAACGGCGGCCACGTCGGCGTCATCCTCAACCGGCCGACCAAGCGTTCGCTCGGCAGCCTCTTCCCCGAGCACGAGCCCTCCAAGAAAGTGGTGGAGCCGGTGTTCTACGGCGGCCCGTTCTCGCGCGGTGCCCTCGTGGCCCTGGTGCGCTCCGACCAGGCCCCGGGCGGCGGCTCGGTGCTGCTGATGAGCAACCTCTATCTCGCCTTCCGGGCGAACACCATCGACCACGTCATCGAGACGACGCCGAACGACGCGCGCTATTTCGTCGGCTACGTGGGCTGGCGTCCGGGCGAGCTGAAGAGCGAGATCGACCGCGGCCTGTGGTCGGTCATGAACGCCGACGTCGACACCATCTTCCGCAAGGACACCGATAGCCTCTGGGAGGAGCTCCTGCAGCAGTCCCGCCGGATCCGGGCGGAGTCGCCTCTCCCGGTACTCGCCGCGCGCTGAAGGCATGCGCCGGGCGGCGCATGCCGCCCTGCTCGGGGTGGTGCGAAAGAGAGCGCTATGCTCGCCCCCATGAAACTGCTCCTTGCGCTCGCGCTGACTCTCTCGCCGGCCTTCGCCCAGGAAAAGCCGGCCGCCGCCGCTCCGGCCAAGGAGGAGAGCGCCTCGGGCGGCGCGACCGCCCCGCGTCCAAGCTTCCGCCGGGACGCCGTCTCGAGCCAGGCGCTCTTCGACCGCCTGGACAAGAACCGCGACGGCTTTCTCACCGGCACCGAGTTGACCAGCCAGGAGGCGCTCAGCACCAACTGGCTGGCGGTCGATCGCGACGGCGACGGTCGCATCAGCCGCTCCGAGTTCACGGTGGTCACCCCGTCCGAGACTGCCAGGAGATAAGGGGTAAGGGCCGCCGCGGCCCGCTCTTGAAGGAATAGCCCTTTCGCCCTAGTGTTCTCCTCCCTGCCCCACCCTACAGGAGGAGACGATGAGATACGCGCTTGCAGCGCTTTTCGGCGCTTTATTCCTGCTTTCCTGCGCCACCCCCACCCGGGAACAGAGCCTGGTCAGCAAGGCCGCCGATGCCATGGGCGGCGCCAAGGCCCTGGGCGACATCAAGACGGTCAGCGGCAGCGGCACAATGAAATGGTGGGAGCCGGAGCAGTCCGACACCCCCGGCGGAGAGCCTCGCTTTGCTGCCGAGGGGAAGTTTGACCTGGCTGCCGACGTCGCGGCACGCGCCAGCCGGATCGACTACCAGAAGAATTTCGCCTACCCGGCGCCGCGCACCTTCACGTACAGCGAGGTCGTGACGCCCCAGGCGGGCTACGTGATCGGCGTCGACAGCAACGGCCGCAACGCCGAGAGCATGAAGGCGAATCCGCCGGCGCACTCGATGTCGGGTTACCGCCTCGCGACAACTCAGCGCGAGATTCTGCGCGGCTCGTCGAGCGGCCTTATCGCTGCGATGCTTGCCAGTCCCGAAGCCGTGAAACCGGCCGCCGACATCACCGTTCAGGGCCAGAACCTGCCGGCGGTGCAGTACCAGGGCCTCATCGTCGCCTTCGACCCGAAGACCGGTTTGCCAGAGCGTGTGCGCAGCCTCGACTACGACAACATCTGGGGCGACGTCAACTTCGATTACGTCTACTCCGACTGGCGCGACATCGGCGGCGTCAAGATCCCGATGAAGCGCAAATACGAGCTGAACGGGCGCACCGTGCAGGAAACCCAGCTCACCGACGTGCGCTTGAACCAACCGGTCGACCAGGCGCGCCTGCAGATACCGGCCGCGGTTCTCGCCAACGCGGCCAAGCCCGCCACCGGCAACGTCCCCTACCAGTGGGTGATCCGCCGCCAGTACATCGGCACCTACATGGACTCGGACAACGTGAGCTTCGACACCAAGGGCTCGCCGGGCCTGCGGCTGCAGCAGATCTCGCCCGGGGTGTTCCACCTCACCGGCGGCACGCATAACAGCCTGGTCGTCGAGATGAGCGATCACCTGATCGTGGTCGACGCCCCGGTCACCGACGCGCAGTCGATGTGGCTCGTCAACGCGACCAAGTCGCAGTTCTCCGGCAAGCCGATCCGCTGGGTGGTGCTCACGCACCATCACATGGACCATGCCGGCGGCGTGCGCGGGCTGCTCGGCGAGGGTGCGACTCTGGTCGTCGGCCAGGGCTCTTACAAGCACTTCAACGACGTATTGAGAGCGCCGACCACTCGCAACCCCGACACGAAGGTGATGGACCTCACCGGTGTTCCGATCATGGAAGTGCCGCAAAGCCATCTCATGACCGACAGCAAAGGGCGCCAGGTGATGGTTTATGCGATGGACAACCCGCACGCGAAGGGCATGCTGATGGCGTGGGTGCCCGACGCGAAGCTCGGCTTCGTGACCGACATCTGGACCCCGGGCCCGCCGCTTCCGGCGAAGCCCAACCCGGGCCTCGCCGCGGTGGTCAACGCGGTGAAGAAGGCCGGCATCCAGCCCGAGCGCTTCGCCGGCGGGCACGGCTCGGTTGACGAGTACCAGAAGCTCGAAAAGCTGATGGGGCAGTAGGAACTGGACCCCCGATAAAAACACTCGGGGGCGACGACTCGAAACGCGACGACTGGTCGTCCCCGCGAAGCGGGGACCCAGTCTTACGCCGCCGCTTTAACCGCCTTCTTCTTCTCGAACGACATCTTGCCGCCGCGGTAGTCCACCACGATGACGTCCTTGGGCGCGAAGCGGCCTTCGAGGATCGCCTTGGCGAGCGGGTTCTCGATCTCGGACTGGATCGCGCGCTTGAGCGGCCGCGCGCCGTAGACCGGGTCGAAGCCGACTTTCGCCAGCTCGGCGAGCGCGGCGTCGGAGACCTCGAGCCCGTACTCCATCTTCGCCAGGCGGCTCTTCAGCGTCTCGAGCTGGATGCGCGCGATCTGCTTGATGTGCTCCTCGCCGAGGGCGTGGAACACCACGATCTCGTCGATGCGGTTGACGAACTCGGGCCGGAACTGCGCCTTCACCTCGCCCATCACGGCAAGCTTGACGACCTGGTAGTCGCTGCCCGCCATGCTCTGGATCATCTGCGAGCCGAGGTTGGAGGTCATGACGATCACGGTGTTCCTGAAGTCGACCGTGCGCCCCTGCCCGTCGGTCAGCCGGCCTTCGTCGAGGATCTGCAGGAACACGTTGAACACGTCCGGGTGCGCCTTCTCCACCTCGTCGAACAGGATCACCGAATAGGGCTTGCGCCGCACCTGCTCGGTGAGCTGCCCGCCTTCCTCGAAGCCGACGTATCCGGGCGGCGCGCCGATCAGCCGCGCGACCGAATGGCGCTCGCCGTACTCGGACATGTCGATGCGGATGAGGTGGTCTTCCGAGTCGAACAGGAAGCCCGCGAGCGCCTTGCACAGCTCGGTTTTCCCGACGCCGGTCGGGCCCAGGAACAGGAATGAGCCATACGGGCGGTTCGGGTCGGCAAGGCCGGAGCGCGAGCGCCGGATCGCGTCGGACACGAGGCGCACCGCCTCGTCCTGGCCGACGACGCGCTCGTGCAGCCGATCTTCCATCTTGATCAGCTTCTCGCGCTCGCCCTGCATCATCTTGGCCACCGGGATGCCGGTGGCTCGCGACACGACCTCGGCGATCTCTTCCGCGCCGACCTGCGTGCGCAGCAGCTTCGGTTTCGCGTTCTGCTTCTCGGAAGACTCGGCTTTTTTCAGCTGGGCTTCGAGCTGCGGCAGCTTGCCGTACTGCAGCTCCGCCAAGCGGTCATATTGGCCCTTGCGCTGCAGGTCGGCCATCTCCTGGCGCAGCTTCTCGATCGCCTCCTTGATGTGCGCGGTGCCCTGCACTGCGGCTTTTTCCGACTTCCACTCTTCCTCGAGATCGGAATATTGCTTTTGAAGTTTGTCGATCTCGCTTTCGATCAGGGCAAAGCGCTTGCGTGAAGCCTCATCCTTTTCCTTGCGCACGGCTTCGCGCTCGATGCGCAGCTGGATCAGGCGCCGCTCGAGGCGGTCGAGCGCCTCGGGCTTGGAGTCGATCTCCATCTTGATGCGCGCCGCCGCCTCGTCGATGAGGTCGATCGCCTTGTCGGGGAGGAACCGGTCGGTGATGTACCGATGAGACAGCTCGGCGGCGGCGACGATGGCCGGATCGGTGATCTCGACGCCGTGGTGCACCTCGTAGCGCTCCTGCAGGCCGCGCAGGATGGCGACGGTAGCCTCCACGCTCGGCTCCTCGACCAGGACTTTCTGGAAGCGGCGCTCGAGCGCGGCGTCCTTCTCGACGTTCTTGCGGTACTCGTTGAGCGTGGTGGCGCCGATGCAGTGCAGCTCGCCGCGCGCGAGCGCGGGCTTCAGCATGTTGCCGGCGTCGATCGCGCCCTCGGCCTTGCCCGCGCCGACCAGCGTGTGGATCTCGTCGATGAAGATGATGGTGCTGCCCTCGTCCCTGGCGAGGTCCTTCAGCACCGCCTTGAGGCGCTCCTCGAATTCGCCGCGGTACTTGGCGCCCGCGAGCAGGGCCGCGAGGTCGAGCACCAGCAGGCGCTTGTTCTTGAGCGACTCGGGCACCTCGCCGTTGACGATGCGCTGCGCGAGGCCCTCGACGATCGCGGTCTTGCCCACTCCGGGCTCGCCGATCAGCACCGGGTTGTTCTTGGTGCGCCGCTGCAGGATCTGAATGCAGCGGCGGATCTCCTCGTCGCGGCCGATGACCGGATCGAGCTTCCCCTGCCGCGCTCTCTCGGTCAGATCCAGCGTGTATTTCGCCAGCGCCCCTCGCTGCGATTCGTCGGCCTGTCCGCTCACGGATTCGCCTCCTCTCACTTCCTCGACCGCCTTCTCGAGCGCCTTGCTGGTCAGCCCCGCGTCCTTCAACAGGCTGCCGGCCCGGCCCTTGTCCGAGACTGCCGCGAGGAGAAAGAGCTCCGAGGCGATGTACTGATCGCCGCGCTTCTGCGCCTCCCTGTCGGCGACGTTAAGGAGCTGCGTCAGGTCACGCGAGATCATTACTTCGCCGGGCGTGCCCTCGACCTTCGGCAGCTTTTCAATCAGTTGAGACAGGTTTTTCCTGAGAAGCGAGGCATTGCCCCCCGCCTTGGCGATGAGGCCGGCGACGCCGCCGTCCTCCTGGCCCAGAAGCGCAAGCAGCAGGTGCTCGGGCTCGATGTACTGCTGGTCCCGGCCCAACGCCAGGCTCTGGGCCTCGGAGAGCGCCTCCTGCAGCTTGGTGGTGAATTTGTCGAATCGCATCGCCATGATCCGGTTGGTTATTTCGTTTCGCCTGTCACGCAGATGGGGGCCACGCGGGGCACATTCAAGGCAAAATTGCCCCGGTTGCCCAACTCCTGGTCCGCCCCCACCCCATGGCGATGGAACGAAAAACGCAGTTCAACCTCGGTTATTTGATTTTCGCGCTGCTCGCGATGGTGCTCGTGCAGCAGTGGTGGCAGCGCGCCCAGACCGTCGAGGTGGTGCCCTACAGCGAGTTCGAGCAGCTCCTGGCCCAGGACAAGATCGCCGAAGTGACCGTCTCGGACCAGCATATCACCGGCAAGCTCAAGGCTCCCGAGAAGGGCAAGTCGATCGTGGTCGCGAACCTCGTCCCGCCCGAGGTCGCGGAGCGCCTCAGCAAGTACGGCGTGAAATACACGCGCGTGCAGGAGAGCACGTTCCTGCGCGACCTCATGTCCTGGATCGTTCCGGCGCTGGTGTTCTTCGGCATCTGGTTCCTGCTGGTGCGGCGCATGGCCAACCAGACGGGCGGCGGGCTCGGCGGTTTCATGGCGATCGGCAAGAGCCGCGCGCGGATCTACGTGGAAAACAAGACCGGCGTCACCTTCAGGGACGTGGCGGGCGTCGAGGAGGCGAAGGCCGAGCTGCAGGAGGTGGTCGACTTCCTCAAGGACCCGAAGAAATACGGGCGCCTGGGGGCGCGCGTGCCCAAGGGCGTGCTGCTCGTCGGCCCGCCGGGCACCGGCAAGACGCTGCTCGCACGCGCGGTCGCGGGCGAGGCCGGCGTCGCGTTCTTCTCCATCTCGGGCGCCGAGTTCGTGGAGATGTTCGTCGGCGTCGGCGCGGCGCGCGTGCGCGACCTGTTCGAGCAGGCACGGCACAAGGCGCCCGCGATCATCTTCATCGACGAGCTCGACGCGCTCGGCCGCGCGCGCGGCGCGGGCGGCATCGGCGGCCACGACGAGCGAGAGCAGACGCTGAACCAGCTCCTGGTCGAGCTCGACGGCTTCGACCCGAGCACCGGCCTCGTGCTGCTCGCGGCCACCAACCGCCCCGAGATCCTCGACCCCGCGCTGCTGCGCGCCGGGCGCTTCGACCGCGTGGTGCTGGTCGACCGGCCCGACAGGAAGGGTCGTCTGCAGATCCTGCAGGTGCACGCGCGCAAGGTGAAGCTCGCTCCGGAGGTCGACCTCGACAGGATCGCGGCCTCGACCCCCGGGTTCTCGGGCGCGGACCTCGCGAACCTGGTGAACGAAGCCGCGCTCCTTGCGACCCGCCGCGGCGCCGAAGCGGTGAGCGGGACCGACTTCGCCGAGGCGATCGAGCGCATGATCGCCGGCCTCGAAAAGAAGAACCGGGTGCTGAACGAGCAGGAGCGGCGCGTGGTCGCGCACCACGAGCTCGGCCATGCCCTGGTCGCGATGGCTCTGCCCGGGACGGATCCGGTGCAGAAGATCTCGATCATCCCGCGCGGCGTCGCCGCGCTCGGCTACACCCTGCAGCGCCCCACCGAGGACCGCTTCCTCATGACGCGCGAGGAGCTCGAGAACAAGATGGCGGTGCTGCTCGGCGGGCGCGCCGCCGAGGAGGTGATGTTCGACCACCGTTCCACGGGCGCGGCCAACGACCTCGCCAAGGTGACCGAGATCGCGCGCAGCATGGTGATGCGCTACGGCATGGTGAAGTCGCTCGGCCACGTCGCCTACGAGGAGGAACGCCCGCCTTTCCTCGGCGGCCCGCTGCCGAGCGGCCACCGCGAGTACAGCGAAGCGACCGCTCGCGAGATCGATGTCGCCGTACGCCAGATCGTCGACGGCACTTACGAGAAGGCGATTTCGATTCTCCGCCGTGAGCGCGCGCTGCTCGAGCGGTGGGCACTCAAGCTGCTCGACAAGGAAACGCTCGTCGAGCGTGACCTTGAGGACCTCAGGCGAGCCGTGTCACAAGCCGTGACCTAGCGTACGCGGCACAAGGCGTGCCTAGCGCACGCGGGCCAGCGCGGCGCGCCGCTCGGGAGGCGTCTGCTCTTCGTCCCGGTAGAGGCCATTGCGGAACACGAACGAAGCCGCCGAGTAGAACGCGATCGCCTCGCGCAGCGCGGCCGGGTCGCTGACCGGCTCGAGCGGATTCCAGCGCGGGTCGGCCCGAAACACCTCGGCCTTGCGCTTGGGAGAGAGCAGCACCAGCCGGTCGCCCTGGAGGAAGCCGAGGGACTGGTAGTTGGCGACGAAGGCGCGGTCGGACTGCGGCGGCGAGGCGAGCACGTCGCGGCCGAAAAATTTGCTGTAGTAGTCGAAGTCGAGCAGGCCGAGCAGCGTCGGCGCGATGTCGATCTGCGACATGAGCCGCTCGACGCGCGCCGGCGCGACATGCTTGGGGGAATAGATGAAAAGCGGAATCAGGTATTTGTCGACCGGGATGCGCATGGTGCCGCGCGCGCTGGCGCCGTGGTCGGCGGTGATCACGAACAGCGTGTCCCCGAACCAGGAGTGCTGTCGCGCCTGCTCGAGGAAGCGCCCGATCGCATAGTCGCTGTACTTGACCGCGCCCTCGCGCCCGGTGCCGGAAGGAATGTCGATGCGTCCCGGCGGATACGTATACGGGCGGTGGTTGCTCGTCGTCATCACGTGCGCGAACACCGGCCGTCCGGCCGCGTGGTCGCGGTCGATCTCGTCGAGCACCTGGCCGAAGAGATGCTCGTCGGCGACGCCCCACACGTTCTCGAACTCGATGCGGGCTGCGGGGATGTCGCGGCGGTCGACCACGCGGTAGTCGTTGGCGTCGAAAAAGGCGTTCATGTTGTCGAAGTAGCCGTAGCCGCCGTAGGCGAAGAGCACCGCGTAGCCCTTGTCCTCGAACACGCTGCCGAGCGAGAACAGCATGTCGTTCCCCGGCCGGCGCACGATCGACTGGCCTGGCGTCGGCGGCAGGGCGAGAGAGAGCGCCTCGAGCCCGCGCACGGTGCGGTTGCCGGTCGCGTACACGGCCGAGAACCAGAGGCTCTCGCGCGCGAGGCGGTCGAGGTTGGGCGTCAAGCCGCCCGGGTTGTCGTAGGCGCCGAGGAACTCGGCGCCGAGGCTCTCGACGCTCACCAGCACGACGTTCAGACGCCGCTCAGGGCGCGTCGGCGCGACGTGCCGCTCGACCCCTTCGCCGCCGGTGGCGCCGAGCGCCGAGCGCACGAGGCCGAGATCCTCGCCCGGCGGCAGCACGGCGTAGTGGCGCTCGTAGCTCAGCTCGTTGCGATAGTTGGCGGCAAAGAACTCGTACAGGCCGTTGCCGGCGAGGTCGTTCGCCGCGTCGCGCGCCGAGAAGTTCTTCATGTCGGTGTCGACCCAGCGCAGCGTCGCGCCGACGGCGAGGCCCCAGGCGAGCAGGAAGACGAGCGCGCTGCGCCAGGCGAGCGGCGCGGCCGCGGCGTGCCACAGCGTGCGCCGCAGGAGAAAGCCCACGGCGGCGGCGAGCGCGGCGAGCGCGAGCAGGACCTTGCCGATCGGGTAGCTCTGCCACACGTTCGCCACCACCTCGTGCGTGTAGAGGAGATAGTCGACCGCGATGAAGTTGAACCGGCCGCCGAACTCGTCCCAGAACAGCCACTCGGACACGGCGAGCACCAGGAAGCCGCACACCGTGGCGCAGAAGGCGAGCCAGTTGAGCGCGCGATGCGCCGCCGTGCGGGCGAGCCGCTGCGGCATCAGCGCGAGCCACAGGACGGCCGGTGCCAGCACGTAGAGACCGGCGACGAGGTCGAAGGCGAGCCCGTAGCCGAATACGCGCGCCCAGTCGCTGAGCCCGCCGACGTGGGCAACGTCCGGCCGCAGCGCGAGCGCGATGCGGGTCGCGCTCGATAGCGCAAGCCACAGCACCCCGGCGAGCAGAACGGGGCGAAATCGATTTACGCTGGTGAGCACGGGCCGCGAGTCTACTCCTTCCGCGCCTTCAGAAAGCTGACGGCTAGCCGTTTCTTTTGGCCTAGGGCTTTTTACCCTTGGCTGTCCAGCGCTCGGCTGCGGCGTCGTCCGAAGCCTTGGCTTCGACCCACTCGGCGGCGCCGGCGCGGTGCTCCTTCTTCCAGAAGGGCGCGCGGGTCTTGAGGTAGTCCATGATGAACTCACAGGCGGCGAACGCCTCGCCCCGATGGGCGCCCGCGACCACCACCAGAACGATCTGGGCGGCGGGCTGGAGCTCGCCGAAGCGGTGGATTACCGTGACATCGATCACGCTCCAGCGCCTCGCCGCCTCGTGCGCGATCTTGGTGATCTCGCGCTCGGTCATTCCGGCGTAGTGCTCGAGCGTCATCGGCACGTCGCGCACCAGGCCCACGAAGCTCGCGATCGCGCCGACGCTTCCGTCCCCGGCGAGCCTGCGGATCTCCGCGCCGGCGTCGAAGTCCTGCCGCTGGACCGAGATCCTCATCCGCCGGTCACCGGGGGAAAAAACGCCACTTCGTCGCCCGCCTTGATGCGCGCCGAGGGCTGCACCATGTCCTGGTTCACCGCGGCGCGGACGAGCGCTTTTCCGCCGAACGCCTTGCCGTAGGCGCTGCCGCGCCGCGCCAGGTGCTCGCGCAACGCCGCCACGGTGGCCACCTCGGAAGGAAGATCGACCTCCTCGCCGGAAGTGCCGAGCTGCTCGCGCAGCGACGCAAAGAAAAGAAGCTTTACCCTCACGAGAAAAGCGCCGCGTAGGGCAGGAAGCGGACAGTCTCGCCCCTTCGGATCGCGTGCGCGGCCGGATTGTCGATCAGTCCGTCGGCCCACGCGGTGGAGGTGAGCACCGCGGAGTCCTGCGTCGGATAGAGCTCCAGCCCGCCCCGTGCATTCCATTTCGCGCGCAGGAACTCTTGCCGCGCATCGGGCTCGACCCAGTCGAAATCCGCGCGCGCCGAAATGGCCCTCGGTTCCACGTGCAGCAGTCCCTGCGTGCGCAGGAGAAACGGGCGCACGAAGATCAGGAAGGTGACGAAGCTCGAGACCGGATTGCCCGGCAGGCCGATGAAGGCGGCGTCGCCGATCCGGCCGAAAGCGAGCGGCCTGCCCGGCTTCATCGCGATGCGCCACATGAGAAGACGGCCCTCGGCTTCGACCGCAGGCCTCACGTAGTCGGCATCGCCCACCGAAACACCGCCCGAGGTGACGATCAGGTCGCACTCGTGCGCGGCCCGCCGCAGGACCTCGCGCGTCGCCTCGAGACTGTCCGGGACGATGCCGTAGTCGCGCACCTCGCAGCCGAACGCCTGCGCGAGCCCGCGAAGCGTGAACCGGTTGGAGTTGTAGATGCGCCCGGGCGCGAGCGGCTCGCCCGGCATGACGAGCTCGTCGCCGGTGAAAAAAAGGCCCAGGCGCACCTTCCTGAAGACCGGCAGCGTCTTGATCCCGACCGAGGCGGCCAGCCCGGTGTCCTGCGGCAGCAGGCGCTTTCCCGCCGGCAGGATCTCGGAATCCCGGCGGATGTCGCTCCCGACGTAGCGCACCCACTCTCCCGGCCTCGCCTTCTTTTTCAGCGACACGAACTCGCCTTCGACCTGCGTTTCTTCCTGGATCACCACCGCATCGGCGCCCGGCGGCATCGGCGCGCCGGTGAAGATGCGCGCTGCGGTGCCCGGCTCGAGCGGCTTGCCGACCGAGCCCGCCATGATTTTCTGGCTCACGCGCAGTCTGTTATTTCCGTCTGAACTGCGAACGGCGTACCCATCCATGGAGCTGTTGTCCATCGGCGGCACGTCCATCGTGGAACGCTGCGCGCGCGCGAGGACGCGGCCGCTCGCCTCGAGCGCGGGCACGTCCTCGACGCCGGAAACCGGTGTCGCCCCGGCGAGGAGCTGGGCCAGCGCTTCGTCGACCGAAAGCAGGCCCTTATTCATGCAGCTTGAGGTGCGCCGAAATGAATTTCGCGATCACGGCGTCGTCGTTCAGGTCGAGCACCGGGAGCTTCGTGCTCACGGGGCTGTCGCTCGCCACGGCCACGATATGCGGGTCGTTCGGATGCAGCAGCCCTTCCCCGGTCGCGGCGCGCCAGACCTCGAGCTTCGGGATCGGCGCGAACTTGAAGCCTTCGACGATGAGGAGGTCGCACGGCGACAGGCGCCTCACCTGCTCCTCGAACGGCGGCTCTTGGGCGCCGCGCAGCTCGTGCATCAGCACCCAGCGCCGCGACGAAGTGACGAGGACCTCCGAGGCGCCGGCATGGCGATGGCGGTACGAATCCTTGCCCGGCTGGTCGACGTCGAAGGTGTGGTGGGCGTGCTTGATGAGCGACACGCGCAGCCCGCCGCCGACGAAGCGCGGGATCAGCTTCTCGATGAGCGTGGTCTTGCCACTTCCGGACCAGCCGGCAAAGCCGAAGATCTTCACTGGCGCGATTTTAAGCCGTCGCGCCGCCGCACGAGCTTCCGGCCCCGGCGGTGCAGCCCAGGCAGTGCTCGCCGAACACGATGCGGCGCGCAAGCGCGGCGTCGAAGTCGAAATCGAAGATGCTGAGCGGCTTGCCACCGCGGTCCGCCGAGCCAAGCTCGAGCATCTGGTTGAAGTCGCAATCGTAGATGCGCCCGTCGTAGCCGACGCTCAGCAGGCTGCGGCACATGACGCCCTCGGCCGCCGCGGGATTGAACGCGGCGGCGAGCTTGTCCAGGTAGGCCTCGAGCTGACCGGTCTTCTCGAGGTGCAGCCGGAAGCGGTTGATGGGCATGTTGGTGAGGGTGTAGAGCCGGTTGAACAAAAGGCCGAACTTGGCCTTCAGCTCACGCTTGTAGTCGGCTTCGAGCGCCGCCTGCGGCGCCGGCAGGTACGGCCCGACCGGGTTGTAGACGAGGTTCAGCGCGAGCCCGCTCCAGTCCGCTCCGTAGCCCACCGCATTCAGCCGCCGCATCGCCTCGATGCTCTTGCCGAACACGCCGGCGCCGCGCTGCGCGTCGGTGAAGTACTGCTGGTAGTAGGGCAGCGAGGAGACGACCTCGACGCGATGGCGGGCGAAGAACGCCGGCAGGTACTCCTTGCTCTCTCCGGTCTGCGGGTGGCCGTCGAGCTGCACGGTGAGGTTGTGCCGCACCATGACGTGCTTGCCGAGCGCGCTCGCGCGCTCGACGAAGCCGTCGAACCCCGGGTGCAGCTCGGGTGCGCCCCCGGTGATGTCGAGGGTGCCGATGCCCGGGTTGCGCTCGAGGACCTCCAGGCACTTGGCGATGCCCTGCGCGGACATCATCTCGCGCCGCGCCGGGGAAGCGTCGACATGGCAATGGCGGCACTGCTGGTTGCACAGCCTGGTGATATTCACCTGCAGCGTGTCGATCGCAAGCGGCGGCAAATCCATGCCGCGATTGCGCAGCAGCGCCTCAAAATCGTATTTCAAAGCACCAGCTTGTTCAGGTGGTTCTGCATCTGGACCGAGTGCACCAGCGTGATGCCGGCCTGCATCACCGCCGCCACGTGCACCGCCTCCATCATCTGCTCGGGATTGGCGCCGTTCTCGAGGCACTGCGTGGTGTAGGCGTCGATGCAATAGGGACACTTCTGCGCATGCGACACGGCGAGCGCGATCAGCGCCTTTTCGCGCTTGGAAAGCGCGCCGTCGGTTCCGGTGACGTTGCCGTAGTACCTGAAGAAATCGTCGGCGAGCGCCTTCGCGTGCCGGCCGATTTCGCCGAACTTCTTCAGGTCCGCCGATTCGTAGTAGCTGCCCATCTGACGCTCCGTCCAATAGTCGAAGAACGAAGCGCCCACATTACCGCAAGAAAGCCTATTTCTTACCCACGTTGACTACAGAGGCTTTGCCTGCATTCGGAAAGAAGAGCTGCTCGCCGTTGATCTTGTAGTCGGCGATGGTCTTCTGCCCCTCCGGTGAGGTGACCCAGTTGATGAAGGCCATGCCCTCGGCCTTCTTGACGCTGGGATGCTTCCGGGGGTTGACGAGCATCACGCCGTACTGGTTGAAGAGACGCTTGTCGCCTTCGACCAGGATCGCGAGGTCGCCGCGGTTCTTGAACGAGAGCCACGTCCCGCGGTCCGCGAGCGCGTAGGCGTTCATTCCCGAGGCAGTGTTGAGCGTCTGGCCCATGGCCGAGCCGGTCTCGCGGTACCAGGAGCCCTTGCCCTGCTGGGGGTCGATGCCGGCCTCCTTCCACAGCCGCAGCTCGGCCGAATGGGTGCCGCTCTTGTCGCCGCGCGACGTAAAGGGCGCCTTTGCCTGCGCGACCTTCTTCAGGGCCGCGACCACGTCGCGGCCCTTCGCCTTCGCCGGATCCGATTTCGGCCCGACAACGATGAAATCGTTGTACATCACCTCGCGGCGGTCGACGAACCAGCCTTCGGCGACCGCCTTTTCTTCCGCCTCCTTGTCATGGACGAAGGCGACATCGGCATCGCCGCGTTTGCCGAGGTCCAACGCCTGTCCGGTGCCGAGCGCCACCACGCGCACCTGGATCGCGGTCTTTTTCTCGAATTCGGGCAGCAGGTGCTTGAAGAGACCGCTCTGCTCGGTCGACGTGGTGGAGGCAACGGTGATGAACTTCTGCTGCGCCTCCGCCGTGAACGACAGGCACAGCAATGCCGCAAGAAAAAGTCCCGTCAGACCCACGGTAGTTCCCCTTTGATGAAAGCCGCGGCCTCGGCGGAGGCCGGTTTTGAGAAGAATTGGTCGACGGGGGCGCGCTCGACCAGCCGCCCCTGGTGGAGGAAGAGCACCTCGTCGCCCAGGCGCCGCGCCTGGCCGAGGTAATGCGTCGCCATCACCACCTTGGTCCCGGCGGCGTCGAAAGCCTGGATCAACGTCTCGATTTCGCGCGTTGCGCTCGGATCGAGGCTGGCGGTCGGCTCGTCGAGAAAAAGGACCTCGGGATGGAGCGCCCAGGCGCGCGCGAGCGCCAGGCGCTGCTGCTCGCCGCCGGAGAGTACGCGCGCCGACCGGTGCGCCAGATTGCCGAGGCCCACTTCCTCCAGCGCGGTCATGGCGACGCGGTGGGCATCGGCGACGCCGGCGAGCTTCAGCGCGTAGATGACGTTGGCGAGCGCGGATCGGCGCAGCATCACCGGGCGCTGGAACACCATCGCCTGGTGGCGCCTCGGATTTTCGCCGCTCCACGAGATTTTCCCCTCGGTAGGCACGAGCAAGCCGTGCATCAGGCGCATGAGCACGCTCTTCCCGGCGCCGTTGGCGCCCAGGATGATGGTGCTCGGTCCGGCGCCGAGCTCGAGCGTGAGCCGGTCGATGATGCCGTGGTACGCGACGGCCTCCAGCCTGAGGGGCAGGATCATCCGTAGCGGCGCTGAGCCGCCTCCTTTACCAGATAGGCGGCGGCGTTGAGCGCGAGGATGATGGCGATCAGGACGATGCCGAGGCCCAGCGCGAGGGGCAGATCGCCCTTCGAGGTCTCCAGCGCGATCGTCGTGGTCATCACCCGCGTGACGCCGTCGATGTTGCCGCCGACGATCATGACGGCGCCCACTTCGGCCGAAGCCCGGCCGAGCCCCGCGAGCACCGCGGTGACGAGCGAGAAGCGGCTGTCCCACAGCACCGTCAGCGCCGCGCCCACGCCCCGCGCGCCGAGCGAGCGCAGCTGCTCTTCGTATTCGCGCCATGCGTCCTCCACCGACTGGCGGCACAGCGCGGCGATGATCGGCACGATGAGCACGGTTTGGGCGATGACCATCGCGGGCGGTGTGAAGAGCAGCCCCAGCTCGCCGAGCGGGCCGGCGCGGGAGAGCAGCAGGTAGACGACCAGGCCGACCACCACGGGCGGCAGACCCATCAGCGCATTCAGGAGCACGATGACCGCGCGGCGTCCGGGAAAGCGTCCGACCGCGATCGCCGCGCCGAGCGGCAGGCCGAGCAGCGTCGCCAGCGCGACCGCGCTCAGGCTGACGCTCAGGCTGAGCAGCACGATTTCGCCGAGCGTTGCGTCGCCCGACGCGATCAGCCCAGCGGCGGCGCGGATGGCCTCAAGAATGGAATGCATCGGATCCGAAACTGCGCCCGGCATGCTAAGCGCCGTCTCGGGCGAGCGCGATATGAAGCGAAGTTCATATCGCGCGCCGCCGCTTCCTCCCGCTCGGCTCTAGCTGAAGAGCACCCACGCCTTCTGCAGGGTTACGCACACGCCCCACAGGATTGGCAGGCCGACCACGGCCCACGCGCCAACGAGCAGGCTGGTGGACGTCCGGTCGAGGCGCATCCGCTGGGTATTGCTGAGCCCGGCGAGACGCGCCGCCTCGTTCACGAGCTTGCGCTGGGCATCGACCTCGGCCTCGGTCATGAAGTGCTTGTCGGCCACCGGTCGCACCATCAGGTTGCAGAGGAAGCCGAGCGCCAGGAGGCCGCACAGCACATAGGCGACGAGGTCGTAGACCTGGGCCGGCGGCACGTTGCGCGCGAGCTGGTAGTCGCGCAGGAAGCCCACGATCAAGGGGCCGAGAACGCCGGCTACCGACCAGGCCGTCAGAAGCCGCCCCATGATCGCGCCGACCATCTGGGTCCCGAACAGGTCCGCGAGGTAGGCCGGCATGGTGGCGAAGCCGCCGCCGTAAATCGAGAGAATGATGCAGACGGCGGCGACGAACAGCGCCACCGCGCCGAGGCGGCCGGACCACGGCGCCGAGGCGTAGAGCAGGATGCCCAGGACGAAGAACACGCAGTAGGTGAGCTTGCGGCCCAGGAAGTCGGATGAGGAGGCCCAGGCAAAACGGCCGACGATGTTGAACAGGCTGATGAGGCCGGTGAAGCCGGCCGCGATGGCAGCCACGGCGGCGAGTTGCCCCGCATCGAGCTGGCGGAATTGCGCGTCCACGCCGATCAGCGCGCCGCCGAACACTTCCTGCAGCATCGGCGAAGCCATGCCGATGATGCCGATCCCCGCGGTGACGTTCATGCAAAGCACCGACCAGATCAGCCAGAACTGCGGCGTCTTCACTGCCTTGTCCACGTGGACGTGCCGGGTGCTGATCATGCTGTTGACCGCGGGCGCGGGCGGCGTCCAGCCCTTGGGCTTCCAGCCCGACGCCGGCACCTTGATGGTGAAAGCGCCCGCCGTCATGAACACGAGGTAGACGACGGCGAGGGTAAGGAAGGTTTCCCATACCCCCACGGAGGTGGGGGTCGCATAGTGGCGCATCAGGATGTCCGCGAGCGGCGCGCCGATCATGGCGCCACCGCCGAAGCCCGCGACCGCCATGCCGGTCGCCATTCCGCGCCGCTCCGGGAACCACTTGATCAGCGTCGAAACCGGCGCGATGTAGCCCAGGCCCAGGCCGATGCCGCCGATGGCGCCGGCGCCGAGCAGCACCAGCCAGAGCTGGTGCAAGTAGATGCCGAGGGCCGAGAGGATCAGGCCGCCGCACCAGCAAAGGGCCGAGACGAAGGCCGCCTTGCGCGGGCCGACGCGCTCCAGCCAGCCGCCCCAGATCGCGGAGGCCGCACCGAGGAAGACGAAGAACAGGGCATACACCATGCCGAGCTCGGTGATTTTCCAGTCGCAGGTGGTGGTGAAGAGCGAACCGAAGAGCGGCATGTCAGGCGGACAGGCGACGGCTTCCTTGCCGTTCACCGCCCGCGTCAGCGGCAGCCAGAACACGCTGAAGCCGTACGCCATGCCGATGCACAGGTGGATCGCAAGCGCCGCCGGCGGCACCAGCCAGCGGTTGAACGCCGGGCCGGCGACGATGCGCTCTTTCGAGAGCAGGTCGACGCCGCTCGCCACGTAGCCTGTCAGTACCCCCGCCGCGCCAAGCATGTGCAGTTTCTCCGTGTGGATTTGCGTATCCGATACGACGGACGCCACCGTAACACCGCGAAAACGGCTGGTGGGGCAAAGGACTGCAACGGGTGGGGATAAGTTACGCAGCTGAACAATCGCTGATGATTCTTATCGAGGCTGACCAACCGTTTCCATCACGGGGTGCCTGTCGAGAATGGCAAAGAGCGTCAAGAACTTGGTTAACATCTAGGCATGCCGCATCCGTTCGACGTCGACCTGCGCACCGTCTGGCGCTTCCGCAAGCCCGGCCAGTCGGAGCTGGACCTCACACTTCTTGACCTTCTGGACGCGATCGAACACAGCGGCAAGCTCACCGTCGCGGCGCGCGCGGCGCGGATCTCGCACCGTCACGCCTGGAATCTGATCGAGAAGTGGTCCGATTTTTTCGGCGCACCCCTCGTTACGATCGAGCGCGGCCGCGGCACGCAGTTGAGCCCGCTCGGCGCGAAGCTGCTTTGGGCCGGGAAACGGGCCCAGGCGCGCCTCGGGCCCGAGCTCGACAACCTTGCGGCGGAGCTTGCAAGCACCCTCAACGAGGCGGTTGCGGCAAGCGCGCCGAGCCTGCGCATCCATGCAAGCCACGACTTCAGCCTGGCGAAGCTGCGTGAGCTCGCGGGCAAGACGCGTTCGATCAGCATCGATTTGCGCTATCGCGGCAGTGCCGAGGCGCTCGCGGCACTGCGCCGCGGTGCCTGCGACGTCGCGGGATTTCACGTGACCGATGGGCCGCTGGGCCGGCCTGCCGCCACACGCTACGCCGAGGCGCTGGGCCCGGCAATCCACCGCCTGGTCTGTGTGGCTACCCGGGTGCAGGGCTTGATGCTGGCAACACGCAACCCGAAGTCGATCGGCTCGGTCGCGGACCTGGCGCGACCCGGGGTGCGGTTCGTCAACCGCCAGAGCGACTCGGGAACACGCATGCTTCTCGACGAGCTGCTCGCTCAGGCCAGGGTCGACCCTGCTCGCATCGAGGGCTACGAGAACGAGGAGCACACTCACGCCGCGGTCGCGGCCCATGTCGCGAGCGGCCTCGCCGACGCAGGGCTTGGCATCAAGGCGGCGACGGTACAGTTCGGACTGAGTTTCGTGCCTATCGCGACCGAGCGCTATTTCTTTGCGCTCCACAAGGACCTGCTCGAGCGGCGCGAGGGCAAGCTGCTGATCGGCTTGCTCCGCGGCGACGCGTTTCACGATGCGGTTGCCGCGCTCCACGGCGTGGGCCTGCACCGCACCGGTGAAGTCTCGCCGGTCGAGAGGACCCCGCCGTGGGATGACCTGCTATAGTTTTTCCTGCAAGCATTCCCTCAGGTTCCTGACTCGTCCTGACTTATTCCCGAGCGTACCCGCAATACAGGAGAAAGCATGCACAGACGTTCCTTCATCCAGGCCGGCGCAGCGGTGTCGCTGGTCGGCGCCCTTCCCCGTTTCGCTCGCGCGCAGCAGCTGCCGTTCGATCCGAGGCCGGCCGGCTGGCGCACTTTTGAGCTCACCACACGCGTGGAGATCCTGAAACCCGAAGGCGTTTCGCGCGCCTGGGTGCCGGCACCGTCTGTGCAGAGCGACTACCAGAAGGTGATCGGCAGCACCTGGTCGGGCAACGGCTCGACGCGGCTCGAGCGCGACGGCAAGTACGGCGCCGCGATGGTGATGTCGGAGTGGACCGGATCCGAAAAAGCGCCGGTGCTCGAAGTCGTCAGCACGTTTTCCACCATCAACCGCGCCACCGACTTCGGCAAGCGTAATCCGGCGATCAAGATCGACCCCGCCACGGCCAAGTTCGCCACCGCGCCGACCGAGCTCATTCCTACCGACGGCATCGTGCGCAAGACCGCCTACGAGATCACGCGCGGCAAGAGCGCCGATATCGACAAGGCGCGCGCCATCTACGAGTGGATCGTGGACAACACGCAGCGCAACCCGAAGACGCGCGGCTGCGGCGTGGGCGACATCAAGGCGATGCTCGAGACCGGCGACTTGAGCGGCAAGTGCGCCGACCTCAACGCGCTCTTCGTCGGCTTGGCGCGCTCGGTCAACATCCCGGCGCGCGACGTATACGGCCTGCGCGTGGCGAAGAGCAATTTCGGCTACCGCAGCCTCGGCGTGGGCAGCCCCAACGCCACCCGTGCCCAGCACTGCCGTGCCGAGGTGTTCCTCGTCGGCTACGGCTGGGTGCCGGTGGACCCGGCCGACGTGAGGAAAGTGGTACTCGAGGAGAAGCCGCTGCCGACCACGCTCGCCGATCCGGTGGTGCCGCCGGTGCGCGCCAAGCTCTTCGGCGCCTGGGAGATGAACTGGGTCGCGTACAACGACGCGCACGACATCAAGCTCCCCGGCTCGAGCGGTCCCGCGGTCGGCTTCCTGATGTATCCGCAGGCGGAGACCGGGAAGGACCGCCTCGACAGCCTCGACCCGGACAACTTCAAGTACACGATCACCGCGCGCGAGCTGAAGGCGTAGCCGCGGCCGGATAATCCCGGGATGCCCGTCGCCACGCGGCATCCCGGAATCAGCCTGCGCGTCGTGCTGCGCAAGGGCGTCGCTGCGCCCCTGGTCCGCTCCGCAAAGGGCGGCGCCGGGCGATCGGTCGCCTTCGTTCTCCTTGCAGTCCTGGCCCTCGCCGCCCGGGCGCAGGCGCCGACCGTGCTCGCCGCGGCGAGCCTGAAGGACGCGCTCGACGAAGTCGCTTTGCTGTACAAGAACCAAAAGGACGTGAAACCCACCATTGCTTATGGTTCAAGTGCAGCGCTCGCGCGCCAGGTCGAGAACGGCGCGCCGGCGGACCTCTTCATCTCGGCCGACCTCGACTGGATGGACTACGTGGAGAAGAAGAACCTGCTCGCGCCCGGCACGCGCCGCAACCTGCTGGGCAACCGCCTGGTGCTGATCGCCCCGGCGAAGCAGCCGCTGAAGCTCCAGCCCGCGCCCGGATTCCCGATTGCAAAGGCTCTGGGAAGCGGACGCATCGCGCTCGCCGAGCCGAACAGCGTGCCGGCCGGCAAGTATGCCAAGGCGGCGTTCGGGAAGCTCGGCGTCTGGGACCAGGTGGCGCCGCGCGTCGCCGCCGCGGAGAACGTTCGGGCGGCGCTTGCGCTCGTGGCACGCGGCGAGACGCCGCTCGGCGTGGTGTACCAGACCGACGCCAACGCCGAGCGCGGCGTCATGGTTGCCGGCGTTTTCCCCGCGGACACGCATCCACCGATCGTGTACCCGGTCGCCGTCCTCAAGGGCGCAAAGCCCGGCGCGGGGGGATTTTTCGAATTCCTCTCGCACCCCGGCGCTCGGGCAATTTTCGAGAAGCACGGCTTCGCCGTACACTGAATCCGTGTGGAGCCTGTCGCCGGCCGAGACCACCGCCCTTCTCCTCAGCCTCAAGGTCGCGTTCTGGAGCGTGGCGGCAAGCCTGCCGTTCGCGGTGGCGCTCGCCATTATTCTTTCGCGGCTCAGCTTCCCCGGTAAGAGCCTGCTCGACGCGGTCGTACACCTGCCTCTCGTCTTGCCTCCGGTAGTCGTGGGCTACTTCCTGCTGCTTGCATTCGGCAGGCGCGGGCCGATCGGCGCTTTCCTCGAGGAATACCTCGGCATCACTTTCATCTTCCGCTGGACTGGGGCGGCGCTCGCCTGCGCGGTGATGGGCCTGCCGCTGCTCGTGCGCGCGGTGCGACAGTCGCTCGACGCAGTCGATCGCGGGCTGGAGGCCGCGGCGGCGACGCTGGGCGCGCCGCCCCTATGGGTATTCGCGAGCGTGACCCTGCCGCTCATCCTCCCGGGTATCCTGACGGGGATGCTGCTTTCCTTCGCGCGCAGCCTGGGCGAGTTCGGTGCCACGATCACTTTCGTCTCCAACATCCCGGGGGAGACCCAGACGCTGCCGCTCGCGATCTATGCCTTTACCCAGGTGCCCGGGGGCGACGCGCAGGCGCTGCGCCTGTGCATCTTGTCGATCGTCCTGTCGCTCGCGGCGCTGATGGCTTCCGAGGTCCTGGTGCGGCGCGCCACCGTGCGCGCCGCCGGCCGCGATGCTTGAGTTCGACGTGCGCTGTCGCGTCGGCAGCTTCGCGCTCGACGCGGCGTTCGCCACCGGCGGCGGCGTAACCGCGCTGTTCGGCCGCTCCGGCGCAGGCAAAAGCACGGTGCTCAACCTGATCGCCGGCCTGGCGCGTCCCCAATCCGGCCGCATCTCGGTCGAAAAGAGGACGCTCTACGACAGCGCGGCCGGCATCGAGCTGGCCCCACATCTGCGCCGCGTCGGTTATGTGTTCCAGGAAGGTCGGCTCCTGCCGCACCTGACGGTGCGCCACAACCTGCTCTATGGAAATTTCTTCAACAAGAACAAGAATCATGTGTTGGGCTTCGATCAGGCGATCGATCTTCTCGGCATCGGCCACCTGCTCGAGCGCCGCCCCGGCGCGCTTTCCGGCGGCGAGAAGCAGCGCGTGGCGATCGGCCGAGCGCTGCTGGCGAATCCCGAGGTGCTGCTGCTCGACGAGCCCCTCGCCTCGCTCGACGCGCCGCGCAAAGCGGAGATCCTCTACTACGTCGAGCGGCTGCGCGACGAGGTCCGGATCCCGATCGTCTACGTGAGCCATTCGCTCGACGAGGTCGTGCGCCTCGCCAACTCGATGGTGCTGATGTCCGAAGGCCGGGTGCTCGGCACGGGCGACGTCCGCGAGATGATGAGCCGGGTGGAGCTGCGCCCCTACCTGGGGCGGCACGAAGGCGGCGCCGTCATCGAGGCGCGCGTCTCCGGCCAGGACCTGGAAAGCGGGCTCGCGCGGCTGGAATTCAGCGGCGGCGCCCTCGAGATTCCGGATGTCGAGGCCTTGCCCGGCGAGCAGGTGCGCATCCGCGTGCGCGCGCGCGATGTCTCGATTGCACTCGCGCGCCCCGCTGGCTTGAGCATCCGCAACGTCCTCGCCGGCACGGTAGTCGGGCTCGCGGGCGACGAGGGCTCGAGCCTGGACGTGCGCCTCGACCTGCGCGGCACCGCGCTTCTCGCGCGCATCACGCGCAAGTCCGCCTCCGAGCTCGGCCTGCGGCCGGGGCTGCCGGTGTTCGCCCTGATCAAAGCGGTGTCGATCGACCGCCGCAGCGTGGGGTACGCGTGATGCGCCTGTGGCTGTTGCTGTTTATCTTTTTTAGTGGGAGCGCCTTTGCGCAGACGACGGTTGTCGATGCATCGGGTCGCGAAATCCGCCCCCCGGGGAAGGTCGAGCGTGTCTACGCCGCGGGGCCGCCGGCGAGCCTGCTCGTGTTCGCAATCGCGCCCGACAAGCTCACCGGCTGGACGCGCGCGATGCGGCCGAACGAGGCCGAGTTCTTTCCGGAGCGCTATGCCAACCTGCCGGAGCTCGGCCGGCTGACCGGGCGTGGCAACACCGCAAACGTCGAAGTCGTGCTCAATGCGAAGACCGACCTGATCGTCGATGTAGGCTCGAGCGGGCCCACGCTCGCCACGCTCGCCTCGCAGGTGCAGGAGCAAACGCGCATCCCCTACGGCCTGTTCGATGGCCGCATCGAGTCCACGCCGGCCACGCTGCGCGCGCTGGGTCGCCTGATGGGCAACACTGCCGAGGCCGAAAAGCTCGCCGCGTGGTACGAAAATGAATTGGCCCAAGTGAAACAACGGATGGCGCGGGCATCCGGCCATCCCCTTGTGTACTACGGCCGCAGCGCGTCCGGCCTCCAGACCGCAGGCCAGGGGTCGATCAACGTCGAGGCCTTCGAGGTCCTCGGCGCGCGCAACGCGGCCGCCGAAGCCCGCGCCGGCCTGGTCACCGTCTCGTTCGAGCAGGTGCTCCTGTGGAACCCGGAAGTCATCCTGACCACCGACCCGAAGTTCTGGAGGTCGGTGTGGACAGATCCGCGGTGGCGCGCGGTGAGCGCAGTCGAGCGAAAGCGCGTGTACCTCTCGCCGCACCTGCCGTTCGGCTGGTTCGACTTCCCGCCGGGCGCGAACCGCCTGCTCGGGCTGTGGTGGGCCGGAAAGCTGCTCTATCCGCAGGTTTTCGACGTCGACCTGCGCGCCAAGATGAGCGAGTTCCATCGCCTGTTCTATCACCGCGAGCCGACCGCGGCGCAGTTGGACGCGCTCCTTGGCGAGCCCGGCGTGCTGCCGAAATGACTTCAAGATCCGTCTCCTACGTGCTCGCGGGCGGCGCCCTCGTCGCCCTCACCGCGCTCGCCTTCGCGGTGGGGCGCTATCCGGTTTCCCTCTCCGAAATAGCGTCCTTGCTCGCATCGAAGATCACGGGAAGCGCGAACACGCTGCCGGCCAACGTGGAAACGGTTGTGATGCAGGTGCGCGGGCCGCGCGTGCTCGCGGCGCTGGTCGTCGGCGCGGCGCTCGCCGCCGCAGGCACCGCCTACCAGGGCATGTTCCGCAACCCGCTGGTCTCGCCCGACATCCTCGGCGTGTCGACCGGCGCCGCGCTCGGCGCCGTTCTCGCCATCTTCTTCTCTCAGGGGATCCTGGTGATCCAGCTGTTCGCCTTTTCCGGCGGACTCGCGGCGGTCGGCCTGGTCTACTGGATCGGCTCGCGGCTGCGCGGCCACGACCCGCTGCTCGCGCTGGTGCTCACGGGCGTGGTGATCGGCACGCTGCTCGGCTCGGTGATCGCGCTCCTCAAGTACCTCGCCGACCCCTACAACCAGCTTCCCGCGATCACCTACTGGCTGCTCGGCAGCCTCGCCGCGATCGCGCCGCGCGACCTCGGCGCCGCCGCCCCGCTCGCGCTCGCCGGCCTCGCGCCGATGCTGCTCCTGCGCTGGCGCATGAACCTGCTCGCGCTGCCCGACGACGAGGCGCGCGCGCTTGGCGTCGACACCCGCAAGCTCCGTACGCTGGTCGTGGCGGCAGCGACCCTGATGACGGCCGCGGCCGTCGCGGTGAGCGGAATCATAGGCTGGGTGGGGCTGCTCATTCCGCACGCGGCGCGGCTGCTGGTCGGTCCCGACTTCGGCCGCCTGCTGCCGCTCGCCATGCTGCTCGGCGCAGCTTTCCTCCTCGGCGTGGACACGCTTTGCCGCACCCTCGCGACGATCGAGGTGCCGCCCGGCGTGCTGACCGCGCTGATCGGAACCCCGTTTTTCCTCTGGCTCTTCGCCCTCTCAAGGAGAAGCTGGTAGTGCTCCAGGTCGAGTCGCTCGCGTTCGGGTTTCCGGGCCACACGGTGGGCCGCGAGGTGAGCTTCTCGCTCGCCGCCGGCGAGGCGATGTGCGTCCTCGGGCCGAACGGCGGCGGCAAGACCACGCTCTTCCGCACGATCCTCGGCCTGCTCGAGCCTCACGGCGGGAGCATCGCGCTCGGCGGCGTCGCGCTTGCGTCGCTCTCGCGGAGCGAAGTCGCGCGCCGCATCGGCTATGTGCCACAGGGCCATTCCGCCTACTTCGCGTTCACGGTACTCGACTTCGTCCTGATGGGGCGCACCGCGCACCTGGGTGTGTTCTCGGTTCCGGGCCGCAAGGACCGCGAGCTCGCCGCGCGCGTGCTCGAGTCGCTCGGCATCGCACACCTCTCGCACCGCCCGGTCACCCAGATCTCCGGCGGGGAGCGCCAGCTCGCGCTGGTGGCGCGCGCGCTCGCCCAGGAACCGGGCCTGCTGGTGCTGGACGAACCGACCGCGAGCCTGGATTTCGGCAACCAGGTTCGCGTGCTGGAGAAGATCCTGGCGCTCGCGGCGGGCGGCATCTCGATCCTTTTCGCCACGCACGACCCGGACCACGCCTTTCTCGCCTCGCAGCGCGTCCTGCTGCTCGCGGAGGGACGCGCCCTGGAGATCGGCGCGCCAGCCGACGTCATCCGGCCCGATTCGCTCCAGCGCCTCTACGGCGTCTCGGTCGAAGTGCTGCCGCTCGCCGGCGGCCGCCACACCTGCCTGCCGGCGCTGCGGTAGATGCGGGTCGAGTTCGGGGAGGCCCTGCGCGTCTGGTTCAAGATCGGCTGCCTGGGCTTCGGCGGGCCCGCGGGCCAGATCGCGCTGATGCACCGCGTCCTGGTCGACGAGAAGAGGTGGGTCGAGGAGAGCCGCTATCTCCACGCGCTCAATTTCTGCATGTTGCTGCCGGGCCCCGAGGCGCAGAAGCTCGCCACGTATGTCGGTTGGCTGCTGCACGGCACGCGCGGCGGACTCGTGGCGGGAATCCTGTTCGTGCTTCCCGGCGCGCTGGTGATGCTCGGCGTAAGCCTGCTCTACGCGCTCGGGCAGGGCATTCCGGCGGTCGACGGCGCGCTCTTCGGCATCAAGGCCGCGGTGCTCGTGATCGTGGTCGAGGCGCTGCTGCGGATCGGGCGCCGCGGCCTCAAGACCCGCCTGATGCTCGGCGTGGCCGCAGCGGCCTTCATCGGCATCTTCTTGTTCGCGCTGCCGTTCCCGCTCATCGTCGCTGCCGCCGGGGTCGTCGGGTACTTCACCGCGGAAGGCAGGCCGACGACGCCGGCGGCCGAGAATCCGGGCGCTTGGGGGAAGGCCGCGCGCGCCACCCTGGTCGGGCTAGCGCTGTGGCTCGCGCCGATCGCGCTGGTCGTGTTCGCTCTGGGCACCCACCACGTGCTCTTCGACATCGCGGCATTCTTTTCCAAGCTCGCCGTGGTGAGCTTCGGCGGCGCCTACGCGCTGCTCGCCTACATGGCGCAGCAGGCGGTGGAGACCTATGGCTGGATGAGCGCGCCGGAGATGGTGGACGGGCTCGGGCTCGCCGAGACGCTGCCCGGACCGCTCATCAAGGTGACGCAGTTCGTCGGCTTCCTCGCAGCCTACCGCGATCCGGCGCCGTTCTCGCCCGTGGCCGCGGCGGTCATCGGCTCGGCGCTGACGACCTGGGTCACCTTCGTGCCGCCGATGATGCTCATCTTCGCCGGCGCGCCGTTCATCGAGCAGCTGCGCTCGAATCCGCGGCTCTCCGGCGCGCTGGCCGCGATCACTGCGGCGGTCGTCGGCGTCATCCTCAACCTCACCATCTGGTTCGCGCTGCACGTTCTCTTCGCGCGCGTCGAGGAGGCGCGGGCCGGACCGCTGCGCTGGTACGCCTTCGATCCGGCGGCGCTCGACTGGAAAGCCGCCGCTCTCGCGCTGGTCGCCGCGTTGCTCATGCTGAGGCTCCACCGGGGGCTCGTCGAGACCGTCGCCGTGATGGCGCTCGCGGGCGTGCTGCTGCGGTTCGTTCCTTGACCCATGTCAAAATCGCCCAGGCGCCGACGCGCTACTAAGGGAGCATGTACCAGATCCGGATCCACGGCCGCGGCGGCCAGGGCGTGGTCACGGCGGCCGAGATGCTCTCGATCGCGGCCTTCCGCGAAGGCAAGTACGCGCAGGCTTTCCCGAGCTTCGGCTCCGAGCGCACCGGCGCGCCGGTGGTGGCGTTCTGCCGCATCGACGACAAGGAGATCCGCTTGCGCGAGCCGGTGATGCAGCCCGACGCGCTCATCATTCAGGACCCCACGCTCCTGCACCAGGTCGACGTCTTCGCCGGGCTCGCGCGCGGCGGCACCATCCTGATCAACACCGCGCGCAGCTTCGAGGAGCTCGGCCTGAAGGAGCTCGTGGACCGGTTCAGGACCTGCGCAGTGCCTGCGACCGAGCTCGCGCTGAGGCACGTCGGCCGGCCGGTGCCGAACGCCGCCTTGCTCGGCGGGTTTTCGCCCCTTTCCCGGCAGATCTCGCTCGCTTCGGTCAGCGCAGCGATCGAGGAAAAGTTCTCCGGCAAAGTGGCCGCGGGCAACGTCGCCGCGGCGGCCGCCGCGTACGACTACGTGCTGAAAGAAATGCATGCTGAAGCAGATTGAGGGCTCGCGTGCGGTGGCCGAGGCGGTGGCGCTGTGCCGGCCCGAGGTGATCTGCGCGTACCCGATCTCGCCGCAGACCCACATCGTCGAGGGCCTCGGCGAGCTGGTGGCGGCGGGCGCCGTGGGACGCTGCCAGTTCATCAACGTCGAATCCGAGTTCGCCGCGATGTCGGTGGCGATCGGCGCCTCCGCCGCCGGCGCGCGCGCCTACACCGCTACCGCGTCGCAGGGCCTGCTCTACATGGCAGAAGCGCTCTTCAATGCTTCGGGACTGGGCTTGCCGATCGTGATGACGGTCGCCAACCGCGCCATCGGCGCGCCGATCAACATCTGGAACGACCACAGCGACTCCATGTCGCAGCGCGACTGCGGCTGGATCCAGCTCTTTGCCGAGACCAACCAGGAAGCGCTCGACCTGCACATCCAGGCCTTCCGCCTCGCCGAGGAGCTGTCGCTGCCGGTGATGGTCTGCATGGATGGCTTCATCCTCACGCACGCCTACGAGCGCGTCGACATGCCGACGCAGGCGCAGGTCGATGCCTATCTGCCTGAATTTTCCCCAAGACAAATTCTCGACCCGAACGAGCCGATCTCCATTGGGGCGATGGTCGGCCCCGAAGCCTTCACCGAGGTGCGCTATCTCGCGCACGCCAAGCAGATGCAGGCGCTCGAGCTGATTCCCGGCTGGGCCGACGAATTCCGGCGCGCGTTCGGGCGCGACGCCGGCGGCCTCGTCCACCCCTACCGCACCGAGGACGCCGACACTATCGTCGTGGCGCTCGGCTCGGTGCTCGGCACAGTGAAGGACACGGTGGACGAGATGCGCAGCCGCGGCGCACGCATCGGCGCTCTCGGCATCGCCTGTTTCCGGCCCTGGCCGCTCGCCGCCGTGCAGCAGGCGCTCGCCCCAGCAAAGCGTGTCATCGTGCTGGAGAAGAGCCTTGCCGTCGGCATCGGCGGCATCGTCTCCACCAACGTGCGCAGCGCGCTCGAGCGCGCAGTCCCCGTCCATACCGTGATCGCCGGCCTGGGCGGCCGCCCGATCACCAAAGCCGCGCTCGAGAAAGTCTTCTCCTCCGAGAGCCTCGAGCCCACCACCTTCCTCGACCTGGACCGCGCAGCGGTCGACCGCGTGCTCTGCCGCGAAAGCGAAGTGCGCCGCAGCGGGCCGCGCGCGGAAAACATCCTGCGGGAAAAGCATGGCCTTCCAACCCGTTAAGTACTACCAGACCGGCACGTTTACCGTCGGCAACCGGCTGCTGCCGCCCGAGACGCGCGCCGTGCAGGCCAACATGCGCCGCACCAACTCGCTCAACTCGGGCCACCGCGCCTGCCAGGGATGCGGCGAAGCGCTCGGCGCGCGCTACGCAATCGACGCGGCGATGGAGGCTACCAACCGGCAGCTCGTCGCCGCCAACGCCACCGGCTGCCTCGAGGTGTTCTCGACCCCGTACCCCGAGACATCGTGGCAGATCCCGTGGATCCACTCGCTCTTCGGCAATGCCGCAGCAGTGGCCACAGGAATTGCCGCCGCACTCAAGGCGAAGAATCGCGGCGATGTGCGTGTCATCGCGCAGGGCGGCGACGGCGGCACCACCGACATCGGCTTCGGCTGCCTCTCCGGGATGTTCGAGCGCAACGACGACGTGCTCTACATCTGCTACGACAACGAGGCCTACATGAACACTGGCGTGCAACGGTCCTCGGCCACCCCGGCGGCCGCGCGCACCGCGACCACCACGCAAGGCAACGCCTTCAACCAGGGCAAGAACCTTCCGGTGATCGCCATGGCGCACGGGATTCCCTACGTGGCCACGGCGACGATTGCGCACTTGCGCGACCTCGAGGCGAAGGTGCGGCGCGCGATGGAGTTCCGCGGCGCGCGCTACCTGCACATCTTCGTGTCCTGTCCGCTCGGCTGGGGACATCCCGCCGACCAGTCGGTGCGCATCGCGCGCCTTGCCAAGGAAACGGGCCTGTTCCCGGTGTTCGAGGCCGAGCACGGCGAGGTCGTGAACGTGGCGAAAATCCGCAAGCAGTTGCCGGTCGAGGAGTACCTGAAGCCGCAGCGGCGCTTCGCGCACCTTTTCGCGCCCGCGGTGAACAGCGAGGCCATCGCGCGCATCCAGGAGACGGCCGATCGCAACATCCGAAAATACGGGTTGCTGGATGCGTAAGCCTTTCGCCATCACGCTCGATCCGGGCTCGAGCCTCGCCAACCACACCGGCACGTGGCGTACGATGCGGCCGGGTTACGTCGATCGCCTGCCGCCGTGCAACCACGCCTGCCCCGCAGGTGAAAACATTCAAGGCTGGCTCGCGCACGCGGAGTCCGGGGACTACGAGGCCGCGTGGCGCATGCTTACGCAGGACAATCCGTTGCCCGCGGTAATGGGCCGGGTCTGCTATCACCCCTGCGAGGCCGCGTGCAATCGCACGGCGCTCGATGCCGCCGTGGGGATCAACTCGGTCGAGCGCTTCCTCGGCGACGAGGCGCTCAGACGCGGCTGGCAGTTCGACCGTCCAAGCCGGCAGACCGGCAACCGGGTGCTGGTGATCGGCGCCGGACCGTCGGGGCTGTCGGCGGCGTACCACCTGGCGCGCGCCGGGCACGGCGTGGTGGTCCGGGACGCGGGGCCCTACCCCGGGGGGATGATGCGGTTCGGCATCCCGAAATACCGCCTGCCGAGGGACGTCCTTGACGCCGAAGTTGCGCGCATCGCTGCTGTCGGAGTTTCAATTGAATTGAATACCAAGGTCAGCAACATCGCCGAGTCGATGAAGGGCTTCGACGCCGCGTTCCTCGCCGTGGGTGCGCATATCGGCAAGCGCGCCTACATTCCGGCGGGCAGTTCCGCCCGCATCCTGGACGCGGTCTCCGTGCTGCGCTCGATGGAGGGCGAGGGGAAGCCGATGCTCGGGCGGCGCGTGGTGGTGTACGGCGGCGGCAACACCGCCCTCGACGTCGCGCGCACCGCCAAGCGCCTCGGCGCCGAGGAGGCCATCATCGTCTATCGGCGCACGCGCGAGAGGATGCCCGCGCACGACTTCGAGCTGGAGGAAGCGCTGCAGGAAGGCGTGCTGGTCAAGTGGCTCTCCACGATCAAGCATGCCGGTGACGCGTCGATCACGGTCGAGAAGATGAGGCTCGACGACAAGGGCTTGCCGCAGCCCACGGGCGAGCTCGAGACGCTGGCAGCCGACTCGGTGGTGCTCGCGCTCGGGCAGGACGTCGATCTCTCCCTCCTCGACAACGTGCCGGGCATCGAAAAGAGCGACGGCATGGTGCGCGTGGGCGCCAACATGATGACCGGGCACCCCGGCATCTTCGCCGGCGGCGACATGGTGCCCTCGGAGCGCACCGTCACCGTCGCGCTCGGGCACGGCAAGAAGGCCGCGCGCCACATCGATGCGTGGCTGAGAGGCGCGACTTATTCCAAGCCCCGGGCCCACGAGGCGGCGACGTTCGACAAGCTCAACACCTGGTACTACTCCGACGCTCCGAAGACGGTGAGCCCGACGCTCGACGCGATCCGCCGCCAGTCGAGCTTCGACGAAGTGCAGGGCGGCCTCGACGAGTCCAACGCCCTCTTCGAGGCGCGGCGTTGCCTCTCCTGCGGCAACTGCTTCGAGTGCGACAACTGCTACGGCGTGTGCCCCGACAACGCCGTGATCAAGCTCGGCCCGGGCAAGCGCTTCGATTTCAACTATGATTACTGCAAGGGCTGCGGCCTGTGCGCCGCCGAGTGCCCGTGCGGAGCGATCAACATGGTCCCGGAAGAAATCTGAGATGAGCGCCTACGTGATCGGCGAGATCGAGGTGACCGACGCGGCGCTCTACGAGGACTACCGCAAGCAGGTCGCGGCGACGGTGCAGAAATACGCCGGCAGGTTCGTGGTGCGCGGCGGAAGCGTGCAGCCGCTCGAGGGCGGATGGTCGCCCAAACGCCTGGTGCTGCTGGAATTCCCGTCGATGGAGCAGGCGCAGAAGTGGTACCGCTCGCCCGAATACGCGCCGCTCATCGCGCTGCGCCAGCGCGCCTCGCGCGGCAAGCTGGTGCTGGTCGAGGGCGCCTAGCCGAGCCGCTAAGGCGTCTAGCCGAGCCTATCGGCGAGCTCGACGAAGTCGGCTGCCGCGACGTCGACGCAGCTCCAGTCGGGCGTGAGGTTCGTCGTCTGCCCGGGGCCGTGCTCCAGCGGCCGGGCGACGAACGCGGTGGCGAGGCCCTGCGCCCTGGCCGCCTTGAGATCGCCGTTGTGCGCAGCGACCATCATCACCGTCGGCGGCGCCAGTCCGAGCTGCCGGCACGAGGCGAGATAGGCCTCGGGCATGGGCTTGTAAGCGCGCGCGGTCTCGGCGCCGAGGATGCAATCCCACGGCAGCCCGGCGCGCTTCGCCATGTTCACCATGAGCGCGATGTTGCCGTTGGAGCACGGCGCGATGATGTGCGCGCGCTTCAGCCGCCCGAGACCCTCGCGCACGTCGGGCCAGGGATCGAGGCGGTGCCACGCGCGGCTCATGTGGTCGATGTCCGCCTGCGACAGTCCCGCGATGCGATAGCGCTCGACCAGCGTCACGAGGCTCTCGCGGTGGAGCACGTCGAGGATGGTGAACGCTCGCCGCCCCGAGCGCACCTCGTCCATCGAGGGCTGGTAGAGCTTGCGCCACTCGAGCGCGAACTCGAGCCAGTCGACGCCGTCGATGCCCTTGCGCCGCGCGAACTCCTGCAGGTCGCGGGTGACGCTGGTGCGCCAGTCGACCACGGTGCCGAACACGTCGAACAGGCAAGCCTTGATGTCGGAAGCGACCATTGCGCCTCAGCTCCAGGGTCCGCTCAGCGCCTGCGCGGGGGACGCGATCGACTGGAAGCGCATCAGACGCATCGCGTTGCGTCCGTGGCGGCTGAGGAGCGGCATCAGGCCGGCGCTCAGGATCGCCTCGGCGGCACGATCGACCAGGGCCGCTTCGGTACAGGGTTGCAGGCGCTTCCCGTCCCCGTCGTCATAGACGTGCGCCGGCAGATCCTCCACTTCCAGCTCGTCTCCTGGCTCCATCTCCCAGCCGCGGGACGCGAAGGCCCGGCCCATCAGCAGGGCGCACGCGAGTGCGCCGTTACCCCAGAGATAGGATCCGTGCTCGCGCTGCGGCGCGAGCTCCTCGAACGGGAACGATTCGACCGGATCGCTCGACTTGCCGTACGGCAGGCGCAGCAGCATGCGCGGCAGCGTAAGGCCGATCCAGGGCGCCACCGCGCTCTTGCGCAGAGCGCTCCAGCGCTCGGCTGCGTCTGCGGCCGGCGGCGTCCAGTCGCGCGGATCCGGGGTGGCGGCGATCGAGCCGCAGCCGACCAGCTCGGCCTCTGCCGCGGCGAGAAAGGGCGCCCCGGCATGCGACGCCACCGCGCCGAGATGGGCGAGGAGTTCCAGGTCCTCGCCCGCAGGGCCGAACGAGTACTGGCCGACGATGAGCGACCAGGGCCCCGAGGACTTGATGACGGCTTGCGCTGCTTCGGGGCCTGCGAGCAGCTCCGCCCGGCTCGCGTCGAGCATGCAAAGCTTCAATTGTTCGTCGGTCTCGAGGTTGGCGGCGAGCCAGTAGAGGCCGCGCCACAGGGCCTCCAGCGCCTTGAACCGCGGCTCCTGCAGGATGGCGCGCATCTGCGCGCCGATCGCTGCGTCGACCGCAGCGACGTAGAGCGCCTGGTGAGGTGGCGCGTCGGGAACGATGTGCGGCGCTACGGCCTCGCGGATGAGCGCATGCACCCGCCCCTCGACGCTGCCATCGCGCGGGCGTTGCGGCGTGGTCGGCGGCGCGCCTCCGACCAGGCGCGCAAATGTCTCCGCGTCCCGTACCGCCGCGCCGGCGAAAGTCGCGCTGTCCTGCGCCCGGCTGCGCGCCTCGCGGAATCCCTCGAACAGCGCAAGGCGATAGAGCGTGTCCGGATGGAAGTCGTCGAGCGTCGCGAATTCGAGCGCTACGCGCTGGTCTCGTCCCAGCAGCAGGCGGGGCGCGATTCGAGCCATCACGCGATCGAAATTGTCGACGTCGATCGCGGCGGGCTCGCGCCCTGCGAGGCCGCTGCGCTGCGCACCGGCGCTGAAATCACCCAGCACCAGGATGCGCATCGAGCTTTCATCGTCGGGCCGCGGCCGCTTGGGCGCCGTCCCCAGCTCGAATTCGAAGCTTGTGCGCCCCGCCACGCGTCGCCCCCTCCCCGGATGACTCATCCTACTCTCCGGGCGAAAAAGAAGGGCACCCGGAGGTGCCCTTCTCGCGCTCCTCTCCTCCTGAATTCGCTACTTCTTGCGGTCCATCGAGGCAGCGTTCTTCTTGTAATTGGCGACCGCCTTGTCCTGCGCCTTGGCGAGATCCGCGGCGTCCTTTGCTTTGGAGGCCGCCGCTTTCTCGGCCTCGGCCGCCTTCTCGGCGTCGCTCTTCGGCGGCGGCGGCGGCAACTTCGCGTGGGAAGCGACCATGGCTCCGATCAGCAGTCCGGCGGCAAGCGCGCTCAGGATGGCTTTCATGGCTTCTCCTTCATGTGGGGGGCTCCGGCCGGAAGGGCGCCACCGCCTGCGGGCTGGCGGGCCGACGCTTTCATTTCGTCGTACCAGTACTCGTGGTGCTCCTTCGCCCAGGTCTCGTCGACGTAGCCTGTGCGCATCGCCTGGTAGGAGCCTTCCAGGCCGATCGTGCCGAGGTAAATGTGGCCGAACGAGATCGAGATGTAGAGGAGCCCCGCGCACGCATGCCAGATCCACGCTTCCTGCATCACGGCGCGGGTCTGGTCGAAATTGGGGAAGAGCAGCACCAGGCCGCTCCAGCTGACGATGATGCTCAGCACCACCACGCCGCCCCAGAACCAGACCTTCTCTCCGCCGTTGAACTTGCCCGAGGGGATGTGCTTGCCCCTCGCCATCACGACAAAGGCACCCAGCAGGAACTTGAGATCATAGGCCCTGGGCAGGTTGTGACGCACATACAGCACGATCATGGCCGCGATCGAAACGATGAAGATCGGCGCGACGAAGTTGTGCAGGTTCTTGGAAAGCGCGGTGAGCCAGCCGAAGAGGGTATAGCCGATCACCGGCAGCAGCACGTGCTTGCCGAAGAGCATGATCAGGCCCCCTAGGCCGAGGATGCAGAAGCTGATCGCGACCGACCAGTGCACCACCTGGTCGAGCCTGGTGAAGCGCTGGATCAGGCGCCCGGTCGGCTTGCCATGCAGCTTGACCGCCCCGAAGATCGTGTAGAAGCCGAGGATCGCGGCCACGATCAGCACCACCAGCAGGCCGCCGTAGAACGTCACCGGGCCGTTGCGGATCTGACGCCAGGTTTCCCCCGCGGACTGGATCAGCACGCCGGTTTCCCGCCCCTTGATGCTGGTGTAGTGCTCCTCGCCGCTGCGCACGTCGCGCCACACCGGCGCATTGTTGCCCGGCTGCGTGATCTGGCGCTGCTGCTGCTGTTGGGCCTCCGAAGGCGGCGGCGCGGACGGTTGCTGTGCAAGCACGACGCTCGCAGAGAGTGACAGCGCTACCCCCAGGCAGAGCCCGGAAAAATTTGACATCAGCCCTCCTATGCTTTTTCTAAAACGGACCTACTACTGATAGATCCGTTTGTGCTCGTGCTGGGCGAGCTGCCGGTTCTTGATCTGTTCTTCCCAGCTCGTGCGATCCCCCTTGTTCCACTTGCCGCCGCGCAATTCGGCCATCGGCGATTCGTTGTCCCAAGGCCGACCATCGGGTTTGCCCTGGTACTTGCCCTGCTTGTAGACGACGACCTGCGATTTCTCGCCGCAGGCGCTTACGCCCACGGCAAGAAGCGCGGCGGCCGCTACCGTGAGGACGAGCCTCATGACTTCGTCGCCGGTTGCGCCGGCATCTGGGCGGGCGGCTTGGCGCCGGGAGCGCCCGGCCCGTACGCGGTGCCCCAGCCCCAGACTTCGGAGCCCTTGCCCCGGCGCAGCACGCGCTCGCGGTAGATGTCGGCGATCACGTCACCGTCGCCGCCGAGCAGCGCCTTGGTGGAGCACATCTCCGCGCAGGCGGGAAGCTTGCCCTCGGAGAGGCGGTTGCGGCCGTACTTCTGGAACTCGGCCTCGCTGCGGTCGGGCTCGGGCCCGCCGGCGCAGAACGTGCACTTGTCCATCTTGCCGCGCAGGCCGAAAGCGCCCGCCTGCGGGAACTGCGGCGCGCCGAACGGGCAGGCGTAGAAGCAGTAGCCGCAGCCGATGCACAGGTCCTTGTCGTGCAGCACCACGCCGTCGTCGGTCTTGTAGAAGCAGTCGACCGGGCAGACCGCCATGCACGGCGCGTCGGAGCAGTGCATGCAAGCGACCGAGATCGACTTCTCGGCCCCGACCACGCCGTCGTTGATGGTGACGACGCGGCGGCGGTTCACGCCCCAGGGCACCTCGTTCTCGTTCTTGCACGCGGTTACGCAGCCGTTGCACTCGATGCAGCGCTCGGCGTCACACAGAAATTTCATTCTCGCCATGGCTATCCCCTTATGCCTTTGCGACCTGGCACAGCGTCGTCTTGGATTCTTGCATCATCGTGACCCGGTCGTAGCCGTAGGTCGTGGCGGTGTTGACCGCCTCGCCGCGCACGATCGGCGCGGCCCCTTCCGGGTAGTAGGGCAGCATGTCCTCGCCCTGCCACCAGCCCGAGAAGTGGAACGGGATGAAGCAGGTGTCGGGACCGACGCGCTCGGTGACCATCGCCTTTACCTTGATGCGCACGTTGCCGCCGCCGGGGTTCTTGCCCGGGGTGCTGACCCAGACGAATTCGCCGTTGCGGACGCCTCGGTCGGCGGCCGCCTTCGGGTTGATCTCGACGAAGTTCTCCTGCTGCAGCTCGGCGAGCCAGGGGTTGGAGCGCGTCTCCTCGCCGCCGCCCTCGTACTCGACCAGGCGGCCGCTGGTCAGGATCAGCGGGAAGTTCTTCGCCACGTTTTCCTTTACCGCCTGCTGCTGCACCGACTTGAAGAGGGTCGGCAGCCGCCAGAACACCTTCACGTCGTCGTGGGTCGGGTACTTCTCGACCAGGTCCGGACGCGGGCTGAAGAGCGCCTCGCGGTGCTGCGGGATGGCGTCGGGGAAGTTCCACACCACGGCGCGCGCCTTGGCGTTGCCGAAGGGCATGCAGCCGTGCTTCAGCGCCACGCGCTGGATGCCGCCGGAGATGTCGTTGGCCCAGGTTTTGCCCTCGGCTTCCTTCTTCTCGGCGTCGCTGAGCTCGTCCCACCAGCCCAGCTTCTTCAGCAGCACATGGTCGAACTGCGGGTAACCCGTGGTGATCGCGCCGCCCTTCGGATACGAGCCGTCCTCGGCGAGCAGGTTCACGCCGTCGCGCTCGATGCCGAAAAGCGCCCGGAAGCAGCCGCCGCCGTCCATGACGTGCTTGGAGGGGTCGTACAGGTTCGGCGAGCCCGGATGCTTGATCTCGGCCTTGCCGTAGCAGGGCCACGGCAGACCATAGTAGTCGCCAGTCAGGTCGTAGCCGGTCTTCGCATCCTTGCCGCCGTGCGCGCGCAGCGTCTTTACGTCGAAGACGTGCATGTTCCTCATGTGCGCCTGCAGCCGCTCGGGAGACTGGCCGGTGTAGCCGATGGTCCAGCAGCCACCGTTGATCTCGTTCCTGAGCACGTCTTCCATCGACGGCTCCTCGCCGCCCTTGCCCTTGACCAGGCGCAGCAGCTGCTTGCCATCCTTCTTGCCGATGAACTGGTCGCCGAAGCCGAGCTTCTGCGCGAGCTGGTACATCACCATGTGGTCGGTGCGCGACTCGAACAGAGGATCGATGACTTTCTCGCGCCACTGCAGCGAGCGGTTGGAGCAGGTCGCCGAGCCGTCGGTCTCGAACTGCGTGGCGATCGGCAGGAGGTAGGCGCCGTCCTTGCGCACCTTGGCGAACATCGCCGCGCTGGCCGACGGATACGGATCGAGCACCACCATGAGATCGAGCTTCTTCATCGCCTCGATCATCTCGGAGCCGCGCGTCTGCGAGTTCGGCGCGTGCCCCCAGAAGAAGAGCATGCGCAGGTTCGGGTCCTGGTCGATGGCCTCATTCTTCTCCATCACGCCGTCGATCCAGCGCGACACCGTCATCCCGGGCTTCGCCATCATCGCCTCGGAGGCGTACTGCTTCTTCAGCCACTCGAGGTCGACGTTCCAGACGCGCGCCCAGTGCGTCCAGGAGCCGGGCACCGCCACCGGGTAGTAGCCCGGCAGCGTGTCGGGGTTCGGACCGACGTCGGTGGCGCCCTGCACGTTGTCGTGGCCGCGATAGATGTTGCAGCCGCCGCCCGAGCGGCCGACGTTACCGAGCGCGAGCATCAGGATGTTCGACGCGCGTACGATCGCGTTGGCGTTGGTGTGCTGGGTCTGCCCCATCGCCCAGATGATGAAGCCCGGCCGGTTCTCGGCGAGGATCTTGGCGACCTGGAACACCTGATCCTCGGGCACGCCGGTGACGTCGGTCACCTTGTCCGGCGTCCACTTCGCCATCACATCCTTCTTCACCTCATCCATGCCGTAGACGCGGTCATGGATGTACTTCTTGTCTTCCCAGCCGTTCTTGAAGACGTGGTGCAGGACGCCGAAGATGAACGCGACGTCGCTGCCGGAGCGGTGGCGCACGTAGAGATCAGCCTTGGCGGCGGTGCGCGTGTAGCGCGGATCGACCACGATCACCTTGGCGCCGTTCTCCTTCGCGTGCAGCGTGTGCAGCATCGACACCGGGTGCGCCTCGGCGGCGTTCGAGCCGAGGAACATCATCGACTTCGAGTTCTGCTCGTCGTTGTACGAGTTGGTCATCGCGCCGTAGCCCCAGGTCTGGGCCACGCCCGCGACCGTGGTGCTATGGCAGATGCGCGCCTGGTGGTCGGTATTGTTGGTGCCCCAGAGACGGGCCCACTTGCACAGCAGCTCGGACTGCTCGTTGTTGTGCTTGGAGGAGCCGACGATGAAGAGCGAATCGGGCCCGCTCTCCTTGCGGATCGCGAGCATCTTCGATGAGATCTCGTCGTAGGCCTGGTCCCAGGTGAGGCGCTTCCACTTGCCGCCCTCGAGCTTCATCGGGTACTTCAGGCGGTGCGAGTCGTGCGTGATGCCGTGCTCGCGCACCGAGGCGCCCTTGGCGCAATGCGCGCCCAGGTTGATCGGCGAGTCGAACACCGGCTCCTGGCGGACCCACACTCCGTTCATGACCACCGCGTCGATGGCGCAGCCCACGGAGCAGTGCGTGCACACGGTGCGCTTCACCTCGACCTTGCCCTCCTCGGCCTTGGCCTGCGCCTCGCCGATCATGCTGAAGGGCAGCTGCGAAGCCGCAGCGATAGATGCAGCGCCGGCGCCGAGCGTGACGCCGGAGCGCTTGAGGAACGCGCGCCGGTCCATGGTCCTGCTCGTGGGAAGGCCGCGCGAAAGGCGAGCCTGGGGAACCGCTTCGCTGGATGCCTTGCGGGTCAGCAGCATGGGCGCTCCTAAACCTTGGTGGTGCGGTAGTAGTTGTTGACGTGCTCGCTCGCGTGGTAGCCGCGCGTTGCACGCTTGCTCTTGTCGGTCGGCTGCGGAGAGGAAGAATTCTTCGCCACGATCGCCGCGGCGGTTGCGACGCCGCCAGCACTCGCGGCAAGAAGGAAATTACGGCGTGAAAGACGCTTCGCGCGCTCGCTCATGCGCAGCCTCCGTTTAATTTAGTTATGCACCGGCCTGCATATGAATACAGGCCGATTCTAGAGCATTTCGAACGCGCTCTGCTCTATGTCGAAGAACGCTTTAGCGAACCGCCCGACCGCTTTGTAGAACGAGAGACTCGGCTCCGCTTCTATTGCGTCGCACAACGGAACGGCGGTGGCACCGATCCAGCGCTTGAAGAAAGCGCTTTGCGCGGCGAGGTCGCGCTTTTGCACGGCGATGAGGTGGCGCATGGCGTCGCAAAGCGCCGCGATGTGGTCTTCAGGCTCGCTCGCCTCCTCCCGGCGCGCGAGTCCCAAGGCCGAAAGCTCGCTGCGCAGCTCGGCGAGCGGCGCTTCGGTCGCGTAGCGGATGGAATAAGCGCATGTATACAGTGTGACGGGCGCCTTGCCGGTGCCGACGAACACCGTGTCGTACTCGTCGCGCACCGATTCGTTATCGGTCTGTCCTGCGGCAAGGCACAGCCGCTCCCACGCCGGCCCGATCTCGCCGTCCTCTGCGTCCATTCCCGAGGCGCCGGCCAGGGTCTCGAGCAACTGGGCATCGGGTGGACCGTAGAACAGGCGCGCGAGCAAGCCATAGATGTTGGCCCGCGCCACCTCTTCCGGCGGAAGACTTAAGACAAAGTTAAGAGGCTGCGCGCCGCTCACCGTTTCGGGTAGTCGAAGATGCTCGCTTCGCTGCGGTTGTCCATCATGTCCACCACCCGGCAGTCGCCGCACATCTGGAGGCGCCGGGTGCTGCCGGCGAACATCGAGTGGCCCGAAAGCTTGCCGAGCATGTTCTCGACCATCTGCCGGGTGCCGAAAGGCTTGCCGCAGCGCACGCAGTTGAACGGCTGGGCCTCGTTCAGGGTCACGGGCTCCTTCGCCTGCGGCCCGAGGAGCAGCCGCGGCACCAGCCTGATCGCGTCCTCGGGGCAGGTGTCCGCGCACAGGCCGCACTGCACGCAGTTCCTTTCGATGAAGCGCAGGCTCGGCGTCTCGGGCGAATCGAGGAGCGCGGATTCGGGGCAAGCGCCGATGCAGGCCTTGCACAGGGTGCACGCTGCCTTGTTGACCGCGAGCGTGCCGAACGGCGCGCCGGCGGCGAGCTTGATCTCCTGGACCTTGCGGTCCTTCGCCAGGTGCTCGAGCGCGAAGTCGAGCGTGGTGCGCTTGTCCGGCGACAGGTTGAAGCTGGCGGCCCTCTCCACGGTGCTCGCCGGCTTCGCGCTCCACACATCATTCAGGTCCGTGACGAGGCGGAAATGGGTCCCGCCGTAGCCCAGGCCATGCAAGATGGTCTGGGCGTAGCCCATCTGCCGCTGCAGCGCGGCCGTGTAGCCCTCGGCGACCTTTTCGGTCGCGAGGACGAGGACCTGGCTCGCCCCGTAGGCGAGGGCGCCCAGCATCAGGTCGATGCCGATGGAGGCGACATGGAAGCACTCGACCGGAATGACCCGCGCCGGAAGGCCCTTTCCTCTCCGGCCGAGATCTAGAACCTGTGCCCGCCCCTCGCGGGCGTCGTGGAAGAGCAGGCACGCGTCCCGCCCACCCGCGTCGCGGTAGGTGGAAAGCGCGGCCTTGAGGCGCATTCCCATCTCGGGCACCGCCGGGTAGGCATAGGACATCGCGCCAGAGGGACACACGCTGGCGCAGCCGCCGCAGCCGGCGCAGAGATGCGGCTCCACCCGTACGTGATCGCCGTCGGCGCGGATCGCGCCGCTCGAGCAGACGTCGAGGCACTGGTTGCAGCCCTCGCGTCCGGAGCGGCTGTGCGCGCAGATCTTCGACTTGTAGGCGAAAAAGCGCGGCTTCTCGAATTCCCCGACCAGCGCCGTGAGCTTCTGGGCCGCGAGCGCCTGCTCGAGCGGATCGTCGCCCGGGGCGAAATAGCCCTGCGGCAACTCGTGGGTGCGCAGAAGCGGCTCGCGCGAAAGATCCAATACCAGGTCGAACCGCTCCTTTCTCTGATTTTCAATTCGGGAAAAGTCGATGGCGCCGATCTCGCCGCAGGCGGCGACGCAGTCGCGGTGCGCCTTGCATTTCGCGGCATCGACCTGGTAGCCGTAGTCGATCGCGCCTTCGGGGCAGGCCCGGATGCATGCGTTGCAGCGAGTGCAGACCTCGAGGTCGATCGGGTTTTCCTGGCGCCACTCGACCTCGAACGCTCCGAGCCAGCCCGACAGCGCCGTCACTTTCCCGGACCACAACGGGAACCCGCGCTCGAGCGGCAGCTCGCCATTTCCGTTGACGAGCACGCTTACAGAGAGCGTCTCGGATAGCCGCTGCGCCCAGTCGAGCGCCGCCTCGGCCGGACCGATGACGAGAACCTCGCCATCTGATTTGAACTGCACCGCCGGGGCCGGCTGCGGATCGGGCAGCGCCGCCATGGCGAGGAGCGCCGCCATCTTCGGGGTCGCCGCGCTTGCCTCGGGCGACCAGCCCGCGTGCTCGCGCAGGTTGACGAAGCGCACCCTGGTGGTCGAAGCGGCGCTCGAAGCCGCCGCGAGCTCGCCGAAGAGCGGCGCCTCCTGCGTGCAGCCGACCACCACGTCGTCGGCCTGGCCGAGCGCGGCCTGGAACGCGCCCGCGTCCTTGCGGCAGAGCTGGTGGTGGAGCGAGAGCGGCGCGCCGGTCTTCAATGCGGCGCCGAGCGCGGCCGCGTCGATCGCGACCGTGCGATTGCAGCTGCAGACCTTAAGCGTCTTTGCTTCCGCCGTCATCGTCTTTCGATTCCGATTTCTGTTCCGCAACGGGAGCGCCGTCGTCGGCCTTCGACTCGTCCTTCGACTGCTCCTTCTTTTCTTCCTTGTCGAAGAGCAGCGTGCGAGCCTGATTCAGCGTCGCCAGCATCTCCTCCGAGATCGGCTCGCCGCCGGTCCAGTCGCCCGAATACGCCTCGAACGGGTCGGGCACGTTGAAATGAGGATCGCTGAACAGCTTCTTCAGCGCAACGCGGCGCAGCGCGTCCTCGACTTTGGGATGCATGAAGCCGGTGAAGTCCGACTCCGGTGTCAGCTTGTCCACCGGCGGCAGGATGGGTGCCGGCGCCTCTTCAGTTTTTTGAGGAAGGTCCTTCGACTCGTTCTTGAGGCGCGACCAGCGGCTCAGAAACTTTTCTTTCTCTTCCGCCATGGTCACACCCGGTCCTTCGGATGCTTGAACGAGCGCGGCTTGATGCGCTTCTTCGGCTCGGGCCGGTAGTTGTTCTCCACGTAGTCTCCGACCCAGGCGAAGATCTCCGGCGGCATGCCGACCCGGTCGACCGAGTGGCCGCCGTCGAGCCAGCGGCCGGCCTCCTCCGAGCTCACCGTGACGTCGAGGGGCAAGCCGCGGTCCTCGTCCATGCGCCAGAGGATGAACACGCTCGGCGCGGGTCCCGACACATTGAGGTAATAGCCCTCGGCCTCGTCGCGATGAAGCTGCAGCGTGAACCCGGGATGCAGCCACTGCGAGAGACCCGGCTCGTCGCGGAGCTGCCGCGGATCGCCGCGCTCGTCGCTCGCGAGCACGCCCGAGGGCTCCCACACGCAGTCGATCCAGCGGTTCTGCACCGCCCGGCGCTGCATGACGACAGCCACTGGGAAATTGGGCTTACTCAATTGGCTTACTCAATTGGCTTACTCATGGGGCTTGCTCATCGATCCATCAGTGTAAGCCATCCGGCAGGGGCGGCATGCGCTTTGCACTCGCTTCATGCCATTCAAATCAAGGAGAGAACGGCATGCGTTTGCAGATCCTCGTTCTGGCCGCCGCGCTTGCATTGGCCGCCGGATGCAACAAGAGTTCCGACCGGACAAAGCCTGCTGCCAGTGCGGATAAGGCACCTCCGCAGTCGCAGGTCAACACCCCGCCAACGTCCGCGAGCACCGGCCAGAGCGCCTCGCAGGAAGAAAAGAAGGAAGGCGCCAACCCCGTCCAGGGCCAGGTCGACCCCAAGGCCGCCGAGCAGCATCGCGACTTCCAGCAAAAGGGCGATGGCGCGGGACCCAAGGGGCCGGATACCGAGCCGAAGCAGGGAAAGTAATAGGAAACTGAGTCGGGACCCCGAACGACGCTGCGGTATGATCTTCCGGCATATACACCCATGCCGACGAAGGTCATTCCCATCGTTGCCGGCGGGGCCATTCGCGCCCCGGCGCCCGCGTTCCGCGGCGGTCAGCTCGCGGACACGCTGGGCAGGCCGCTGCGCGACCTGCGCATCTCGGTCACCGACCGCTGCAATTTCCGCTGCGTCTACTGCATGCCGCGGGAGGTGTTCGACGCCGGCCACGAATTCCTGCCGCACAGCGCCATCCTCTCCTTCGAGGAGATCGCGCGTCTCGCCCGCATCTTCGCCGGGCTCGGCGTAAAGAAAATCCGACTCACCGGCGGCGAGCCGCTGGTGCGCAAGCAGCTTCACCGCCTCGTCGCGATGCTGGGCGAGGTGCCGGTGGAGCTCACCCTGACCACCAACGGGTCGCTGCTCGCGAGGCAGGCCGCGGCGCTCAAGCAGGCCGGCCTCGACCGCGTCACCGTGAGCCTGGACTCGCTCGACGACGCGACCTTCCGCGCGATGAACGACGCCGACTTCCCGGTGGCCAAGGTGATCGAGGGGATCGAGGCCGCGGCCGCCGCGGGGCTCGCTCCGGTGAAGATCAACATGGTGGTGAAGCGCGGAACCAACGACGGCGACATCCTCGCCATGGCGAGGCGCTGGCGCGGCAGCGGCCACATCATCCGCTTCATCGAGTACATGGACGTCGGCTCGACGAACGGCTGGCGCATGGACGACGTGGTGCCTTCCGCCGAGGTCGTCCGACGCATCAGCGAGCTCTGGCCGCTCGAGCCCATCGATGCCAGCTACCCCGGAGAAGTCGCCGAGCGCTGGCGCTACCTCGACGGCGCGGGCGAGATCGGCGTCATCTCCTCGGTAACGCAGGCGTTCTGCTCGAGCTGCAACCGCATGCGCCTTTCGACCGAGGGGAGCCTCTACACCTGCCTCTTCGGCCACTCCGGCCACGACCTGAAATCGCTCGTGCGCTCGGGGGCGAGCGACGACGAGATCCGCAACGAAATCGCCGCGGTGTGGCAGGGCCGCACCGACCGCTATTCCGAAATAAGAACCGCCGAAACCGCACAGCGGCCCAAAGTGGAAATGTCGTACATCGGTGGCTAAACCGAAACTCACCAACGCGGCGAAGCCGGCCACGTTCGAAGTCGAGGCCTACAACGAGCGCGGCGAGATGGTGCCGACCGCGGTCGCCGGCGAGCATCCGCTCACGCTCTACCTCGACAAGCGCGAGATCGTCACGCTGATGACGCTCGGCCACGCGCCCGAGGCGCTCGCCATCGGTTACCTGCGCAACCAGCGCCTCGCCGACTCGATCGACGAGATCGCCGCGGTCCAGGTCGACTGGGAGACCGAATCGGCCGTGGTCACCACGCGAAAACGCAAGGATTTGAGTTCTCGGTTGGGCAAAAGAACCGTCACCACGGGCTGCGGCCAGGGCACGGTGTTCGGCGACCTGATGGAGGAAATCGACTCGGTCAAGCTGCGAAACGATGTGACGCTCGCCGACGCCGACCTCTTCGTCCTGCTCGAGAAGGTGCGCAAGCACGAGACGATCTACAAGCAGGCCGGCGCGGTGCACGGCTGCGCGCTCGCCAGCACAGCGGGCGAGATCCTGATGTTCGTGGAGGACGTCGGCCGGCACAACGCCGTGGACGCCATCGCCGGCTTCATGTGGCTCGACGGCCTCGACGGCTCGGACAAGGTGTTCTACACCACCGGGCGCCTCACCTCCGAGATGGTGATCAAGTGCGCGCAGATGCGCATCCCCTTCCTCGTGTCGCGCTCGGGGCTCACCCAGATGGGGCACGCCATCGCGCAGAAGGTCGGCATCACGATGCTCGGCCGCGCGAGCGGCCGGCACTACCTCGCGTTCACCGGGAAGGAACGGCTGGTGCGCACTACGCCCCAGCCAACCGCGCTCGCCTGATTACTTGCAGCGCAGGTTGCCGAAGTTGTCGCTGAGCGGCCTGGAGCAGTCCTGCTCGGCGACCTTGCGCTTCTGGTCCATCGGCGGCGCGTAGGCCGCCGGCGCGGTGTAGACGCCGTACGACTCGCGGTACGAAGAACCTCTGTACGCGTCGCTCGGCCCCATGCGCGGCGAGCTGTACGGTGAGCTGGAGGTGGAGGAACAGGCCGCAGCCGCGGCCACCATGAGGAAGGCAAGAGCAACACGAAACGCCATTGGGTCCTCCGGCGAGCGGTGAGACACAAGCCTACGTTTCCTGAGCGAACGTGTCCATGACCGATGCCTGAGGCGCGATGCCCAGGCGGGCCATCAAGCCCCGGTCGGCGGCCGCCTCGGGGTTTCCCGTGGTAAGGAGCTTTTCGCCGTAGAAGATCGAGTTGGCCCCGGCAAAGAAGCACAGCGCCTGGATGCCCTCGCCGAGCTCGTGTCGCCCGGCTGACAGGCGAACGTAGCTGCGCGGCATGGCAATGCGCGCCGCGGCGATCGTGCGGACGAACTCGAACGGATCGAGCGGCGCGGTGCCGTGGAGCGGCGTGCCCTCGACCTGCACGAGGTTGTTGATCGGCACCGATTCGGGCGGCGGCGCGAGGCTCGCGAGCTGAGCGATCAATCCGGCGCGCTGGCGCCGGTTCTCGCCCATGCCGACGATGCCGCCGCAGCATACGCGCAGCCCCGCGTTGCGTACCCGCTCGAGCGTGTCGAGACGATCCTGGTAGTCGCGGGTGGTGATGATCCTGCCGTAGAACTCGGGCGCGGTGTCAAGGTTGTGGTTGTAGTAGTCCAGCCCGGCGCGCTTGAGCTCTTCCGCCTGGCCGTCCTTCAGCAGCCCCAGCGTGGCACAGGTTTCGAGCCCGAGCTCGTGCACGGCCGACACGAGCGGCAGCACCTGCTTGAGGTCGCGCTCCTTCGGCCCGCGCCAGGCCGCGCCCATGCAAAAGCGCGTGGCGCCGTTCGTCCTCGCGGCCTTTGCCGCCGCGACGACGTCCTCGACCGACATCGGCGGCTTGTCTTCCACGCCGGTGTGGTAGCGCTTTGCCTGCGGGCAGTACTGGCAGTCCTCGGGGCAGCCCCCGGTCTTGATCGAGAGAAGCGTCGAGAGCTGCACCGTGTTCGGGTCGAAGTTCGCCCGGTGCACCTCGTGCGCGCGGTAGATGAGATCGTTGAACGGAAGCTCGAACAGCTCCAGGATCGCCTCGACCGTGAGCATGGAGATCAATGACCCCCGGTCATCACGTCGCCGAAGAGCTCCCACTGCTTGCCGTTGAACCGCTGCAGCTGCACCGCCTCGATGGGAGCGTAGTCGTCCTTCGACGTGGTGATGGTGATCTTCGGCAGCAGTGTGTCGACGCGGAAGTCCTTCATGCTCGCGGCCTGGCGCATGATGTTCTCGCGCGTGAGCTCGTTGCCCGCCTGCTTGAGCACCTGGTGCACCGTGGCCGCAACCGAGTAGCCGTAGACGTTGAACGAATCCGTGAGGTTGCCTTCCGGGTAGTACTTCTTCATGAAGGCGTGCCACTGCTTCATCGCCGGGTCGTCGGCCCAGCGCTGATCGGTCGCGTCCTTGTGATAGGCCGTGGTGATCAGGCCGGCCGACTTCTCCAGCCCGGCGGGCGTGAGCACCGAGCCGACCGAGATGGAGACGTTGTTGAGGTACTGCACCGGCTTCCAGCCGATGTCGTAGGCCTTGCGGATCGCCTGCGCGGCGAACTTCGGCGTAGTCACGTTGAAGAACACGTTGGCGCCCGAGGCCTGGAGCTGCACGATCTGCGAGTCGACCGTCGGCTCGCTCACCTCGTAGGACACCTCGGCGACGATCATGCTCTTCGCCTTGTCGCCCAGGCCGTCCTTCAGGCCCTTGACATAGTCCTTACCGTAATCGTCGTTCTGGTACAGGATGCCGATCTTCGCGTCGGGCCGGGTCTGCAGGATGTGGCGCGCGTAGACCTGGCCCTCGGTCTGGTAGTTCGGCTGCCAGCCCATGGTCCAGGGATAATTCTTCGGGTCGTTCCACTTGGTCGCGCCCGTGGCCACGTGAAGCTGCGGCACCCTCTTCGCGTTCATATACTTGTGGATCGCGGTGTTGGAGGGCGTGCCCAGGGTCTGGAACACGAACAGCACCTGGTCCTGCTCGACGAGCTTGCGCACCATCTCCACGGTCTTGGGCGGGCTGTAGCCGTCGTCGTAGCTGATGAAGCTGATCTTGCGGCCGTTGACGCCGCCCTGCTCGTTCACCATCCTGAAGTAGGCGGCGATCGATTTGCCGATCGTGCCGTAGGCCGAGGCCGGGCCGCTGTAAGGATTGGTGTTGCCGATGCGGATCTCGGTGTCGGAAGCGCCGGGATCGTACTTCTTCTGCGCGAACGCGACCGGTGCAGCCACGGCGAGTGAAAGCACTGCCACGGACAGGCGGATCATGGACTCTCCTCTCTTGGAAACGCCGGGGGATTCTGCGCCTTTTTGCCGGCGCGGGCGAGCAGCAGTCGGGCCGCCCCGGCGACGCCCGTGGGCATCAGATAGACAAAGACGATCATGAAGACGCCGAAGATCGCCCAGGGCGCGGCCTTGGACACTTCGTCGGCGATGTTGGGGACAAACTGGATGAAGAGCGCGCCGTAGAGCGCCCCCGAGATCGAAGCAAGGCCGCCGATGACGATCCCCACCAGCAGCATGATCGACAGGAAGATGGTGAAGCTGTCGGGGGCGACGAACTGCACCGCGATGGCACCCAGCGCGCCGGCGACGCCGGTGTACATGGCGGACACGCCGAACGCAGCCGATTTGTAGAGCGCGTTGTTGACGCCCATCGCCTCGGCGGCGATGTGCTGGTCGCGGATCGCGATCAGGGCGCGCCCCACGCGCCCGCGCAAGAGGTTCCAGCCCAGGATAAACATGACTGCAGTCGATACAAGCGTAAAAAAGTACAGCCACTGGTCCGGGTTGAGCGGCAGGCCCGCATCGGCAAGAAAGGCGGGCGCCTCGGGCTTCAGGATGACGATCCCCTGCACCCCGCCGGTCCAGCCTTCGAGCGCCTTGTACTTGAGGAGCTGCGGCATCGCCACCCCGAGCGCGAACGTGGCGAGGGCGAGATACAGCCCCTCCAGGCGCAGCGCCGGAAGCCCGAACAGGAACCCCACCACGAGGCAGAAGGCGCCGGCCAACGGCAGCGTCGCCCAGTACGGCACGCCGAGCTTGTCCATGAGGATCGCGGTGCAGTACGCGCCCATCGCATAGAAGGCGCCGTGGCCGAGCGAGATCTGGCCGCTGTAGCCGGTGAGGATGTTGAGGCCGAGGAGCGCGATGGCGTAGATCATCACCAGCGTGCACTGGAACGTTCGGTAGCTGCTGACGACGAAGGGCAACGCAATCGCCGCCAAGCCCAGCACAGCCAGGACGAGAATAGCGCCGGACCACGTTTTCCCGGGGGCAAAGCTCATACGCGCGTCACGTGCACGCTGCCGAAGAACCCGGACGGCCGCACCAGCAGCACCCCGACGATGATCGCCAGCGCGACCGAGAGCTTGAGCTCGTTGCCGATCACGAAGGCGCCGAGCACGTTCTCCAGCACGCCGACGAGAAAGCCGCCGAACACCGCACCCCAGGGATTGTCGATGCCGCCGACCAGGGCGGCGGCGAACGCATAGAGCAGGATCCCGCCCATCATGTTCGGGTCGAGGTAGACGATCGGCGCCACCATCATTCCTGCCACCGCGCCGACCGCTGCGGCGAGCCCCCAGCCGAGCGCGAGCATCCAGCCGACGCGGATGCCGACCAGGCGCGCGGATGCCGGATTCTGTGCAGCCGCTCGCATGGCGAGGCCAAGCGGCGTGAAGCGGAAGAAGCCGTAGAGCAGAAGCACCACGACCAGGGTGACGCCGATCGCGCCGAGCTCGTGCGACGAGAGCCACTTTCCGAACACGGATTCTCTCGGAAACGGGCTCGGGAAGCTCTTGATGGTGTAGGTGTAGATCCAGCCCGTCACGCTGTTCAGAATGAGCAGCAGCGCGATGAAGACCACGACCACGGCGAGCACGGGGGCGTCTTCCACCGGCCGGATGACGAGCCTTTCGATCAGCACACCGAACAGGAATGCAAGCAGCACCGTGGCGGCGAAGGCGAGCCAGTAGGGCACGCCGGCGTTGACGAGGCTCCACGCGATGTACGTGGTGAACATCGCCATCTCGCCCTGGGCGAAGTTCACCAGGTGGGTCGCCTGGTAGATCATCACCAGGGCGAGCGCCAGGCTCGCGTAGATGCCGCCGGTCGCAAGTCCCGCCAGAACCTGGTGCAGGAGCGCTTCCATCAGTGCCCGAGATAGGCGCGGCGCACTGCGTCATCGCGTTTCATATCATCCGAATTTCCAGAAAGCACGACGCGTCCCGTTTCCAGCAGATAGGCCGAATTCGCGAGCTCGAGTGCCATGGCCGCGTTCTGCTCGACGATGAACATGGTCACCTGCTCGCGCTGGTTGATGCGCCGCAGGATGTCGAACAGCTCGACCACCAGCAGCGGCGCGAGGCCGAACGAGGGCTCGTCGAGCAGCATGAGTTTCGGCGACAGCATCAAGGCGCGCGAGATGGCGAGCATCTGCTGCTCGCCGCCGGAGAGCGTTCCGGCCTGCTGGCGGCGCCGCTCGGCGAGGCGCGGGAAGTAGCCGTACATGCGCTGGAGATCCGCGTCGATCGAGCCGCGGTCCTTGCGGATATAGGCGCCCAGCCTGAGGTTCTCCTCGGTGGTGAGCTGGGCGAAGGTGCCCCGGCCGTCGGGGACGTGCGCGACGCCCAGGCGCACGATGTCCTCGGTCTTGCGCCCGTCGATGCGCTCGCCGGCAAAGCGGATCTCGCCCTGCGTCTTCACCAGGCCGCAAAGCGCCCGCAGCGTCGTGGTTTTCCCCGCGCCGTTCGCCCCGAGCAGCGCGGTGATCGCGCCCTTTTCGAGAGCGAAGTCCATGCCGTGCAGCACGCGCGTCTGGCCGTAGCCGGCGTGCAGCGCGCGGGCTTCAAGCAGCGCCAAGATAGGCCCGCATCAGCTCGGGGTGGCGGCGCACCTGCGCCGGAGCGCCCTGCGCGATCACCCTGCCGAAGTTCAGCGCCACCACGCGCTCGGAGATGCTCATGACCAGGCTCATGTGGTGCTCGACCAGCAGCACCGTGAGCCGCAGGCGCTCGCGCAGGCCTCGGATCAGGCTGCCGAGCTCGCCGACTTCTTCGTGGTTGAGCCCGCTCGCCGGCTCGTCGAGCAGCAGGAGCTTGGGTTCCGCGGCGAGCGCGCGCGCCAGTTCGACGCGCTTTCGGGTGCCGAACGGCAGCTGCATCACCGGCACCCCCGCGACCCGCTCAAGGCCGAGAAGCTGCAGGATCGAATCTGCCTTTTCTGCGATGGCCGCTTCCTCGCGCCGCACGCGCGGCAGGCGCAGCGCATTGGCGAAAAAACCGCCCGCGCTGCGGCAGTGGGCTCCGAGCATGACGTTCTCCAGCACCGTCATCGAGCCGAACAGCGCCACGTTCTGGAACGTGCGCCCGATACCCAGCGCGGCGATGCGATGGCGCGCTGCGGAAAGCAGCGAGTGTCCGTCGAACACGATCTCGCCGCGGTCGCACGGATAGAGCCGCGACACGCAGTTGAACAGCGTGGTCTTGCCTGCGCCGTTGGGGCCGATCAGGCCGACGATGCTGCCGGCGGCGACCTCGAAGGAGACGCCGTCGAGCGCCACGATGCCGCCGAAGCGTACGGCGACGTCGCGCACCTCGAGGAGCGGCATGCTCTAGGCGGGAACGGCCTGGCGGCTCAGCGCGCGGCGCGACGGGAAAAAAAGCGCCGACACGAAGACCGCGCACGCCAGCGCGGCGAGCACCATGAAGACGTTGCGGAACCCGCCCTCGGTGCGATGCAGGAGCGCGATCATCGGCACCGCGACCGAAGCGACGCCGAGCGAGACTACATACCGTACGGAGAGCACTCGCGCGCGGAACTCGTCGGCGACGTACTTGCCCACGATGCCGTCGTTCAGCGGGATCTGGCCGAAGATCGCCATCATCATGAGAAGCGCCACGGCGAGCATCGGCCAGCCGTCGAGCGTCGCGGCGGCGGCGAGGAGCGGGATCTGCACCAGGCCGACGCCGATCATCAGGTGCTTCATGTCGAAGCGGCTCATCAGCTTGCCCATCAGCACCTGCGCGAACGCCGCCACGGAATAGACGAAGGCAACCAGCGCGCCGATCCCGACGTTGGTCTGCGTGAGGGCGCGCAGGCGCTCGTCGAAGATCTTCGGCATCGCCACCGTGGTCGAGTTGAAGATCACCCCGCCGCAGGCGGTGGCGACGAGCAGGATGACGAAGATCTGCGCCATGGTGCGCGCGTCGAGGTGCAGGCCGATGGTCTTCGACTTCTTCAGGACCGGGCCTGGGTCGGGCACGAGCAGCAGGAACGCCGCGCCGGTCGCGATCGCGACGAGGCCGGGGATGAAGAACGCGGTGCGCCAGCCCCACAGGTCCATCAGTGCGCCCGAGACGATGGCGGCGAAAGCGAGGCCCAGGTTGCCCCACAGGCCGTTCCAGCCGAGCGCCATGCCGAGGTTCTTCGGCGCGGCCACCAGCATCGCGATGCCGACCGGATGGTAGATCGCTGCGAACATCCCGGTCAGCGTGAGGCCGGCGGCGATCTGCCACGGCGCGGTGGCGAAGCCGGTGATGAAGAGCGAGCCGCCGATGCCGAAAAAGAACACCACCATCATCCTGTAGCGGCTCCAGTGGTCGGCGAGCCAGCCGGCCGGAATGGCGAAGGCGCCGAAGGCGATGAAGCCGCCCAGCGCGAGCGGCAGCGTATCCGAGTACTCCATGTTCCAGGCGGGCGCGAGGACCAGCACGACCGTCGGAAAGACCAGCATGACGAGATGGTCGAGCAGGTGCCCCAGGTTGAGGAACGGCACCAGCCAGCGGTTGCGGGCGCTCACGGTATCTCGTAGACCCTGAAGTTGTCGGAAATGCCGCGCAGCGTACACTGCTGCGCCTGCGGCGTGAGCCCCGTTTCGCTCAGCATGCGCGCCGCCGCCGGGTGCTCGACCACCGGCTGCGTCGCGAAGATCGACCGGCTCACCGCCAGGCCCTGCACGCGCGCGGCGATGTTCACCGTCTGGCCGAAGTAGTCCAGCCGGTCGTTCAGCGACACCGCGAGGCAGGGCCCCTCGTGCACCCCGATCTTCAGCGTCAGGTCCTCGCGTCCGCGCTCCGCGTTCAGCGCGCGCATCGCCTCGCGCATGCGCAGCGCCGCGCTCAGCCCGCGTTCGGGCGCCGGAAAGGTCGCCATCACCGCGTCGCCGATGGTCTTCACCACCGCCCCCGACTCCGCGGCCACGATCTGGTGCAGCACGCCGAAGTGCGCCTTCACCAGGTCGTAGGCAGCCAGGTCGCCGACGCGCTCGTACAGCTCGGTGGAGCCCTTCAGGTCGGTGAACAAAAACGTCAGGCTGGTGATGC
>JBIOYV010000151.1:0-127117 GCA_044870335.1 Burkholderiales bacterium | reverse complement strand
TGCGGCTGATCTCGGTGGTGAACCGGATCTACAAGGCGTGCGGTCTGAACGACCTGGAGCAGCTGGAGAACGCGCCCGAGTACGTGCCCAACACTGTCGTTACTGAAGAACTGGTTGAAAGTTTTCTCACGGCAAAAACCAAGAAAGAGAAGGCGACGGCTTGAGCGCGGTTCTCACCGATTCCAAACCCGGGGCCGGCGCCTGGCGCGAGCTGTGGCTGATCACCACCGGCCATGCCCTCACGCACTGGTATCCGGCGACGTTCTACCTGCTGCTTCCGCTCATCGGCAGCGAGCTCGGCCTCACCTACAGCCAGATCGGCCTCATCATCACCTGCCAGTACATCGCCTCGGCCGTCGCCAACATCCCCGGCGGGGTGGTGGTCGACACCGTCGGCCGCAAAGGTCTGCTGATGGCGGTGTCGCTCTTCTGGGTCGGATTTCCTTACCTCCTCATAGGCTTCACGCATGGCTATCTCATGCTCCTCGCGTGCGTGGCGCTGGTCGGGTTCGGCAACAGCATCTGGCACCCGACCGCCATTCCAACGCTCGGGCAGCGCTACCCCGACCGCAAGGGCCTGGTGCTGTCGATTCACGGCATGGGCGGCAACGTCGGCGACGCGGTGGCGCCGCTCGTGATCGGTGCCGCGCTCGCGGTGTTCACGTGGCGCGAGGTGGTGGTGATGAACGTGCTGCCCGGCCTGGTGGTCGCGGCTCTCATGTTCGTGTTCCTCGGCTCGATGCGCCTCGGGGCGAAGAAGACCGCGCACGAATCGCAGACGCTCGCCCAGTATTGGAACGGCCTGCGCCAGCTCTTCCGCAACCGCTCGCTGATCCTGCTCTCGACGGGCTCGACTTTCCGCTCGATGACTCAGTCCGCGCTACTCACGTTCCTGCCGGTCTACCTGGCGCGCGACATGGGCTACTCGCTGTTTCTTGTCGGCGCCTGCATGTTCATGCTCCAAGTCGCGGGATTCGCCGCGGCGCCAGTCGCGGGCCACCTGTCCGACCGCATGGGCCGGCGCAGCATCGTCATGGGAAGCATGGCGACGACGGCGGTAGTGCTTCTCGCGATGGCGTTGTCGGGGGGCTCGCTGCTGTTCGTCGCGCTGGTCGCGGTGCTCGGGTTCTTTCTCTATGCGCTGCGCCCCGTGATCCAGGCCTGGCTGCTGGAGACGACGCCGAAGAACATGGGCGGCTCGAGCATCGGAGTCCTGTTCGGCGCGCAGGCGCTCGGCGCCGCAGCCGGCCCGTTCCTCGCCGGCCTGGTGGCCGACCGGCTGGGGCTCATTTCCGCGTTCTATTTCCTCGCCGTGACCATCGTGGTCGCCAACGTCTTCGTGGTCTTCATACCGAAGGTCAGCACCGAGGGCTAGGCGGGGCCATTGCGCTGCGCCGAGGCGACGATGCGGGCGGGGTTGCCCGCCACGACGGCACCCGCAGGCACCTCGAAGTCGACCACCGTGCCCGCGCCGACGACGGCGCCCGCCCCGATCCGGGCGCCCCTCAGCAGCGTTACACCGGCCCCGATCCACACATCGTCGCCCAGAACCACGGACAGCTCGCCCTGCGGCGGAGGAACGATCGGTTCCGCGCCGCGCCGCCACGGGGTCGCGGCGAAATGGTCGGCGATCACGACCTCGTGGGCGAGGAAAGCGTAGCTGCCGATCAGGACCAGGCCGTTGGTCGCGATGATGACGCCTACGAGGCTGCAATAGTCGCCGATTCGGACTTCACCCAGAGGCCCCAGCTCGAAGAAGCTCCCCTCGTAGATGCCGGTATTGCAGCCGACGCTCAATGCGCACGGGCGCCGGCTCTGGCTGTGCAGGAACGCGTAGGCGCTGTGCAGCGAGCTCCCCGCGCCGATGCGGATGTTTTCGGGCGACGGGCGATCGAACCAATCCTGCTGCGGCGCCGTCGTCACGGCGCCTCTGCGGGCTGGGCAAGCCGGGCCGGGTTGCCCGCGACGGTTGCGCCATCGGGGACGTCGCGCGTCACCACGGCGCCTGCGGCGACCCGCGCGCCGCGCCCGATGCGCACGCCTTTCAGCACGATCGCACCGATGCCGATCCACGCGTCGTCCTCGATGACGACAGGCCGCGACACAAGCGGCGGGCGCAGGCTCGCATCGCCGCCATGCGCGTTGGCGAGCGCGTCCTTGCGCCGCGCGGCCCGATCGAGCGGATGGAAATCGCAGTCTGCGATGGTGACGTGGTACGAGATCACCACCCGGCGGCCCACGCTGATGCGCTCGGCGCACATGAAGATGGGCCCGACCAGGATCGAGTCATCGCCGATTGCGATCTCGCCTTGAGGCTCGACGCTGAACGCCGACCAGGTATAGACGCGCACGTTCGAGCCGAGGCGCAAGCCCGGCTCGCGGGTACTGCGGAAGCGGCGAAAGCTTTCCTTGCGCTCGATGAAGCATCCGGGTCCCAGCTCCACGTTCGCAGGCAGCGAAGCGTAGTCCCACGCGCCGGTGATTTCCCTGATGTCCACGCTTATCCGACGCCGATGCGCTCGAGGAGGCTGCCGAGCACGGCCTCGGCGGAAAAATGCGCCTGGGCAAACTCGCGCGCCGCCTGCTGGTGACTTGCATAGTCGGCTTCGATCCGTTCGAGGCCCGCGGCCGCGCCCGCGAGATCAGGGAATGCGACCACGCCTTCGCCGCAGGAGAACAGGCGCGAGAATCCGGTGTCCTGGATCACCGCGGGACGGCCGGCGGCGAGATAGCACGCCGTGCGGCAGCTGAACCACCCGCAATGCGTCGCGACGTAGGTGTTCTTGGCGACGCTGAATTCCCCCCTCGAGCCCTCGACATACGAGCGATAGTCGTTCGGGCTCCCCGATACCGACTGGGAGTCGATCACCGACCAGCCGAGCGCACGCCAGCGCTCGCTCGGCGCATTCCCGCCGATGGCCACTTGGAGCGCGGCCGCGGTGTGCCGGGGCAGGGCCTCGATCGTTTCGAACTCGAGCTCCTTTCCTCCGTAGCGGCGACCCCGGTACTCGATCGGCTCCGGGAGGGCGCGCCAGCTCATCACGGTGGTCCAGCGCTCGCCCGGCGGCTTCGCCCGCCAGAGCTCCAGCACCACCGGCGGCCGCGTCGGCTGCCACGCGAGCCCCAGCGTCGGCAAGGTGCATTGCGCGGTCCCGATCAGCTCGGCGTAGGTAAAAAAGTGGTCGTGGGCGCGGTAGCCGTGCGTCCCCATCCAGTTTGGACGCGCGTCCCAGCGCGGAAAGTTCCGCAGCTGCGTCAGGCCCGGATCGGTGTCGATCAGGACCTTGTTGCGGCACGGGAGATAGTCGTCGCGCATCAGCGTGCTGCCCGACACGTTGAGGAGCACGTCGGCTTCGGCAACGACATCCCGGAAATCGTCGAGCGCCAGGCCGTGCACCGCGCCTTCAGGCGTGCGCGCGTGCCAGCGCCGGCCCAGGGTGGGCGACAACTCGGCGAGGCTGCGCTGCAGGAAGGCGAGGCCGTAGTCGTAGGCAGGGCCGTATGCCCGTGTTTCGGGGTGGTACGACTCTAGGCCGGTGTCCTCGAGATAGTAGACCTCGAATCCCAGCCGCTCCAACCCGAGCGCGTAGTGGCCGTAGTCCCAGGCGACGCCGCCGACCGGATAGGTCGCGACCATTCCCGTCACGATCGCTTTCATTGTGGCAGGGCCGCCTTGCCCGAGCCGAGTCCCTGGTTGGCGAGCAGGCGCGCCGAGGCCATCGCCGAAGCCGGCGCAACCCGGCCGCCCTCCACGGCGTAGATGGCGTCGCAGTGCTCGAGCGTGGACATCCGGTGCGCGACGATGAAGGTGGTGCGCCCGCGCATCAGCCGCTCGAACGCTTGCATGATTTCCTGCTCGGTCCGGATATCCACCGAGCTCGTCGGCTCGTCGAGGATCAGGACCGGCGCGTCCTTCAGGAAAGCGCGCGCGAGCGCGATCCGCTGCCGCTCGCCTCCCGACAGCCGCATGCCGCGCTCGCCGACCTGGGTGGCGTAGCCTTCGGGCAGCGCGGCGACGAAGTCGTGCGCGTTGGCCGCGCGCGCGGCGGCCTCGATGGCGGCCGAATCCGCGTCGGCACGGCCGTACGCGATGTTCTCCGCGATCGAGGTCGAGAACAGCACCGGCTCCTGGAGCACGATCGCGAACTGCCGCCGCAGGTCGTCGAGCCGCCAGCGCCGCAGGTCCTCGCCGTCGAGGAGCACCACGCCGGAGGTTGGATCGTAGAACCGCGTCACCAGGTTGACGAGCGTGGTCTTGCCGGCGCCGGTGCGGCCGACGATGCCGACGCGCGCGCCGGCGCGCACGTGCAGGCTCAGACTCTCCAGGACACGATGCCTGCCGTCGTAGGAGAAGCCGGCCTCGCGGAATTCGATCTCGCCTCGCGCCCTCCCGAGGGGCCGCGCGTCGGCGCGGTCGCCCACCTCGGGAAGCTGGTCGAGCAGCGCGAACGCCCGCTCCGCGCCCGCGACCGACTGCTGCAATTGCGAAAGGTTCTTGCTCAGCGTCTCGAGCGGCCGATAGAGCTGCGCGAGGTAAGTCATCACGATGGTGAGCTCGCCCAGCGTCAGCCTGCCCTGCTGCACATGGAGCACGCCCAGGTAGAGCGCGCAGGCCATGCCGGCGCCCAGCGTCAGGCCGACGAGCGTGTAGAGCGCGCCTTGCAGCCGGACCAGCTCGACATTGGCGCGCACTTCCTCCGACGCCTGGTCGACGAACCGGCGCTGCTCGCGGCGCTCCTGCGCGAACGCCTTGACCACGCGCAGGCCGGTGAGCACCTCCTGGAGCACCGACGCGACCGAGCTGCCGAGCTCCTTGGCCTGGTGCCATTTGGCGTGCAGCCGCCGGCTGAACACGCGGATCAGCACCACGAGGACCGGCACGACCGCGAGCGCCACCAGAGCGAGGGCGCCGTCCAGCCGCGCCGTGACCACGATCATCCCGATGAGCGTCATCGCCGCCGTGAGGAACGGAGAAACGCCGTAGGCTGCGATCCACTGGATGGCGGGCGCATCGTACTGGACGCGGTAGATCGAGTCGGCGGTGCCGCGCGTGTCGTGATAGGCGAGCGACAGGCGCTGCACGTGCCCGAACAGCGCCGCGCGGAACTCGAGCACCAGCCTTTCGCCGGCATAGGCCTGCAGCATCCAGGTGAGGAACTTCTGCGCTTCGGTGAGCAGGGCGATCCCGAGCACGAGCGCCACGGCGATCAGGAGCGCAGCCTGCGGGCCGGGCGGCGCCCCGATCGCAGCGAGCAGCGAGGGCAGCGGATGGTCGCCGATCGCGCTGTCGATCGCGATCTTGAGCGGCACCGGCGCAAGCAGCGCGAGCGGCACGGCGGCGAAATCCAGCACCAGGATGCATGCAAGGTGCGGCCAGTAAGGCCGGGCTTGCGCGAGCAGCCTCCGCGCGAGCGCCAGCGATTTGCGCGCAGCGGGCGCGCTCATGCCCGCTCGCCCGCGCCTAGCGCCCGCTCGATCGTCGCCAGCGCGCGGCCGCAGTCGGCTGCCACGCGCCACGCGAGCAGGCCTGAAGCCGCTCCAAGCAGCAACGCCGCGAGCCAGGCGTGATCGAGCGCTGCACCGAGCGCGAGCGCCGCCAGGAGCGCCGCCGCGCTCATCGCCGGCGTCGACGCGTAGGGCCACATCCGCCAGCGGGCCATCTGCCGGCCAGCGTCGTGCTCTTCGATGCCGAGCCGCACGCGCGCGGCGCCGAGGGCGCCGACCCGGGCCTCGAGGTCCCAGCGCTCATAGTCTCCGCCTCTGCGCACGGCGGCATGCGCGCCGCGCAGGCGCGCCTCCAGCTCGCCCAGCCACGCCTCGGACGCATGCCATTTCTCGCTCCAGGTTTCGCGCTCGAGGGGGCGCGGCACCATGAAAGGGCCCCCTCTTTGCCGCCACGGCGTCAGTCCGTGCCGGATCCGCCCGAGCAGCCGGGCGAGCGGCTGCATGACGTGGAGGCCGGCAGTGAGCAGCCAGCGCCTGAGCCTTTCGCGCGCCGACTTCGCCGGCTCCGGGTACGCGGCGCGGCTTGCAGCCAGTGCCGCTTGCACGAGCGGCGCCGCCGCGGCAAGCACGGCGAGCGGCACCGAGATGCGCAGCGGCGGCCAGAACAGGCTGAGCACCGCGAGGGTTGCCAGCGCCGCGATCACCAGGAACCACTCCGGCATCAGCGGCAGCGCGAGCAGCGTCACCGGCGCCGGTCGATAGAGCGCCTGGTACGCGGCCGATCCCCAGACGCCGCCGTACACGCGGGCCCGGCCGAGCGGAATCGGCGACGCGAAGCCGCGACCGTAGAGGCGGCCGCTCCACGCAAGATGGCCGGCGGGGCTGTAGCGCTCATACCACTTCTGCTCGAGGAGCGCCTCCGCCTTGCCATAGCCTTGCTGCTGACGCCAGTAAAGGGCGAGCGAGTTGCGGCGGTGATGCCAGTCCATGGCTCCCGCGTGAAAGCCGATGCGGCCGCCGCGCTGCTGCAGCCGCCAGCACAGGTCCACGTCGTCGCCGGCCGCGCGGTAACGGGGATCGAACCCGCCGACGGCGGCGAGCGCCTCGCGCCGGAAAGCCATGTTGCAGCCGGGAATGTGCTCGGCCTCGCGGTCGGAAACGAGCACGTGGACCGGGCCGCCGGGCGCGTTGGCAACGCATTCCGCGATCGCGCCGTCGCCGGGCGGCGCGATATTCGGCCCGCCCACGCCGACCCAGTCGCCGGTCATGAAGCGGTAGGCGATGTAGTGCAGCCAGTGCGGGTCGGGATAGGCATCGTCGTCGATATAGGCGACGATCTCGCCGCTTGCCGCCTGCCAGCCGGTGTTGCGTGCGCTCGAAAGCCCGCGGTTGTCGGTGTTGATGAGCCGCACGTCGTACTGCGCGGCGAGCGCCGGCGTGGCATCGGTCGAGCCGTCGTTCACCACGATCACCTCGAAGCTCGGGTAGTGCAGGCGCGCCAGCCCTTCGAGCGTGTCGCGCAGAGTGCGTGCGCCGTTATAGCTGCAGACCACGACGCTCACGCGCGGCCACGCCGCGTCCTCGGGGAAGGGTACCTGCGAGTAGGCTTCGCGGAGAGCTGCGAGCGCCGGCTTGGGATCGCGCTCCCGGGTCGTCAGCCCGAAATCCCAGTCCTCGACCTCGAAGCCGCCGCGGTGCCATTCGTCGGTCCAGGCAAAGACGAACGCGCCCGCGCAGCCCTCTGCAAACGCGGTGCGGACCTGCCAGTCGATGCTTTGCGCCTGTGCCCCCTCGCCCTGGCGGCGGGAATCGAGGCCGATCTCGGCCATGACCAGGGGACGCTCCCCGGCAAGATTCTGCAGCCGGGCGAGGTAGGCTTCGAACGGCTCGCGCGACTCGAGGTAGACGTTGAAGCAGGCGAAATCGAGAAACGGCAGTTGGAGGTATTCGGTGGTCGGAAAGTTGACGTAGGTGACCAGCGCCGCCGGATCCTGCGACTTGACGGCTTCGTAGAGCCGGCGCACGAAGCGCTCGATGCGCCGGCGCCCGTGCCAGCGCACGATGCTCGGGGGGATCTCGTTGCCGATCGAGTAGCCGAAGAGCGCCGGGTGCCCGGCGCACTGCCGGGCCGCGGTGCTCACGCGCGCCTCGATCTCGGCCGCGCGGCGCGGCACGTCGAGGAAAGCGATGTGCTGCTCCCACGGCAGTCCCACCATGACGTACAGGCCGTGGCGCTGCGCCTCGTCGAGGAGCGAGCGCGGCGGCAGCGTGTAGACGCGCACGGCGTTGATGCCCGCGGCCGCCATCGCGGCGAAGTCCCGGCGAACCACCTCAGGGCCTGGGTAGTCGAATCCGTGCGCGTCGGGCCGGAACGTGCCGTAGGTGATGCCCTTGATCCAGAGCTTGTCCGCCCCGGCGTACAGAAACTTGCCGGCGACGCGCGGTCGCTGCATCGTCGCCTTCGCGGCGCTGGAGATGGGCGCAACGCTCGCCTTTGGCACGGCGCTCATCGTGTGTGCCAGCGCCATGCGGTGCGGATGATCGTGTCGAGGTCGGAATGCTGCGGGGCCCAGCCGAGCAGCTTGCGGCTGCGGCCTGCCTCGGCGACGAGGATCGCCGGGTCGCCCGCGCGCGGCGCGGCTTCGCGGCGCGGCAGCTCGCGCCCCGCGATCCGTTCGACCGCCGCGACGACTTCGCGCACCGAGTAGCCGCGGCCCGTGCCAAGATTGAACGCGGTGCTCTCGCCTCCCGCCTCGAGATAGTCCAGCGCACGCACGTGCGCGTCCGCAAGGTCGGTCACATGCACGTAGTCGCGCACGGCGGTGCCGTCCGGGGTTGGATAGCCGGTACCGTAGATCTGCAACGGCGGGCGCTTGCCGAGCGCCGCACCGATGGCGAGCGGGATCAGGTGCGTTTCGGGGTTGTGGTCCTCGCCGATTTCGCCATCGGGGTCTGCGCCGGCCGCGTTGAAGTAACGCAGCGCCACCGAGCGCAGGCCGTGCGCCACGCCGTACCAATGCAGCGCACGCTCGACGAACAGCTTCGATTCGCCGTAAGGGTTGATGGGCCGCTGCGCGTGCCCGCTGCCGATCGGCAGCGACTCGGGAACACCGTACGTGGCGCAGCTCGAGGAAAACACGATACTGCCGACACCGCAGCCCTGCAGCGTCTCGAGAAGCGCGAGGCTTGCCGCCACATTGTTGCCGAAGTACTTGCCCGGGTCGCGCATCGACTCGCCCACGTAGGCGTACCCCGCGAAGTGGACCACGGCGCCGATGCCGTGCTCATGAATCGCGCCCTCAATGAGGGCGCGGTCGCGAATGTCACCCTTGACCAAGGGTCCCCAGCGGACGGCCGCTTTGTGCCCGTGGACCAGGTTGTCCAGCGCGACCGGGAGGCGCCCCGCGAGCGCGAGCACCCTGCAGGTTTGGCTGCCAATGTATCCAGCGCCGCCGGTGACGAGTACTGCGCGCTTCGCCATGCGCTGCGGCCTCAGCGGGCCATGCCGGCATTCAGACGCGCGCGCTCCATGCGGACCGCCGCCGTGCTGCCGCACAGTAGCTGATCGAAATAATGGATGGTCCGGATCAGGCCCTGCTCGAGCGACACCTTTGGAGTCCATCTCAGGCGCTCGCGAGCGACGCGGATGTCGGGCCGGCGCTGGCGCGGGTCGTCCGCGGGCAGGGGCCTGAACACGATCTGCGAGCGCGAGCCCGTCAGATCGAGCACCTTGCGCGCGAGCTCGAGCATGGTGCATTCGAGCGGATTGCCCAGATTGAGCGGCCCGGTAAAGCCTGTCGGCGTGTCCATCATGGCGATGCAGCCGCGAATCAAGTCGTCGACATAGCAGAAGCTCCGCGTCTGGCTGCCGTCGCCGAAGATCGTGATGTCGTCGCCGCGCAGGGCCTGCACGACAAAATTCGACACCACGCGGCCATCCTCGCGGTGCATGCGCGGACCGTAGGTATTGAAGATGCGCACGACCTTGATGTCGAGCGCGTGCTGGCGGTGGTAGTCGAAGAACAGGGTCTCCGCGCAGCGCTTGCCCTCGTCGTAGCAGGCTCGGATGCCGATGGGATTGACTTTTCCCCAGTAGTCCTCGGTCTGCGGATGCACTTCGGGGTCGCCATAGACCTCCGAAGTCGAGGCCTGGAGGATGCGCGCCTTGGTGCGCTTGGCGAGGCCGAGCATGTTGATCGCGCCGTGAACGCTGGTCTTGGTGGTCTGAACCGGATCGTACTGATAGTGGATCGGCGAGGCCGGACAGGCGAAGTTGTAGATCTGGTCCACTTCGACATAGAGCGGCATGCCGACGTCGTGACGCATGAACTCGAAGAACGGCTTGCCAAAGAGGTGGGCGATGTTCTTCTTGCTGCCGGTAAACAGGTTGTCCACGCACAGCACGTCGTGTCCCGCCTGCAGCAATGCATCGCAAAGGTGCGAACCAAGAAATCCGGCACCGCCTGTGACGAGAACTTTCTTCATGATTGTTTCGACCCGAAAATGGCGCCGCACGATCCGGCGGCGAAACGGTGGAGCCTCTGTCGGAGGACCACGACAGCCGACCCCTATATCCACGTACGTTGAAGTGGATCCGGGTTACTGCAATGCAAGAACCTCGCCCGGCGCGGGGGTTGTGCCCGCTACCAGACCCGAAGCCTGAGCTGCAGCGCGAGCGCGGTGCCGTTGCGGGGATGCGGCGCGAGGACCAGATTGGCGCCGAGGCGGCCGTATTCGGCGCTCAGCGCCGGCAGAACGACCGGAAACCAGTTGCCGTTGTGGGTGTTCGAGTAGCCGTCCATGACGCCGAACGCCAGGCCGGCGCGCACGCTTACGCCTGCCGGATTCGAGCCCAGCGGGCGCCAGTGGTAGGCAGCGTAGCGGCTGCGTTCGTCGTTGCTGTTGAAGAAAGTTCCGGCGAGAAATCCGTGCTCCGGAGCGATGAATACACCGACGCCGAGCCCGTAGTTGTCCTGCCGATAGTCGCCTTCCTTGAAGTGATAGGAGAAGAAACCCGGGTCGAGCCACACCTGGACGGGTGCGCCCGCGAGCGCGGCGCACGGGCACAGGGCGAGAAGGCATGCAAAAGCGGCTCGAAGCATGAGCTTTTTGTTCTCCACTTGAGTTCGGCAGGCTTGCCAGGGTGGCTGATACTGTATATAAATACAGTTCCGGTTCTAGTTCTAGTTCTAGTGATACAGCCATGGCGGCACTGGACCACATTCTCGAGCAGCATCCAGTCTGGCGCGGCGGACGGCTGTCTCCCATTGCATGCGCCGTGCCCACCGGCTTCGGTGCGCTCGACCTTGAGCTTCCCGGCGGCGGCTGGCCCGCCGGGGCGCTGACCGAGCTTTTCGTCCGGCGCGCCGGCATCGGCGAGCTGCAGCTCGTGCTGCCGGCGCTCGCCGCGCTTTCGTGGGCCGGCAAGCGCATCGTCTGGCTCGCGCCGCCGCATCTTCCGTACGCGCCTGCCTTGGCCGCCGACGGGGTCGATCTCGCACGGCTCGTAGTGGTGCGCCCACCCGGGCGCCGCGATGCACTGTGGGTGGCGGAGCAGGTGCTGCGCTCCGCGGCCTGTCATGCCCTGGTCGTCTGGCTGCCGCGCGCGCGCTACGACGAGCTGCGTCGCCTTGCGGTGGCCGCCGAGACGAGCCACGCCTGGGTGGCGCTCTTTCGCCCGCCCGAAGCGGCGCACGACGCTTCTCCCGCGGCGCTGCGCATGCTCCTGGAACCTTCTACGAATGCACTTTCGCTTCGCATCCTCAAGCGCCGCGGCGCTCCGGCCGCCGCGCCGCTCGTCCTTCCGGTGAAAAGGCCGGTCCATGCTCTGGGTCGCACTGCGTTTCCCGCTCCTGCCGCCGGCCATGTTCGAGGCGATCGGCGCCTGGGCGTGCCAGTTCACGCCTAAGGTTTCGCTCGAGCCGCCGCAGGCGCTGCTTCTGGAGGTGGCGGGGAGCCTGCGCCTTTTCGGCGGCCTGGAAGCGCTGAAAAGCCGGATCCGCGCCGGAATCGAGACGATGGGCTTCAACGCCGCGCTCGCCACCGCCGCGACGCCGCGCGCGGCGCTCTGGCTCTCATGCGCGGGCTGCGAGCGCATCGACGACGTCGGCCTCGAAGTGGTATGTCGCGATGAGACACAAGAATTCCTTCGCAGCATCGGCATGCATACCGTAGGGGACCTTTCGCGTCTACCGCGCGAAGGGCTCGCGCAGCGCTGCGGTCGGCGGCTGCTCGACGAGATCGACTACGCGCTCGGCGCGCTGCCCGAGCCGCGCGCCTTCTTCGAGCCGCCACCGCGCTTCAGCGCGCGGCTCGAGCTGCCGGCGCCGGTCGTCCACGCCGAAGGGCTCGCCTTCGCCGCGCGGCGGCTTCTGGTGCAGCTCGAGGGCCTGCTTGCCGCGCGCCATGCGGGCGTCCGGCGCTTCACCCTGGTCCTGCTGGACGACCTGTTGGACGAGGAAGCGGTGGCCCGCGTCGACGTCGGTCTCGCGTCGCCGGCGCGCGACGCTGAACGCTTCACGCGTCTCCTGCAGGAGAGATTATCCTCGCTTCAGATCGTCAGGCCGGTCGAGGCCATCCGCGTCGAAGCGGCGGACTTCGTTCCACTCGATGGATTTACGGCCGGGATGTTCGGCGATGCCGCCGCCGAGGCCGAGGACTGGGCGCGCCTCGCCGAGCGCCTGCGCTCGCGCCTGGGGCACGACGCCGTGTGCGGCCTCGCCACGCACCCCGATCATCGTCCCGAGCACGCGTGGCGGCGCGTCGAGCCGGGCGAATGGGATCCGCGAGAATACCGTCAGCCGGGGCCACGGCCTTTATGGTTATTGGAACCAAGAAAAATAAAAGAAGAGGGCTTCGTCACGCTCGCCGGCCCAGAACGGATCGAGTCGGGTTGGTGGGACGGCGACGAGGCGAGCCGCGATTACTTCGTCGCGCGCCTGCCCGACGGAGAGCTCGCCTGGATCTATCGCGAAGGCGACCTCAGTTCAGCCCACTGGTTCCTGCATGGCCTCTTTGCCTGAATACGCAGAGCTGCACTGCCTTTCCAACTTCAGCTTCCTGCGGGGCGCTTCCCATCCGGAAGAGCTCGTCGAGCGCGCCGCGGCGCTCGGCTACCACGCGCTCGCGATCACCGACGAATGTTCGCTCGCCGGTGCGGTGCGCGCGCACCAGGCGGCGAAGGAGCACGGTCTCAAGCTGATCCTCGGCACGGAAATCGTTTTCGAAAAAGCGAGGCTCGTCCTCCTCGCGACGGACAGAAAAGCATACGGCGCGATCTCCTCGCTCATCACGCTCGGCCGCCGCCGCAGCCGGAAGGGGAAGTATTCGCTTTCGCGCGGCGACGTGGAAGCGCTCGCCGGCACCGGCACGCTCGTGCTCTGGATTCCCGGCGAAGATTTCGACACCGCCGAGTGGCTTGCCACTTTCTTCCATGGACATGCCTGGATCGCCGCCGAGCTCCACTGCGGGCCGAACGATCACGCCAAGCTTTCATCCCTTAATGAACTGTCGGCGAAAAGCGGCCTGCCGCTGGTCGCGGCCGGGGACGTCCACATGCACCTGCGCTCGCGCCGGCGCCTGCAGGACGTGCTCACCGCGGTGCGCCTCGGCAAGCCCGTGGCGCAGTGCGGCCAGGCGCTCTATCCGAACGGCGAGCGCCACCTGCGCCTGCGCATGCGCCTCGCCCGGCTTTACCCGCCGGAGCTCCTCGCAGAGAGCGTGGCCATTGCCGAGCGCTGCCGCTTCTGCCTAGATGAGTTGAGATATGAGTATCCGTCCGAGCTCGTTCCGGAAGGCCATACGCCCGCGAGCTGGCTCAGGAAACTGACCGGGGAAGGGCTGCACCGGCGCTTCCCCGCCGGCGTGCCGCCGAAAGTCGCCGACCTCGTGGAGCACGAGCTTCGCCTGGTGGCCGAGCTCGGCTACGAGCCCTTCTTCCTCACCGTGCACGACGTGGTGCGCTTCGCGCGCGAGCAGGGCATCCTGTGCCAGGGGCGCGGCTCGGCGGCGAACTCGGTGGTGTGCTATGCGCTCGGCATCACCGAGGTCGATCCGGCGCGCATGAACATGCTGTTCGAGCGCTTCGTCTCGCGCGAGCGCAACGAGCCGCCGGACATCGACGTCGACTTCGAGCATCAGCGGCGCGAGGAGGTGATCCAGTACGTGTACGAAAAATACGGCCGCGGCCGCGCCGCGCTCGCCGCGACGGTGATCTGCTACCGGCCCAGAAGCGCGGTGCGCGACGCGGGCAAGGCGCTCGGCGTTTCTCCCGAGGAAGTCGACCGCATGGCCAAGGCATTCGCTTTCTGGGACACGAAAATCCCGCCCGGCAACGCGGTGCTCGAAGTGGCCGCGGCGCTGGTCGGGTTCCCGCGCCATCTGTCGCAGCACGTAGGCGGCTTCGTGATCTCGCGCGGGCCGCTCGCCGAGCTGGTCCCGATCGAGAACGCCGCCATGCCCGAGCGCACCGTGATCCAGTGGGACAAGGACGACCTCGAGGCGCTGGGGCTCCTGAAGGTCGACGTGCTCGCGCTGGGAATGCTTTCCGCAATCCGAAGGGCGCTCGATTTTATTGATTTGAAAATCCAAAACGTTCCTGCGGAAGACCCGGCGGTGTACGCGATGATCCAGAAGGCCGACACCATCGGCGTGTTCCAGATCGAGTCGCGCGCGCAGATGGGCATGCTGCCGCGGCTGAAGCCCGAGAACTACTACGACCTGGTGATCGAGGTGGCGATCGTGCGGCCGGGGCCGATCCAGGGCGGCATGGTGCACCCGTACCTGCGGCGCCGGCGCGGGCTGGAAGCCGTGGTTTACCCAAGTTCTCAGGTCAAAAAAGTTCTTGAACGTACCCTGGGCGTGCCGATCTTCCAGGAGCAGGTGATGGAGCTCGCCATGGTCGCGGCCGGGTTCACGCCGGGGGAGGCCGACCAGCTGCGCCGCTCGATGGCCGCGTGGAGGAGGTCGGGCAGCCTCGACCGGTTCGAAGAGAAGCTCAAGCGCGGCATGCGCGAGAACGGCTACAGCGCCGGGTTCGCCGAGTCGATCTACCGCCAGATCCTCGGCTTCGGCGAGTACGGCTTCCCGGAATCGCATTCGGCGAGCTTCGCGCTGCTCGTCTACGTCTCCTCGTGGCTGAAGCTGCACCATCCGGCCGCGTTCTGCGCGGCGCTGCTCAATAGCCAGCCGATGGGCTTCTACGCGCCCGCCCAGCTCGTGCAGGATGCGCGCCGCCACGGCGTCGAGGTGCGGCCGCCCGACGTGAACGCGAGCGACTGGGACTGCACGCTCGAGGAGGGCGCGCTGCGCCTGGGGCTGCGCATGGTGAGCGGATTGTCCGAGGCCGAGGGGCGCCGCCTCTCCCAGGGCAAGCCTCACGCCTCGGTCCACGAATTAAAACTCAATCGGAAGGATCTGAAGTGCCTCGCTTCGGCAGGCGCGCTGCAATCGCTTGCCGGGCACCGCCGCCTCGCGCACTGGGCGGCGGCGGGCGCGGCGCGGCGCGCGCCGCTCGATGCCCCTGGAAACGAGCGAGCGCCGCGGCTCGCCGCCCCTGGCGAAGGCGAGGACATCGTCGCCGACTACGCGAGCCTCGGCCTCACGCTCGGCCGCCATCCACTCGCACTCATTCGATCTCACCTGGAAAAGCGGCGAGTCGTCCCTGCCAAAAGCCTAAATGCACTGCCTCATGGCAGCGCGACGCGCACGGCGGGCCTGGTCACCTGCCGCCAGCGGCCGGATACGGCGAGCGGAGTGATTTTTGTCACGCTGGAGGACGAGACCGGCAACGTCAACGTGGTGGTCTGGCGGCGCCTGAGCGAGCGCCAGAAGGCCGAGCTGCTCGGCGCGCGCCTGCTCGCAGTGCAAGGCGTGATCGAGCGCGACGGCGATGTTGTGCATTTGGTGGCACGCCGCCTGCTTGATTACAGCGTGCTCCTCGGACCGCTCACAGCGCCCTCGCGCGACTTCCACTAAGATGGCCGCGATGACGAGCCAGGGCGAGATCCTCGGTTTGATCGAAGGCCGCCGCTCCCGCAGGCCGGCGCGGGACCTGCCTTTCCTCGACGCCTTGTTCCGGCAGCTCCAATCCTGTCACAAGGACCAGGCAGAAAGGACCGAAGACCAGATCTGGAGCGTCTGGATGGACCACCCGCACGCCGTGGCCGCCCGGGTCCTCGACCTCGCCACCCGCGACATCGCCGCGCGGCGCTACGACATCGCCGAAACCCGCCTCACCCAGCTCCTGCGCCGGGCGCCCGATTTCGCCGAGGCCTGGCACAAGCGCGCGACCCTCTACTACCTCCTCGGGCGCGACCGGGAGTGCCTGGAGGACATCGGCCGCACGCTCGAGCTCGAGCCCCGGCATTTCGCCGCCATGATGCATTTTGGCGAAATCCTCCTGGGCGCCGGCGCGCCGCTCGAGGCGCGCTTTGCCTTCTACGCCGCGCTGACGATCCATCCGCACCTCCCGCGCGCGCGGGCGGCCCTGGCTGACAAAGCCTGACCGGCACCGGCGCACAGCCAAAAGCCCCGCCCATATAATGGGTTCATGACTCAGGATGCGCACACGGTTAAGGTTTCGAAGGACCTCGAAGACCTTATTCCGACTTACCTCGCCAACCGCAAGAAGGAGCTCGACAGTCTGCGGCAGGCGCTGACGGCCGCCGACTTCGAACAGATCCGCCAGATCGGGCACCGCATGCGCGGCGTGGGCGTGTCGTACGGCTTCGACGACGTGACTTCGCTTGGCAAGCTGATCGAGGAAGGCGCCAAGACAGGCGACAAGGCCGCCCTGGAGAAGCATCTCGGCGCCTACAGCGAGTACCTCTCCAACCTGCGCATCACCTATGAGTGATCTCGCCGCCACCGGCCGGGATGTGGCGCCGCAGGCGGCGTTCCGCGTGCTGGTGGTCGACGACGATCCCGACATGGCGGCGCTGCTCGCCGCGACGGTCCAGGCCGAGGGTATGCACGCCGAGGTGGTGAGCGACGGCGGCGCCGCGATCGCCTCGGTGGCCGACGCCCCGCCCGACCTCGTGCTGCTCGACGTGGTCCTGCCTGGCGCGTGCGGCTTCGAGATCTGCCGGCGGCTGAAGACCGACCCGCTGACCGCGCTCATCCCGGTGGTGCTGGTGACCGCGCTCGAGGACCGCGAAAGCCGGCTGCAGGGCATCGAGGCCGGGGCGGACGATTTCCTCTCGAAGCCGGTGCGCCCCGAGGAGCTGGTGGCGCGGATGAAGACGCTGCGCCGCCTGCACGAGACGCGGCGCGAGCTCGAGGCGCGGCGCCTCGACGCCGAGGTCGAGCGCAAGGACGCGCTTCACAAGGCGCTGTGGCGATACGTATCGCCGCGGCTCACCGAGCGCATCATCGGCGCGGCCGGCCGGGGCGCGCCCTTCCGGACCGACGCCGAACGCGCCGACGTGGTGGTGCTGTTCGCGGACCTGCGCGGCTTCACGCGCATCACGGAGACGATCGGCGTGCACAACGTGGTCGACATGCTGAACGAGTACTTCTCGGTGCTCACCGAGGCGGCCTACCAGCACGAAGGCACGATCTTCAACATGGCGGGCGACAGCCTGCTCGTCGGCTTCAACGTCCCCTTCGCGCAGCCCGACGCCGCTGCGCGCGCGTGGCGCACCGCGACGGACATGGTGTCGCGCTTCGCGCCGGTATCCGCGGAATGGCGCGCGCGCTTCGGCGTCGCCACCGGCGTCGGCATCGGCCTGTGCCGCGGCGAGGCGATCATCGGCAACATCGGCTCGCCGCACTTCATGAGCTACACGATCATCGGCGACACGGTGAACACGGCGGCGCGCCTGATGCAGATGGCGCAGGCCGACGAGGTGCTCGTCGCGGCGACGCTCTACGAGTCGATCCGGGCGCTGGTGCCGCCCGGGCGCGCCCAGGCCCGCGGCGAGGTCGCGCTGCGCGGCAAGTCCGAGGCCGTCGGGGTGTACTCGGTCAAGCTGTAGCAATGCGCGTCCTCATCATCGACGACGACGAGGACCTGCAGACGCTGCTGTCGCATTACATAACCTCCCAGTGGGCGAACGCGGTCATCGACCACTACGATCCCAAGCTGCAGGCGATTCCGGGACCCGAGTTCCCCCTCGGAAACTACGACGTCCTGGTCCTCGACTACATGCTCGGGCGCGATGACGGCGACGGCCTCGAGTGGCTCGCCCAGTTCAAGCGCCGCGCCGATTGCCCAAAGATCCTGTTCCTGACCGGAGCCGGAAACGAAGTGATCGCCGTGCGGGCGATGAAGGCGGGCGCCGACGACTACCAGCGCAAGCAGGAGCTGACCCGCGAGCGGCTGATCACGTCGCTGCGCGACCTCACCAGCGACGCCGCGCAGAAAACCCTCACCCCCGAGCTCGCGGCGCGCCTCGAAGGACACAGTATCGGGGCGCAGGTCAAGATTCCCGGCATCCGGGTGCTGCACCTCATCGGCGAGGGCGGCATGTCGCGCGTTTACCTCGCCTCGCGCGACCGCGACGACGAGCCGCTGGTCGTGAAGATCCTGCGCAACGAGGTCACCGCCGACCGCAAGGCGCTCGCGCGCTTCATGGAGGAGTACTCGCTGGTCGAGCGCATCCAAAGCCGCCACGTGGCGCGCGTCGTCACCCACGGCACCTCGGGCGAGCACGCCTACCTGGTGATGGAGTTCTTCGACGGCGGCGACCTCATGAAGCGCCTCGGCGGCAAGGCGCTCGCCCCCGCCGAGTGCCTGCGGCTTTTCCGCGAGCTGATGACCGCGCTTGGCGACATCCACGAGAAAGGCATCCTGCACCGCGACCTCAAGCCGCAGAACCTGATGTTCCGCTCCGACGGCAGCCTCGCGGTGGTGGACTTCGGCATCGCCAAGCACATCGACGCGGCCGACATGACGGGGCAGGGCGAGATCCTGGGGACGCCGCGCTACATGAGCCCCGAGCAGGTCCAGGGCAGGCCGCTCGACCTGAGGACCGACATCTACAGCGCCGGGGTGCTGCTCTTCCAGATGCTGACCGGCAGGCACCTCTTCGAGGGCAACTCCGCGGTGGAGGTGGCGCTGCACCATCTCAACACCCCGCCCTCGGCGCTGCCGGACGAGCTTTCGAAGTACCAGCGCCTGCTCGACAAGCTGCTCGAGAAGGACCGCGACGCGCGTTTTCGCAACGCCGACGAGGTCCTGGGCTTCATCCAGCGCAAGTTGAGCGGGGCCGAGGCGTCGCCCGACCAAACCCAGCCGCGCTCACAACCGCGTTCCCAGCCCCGCTCGCAGCCGCGCCGCCCGCCGAGCTAAGCAGTTTTTGAAGCTAGGGTAGCTTCTTCCAAATCTCGCGCAGCTGCTCGGGAAGATCCTTCGGCGAGAAGGGCTTGGAGATGGTCGCGGCGGCGCCGAGCTTCATCAGCGTGTCGAGGTCGCGCTGCGAGGCCTTGGCGGTGATGAAGACGACCGGCAACGCCCGGGTCTCGGGCCGGGCCTGCATCTGCTTGAAAAGCGCCGGGCCGTCGAGCTTCGGCATCATCCAGTCGAGCATCACCAGGTCGGGCTTGAAGCTGTCGATGGCGTCGAGGGCCATGGTCGGGTCGCCTACGACGTGCACCGTCATCTTGCCCAGGCGCTCGAGCGACATGCGCACGATGCGCTGGATGTCCTCGTCGTCCTCGACGTAGCAGATGCGGTTCAGCGGCCGGTCTGGCATCGCAGCATTTTTACCACGAAAGGCCCGGGGTTTCCCCAGGTCCGGGCAAACCTGAACGAAACCGGATCGAAACTACAGGGCGCGCCCGTTGCGGATCACGCCCACCGCAATGCCTTCGATGACCAGCGGCTCGCTTCGCAGATCCACCTCGATCGCCTCGAAGTCGGGGTTCTCGGGGAGGAGCTGGACCGCGTGCCCGCGGCGCCGGAAGCGCTTCACGGTCACCTCGTCGGCGAGCCGCGCCACCACCACCTGGCCGGTGCGCGCCTCCTGCGTGCGGTGCACGGCGAGCAGGTCGCCCTCGAGGATCCCGGCGTCGCGCATGGACATGCCGCGCACGCGAAGCAGATAGTCGGCGCGCGGCGTGAAGAGATTCGGATCGACCTGGTAGCGCTCCTGGACGTGCTCCTGCGCGAGCATCGGGCTGCCGGCGGCGACCCGTCCGATCACCGGCAGCTCGAGCAGGCGGCCGACGCGGCTCGCGGGCCGGCCCTCGCGCACGCGGATGCCGCGCGAGGCTCCCGAGGCGATCTCGATCGCGCCCTTCTTCTCGAGCGCCCTCAAATGCTGCTCGGCCGCGTTCACCGAGCGAAAGCCCATGCGCTCGGCGATCTCGGCGCGCGTCGGCGGAAACCCGGACACCTCGGTGAGCTCGCGGATCAGCTTGAGGATCTCGGACTGCCGGTCGGTCAATGCATCCATGCGGCCTCTCGCACCTATTAACAAACCTCTGACATACCTCGGTGAGCCTTGCAGGAGCCCTACTGTGACTCCTTACATAGCTGGAATTATATCCAGTATGGGCCACGCCGCAAGCGCCCCCTTGCGGTGCAAAAGCTCGTCAACCCGAAAGGTATGCCCTGCGGGCAAGCCGGTGCCGGACGCTACAGTGCCGGCGTGAAATCCGCCCACATCTGGGGTCGCGGGGGAGCTTTTGTGCGCCGCTTCAAGCCGCGCCTGCGCCGCCTTGCGGCGCGCGCGAGCACGCGCGTCCGGGTCGACGACTGGAAGCAAAGCGGCATCGGCCTGCGCCGCCGGGTCCTGATCACCGCGGTGGCGCTTCTGTCCTCGGTGGTCGCGCTGACCGGCACCCTCATCAGCCGCGGCCAGCAGAGCCTGATCGAGTTCCAGGCCGTGCAGCTCGCCGAGATCGTCACGCGGCAGTCCGCGAGCTCGAGGTCGGTCTACGCCGAGCACGTGGTCGGCAAGCTCACGCGCGACGGGGCCGGCGTGGCTTCCGAGCGCTACAAGGACGAGCGCGGCAACGTGCCGCTTCCGGCGCAGTTCCTCAAGCTCGTGGGAGAGCGCGTCAGCGTCGATAGCCGCGGACTCTACCGCTACCGGCCGGTGAGCAAATGGAACCTTGCCGCCGACCAGGGCCTTGCGGACGACTTCCAGCGCTGGGCCTGGGCGCTCCTCGAGGCGCAGGACCGGCCCGCCCCGAAGGCGCCGATCGCCTGGGATCCGGTATGGCGGATCGAGACCGTCGACGGCGTGAGCACGCTGCGCTACATGCGCGCCGACCCTGCGGTGAGCCCGGCCTGCGTGAACTGCCATAACGCGCTCGAAGCGCGCCCGCAGACGGCGGCGCTGCGCGCGCGCGCCGACGTGGCTGCCGGCAAGGTGTTCGAGGTGAACCGGCTGATGGGTGCCATCGAGGTGCAGGTGCCGCTCGACCGCGTGGCGGCGATGGCACGCGACCACAGCGAGGTGGCGCTGCTCAGCGTGCTGCTGCTCGCGCTCGGCGGGATGCTGTGCATCGGCTACTTCGTGTACGCGGACGTTTCGCGGGCGCAGGCGCTCAACCACGAGCTCGCCTGGCAGGCGAGCCACGACGTGCTGACCGGGCTCATCAACCGCCGCCACTTCGAGCGCAAGCTCGGCCAGGCGCTCGAGGACGCGCTGCTCGACGCGAGCCGCCATGCGCTCATGTTCCTCGACCTCGACCAGTTCAAGGTGGTGAACGATACAAGCGGGCACACCGCCGGCGACGAGCTGCTGCGGCAGCTCGGCGCGCTGCTGAAATCCCAGCTGCGCGCCAACGACACGCTCGGGCGCCTCGGCGGCGACGAGTTCGGCGTGCTGGTGGCGTACTGCGACCTGCCCAAGGCGCGCGAGATCGCGGAGAAGCTGCGCCAGGTGGTCGCCGGTTTCCGCTTCAGCTGGGGCAACCGCCTGTTCGAGACCGGCGTCAGCATCGGCCTCGTGCCGATCGATGCCCAGAGCAAGAGCGTGGCGCAGCTCATGAGCGCGGCGGACGTCGCCTGCTACGCGGCGAAGGAGGGCGGTCGCAACCGCATCCACGTCCTCAAGGCGAGCGACGGCGAGCTCGGACGGCGCACGAGCGACCTGGAGTGGGGCGCGCGCATCGGCGAAGCGCTGCGCGAGGAGCGCATCTTCGTCGAGGTGCAGAAAGCGGTGGCGTTGCGCCCGGAGCTCGCCGTGACCGAGTACCGCGAGGCGCTCCTGCGCATGCACGATCGCGACGGCACCCCGGTGCCGACGAGCGCCCTCATCCAGGCGGCCGAACGCTACAACCTGATGCCGGGCCGCATCGACCGCTTCGTGGTGCGCACGGTGTGCCGCCTGATCGCCGAGGGCTCGCTTCCCGCCGACGCGCGGCGCATCGTCGCCCTGAACCTCTCGGGCACCTCGCTCGGCGACGAGGAGTTCCTGCGCTTCGTGCGCAACGAGATCGCCGCCTCGCGCATCGCGCCTCAGGTGCTCTGCTTCGAGGTGACGGAGACCGCCGCGATCAACAACCTCGCGCACGCGATCCGCTTCATGAACACCCTGCGCGGCCTCGGCTGCCGCTTCGCGCTGGACGACTTCGGCACGGGCGTAAGCTCCCTCGGCTACCTCAAGAACCTGCCGGTGGACTTCCTCAAGATCGACGGCGAGTTCGTGCGCAACCTCGCCAACGATCCGGTCGACCGCGCGATGGTCACGGCGATCTGCGGGGTCGGGCGCGCGATGGGCATCCCCACCGTCGCCGAATGGGTAGAGACCGATGCCGTGCTGCGGGTCGTGCGCGAGCTCGGCGTCGATTACGCGCAAGGCTACCGCGTGGCCCATCCCGAGCGCATCCCCGGCCACGGGCCGTCAGGGAACTAGGCTTTACCTTCCAGCGATCCGGGTTTCAGGAATCGGTGGGCCGAGGGGCCTGGGCATAAGCGCCCGGTAGTGGCAATATATACAGTAATGCGCAAGATCGTCCATCTGGACATGGACGCCTTCTACGCCTCGGTCGAGAGCCGCGACGACCCGCGGCTGCGCGGGCGGCCGGTGGCGGTCGGCGGGAGCCCGGAGGGCAGGGGCGTGGTCGCGGCGGCGAGCTACGAGGCGCGTCCGTTCGGCGTGCGCTCGGCGATGCCCATGGCGCGCGCGCTGCGCCTGTGCCCGGAGCTTGTCATCGTGCGGCCCGACTTCGCCAAGTACCACGAGGTCTCGTCGCAGGTCATGGCGATCCTGCGCTCGTGCAGCGACCTCGTCGAGCCGCTGTCGCTCGACGAGGCCTACGTCGACGTCACCGAGAACCGCTGGGGCACCGCCTACGGCAGCCTGGTGGCGAAGGAGCTGAAGCGGCGCATCTTCGAGGAGACCCGCTGCACCGCCTCGGCCGGCGTCGCTCCCAACAAGTTCCTCGCCAAGATCGCCTCGGGCTGGCGCAAGCCCGACGGGCTCACCGTCATCTCGCCCGACCGGGTGGAGGAGTTTCTCCAGGCCCTGCCGGTGGACGCGCTGTGGGGCGTCGGACCGGTCACCGCGAAGAAGCTGCATGCTCTCGGGCTCAAGCGGGTGGTGGACATCAGGCACTTCAATCTCGAAGAACTCCGTCTTCACGTGGGAAGCCTTGCCGATTGGCTGAGACAGCTCTCTTACGGCGAAGATCCGCGCCCGGTGGTCGCCCACCGCGCGGCGAAATCGGCGAGCAGCGAGACCACGTACGCCCAGGACCTGCAGGACCTGGACACGATCAGGACCGAGCTCGCGCGCCTCGCCCGCGAGACCGCGGAGTGGCTCGAGAAGAAGCACCTCGCCGGACGCACGGTCACGATCAAGGTGCGCTACGCGGACTTCACCACGGTGACGCGCAGCCACACCCTGTCGCGCCCGACCTGCGACGCCGACGTGATCTCGTCCTGGGCGGCGGAGCTCCTCCACCGTACCCAGGCGGGACGGCGCCCGGTGCGCCTGCTCGGGGCACGCGTGAACGGCCTGGTCGAGCACCGCGCGCTGTAAGCTCCTCGCCCATGTGCGGGCGATACGGGCGGTTCAGCCGCAAGGAGCGCATCGAGGCGGTGCTCGGGCACGCCATCGTCGGCGGCGACGAGCTGGCCGAGCGCTACAACGTCTGCCCGGGCCTGCCGGACTGGATCATCCGCCAGTCCTACCGCACGCGCGAGCTGCGCTTCGAGCAATTCCAGTGGGGCCTGCTGCCGTCGTGGACCAAGAACCCGAAGTCTGCGCGGCGGCCGATCAATGCCCGCGCCGAGACGGTGGCCGCGCGGCCCATGTTCCGCGACCTCCTGCGCGAGCGCCGCTGCGCGGTGCCGATCGACGGCTACTACGAGTGGCGCACCACCTCGAGCGGCAAGGTTCCGTTCTGGTTCAGCCTCAAGAGCGGCGAGCCCTTCTTCCTCGCGGGGCTGTGGGATCGCTGGCACGGCGGCGAGCCCGACGCGCTCGCGAGCTACATCCTGATGACCACCGAGCCGAACGCGCTCGCCGCCAGGGTGCACGACCGCATGCCGGTGCTGCTGCACGCGCGCGACGTGCCGCGGTGGCTCGATCCCGCGCTGACGGAAGCCGAGCAGGTAAGCGACCTGCTCGGCCCCTATCCGGCAAGCGAGATGGTGTCGCGAGCGGTCTCGAGGCGCGTGAGCAATCCGGACAACGAGGGTCCCGAACTCATTCAACCGGACAATTCGACTCCCGAGCTCTGGACCTAGTTACAATGCGCGCGGCATGCTGATCCAGTCGCTGCTGGACACCGACCTGTACAAGTTCACCATGATGCAGGTGGTGCTGCACCACTTTCCGGGCGCGCAGGTCGAGTACAAGTTCAAGTGCCGCACGCCGGGCGCCGACCTGCGCCCGCACCTCGACGAGATGAAGGCGGGGTTCGCCAACCTGTGCAAGCTGCGCTTCCGCGACGACGAGCTCGCCTATCTGCGCGGCCTGCGCTTCATGAAATCCGACTTCGTCGACTTCCTGGGCCTGTTCCAGTTCAACGAGAAATACCTGAGAGCGGGCCACGGCGAGGCGCCGGGCGAGATCGACATCACCATCCGCGGCCCGTGGCTGCACACCATCCTCTACGAGATCCCGGTGCTCGCGCTGGTGTCGGAGGTGTACTTCCGGCGCACCCAGCCGCGCCCCAACCTGGAGGAAGGCCGGCGCAGGCTGCGGGCGAAGATCGACCTCGTGCGCAAGGTCGAGCCCTCGCTCGAGCTGAGGATCTCGGACTTCGGTACCCGCCGGCGCTTCTCGGGCGCCTGGCAGGAGGAAGTGCTGCAGACCCTGAAGCGCGAGGTGCCGCAGTACTTCGCCGGGACCTCGAACGTGCTGTTCGCCATGCGCAACGGCCTCACGCCGCTCGGCACGATGGCGCACGAATACATGCAGGCCTGCCAGGCGCTGGGGCCGCGCCTGCGCGACGCTCAGGTGTTCGCCTTCGACAAGTGGGCGCAGGAATACCGCGGCGACCTCGGCATCGCGCTCTCGGACACCTACGGCTTCAACGCCTTCCTGCGCGACTTCGACATGTACTTCTGCAAGCTCTTCGACGGCGTGCGCCACGACTCGGGCGATCCCTTCGACTGGGGCGAGCGCATGATCGCGCACTACCGGAAGAACCGCGTCGACCCGCAGTGGAAGACGCTCATCTTCTCCGACCAGCTCTCGTTCCCGCTCGCGATCGAGATCGCGCGCCGCTTCCAGGGCCGCGCGCGCATCTCGTTCGGCATCGGCACCAACCTCACCAACGACCTCGGCCACGAGCCGATCAACATCGTTCTCAAGATGACCGAGTGCAACGGCCAGCCGGTCGCCAAGGTCTCGGACGCCCCCGGCAAGACCATCAGCAAGGACGCGGGCTACCTCGCGTATCTCCGCCAGGTATACGGGCTCGACCCCGCGCAGAAAACCTGAAAAAGTTTTCGAAGCACACCGCAACCGCGGTCCTTGCCGCCTGCTTCTCGCTCAACCTGCTCGGGCGCGGGCTGGGCGACACGTACACCGTGTTCCTGCTGCCGCTCGAGCGCGAGTTCGGCTGGACCCGCTCGCAGGTGGCGAGCGTCTATTCGATCTACCTCCTCGTGAATGGCGGCACCGCGGCGCTCGTCGGCATGGTGTTCGACCGCCTCGGCCCGCGCTGGGTCTACGGCAGCGGCACCGCGCTCCTCGGCACGGCGTTCCTCCTCGCGAGCGGCGTGACGAGCCTCTGGCAGTTCTACGTCTGCATCGGCGCATTGGTCGGGCTGGGGGTCAGCCTCAACGGCATGGTGCCGGGCTCGGCGCTGCTCGCCCGCTGGTACCGCGCGCGGCTCTCCACGGCGATCGGGATCGCGTTTTCCGCCACCGGCGTGGGCACGCTACTCCTCGTTCCGCTCGCGCAGTCGCTGATCGGCGCCTACGACTGGCGCAGCGCCTACCGCATCCTCGGCCTGGGCCTTCTCTGCGCCTTGCCCGTGGTGCTGCTCCTGCCCTGGCGACGCTTCGCGGGCGGAAGCCCCGAATACCACCGCGAGGCGCGCCAGAAGCGTCCGGGTGAGGGCTGGACGCCGCGCGCCGCCATGCGCACGAGTGTCTTCTGGGGGCTCGCGGCGGTCTTCTTCTGCACCGCAGGCTCGATGTTCTCGGTCCTCGTCCAGCTGGTCGCGTTTCTGGTCGATGCCGGCTTCTCGCCGCTCGCGGCGGCAAGCGCGTTCGGCACGATCGGCCTGCTCTCCGCAGTCAGCGTGATGTCGAGCGGCCTAGTCTCCGAGCGCTTCGGCTACCGGCAGACGGTGACGGCGAGCTTCGCAGGCACAGGCGCCGGCATGGCTCTGTTGTTGTTGATGACGTCATTTTCATCGGGCCTGCTGCTCGGGCTCTTCGTGGTGGTCTTCGGCCTGTGCATGGGGACGCGCGGCCCGATCATCTCGTCGGTGTCGGCGCGCTATTTCGCCGGCCCGCACGTAGCCACGATCTACGGCGCCATCTACTCCGCCAATGCGCTTGGCGCCGCAGGCGGCTCGCTGATGGGGGGCGTCCTGCACGACCTTACCGGGGGCTATCGCGCCGGCCTTGCCGCGGCGCTGGTGCTCCTCGCATTCGCCGCGCTGCCGTTCTGGGTGGTGCGCGAGCTCAGGAATTTCCGCTGATCGCGCGCAGGCGCTCCTCGCGCTCGCGCAGCGTGCAGCCGCGCAGGTCGGCCGCGCCTTTCTCGGTCACGATCACCGCGGCTTCGCTGCGCGGCGTCGCGACCGGCCCCGAGAGCTTCTTCACCACCCGGCTCGACGGCAGGCAGATGAGCGCGACCCCGCCCGGGGACTGGTTGGCGGCGCGGATGAAGTCGAGCGCGCCGCCGACCGCGCCGACGTAGCTGGCGCGCACCACCTCGGCGTTCACCTGGCCGGTGAGGTCCACTTCGACGGCAGAGTTGATGGCGACGAAGCGCTCGAGCCTCGCCAGCACCGCGGCGCCGTGGGTGTAGTCGGAGGAATGCAGCCGCACCTGGGGGTTCTCGCGCGCCCAATCGAAGAGCTCCTGCGTGCCCATCAGGCAGCCGCCGTGGATCTCGCCGGTCAGGGCGCCCTTCGCGTGCAGCGCGGCGACGCCGTCCGGGATCAGGCCGGAATGAAAGCGCAGCCCGCGCCGCTCGCCCAGCGCGCCGAGCACGGCGTTCGGCACGTTGCCGATGCCGCACTCGAGCACCGCGCGGTCCGGAATGTACCCGGCGGCGTTGCGTGCGATGGCGGTCTCGAGCTCGCCGGAGCGGTACGGCAGGTAGACGGGCGCGCGCGAACTTTCGACCACGAGCGCGAAGTCCTTCCTGCGCAGCATCGGCTCGGTGTGGGTCCACGGCACACGCTCATTGACCTCCGCGACAATCGCGCGCGAGGCCCGCAGCGCAGGCGCCAGGTACTCGACGCCGAGGCCCAGGCTGTACTCGCCGCGCGCGTTGGGCGGCGAGACCTGCAGCAGCACGACGTCGGCGCCGATCTTCCCATCGCGGATCAGCCCGCCAAGTTGGGAGTAGGGGGTGGGATAGATTTCCAGCACGCCCGCGTCGGCGAGCGCACGGTTGGTGCCGCTGCCGCAGTACGAGGCGAGGCGCAGGTGGTCGGCGTGCTCCGGCTTCACCAGCCCCGAGTAGCTCGCGCCGAGGAACACGCGCGCCCCGGAAAACGACTCGCGTTGGGCGACGAACAGCTCGACCAGCGTCTGCGGCTCGGCGCAGGCCTGCCCCCACACCACGCCGTCGCCAGCACGGATGACGCTCGCAAGCTCAACCATCGGCGCGATGCTATGCCAGAATGACCGGGTCGATCATGCGCCTGAAGAACAAGATCGCCGTCGTCGTCGGCGCCGGGCAGGGGCCCGGCGAGGGCCTCGGCAACGGCCGCGCGGTCACCATGCGCTTCGTCCAGGAGGGCGCGGCGGTGCTCGCGGTCGACCGCGACCTCGCCTCGGCCAAGGAGACGGCGAAGCTTGCCGGCGGCGACTGCGTTGCCTTCGAGGCCGACGTCACCAGGGAGGCGACGCTTGCGACGGCGATGCGCGCCGCGCAGGAGCGCTGGGGACGGCTCGACATCCTCCATTACAACGTCGGCCTCTCGCTCGCCGGCGGCGACGCGTCCCCGCTCGAGATCACCGAGGAGGCCTTCGACCGCATCAGCGCAATCAACCTGCGCGGCTGCGTCATGGCCTGCAAGCACGCGCTGCCGATCATGCGGGCGCAGCGCTCGGGCGTCATCATCAACATCTCCTCGGTTGCGGCCTGGGAGGTCTACCCGACCGTCGCCTACAAGGCGACCAAGGCGGCGATGATCGCCTACACGCAGCAGATCGCGATCCAGAACGCCGAGCACGGCGTGCGCGCGAACGTCATCCTCCCCGGCCTCATGGATACGCCGATGGCCGTCGACACCCGCGCGCGCGTGAGCGGCAAGACCCGCGCCGAGGTCGCGGCCATGCGCGATGCCAAGGTGCCGCTGCGCAAGAAGATGGGCACTGCCTGGGACGTCGCCAATGCGGCGCTCTTCCTCGCCTCCGACGAAGCGAATTTCATTACCGGCGTCGCGCTGCCGGTGGACGGCGGCGCGCTGGTGAAGATAGGGGTATCGGGATGACCGCGGACGCAGGCACGCTCGACCTCATCCTGCGCAAGGCGAGAAGCTACGCCGAATTCGAGGACCGGCCGGTTCCGGAAGCGCTGCTGCGCGCGGCGCACGACCTAATGAAATGGGGTCCGACCACTGCCAACAGCCAGCCGATGCGCGTGCTGTATCTGAAGTCCCAGGAGTCGCGCGAGAAGCTGCGCCCGGCGCTTTCGCCGGTGAATGCCGCGAAGACCATGAAGGCGCCGATGGTCGCGATCGTCGCCTACGACACGAAGTTCTGGGAGCACCTGCCGCGCCTCTACCACAACCCCGACGCCATCAACTGGTACAACAAGCCGCCCGTGGCAGAGATCCACGGCTTTCGCAACGGCAGCCTCCAGGGCGCCTACCTCATCCTCGCGCTGCGCGCTGTCGGCCTTGATTGCGGCGCGATGTCCGGGTTCGACAACGCCAAGGTCGACGCCGCGTTCTTCCCCGAGGGACGCCTGAAATCGAACTTCCTCATCAACATCGGCTTCGGCATCGGCACCAAGCTCCCTCCGCGCAATCCGCGCTTCAGCTTCGAAGAAAGTTGCCGATTCGTGTAGTTGTTCCGTCGCGGTAGCTACTTCTAGCTACGGCCGCGGCGCGCGCAAGCAAGGCGTCAAGCTTTCTGACTCGTCAGTCTTCCGAGCTGTGAAGAGTTCCCTGCTCGAATCGGACGAATCGGAGGTAGCTTGTGTGCTCGCCCGGGGAGGCGATTCGATGTTGAAGATCCTGGTCGTCGACGACGACCGCAACATGCGCGAGCTGTTGTCGCTGCATCTCGAGCACGCCGGCTACGAGGTCGAGACCGCGGAAGACGGGATTGCGGCCGGCTATGCCGTGCTCTACCAGCAGCCCGACCTCATCATCTGCGATGTCTTCATGCCGCACATGAACGGCTTCGAGTTCGTGGCGGCGCTGCGCGCGGATCCGGCGCAGCAGAACATCCCGGTCATCTTCCTGACGACGGCGGTCGAGAGCGAGGGAAAGGGAAGAGAGCTGGGCGCGGTGGGCTACCTCCGCAAACCCGTACGCTCCGACGCGCTGCTCTCGTTCATCGCCGAAAAGGTCCAGGGCGGGCTACTTCCGCTGCGCTGAAAAGGCCTTTCCCCTCCGCAGCGCAGCAATCCCCGCAGCATTTCTTATCAGCGCGTCCTGGAGGGTACGCCGTGTGCGGTATTTCTTACCGCCATTTCCGGGGCGCCGGTATCTTGCACAACCTGCTCAGGGGCAGCGACACGGGGAACCGCATGAAAACCAACAAAACCATCGAAGCTGCGATCCTGCTGTCGCAAATGGACACCGTCGAGATCGAGAAAGTCGGCGAGACGACCGGCGTCAAGCTCAGCCTCGACCCGGCGCGCTCGAACGGCAACTTCCGCGTCTTCCGCGGCTGCGGCGACTCGAACGGCGCCATCGCCGAAGTCGAGTGCCGCACCACCCGCGTGAAAGGCGCCGCCAAGGGCACGCTCGTGTATGTCGCCCTCAACGAGCGCCTGGCCCCGAGCGGCAGCGACGTGACCTCGCGCCTAGGCAAGCCGCACAGCATTCAGCAGGCCACCGGTTCGGCCATCTACGTCTACCAGGTCCCCGGCGGTGAGCTCAGATTCGCCGTCAAGGCCGGCTCGCCCGACGCAGTCCTCTCCATCGCCCTCGAGAAGACGCCCTCCGTCCAATCGGCCGCGAGCCGTGCCGCGAAGTGGGGCAGTGCCGATCTGACGCCAGTCAGCACTTGACACGCTTTGCGCTTAGAACATTCGGACGACCAGATAAAGCGCGGCACCGCACCGCCTGCCACACCGAGTATTGTTATTGGAGACGAAGTGCTTGGAAGGCGACATGGCAACCTACGATACAAACTACTTCGCGAATCTGCGCAGGCAGGAAGAACCTTTTTGGAAAACGATCGCAGGTATCAGGACCGCTGGGTACCCGAGAGTGGAGGAGGCGGCGACCGCTGCGCTGCGGCGCATTTGGTATCGCAGTTGGCTGGAGGGAGTGGAGTGGGGTGGAGTGCTTTTCAAGCAGGGCGCCTTCTACGGAGCGGGAACGCCACAAACCATGAAACTTGCGTTTGCTGTGGCCATTGAGATTCGCGGTCCCGCAGGCGCCACATTCCAAGGCGCGTACCCACGTCACCGTCCCTACGGGTGATGCGGAGCATTTTTCGGACCATGATCGCGCGCAGGCTCGCGGCATAAAGGGACCGATTTATTTTGCAAACCCATCCCGCGAAGTTTATGAAGTCACCCCGTTTGGTGCGGGCGTGAAGGAGCGCAAGGTCGGAATTGTCGAGGAACCTCCGGCTCCGGAAGTCTACAAAGACAATCGTCCACCGGATTCATCGCTAAGACAGCTGCTCGAGCAGCACCGGCAATGGCGCCTATCTCAGATCCCGTAGACGGTGGCTGGAAGGACTGCGGGTGAAACGCTTTTAGCCCAACTTACATGCGGTCGAGGTCTTCGTCGTCGTAGGAAGCCGGGTCGGAGATCGGCTCGATGTGGACGAAGACGCCTGAGTTCGGGACGAGGGAGCGGATGCGCTCCTCGATTTCCTCCGAGAGCTGGTGGGCGCGCAGGACGCTCCACTCGTCGGGGACGAGGAGGTGGAAGGAGATGAAGCGCCGCGAGCCGGCCTGGCGGGTGCGGAAGGCGTGGAACGTGACGGCGTAGCGCCGCGTGTATTCGGTGAAGATCTTGTTCACTTCGTTCTGGTCTTCCGGGCCGATGGCGGCGTCGAGGAGGCCGACGAGGGAGCTGCGCACGAGCCCGATGCCGGTCCAGACGATGTGGACCGCCACGGCGAGGGCCACGAGCGGGTCGAGGCGCTGCCAGCCGGTGGCGTAGACGAGGGCGACGCCGGCGATGACGCCGGCCGAGGTCCAGACGTCGGTCATGAGGTGCCTGCCGTCGGCCTCGAGCGTGATGCTGTCGTGGCGCTTGCCGGCGCGGAGCAGCACGAGGGCGACGCCGAGGTTGATGAGCGACGCGACCACGGTGATGCTCAGGCCGAGAAACGGCGCCTCGAGCGGCTCGGGGTTGATGAGGCGAGGAATCGCGGCGTAGAGGATGCCGCCCGCGGCGAGGACGATGAGCGCGCCCTCGACGCCGGCCGAGATGTATTCCGCCTTGGACATACCGTAGGGGAAGGCCTGGTCGGGCGGCGAGGCGGCGAGGCGCAGCATCGATAGCATGAGGAGCGCCGCGGCGAGGTTGACGAGCGATTCGAGGGCATCGGACAGCAGGCCCACCGACCCCGTGAGCCACCAGGCGAACGCCTTCAGCGCGATGGTGGCGACCGCCGCGGCGATCGAGAGCCAGGCGAAGCGCTCGAGGCTCGTCGATTTCCGCAGGCCGGGGGGCGGGCTGGATTCCATCTTCAGAAGATCATGCCGGAGAGATTTTGCCCTTTTCCAGCCTGTAGCCGCGATCGGCCACGCGCTCGGTGAAGCGCGCGTTCTGCTCGGCGAGGAGCACCGCGACCCCAACCCACTTCATTTCGAGGATGGCCGCGACGACCTGGTCGATGATCACCGGCGCGAGGCCCTCCGAAGGCTCGTCGAGCAGGATGGCCTTGGGATTGCCGGCGAGGGTGCGCGCGATGCAGAGCATCTGCTGCTCGCCGCCCGACATGCTGCCGCCGCGGCGCTTCAGCATGGCCCCGAGCGCGGGAAAAAGGGTGAGGAGCTTCTCCGTGCCCCAGGTCGGTGCGCCGGGGCGCGGCGGCTGGCGTCCGACCTCGAGGTTCTCGGCCACCGTGAGGTCGGTAAAGATGCGCCGGTCCTCGGGCACGTAGCCGAGTCCGAGCCGGGCGATCTCGTGCGGCGCGCGCCGATCGATGCGCGCGCCTTCGAAGCGGACCTCGCCCGAGCGCGTTTCGATGAGGCCCATCAGCGCCTTGAGCGTGGTGGACTTGCCGGCGCCGTTGCGGCCGAGGAGGGCGACGACCTCGCCCCGGTCGACCGCGAGATCGAGGCCGAACAGGATCTCCGCTCGCCCGTATCCGGCGCTCAGGCCGCGCGCTTCAAGCATCGCCAAGGTACACCTCGCGCACCCTGGAGTCGGCGCGCACCGCGTCGGGCGTGCCAGAAGCGATGATTTCGCCCTGGTGCAGCACGATGACGCGCGCCGCGTGGCCGAACACCACGCTCATGTCGTGCTCGGTGAAGAGCACCGCGAGCCGCTCGCTGAACGCGACCTCGGCGGCGAGCTGCATCAGCGCGCTGCGCTCCTCGGGCGCCATTCCCGCGGTCGGCTCGTCCATGAGCAGGACGCGCGGCCGGCCGGCGAGCGCCGCGGCCAGCTCCACTCGCTTCAGGTCGCCGTAGGCGAGCACGGCACAGGGCCGTTCGGCCTGGCTCGCCATCCCGACGCGCTCGAGCAGCTCCTGCGCTTCGTCGAGATGGAGCTTCGGCGCAGCCGAAAGGAGCGATCCGAAGCCATGGTGGTACGAAAGAAGCGCGACCTGCACGTTCTCGCGCACGCTCATCGAGCCGAACGTCTGCGTGAGCTGGAACGTGCGCCCGACGCCGAAGCGCGCGATGCGGTGCGGCGGCAGGCCGGCAACGCTCGCTTTCCCGACCAGGATCTCGCCCGCATCGGGGACGAGCTGGCCGTTCAGCAGGTTGAAGCAGGTGGTCTTGCCGGCACCGTTCGGCCCGATCAGCGCGACCACCTCGCTCGGCTCGAGCGTGAAGGACACGTTCTTCACCGCCTGCACGCCGCCGTAGGCCTTGGAGAGGCCGCGGACCTCGAGCGCGCTCATCGCGCGAGTCTCTCCTTCGCGCTCATCGCGCGAGCCTCTCCTTCGCGCTCATCGGGCGAGCTTCTCCTTCACGAAGCCGGCAACGCCCTGCGGGAACGCGAGCACGAGCAGGACGATGACGGCGCCGATGGCGGCGCGCCAGTATTCGATCTCGCGGGAGACCGAGTCCTCCAGCCAGGTGAAGAGGCCCGCGCCCCACAATGGACCCGTGAGCGTCTGCACGCCGCCGAGGAGCACCATCACCAGGGCGTCGACCGAGCGCGGGACCGAGAGCACCTCGGGCGAGATCGAACCCTTGGAGAACGCGAACAGGGCGCCGGCCACGCCGGCAAGCGTGCCCGCGATGGTGAATGCGGCCCACTGCACCGCACGCACGGGAATGCCGACGGCTTCGGCCCGCAGCGGAGAGTCGCGCGCCGCGCGCAGCGCGAAGCCGAAGGGGGAGAAGATCGCGCGCCAGACAAGCGCGACGGCGGCGCCGCAGAGGACGAGCGCCAGATAGAAGTACGCGGGCTTGGACGCGAGCCAGGGCGCGGGCCATACGCCGATCAGGCCGTTCGAGCCGCCGGTGACGGCATCCCACTGGAACGCGACCGACCAGGCGATCTGCGAGAAGGCGAGGGTGAGCATGGCGAGGTAGACGCCGGAGAGGCGCACGCAGAACCAGCCCGCCACCAGCGCACCGGCGAGCGCGAGCAGCGGCGCGGCGACCAGCGCGACCTCCATCGGAGCAGCGAGGCGCAGCACGAGGAGCGCGGCGCCGTAGGCGCCCAGGCCGAAGAACGCGGCGTGGCCGAACGAGGCCATGCCGCCCGGTCCCATCATGAAGTGCAGGCTGGCCGCGAAAAGCGCGAACACCAGGATATCGGTGAGCAGGACGAGCAGATAGCCCTGCGACACGAGCGGCGCCAGCGCCAGCACGCCGAAGGCTGCGGCGACAAGGATGAGAAAAGCCCGCGAAGGAATGCCGAACGGGACCTGCAGCGACCCGGGGCCGCGCGCCTCGGCGATCGGACGCCCGAGCAGCCCCCACGGCCGCAGCACCAGCACCACCGCCATCACGATGAACTCCACCGCGAGCGTCAGCTTGGAGAAGCCCAGGGCGAAGCAGAACGCCTTGATCATTCCAATGAGGAGCGCCGCGAGGAACGCGCCGGGAATCGAGCCGAGCCCGCCCACCACCACGACGACGAAGGCGTCGGAGACCACGCCGAGGTCGATCTCCAGGCTCGCCGGCTCGCGCGGGATCGCGAGCGCGCCACCGAGGCCGGCGAGCGCCGCGCCGAGCGCGAACACCGCCGTGAAGAGCACCTTCTGGTTCACGCCGAGCGCGGCGGCCATTTCGCGGTCCTGCGTCGCGGCGCGCACCAGCGTCCCCCAGCGCGTGCGCGTGAGGAGGAGGTGCAGCAGGACGAACACCGCCGGCCCGAGCGCGATGAGGAAGAGGTCGTACTGCGGAAAAGCCCCGCCGGCGATGTCGACGGCGGCGCGCAACCCGGGCGCGCGCGGCCCGAGCACGTCCTCCGGGCCCCAGGCCCACAGGGCGAAGTCCTTGATGAGCAGGACCAGCGCGAACGTGCCGAGCAGCTGGAAGAGCTCCGGCGCCTTGTAGATCCTTCTCAACAGGACGACTTCGATCAGGACGCCGAGGGCCCCGACGGCCGCCGCGGCAAGCGGTATCGCGCCCCAGAAGCCGACTTGTGGGGAGAGCCACACGGCGAGGTACATGCCGAGCATGTAGAGCGAGCCGTGCGCGAAGTTCACTACCCGGGTGACGCCGAAGATCAGCGAAAGCCCGGCCGCGACGAGGAAGAGCGAGCTCGCCGCCGCGAGGCCGTTCAGGAACTGCAGCAGGATCGCGGAGGCGCTCACGCGATCCTAATCGGAGCGCTTGGGAAATCCCGGCGCGAAAGCCTCGTTCTGGACGCCGATCGCATTGGTCGCGAAGGATACGGCATGGTAGAGACCTGCGAGCACGATCAGCTCGACCAGCTGGTCGGCGGCGAAGCGGTGCGAGAGCTCGCCCCACAAGGCTTCGTCGACGTGGCTCGTCTCGTGAAGCTGGTCGGCCAGGGCGATGACGAGACGGTCTTCGGCGCCCCAGCAGGCGTCGGCTCCGCCGCCGTGGACCGTGGAATGCAGCTCGGCCTGGGTCAACTGTGCCTTGGCACCGAATAGCGCTACGTGCACGCCCCATTCGTACTCGGAGCCGCAGCGCGCGCAGGTGCGCAGGATCATGAGCTCCCTCGAGCGCAGGCCGACGCTGCCGCGGTCGAGCAAGGAGCCGTCCATCATGCGCTGCAGGACGCGCGGGTTGCGCGCCACCGTGCGGAATAGCAGCAGCGGCGGCGCGCCGCGCATCAGCTTGTCGAACTGCGCCTGCAGCTCCGGCGGGTACGGAGGATCGACCGGCGCAATGCGCGGAAGCATCGGGCTTCGAACCCTACGGTTCCTTGCGCAGGAGGCGGATCTCGTTATCGGCGGGCTGGAACTTCGCTCCGTCGGCGTAGTACCAGTTCACCATCACGCCTTTGCCGTCCTTCTGCGCGAGCTGGCCGACGTAGGCGCCCATGGTGGACTGGTGGTCGATCGGCCGCCACAGGATCGGCCCGAAGGGCGATTGCATCTCGAGGCCCTTCAGCGCCTCGACGAGCTTTTCGGTGTCGGCCGATCTTGCCTTGCGGATCGCATTCGCCACCGTGTACACCGCGGTGTAGCCCACCACCGAGCCCTGGCGCGGGTAATCCTTCCAGCGCTTTTCATAGGCGCTGCGGAACTTCGTGTGCTCGGGCGTGCTGATCTCGCTCCAGGGATAGCCGGTGACCCACCATCCCGTGGGCGTCTCGTCCTTCAGCGTGTCGAGGTACTCGGGCTCGCCGGCGATCAGGTTGAACACCGGCCGGTCCTTGAACAGGCCGCGCGTATTTCCCTCCCGCACGAACTTCTGCAGGTCCGCGGCGAAAAGCGAGCTGAAGATCGCGTCGGGCTTGGCGTCGGCGAGCGCCTGCACTACCGCGCCGGCGTCGATCTTGCCGAGCGCCGGCGCCTGCTCGGCGACGAACTCGACGCCGGGCTGGGCCTGCGACAGCAGCTTCTTGAACGACGCGCTCGCCGACTGGCCGTATTCGTAGTTGGGATACACGATCGCCCAGCGCTTCTTGCCGAGCTTGGCCGCCTGCGGGATCAGCATCGCCGTCTGCATGTAGGTCGACGGGCGAAGCCGGAAGGTGTAGCGGTTGCCGTTCTCCCACACGATCTTGTCGGTGAGCGGCTCGGAGGCGACGAACAGCACCTTCCTCTGGTTGGCGAGGTTCGCCACCGCGAGGCCGACGTTCGAGGCGAAGGTGCCCATGAGCACGTTCACCTTCTCGCGCGAGAGCAGCTCCTCGGCCGCGCGCACCGCGTCGCCCGGCGTGCCGCCGTCGTCGCGGCTCACCAGCTCGAGCTTCCTGCCGTTCACCCCGCCCGAGGCGTTGATCTCCTCGAGCGCGAGCTCCATGCCCTTCTTGTAGGGCTCGAGAAAGGCGGGGAACACCTTGTAGCTGTTCAGCTCGCCGATCTTGATGCTCTGTGCCTGCGCTGTGCCGGCGGCGAGCGCCGCGGCGATGATTGCGAGTAGCTTCATGATGCTCCTACAGGAGATCCCGATGATTGGATGCGCTGGACACGCCGGCAGTGAAACCCAGGAGATCGCGTCGTCTCATCAGTCGGCTTCGACTTTCGCGCCGCGGTCCGGCTTCACCTTGTCGGTGCCGCCGGGGAACACGCGCCAGAACTCCCTGCGTACGAGGCTCGCGATGGTCGCGCTCTTGTTGAGGCCGTGGTAGCGCGCCACCGCCTCCAGCATCGCGAGGTCGCGCGCTGTCGCGGAGAACGTGCTGACCTGGGCCTTGGGTTTCGGCATCGCAAGGATTATATATCCCTTATATAAGAATTATGCAAGTCCCGGCCCCAGCGTGATGATTTTCCGAGGACCACGCCACCTCGCAGTTTGCGAAACCGTCCCTCCGGAGTACCGTACGCGCCGGATGAAAACCGTCCAGACCTTCGGCCACCGCGAGAGTGGACGATCCTATCAGCGGCGATTGGCGGCCTATGCGGTGATCCTCGACGAGAAGCTCCGGGTGGCATGCGTCGTCGACAAGCTCCGGCTCTTTCTTCCGGGTGGCGGGCTCGAAGCCGGGGAGGGGCCCCTCGGCGCCGTCCATCGCGAGGCTGCCGAAGAGTGCGCTCGTTCGCTCGAAGTCAATTTCACCGCTCGATTCCGCGATCCAGTTCTTTCATGCGGCAAGCGGCGAAGCCTACGAGCTGCATGCACATTTCTTCCTGGCTCGCTTCGGGGGCCCGCTCGCCGGACCGGCTCAGCACGAGCTTCGCTGGCTTCCGGTCTTGCCTCAACTGCCCGCCTTTTTCCATGAGTGTCACCGGTGGGCACTCCAGCAGGCGCTAGTCGTAACGGGCCAGAGGTAGCCTCACCAATGAGCCACAAGGTGCTCGCGTCGCTGGAAAATTCGCACGGCGACCATTGCGTGGATGTTTTCGCGCGCCTGGACGGCTCATTTGGGTTTGAGGAGTATCGGCGCGACCCGGAAGATGCAGTCTGGCGCTGTCTGCACCGGTATTCCAGCCAGGTGTTCAATTTCCAGGAAGGCGCCGTGGCTCGGGCCAAAGCGCAAGTTCCAGGGCTGCGAATGGAGAACGGTTAGAGAGACTCGCACCGGGATGCGCACGGTAGTCATCGGCGGGTTCGGCAATTTCGGCGCACGTATATGCCGCGCCTTGGAGGGCGATCCGGAGATCGAGGTGATTGCCAGCGGCCGCAACGCCGGCGCGCGGCTCGACATCGACGCGGGCGGGTTTGCCGACTCGCTCCGCAGGCTCTCCCCCGGCCTCGTGATCCATTGCGCCGGCCCGTTCCAGGGACAGGACTATCGCGTCGCGTCGGCTACCCTTGCCGCGGGCGCGCATTACCTCGACCTCGCGGACGGCCGCGACTTCGTCGTGCGATTCCCGCAATACAACGACGACTTCGCGAGAGCGGCGGGCAGGATCGCGCTGTCGGGCGCCAGCACCCTGCCGGCGCTTTCGTCTGCGGTGATCGACAGCCTGCGCAGCCGCTTCCGCGACCTCGAAGAGATCCACATCGCGATCGCGCCGGGCCAGCGCGCGCCGCGGGGCAGTGCGACCCTGGCCGGGGTGTTCAGCTACGCGGGCAAGCCTTTCAAGTGGTTGAACCAGGGCTCGTGGACCGACGCCTGGGGCTGGCAGGAGCTGAGCCGCGTACGCATCGACGGAATCGGAACGCGCTGGGCCGCCGCCTGCGACGTTCCGGACCTCGCTCTCCTGCCGGAGCGCTATCCTGGCGTGCGCACGGTCCAGTTCCGCGCAGCGCTCGAGCTTGGCGTGCAGCATCTTGCCCTCTGGTCGGCGGCTGCGCTCCGCCGCGCCGGCGTACCGTTGCCCATCGACCGATGGGCGCGCCCTCTGGACACCGTGGCATCTTGGCTCGATGTATTCGGGAGCGAACGCGGCGGCATGCTGGTGACTTTGAGCGGTACGAAAGCCGACGGTAGCAGGGCGCGAGCCCGTTGGCAGCTCATCGCGGACGCGAACCACGGCCCGGAGGTACCGTGCATGGCGGCGATCCTGCTGGCGAGAAAGCTCGCGCGCGGTAAGCTTGCCGCGGAGGGAGCGCATGCCTGCATGGGCTTCCTGGCCTTGCAGGAATTCGAGCCCGAGTTCGCGCGCTGGACGATGCAAACGAAAGTCGAGGAAGAAGCCGCATGAGGAGGAAGCCCTCCTACGGGAGGCTGGCGTTCGTGATGCCGGCGCCGAGCGCCGCCGCGTTCGAGGCGTTTTTCAACCACGAGATCCGTCTTCGCTGGGACACGCTGCTTCAAGTCACCTACGTCGAGGGCGGCGGGACGCACCCTTACGCGGGCGCGATTTCAACCAACCGTGGCCGCGGCTGGAAGACCGGGATGACGATGCGCACGCGCTTTCTCGTGTACGACCCTCCGCGCCAGGCTTCCGCGGAGATGGTGGACCCGACCGGCGTGTTCGAGCGCTGGGCGGCGTCGATGCGCTTCACCGACCGCGGCGACGGGAGCTGCAACCTGATCTACACCTACGCAATTCAACTGCGCCCTCGATGGCTCGAGGCGCTGTTCGGCCGGGCGGGGAACATGCTGTTCGCGTGGGAGACGCGTCGCAGGTTCGCTGCAATGGCGAACTACTTACGCGCTGGGAGGTGAGCATGGAGAAGGGACCAGCCATCGTGCTCGCGCTGATAGTCGCCGCCGCTCCCGCCGCGGCGCAGCCGCAGCACAATGCGCTCATCGCGCGCGCGAAAGCGCTCGAGCTCGACACGCCCTACGTGCCGCCGCCCGGCGATCCGCTGGAGCTCCACGCCGCGGGCTATGCCAAGGTGATGTGCTCGGCGGTGTTCGTCACCGGCCTCGATCCCGATTTCGCCCGCGAGAACGTCGGTTTCTTCACCGGGCCGTACGAGGAGCGCGCTCGACTCGGGAGGCCCGCGATCGATCGCGCCGCGAAGGCAGTGCATATCACGCTGCCGAACGGCGTGAAGCGCACGGCGCGCTATCTTGGCGACCAGGGATGCGTGACGCTTCCGGCAGGCAAGGAGTCGCCGGAGTTCAAGCCGGTGTCCGTGAAGCGCGGGCTGCCCGATCCTTCGACGCAGCCCTGGCCGATGGGCGACGTCCTTCCAAAAGATCCGCTGCCCGCGGGCCTCGACATGGCCAAGGTGAACCAGGCGCTGGATGCTGCTTTCGCTCCGGCGGCGGCGATGACGGCGGCGTTCGTGGTGACGTGGAAAGGGCGGCTCATCGCCGAGCGCTACGGCAAGGGCATCACGATGCACACGCCGCTCGAGAGCTGGTCAATGGGGAAGAGCGTGACCGCGGCGCTGATAGGTATCCTCGTCCAGAAGGGCGTCTACGAGCTATCGCAGCCGGCGCCGATCCCGGAGTGGCAGGGTCCCGGCGATCCGCGCGCGAAAATCCGCATCTCCGACCTCATGCGCATGTCGAGCGGGCTACGCATCCGGGCGCCGCAGGATCCGGATTACGACCCCTCGCGCGGGTATCCGGACCACGTCTACCTCTACACCGGCGCCGTCAACGCCTTCCACTACGCCGCCACGCGTCCGCAGCAATGGCCGCCGGGCAGCGTGGGGCGCTACCGCAACAGCGATCCGGTGCTGGTCAATTACCTGGTGCGACTCGCGGTCGAAAAGCGCGGCGAGGAATACCTGTCGTTCCCGCAGCGGGAGCTCTTCGACGCGATCGGCATCCGCACGATGGTGATGGAGACCGATCCGTACGGGAACTTCCTGCTGCAGGGCTACGAGCTCGCCTCGGCACGCGACTGGGCGCGGCTCGCCAACCTGTACCTCCAGGACGGAGCGTGGAACGGCAGGCGCATCCTGCCCGAGGGCTACGCGAAGTTCGTGAGCACCGTCGCGCCCGCGTGGCAGGCCGACGGCCGCCCGATCTACGGCGCCTTTTTCTGGATCAACGGCGCGGGCGCTTTCCCGGTGCCGAGAGACGCGTACTACATGGCCGGTTCCGGCACGCAGATCGCGCTGATCGTCCCCTCACACGACCTCGTCGTCGTGCGCATGGGGCACTACCGTGGAGGCGGACCGGGATACCGGAGCCTCGAGCGAGCTCTCACGTTCCTGATGGACGCCGTGCCGACGAGAAAGTGAAGCGGTTTTATCCGTCCGTACGATAAGCCGTGTGCCGTGCACACTAGTGCATTGCCTGTCACGATGCGCCGCACATAAAGTCCGCGGTACAAGAAGAAGAACGGGAGGGACTCGTCATGCACAACTCTCGGTGTGGGTGGGGACCCAGCAGGCCTCTAGTGCTCGCGCTTGCGCTGCTGCTTGCCGCCTGTGGCGGGAGCGGGGGAGGCGGTGGCGGCGCGCCGGCCCCGGCTGCCGGAGGTGGCACGCCGCCAGGCGGTGGCGGCGGCGGTGGCGGATCGCCTCCCGTCCAGGGCTGGAATCCCTCGGTGCGCATCAGCAATCTCCACGACAACTTCACGGAGATGACCACCCCATCCGTGGCGCTGACCAGCGCGGGCGTCGGTTTCGTGGCGTGGACCGAGCGTGCTTTCGGCACCGCCTGCGCCCGCACGTGGGTGACTCGCTATGCCGCCGGCGTCTGGGCGGCTCCGTTGCAGATCGGGATCGAGCAGGCCATCTCGCCGATGGTCGCGGCCAACGCGAACGGCGATGCGATGCTCGTATGGATCGAGAACGCGTTCTCGACGGAAAACTGCGGCGGCACCGTCCTGACCCCGGGGCTCTATGCGAGCCGCTATAGCGCGGCGTCGAATGCCTGGACGGCGCCGGTGCGCATCGTCGCCAATGCTTCCTCGCCGTCGGTAGTCATCGACGCGGCAGGCCGCGCAACCGTTGTATGGGTTCAGCACCCGGCGATCCCGACCGGGCTGCCCACCATCTCCTGGAGCCGCTTCGACGGCAGTTCGTGGTCGGCGCCCGCGGCGCTTAGCGACGGCACCCGCGGTGTCGACGAACCCGTTTTGGCGCGGGACGGCAACGGCAACATTTTCGTCCTCTGGCAGCAGCAGACCAACCTCTTCAACGGAGGACTGCCCGGTGGCGGTCCGATCCTGCCCAACATCTGGTTCGCGCGCTTTGCCGCCGCCGGCGACACCTGGAGCGCGCCGATGTTGATCGGCAGCTCGAATCTGACCGGCAGCGATTCCGCCGGACATGCGAGGATCGCCGTCAACGCGAGCGGGAATGCAATGGCCGTTTGGAGAGAGACCCGAAGCACCGTAGGGTCGATCGTCTCGGCTCGCTTCTCTTCCGGCGCCTGGACTTCGCCGGTGCTCATCGAGGCGAACACGCAGCAGGCCGACCGGCCCGAGGTGGCGATCGACGCCAACGGCAACGCCCAGGCCGTCTGGATGCAGAAGATCGACGGAACGCAAGCCAACGACAGCGGCTACGCCGCGCGGTTCGACGCGGCGGCGGGAACCTGGGGCGCTCCGCAGCTCTTCGAGCAGTCCACCGAAGGCGTTTTCGCTCCGCTGGTCGGCATGGACGACACCGGGCGCGCGCTGATCGCGTGGGAGCAGACCAATGCGGGGACTGGCCCCATCCACGCCGTCCACTTCGCTCCGGCGACGGGGTTCGGAGCTGCAGTACATTTCGGGGGAAACAGCGTCGGCCTGGCGGTGAACGGTGGCGGCACTGCCTTGCTCGCCGCGGACGTTCCGAGCGTCGAGCCCGCCCCGATCTTCCTCGGCATCTCCATTCGCGCCGCGATTTTCCTGCCGTAGGTCCTGCGCTCGGCGGGGTAGCGTACAGTCTGGCTTCGAGATCAAGGTCGACTGACGCAGGGATGCCTCTACGAAAGAAAAACTACGCTGCGGAGGCCAAGGGCCCGCTCCAGGGCGTGCGCGTGCTCGATCTGTCGCGCCTGTTCGCCGGCAACGTGCTGACGCAGGTGCTCGGCGACTACGGCGCGGAAGTGATCAAGCTCGAGCCGCCCGCCGGCGATACGCTGCGGGCGTGGAAGACGAAGGGCGTCTCCACGCACTGGAAGGTCTACGCCCGCAACAAGAAAAGCCTGTGCCTCGAGCTGCGCAAGCCCGAGGCGCGCGAGATTGTTTTCCGGCTCGTGGGGTCGAGCGCCATCTTCGTCGAGAGCTTCCGCCCCGGCACGCTCGAGTCGATGGGCCTCGGTCCTGAAAAACTGCTCGAGAAGAACCCGAAGCTCGTCGTGGTCAGGATTTCCGGCTGGGGGCAGGACGGCCCCTATCGCCGCCGCCCGGGCTTCGGCTCGCTGATCGAAGGAATGTCGGGCTTTGCCGCCATCAACGGCTTCGCCGACCGCGAGCCGGTGCTGCCGCCGATGTACCTCGCCGACGGCTTCGCCGGGCTCTTCGGCGTCTCCGCCGCGCTGATCGCGCTGCGCGAAGCGCAGAAGAATGGCGGACGGGGACAGGTCGTCGACCTGCCGCTGCTCGATCCGCTGTTCACCATGCTCGGCCCGCAGGCCGCCGCGTACCGCCTCACGGGCAAGCTCAAGCCACGCAGCGGCAGCCGCTCGACCAATACGGCGCCGCGCAACGCCTACCGCTGCAAGGACGGCTTGTACGTGGCGCTTTCGGCCTCCACCCAGAAGATGGCCGAGCGCACTCTGCGCGCCGTCGGCCGTCCGGAGCTGATCGACGACCCGCGCTACCGCACGAATGCCGAGCGCGTGAGGAACGCCGCCGAGCTCGACGCGATCATCGGCGCCTTCGTCGCCGGGCGGACGCAGGCGGAGAACGTGGCCTTCTTCGAGCAAGCCGAGGTCACCATCGGCCCGATCTACGACGTCTCGCAGATCCTCGAGGACCCGCACTTCGCCGAGCGCGAGATTCTGGCCGACTACCCCGACGAGGACATGGGCGCGTTTCCAATGCACCACGTCGTACCGCGCCTTCTGGGCACGCCTGGCGCGATCCGCAGCCCCGCCCCGCGGCTCGGGCAGCACAACCGCGAATTGCTTTCAGCGCTGGGTTTTGACGAAGCAGGGTACAGCGAGCTGGTGAGCGGGGGGATCGTGGTCGAAGGCGCCGCCGAGGCGAGGAGCGAAGAAGAATGAAGCCAAACCTCCCCGTCTGGCGCTCGCTGATGTACGTCCCGGTCAACGTCGAGAAGTACGTCGACAAGGCGCACACGCGCGGCGCGGACTGCATCCAGCTCGACCTCGAGGACAGCGTGCCGGCTTCCGAAAAAGGCGCGGCGCGCAGGCTCGTCGCGGCGGCGGCGAAGCGCGTGCGGCGCGGCGGCGCCGACGTGGTGGTGCGCATCAACAGCCCGCGCGAGCTCGCCGAACCCGATCTGGATTGGTCGATCGACGAGAACGTCGACGGCATCGCGGTGACCAAGGCGCAGAGCCCCCATCATGTCCGCCGGATCGACGAGTTCATTTCAAGATTGGAGACCCAAAGAGGCATGCGGGCGGGCCGTACGCGCCTCATCGCCATGATCGAGACGCCCGGTGCCTTCTTCCACATGCCCGCCATCGCGCAGGCAAGTGAGCGCCTCGCGGCGATGAACATCGGCGGCGAGGACTTCGCGCTCGAGACCGGGATGGAGCCGACCGAGGAGACGCTGCTCATGCCCAAGCAGCAGATGATCTTCGCGGCCCGCGCGGCCGGCATCATGCCGCTCGGCTTCATCGCCAGCGTCGCCGGGTTCGGCGACTGGGAGGCTTTCGGGCGCATGGTGCGCCGCTCGCGCCAGTTCGGCTTCATGGGCGCCGGCTGCATCCATCCCGGGCAGGTACCGATCGTCAACCGGGAGTACTCGCCCTCCGTAGACGAGGTCGCTTACGCGCGCCGCATCGTCGAGGAGAACGCGCAACACGAGGCGGCGGGCCGCGCCTCTTGGGCGCTCGACGGCAAGATGATCGACGTGCCGGTCGTGGTGCGGGCGCAGCGGCTGCTCGCGCGGCACGCGGCGATTCAGGCGCGGGAGGCGAAGAAGTCGATCGCTTGCTAGGCGGCCTTGCGCTCGGCCGGAGGCGGCAGCTCTCTGAGGCAGCGCCCGATCCAGAGCGCGGTGAGCTTCTCCTGCACGCCGTTCTGCGCCAGGCGCTGGGCGAGGGCGCCGAAGTCGACCTGGTCGAGCGGCTGGTCCTGGTTGAAGCAGGAGAAGACGTAGGTCATCTTGCCGCTCGCCGGGTCGATGTGCGGCTGCAGGCACTGCGCGCAGATCTCTTTCATCATGCACTGCATCGGGCTGTTGATGGAACCGATGGCGACATGACCCGGCTTCAAATGTTCCTGTAGCACCCCGTGCCGGGCCAGCGCGACGGCCGCCATCATCTGGTCGGAACCGATGGCAATGATTCGATCAGTGTCTTTAAACAGAATTTCCTGCTTGCCGAGCGCGCCTGACGCGTAGGCCTGCATCGCCTGGACGATGTTGCCGACGAAGCTCCGGTCGTGCGGCCGGCGCGGAGCGAAGCCGGGCGCCTCGTCGCAGCACCAGATGACGACGTCGGAGGAGGCCTCGATGTCGTCGATGCGGTAGCGGTCGGCCATCGACTTGTAGCCGGCGAAGTAGATGACCTTTGACCCTGCGGCGCGCAGCGCGCGCCCGATGGAGAAAAGCACCGCGTTGCCCAGGCCGCCGCCTGCGAGCACCACCGTCTCGTCGCCGGGGATCTCGGTCGGCGTGCCGGTGGGACCCATCAGCACCACCGGCTCGCCCGGACGCAGGTAGGCGAGGAGGTCGGCCGAGCCGCCCATCTCGAGCGCGATCACCGAGATCAGCCCTTTCTCGCGTTCGACCCAGGCGCCGGTGAGGGCGAGCCCCTCCATCGCGAGCGTGGTGCCCGGCAGCCGCATCGCGAAGGTCTCGAAGTTCTGCATGCGGTAAAACTGGCCGGGGTTGAAGCGCCGTGCCGCCACCGGCGCACGCAGCACCACCTCGACGATCCTGGGCGTGAGGCGGCGCACCTCGTGCACCACCGCGCGCAGGTCACGATTGAGCCGTGACAGGAATTGCGCATCGGCCAGGGACGAGGCGGGCGATTTTTGTGACAGCACCCTGCTCACGACCGGAAAGCCCTGCCTCGCGCTGCCCATCGCCTTCACCACGTTGCCGAAGTAAGAGGGGTGCAGGTCGCCGAAGAAGCTCATGAAGCGTCCGTCGGGCCGGCGATGCAGCAGCACCTCCACCTGCTTGGGCTTCGCGCTATGACGCTCGGGCTTCACCGGCGCGCCGCTCTCGTCGCAGGCCCGGAAGTACTTGCCGTCGAGGGCGAGGCTCACGCCTTCCTCGCGCGCGAGCACCGTGTTGGGCTGCGTCCCCGCAGCAATGAGCACGGAGCGCGCGGGCAGAACGATCGGCTGTTTTTCTGAATTGATGAATTGAACCGCCATGGCGTGGCCGAATTGGTCGACCTCGATGCGGGTCGGCGACAGACCCTCGGCGAAGGTAATCCCTTCCTCCAGCGCCTTTTCCACCTCCTCGTGGTTGAGGGTGTAGGAGGGGCTGTCGATCATGCGACGCCGATACGCGATAGTCGAGCCGCCCCAGGACTTCAGCAAGGAAAGACGTTCGGAAGGAAGGGCGGAGCGCAGCGCCCGTGCATGCGCCAGGAATTCCCGGGCGATCGCCTGCTCCTCGGGATTCCAGAAGGGCTGCTCCCCAAGCGCTTCGTAGCGCGCCAGGAATTTCTCGACCTGGATCGCGTAGTAGGCAAGCGACTCGGTCGCCGTGTCGATGGCGGTAAGGCCACCGCCGATGACGACGATCGGTAAGCGGATCTGCAGGTTGGCGATGGATTCCTTCTTCGCCGCGCCGGTGAGCTGCAGCGCCATCAGGAAGTCGGACGCCGCGCGCACGCCGCGCGCGAATCCGTTCGGGATCTCGAGCACCGCCGGCCGCCCCGCGCCGGCGCAGAGCGCGATGTGGTCGAAGCCGTCGTCGAAGGCCTCGTCGATGGTCAGCGTGCCGCCGAAGCGCACGCCTCCGAACATGGCGAACTGCCGGCGCCGCTCGAGCAGCAGCCGGATCACCTTGAGGAAGTTCTTGTCCCAGCGCACCGTGATGCCGTATTCGGCGACGCCGCCGAATCCGGCCATCACCCGCTCATCGAGGCCTTCCTGCAACTCGCGGACGTCCCTGATCGGCCGGAAGGCGGTGCGGTTGCCCAGCGGGTCGACACCCGACACCGCGGGGTCGAGCGGCTCGATCTTCAGGCCGTCGATGCCAACCACGGTGTGCCCGTCGTTCATCAGGTGGTGCGCCAGGGTGAAGCCCGCAGGCCCGAGGCCGACGACGAGAACGCGCTTTCCGGTGGGCGCTTTCGGGCAGGGGCGGCGCAGGTCGAACGGATTCCAGCGCGTGAGCAGCGAATAGATCTCGAAGCCCCAGGGCAGCTCGAGCACGTCCTTCAGCGTGCGCGTCTCGGCCTGCGGGATGTTGACCGGGTCCTGCTTCTGGTAGATGCAGGACTTCATGCAGTCGTTGCAGATGCGGTGGCCGGTGCCCGCGACCATCGGGTTATCCACCGCGATGATTCCGAGCGCGGCGAGCGGCTGGCCGCGCGCCTTTACCATGTGGAACTCGGAGATCTTCTCTTCGAGGGGACAACCGTTCAGGGGCACCCCGAAGACCGTTTTCTTGAATTCTGTTGAAGGAGGCTTTTCCTTCAAACCCTTTGAGCAGGAATCCTTGCCCTGCTCGTGGCACCAGATGCAGTAGTTCGCTTCGTCCAGCGCGCCGACGAGGTCGGTGCCGCGGTCGGTGAGCTCGAACCCCTGCCGCTCGCGCAGGTGCTCCAGGCGATGTTCGCTGAACCCTCTCTCGTTGGTCGTGTGTACGGGCACAAGGCGCATGTAGTCGAGCTTGCGCGGCGCCTTGAAGAGAACGCCGTGGCGATGCTTCGCCTTGCCCTCGGGCGTGGTGGCGGCCCAGGCGGCATAGCGCGCGGCCGCCTCGAGCTGCGACGCATGCGCCGCCTCGTCCTTCATCCACTCCGCGACCAAGCTGGCGAAATCCAGTTCAGTCGTGAATTGGAATCCATCGGGCCGCGCATCCTCGGGCTTCACCTTGTGCATCGCGCGCCGCTGCACGAAGAGGCGCTTCACCGAATAGAGCGGCGCGAGCTCGTGGTGCTTCGCGGCCAGCGCCTGCGCCTCGGCCACGATGCCGAAGAGCTGCGCGATGAAATCCTCGACATGCGGCGCCGCCGCGATCAGGAGATCCGACTCTTCCTTTGCCGCCGGGGGGTTTGCCCGTGCCGCGAGCAGGCGATCGCGCAGGCCGGCGTCGCCCTGGCCGAGAAAGTCCAGGAATGCGGCGTCGATGCGCTCGAGCCCTTCGCGCTCGTACAAGTCGTTGAAGCGGATCCCGAAGCCGAGGTGCATGGGCGGGTAGAATTATCTTTGAATTCCGAGCGTTTCCGGACGAATTACGTTATTCCCGAATTTCCAGAGGGGTCTTCATGCAGATCAAGAACAGCGTGTTCCTGGTGACCGGCGGCGCCTCCGGGCTCGGCGGAGCGACCGCGCGCATGGCGGCGGAGAACGGCGCCAAGGTCGTGGTCGCCGACCTGCAAGTCGAGGCGGGCGAGAAGCTGGCGCGCGAGCTGAACGGCCGCTTCATCAAGTGCGACGTCGCTTCCGAGGCCGACGGCAAGGCCGCGGTCGCGCTCGCGCTGAAGGAATTCGGCGGCCTCCACGTGCTCGTCAACTGCGCCGGTATCGCCATCGCCGAGCGCACGCTCGGCAAGGAGCTGCCGCACGATCTCGGCCGGTTCCAGAAGGTGCTTACCGTGAACGTCATCGGCACCTTCAACATGATCCGCCTCGCCGCGGACGCGATGGCGAAGGCCTCGCCCAACGCCGGCGGCGAGCGCGGCGTGATCGTCAACACCGCTTCGGTCGCCGCCTTCGACGGCCAGATCGGCCAGGCCGCCTATTCGGCCTCCAAGGGCGCCATCGTCGGCATGACGCTGCCGATCGCGCGCGACCTCTCGCGCAACGGCATCCGCGTGTGCTCGATCGCGCCCGGCATCTTCGAGACGCCGATGCTGGCCGGGCTGCCGAAGGACGCGCAGGACTCCCTCGGCAGGCAGGTGCCGTTTCCCTCGCGCCTCGGGCGGCCCGCCGAGTACGCGCAGATGGTGAAGGCGATCATCGAGATCGAGATGCTGAACGCCGAGACCATCCGGCTCGACGGCGCCATCCGCATGGCGCCGAAGTAGCCGCCTTAGATGTCGCCGGGTGAGGAGGTCGGCCCCGGAGGAGGGTACGGCCGTAGATTGTCCCGGTAAAAGCGCGAGCGGTCGATGTAGCCCTGCGCGATCTTCAGCAGGAAATCCTTTTCCTCCTGCCTGAGCTCGCGCACGACCTTGCCCGGCGAGCCGATCACCAGCACGCCGTCGGGAATCTCCTTGCCCTCGGCGATGAGCGTATTGGCGCCGATCAACGTGCTGCGGCCGATGCGCGCGCCGTTCATGACGACGCTGTTGATGCCGACGAGGGAGCCCTCGCCGACGGTGCAGCCATGCAGCATCACCTTGTGGCCGATGCTCACGCGGCGCCCGAGGGTCATCGGATAGCCCGGGTCGACGTGCAGCACCGACCCGTCCTGGATGTTGCAGCCCTCGCCGATGGTCACCTGGTCGTTGTCCGCCCGGATGACGCTCTGGAACCAGACGTTGACGTTGTTTTCGAGCACGATGCTGCCCACGAGCGTCGCGTCGTAGGCGATGAAGTGATGCTCGCCGCGCAGCTCGGGCCGGCGCTCGCCGATGGAGAATAGAGGCATGGCGCTATGATAATCGAGTGAAAGTGCTTGTTCTCGGCGCCGGCGTGGTCGGCGTGGCCAGCGCCTGGTACCTCGCCGAGGCGGGCCACGAGGTGAGCGTGGTCGAGCGCCAGCCGGGGGCTGCGATGGAAACCTCGTTCGCCAACGGCGGCCAGATCTCGGCCGGCCACGCCGAACCCTGGGCGAAGCCCTCGGTGCTGCCCAAGATCCTGCGCTGGCTCGGGCGCGAGGATGCGCCGCTGCTCTTCCGGGCGCGCCTGGACTGGGCGCAGTGGATGTGGGGCTTGCGCTTCGTCGTCGAATGCCTGCCGGGCCGCTTCGAGCGCAACTGCCGCGCGCTCGCCGGGCTCGCGCAATACAGCCGCGACTGCCTGCGCGAGCTGCGCGAGAAGGCCGCGCTGCGCTACGACCACCTGAGCCGCGGCATCCTGCATTTCGCCACCGACGGCCACGATTTCGAGGTGCTCGCGCGCGACGCCGAAGCGGCGCGCGCACTCGGCATCGAGCGGCAGGTGAAGTCGGCGCCCGAGTGCCTCGCGCTCGAGCCCGCGCTGCGCGAGTCCCAGGTCCCGGTCACCGGCGGCGTCTACACGCCGGACGACGAGTCGGGCGATGCCCGTCGCTTCACCGAGGAGCTTGCGCGTCTCGCGGCGCGGCGCGGCGTGCGGTTTCGATATGACAGCACGATCGCGGCGATCGAAGCGGGCGGCGGTACGGTGCGCGGCGTAACGGTCGTGGACGAGGAAGAAGAAAAGCATCTCCAGGCCGACGCCTATGTGGTGGCGCTCGGAAGCTACAGCCCGCTCGCGCTCAAGCCGCTCGGCGTGTCGATCCCGGTGTATCCGCTCAAAGGCTACTCGATCACGCTGCCGCTCGGACCCGAGCACGCCGAAGCCGCGCCGACGGTGAGCCTCACCGACGAAGCGCACAAGATCGTGATCTCGCGTCTCGGCAACCGGCTGCGCGCCGCCGGCACCGCCGAGCTTGCGGGCTACGACACCGCGGTGAGCCCGGTGCGCTGCGCGGCGATCGCGCGGCGGGTGGTGAACCTGTTCCCGGCATTGCGCAGCGTCACGACCTACGAGAGCTGGGCCGGGCTGCGCCCGGCGACGCCGGGCAACGTCCCGATCGTGGGCAGGACGCGGCTCTCCAACCTCTTCCTCAATACCGGCCACGGCACGCTCGGCTGGACGCTCGCCTGCGGGTCGGGCAGGGCGCTCGCCGACCTCGTCAGCGGCCGGCGCCCGCAGGTCGAATTCGGGTTCGCGCATTGAGAGACAGCGAGTCGCTTTTCCTCGCCATCCGCGGGCTGCGCTACCACGTGCGCCGCTGGCCGCCGCCGTCGCGCCGCTCCGGCGCGCCCAGGATCGTCCTGCTGCACGGCTGGATGGATGTCTCGGCGTCGTTCCAGTTCATGGTCGACGCGCTGCGAGGCGACTGGGACGTCTATGCGCCCGACTGGCGCGGCTATGGCCATACCGAATGGGGAAGGTCCGGCTCGTACTGGTTTCCCGACTACATCGCCGATCTCGATTGCCTGCTCGAAGAGTTCGAAAGTGAACGTCCGGTGAATCTGGTGGGCCACAGCCTCGGCGGCAACGTGGCGGCGCTGTATGCCGGCATCCGTCCGCAGCGCGTGGCGCGCCTCGTAAACCTGGAAGGCTTCGGCATGGCGCCGACCCGGCCGGAGCAGGCGCCGAAGCGCTATGCGCGCTGGTTGAACGAGCTGCACGAGCGGCCGTCGCTGCGCCCGTACCGGGATTTCGGCGAGCTCGCGGCGCGGCTGCGGGAAAACAACCCGAGGCTCACCCAGGAAAAGGCCGATTTCCTGGCGCGGCACTGGGGACGCGACGCCGGCGCCGAAGGCGTCGTCCTGCGCGGCGACCCTGCGCACAAGATCGTGAACCCGCTTCTCTACCGGATCGAGGAAGTGCAGGCCTGCTGGCGCGCGGTGAGCGCGCCGGTGCTGTGGGTCGACGCCGCCGAGTCCGACACGCTGAAGAGATTGGGATTGACCGAGGCGCAGCACGCCGAACGAAGGTCGGCCTTTTCCAATCTGACCTACAAGACCGTGAAAGACGCGGGGCACATGCTCCACCACGATCAGCCGGAGGAAGTCGCCCGCCTGATCGAAGCATTCCTCGCGAGCGGCTGATGGCGCAGTTTCTTTCGGTCCATCCGACGCATCCGCAGAAGCGGCTGATCCGCATCGCCGCCGAGGCGGTGAAGCAGGGCGGGCTCATCGCCTATCCCACCGACTCGTGCTACGCGCTCGGCTGCGACCTCGGCGCCACCACGGCGCTCGAGCGGCTGCGCCGCATCCGAGGCTTCGACGAGCGCCACCGCCTTACGCTCATGTGCCGCGACCTCTCCGAGATCTCGGCCTATGCGATCGTGGACGATGCCCGCTTTCGGCTGCTCAAGAGCGTGACGCCTGGAAGCTACACCTTCATCCTGCCAGTGCGCCGGCAGGTTCCGCGGCGCGCGACCAGCCGCAAGACGATCGGCGTGCGCATCCCGGGCCATCCCGCCGCGCACGCGCTGCTCGCGGAGCTCGACGCGCCCATGCTCTCGGCGACGCTCACCGTCGCGGGCGAAGCGGCGTCGCTCGCCGACGCGCAGGAAATCCGCGCTCGGCTCGACGCCGGGCTCGATGTCATCGTCGACGCCGGTCCCTGCGGCGTCGAGCCGTCGACTGTCATCGATCTTACGAAAGCCGAGCCGCAGGTGCTGCGCGTGGGCAAGGGATCGCTCGCGCCTTTTGCCGTCCAGCCTGTCTGATAGACTTGCGGGAAAAAGATGGACGTCAATCTCCTGGTCCAGACGGTCGCCATCTACGCCCTCCCGGTGCTGTTCGCAATCACGCTGCACGAGGCGGCGCACGGCTACGTGGCGCGCTACTTCGGCGACATGACCGCGCACGCCCAGGGGCGCATCAGCCTGAACCCCATCCGCCACATCGATCCGGTCGGCACGATCGCCGTCCCGGCGCTGATCCTCATCGCCTCGAGCCTCGCCGGCACGCACGGCTTCCTCTTCGGCTGGGCGAAGCCGGTGCCGGTGAACTACTCGGCGCTGCGCAAGCCGCGCCAGCACATGGCGCTCGTCGCCGCGGCGGGACCGGGAGCGAATCTGGGCATGGCGCTCGCCTGGGTCGCGCTTCTCAAGGTCTCGCTGCTGCTGCCCGAGAACAGCTTCTCCGCCGCCATGGAGGCCATGTCGCAGGCCGGCATCATGGTCAACCTGATCTTCATGTTCCTCAACCTGCTGCCGATCCTGCCGCTCGACGGCGGGCGCATCGTGGCGAGCCTCCTTCCCACCCGCGCCGCGTGGCGCTACGCCAAGCTCGAGCCGTGGGGCATCCCGCTGCTGCTCGTGCTGCTCGCCACCAACGGCCTGACCTTCCTGCTCCAGCCGCTCATCGAAGCCTCCGATGCGATCATCCGGGCGATGGTGTTCTGATGTACGAGACCCGCGTCCTCTCCGGCATGCGGCCCACGGGCAGCCTGCACCTCGGTCACTACCACGGCGTGCTCAAGAACTGGGTGCGGCTGCAGGCCGAATACCTGTGCCTCTACTTCGTCGCCGACTGGCACGCGCTCACCACCGACTACGAGAAGCCGGACAACATCAAGGAGAACGGCTGGGACATGGTGGTCGACTGGCTCGCCGCCGGCATCGACCCCAACCAGGCGACCCTCTTCATCCAGTCGCAGGTCCCCGAGCACGCCGAGCTGCATCTCCTGCTCTCGATGATCACGCCGCTCGGCTGGCTCGAGCGTGTCCCCACGTACAAGGACCAGCAGGAAAAGCTCGCCGACAAGGATCTCTCCACCTACGGTTTCCTCGGCTACCCGCTGCTGCAGTCGGCCGACATCCTGATCTACCGCGCGCGCTACGTGCCGGTGGGGGAGGACCAGGTGCCGCACGTCGAGTTCACCCGCGAGGTGGCGCGGCGCTTCAACCACCTCTACGGAAAGGAGCCGGGCTTCGAAGAGAAGGCCAAGGCCGCGGTGAAGAAGATGGGCACTAAGAAGGCGCGCCTGCTCGCCGAGCTGCGCACGAAGTACCTGGAGCACGGCGAGGCCGAGGCGCTCGGACGCGCCGAGGCGCTGGTCGACGAGCAGCAGAACCTGACGCGCGGCGACCAGGAGCGGCTGTACGGCTGGCTGGAGGGCGGCGGCAAAAGGATCCTGGTCGAGCCCGAGGCGCTGCTCACCGAGGCGGCCAAGATGCCGGGCCTCGACGGGCAGAAGATGTCCAAGTCCTACGGCAACACCATCTCGCTGCGCGAGGAGCCGGAGTCGGTGACCAAGAAGGTGAGAACCATGCCGACCGACCCGGCGCGGGTAAAGCGCGCCGACCCGGGAACGCCCGAGAAGTGCCCGGTCTGGTCGCTCCACCTCGTGTATTCGAACGAGGCGACCAAGCAGTGGGCGCACGACGGCTGCACCAGCGCCGGCATCGGCTGCCTGGACTGCAAGCAGCCGGTCATCGACGCAATCAACAAGGAGCTCGCGCCCATGCGCGAGCGCGCCCGCGCCTATCTCGACGACCCGACGTTGGTAAAAAACATCATCGCCGACGGCTGCGACCGCGCGAAGCGCCTGGCGGCGGAAACCATGCGCGAGGTGCGCGAAGCTATGGGATTATCGTACCCATGAACGTCGTGCCGCTGAATCCAGCCTCCACTCCACCGGTCCCTGCGGTCAACGCCCCGGTCCTTGCGGTCAACGCCCGGGTCGCCAAGCTCTACGGCGAGCCGGTCATCGAGCTGCCGCACGACCTCTACATTCCGCCCGACGCGCTCGAGGTCGTCCTCGAGGCCTTCGAGGGCCCGCTGGATCTCCTGCTCTACCTCATCCGCAAGGAAAACCTCGACATCCTCGACATCCCGATGGCGCCGCTCACGCGCCAGTACCTCGAGTACGTCGAGATCATGCGCAGCAAGAACCTCGAGCTCGCGGCCGAGTACCTGGTCATGGCGGCGATGCTGATGGAGATCAAGTCGCGGCTGCTGCTGCCGCGGCCGCCGGCGGCCGCGCCCGCCGAGGACGATCCGCGCGCCGAGCTGGTGCGGCGCCTGCTCGAGTACGAGCAGATGAAGAAGGCGGCGCAGGCGCTCGACGAGCTGCCTCAGGCCGGGCGCAACGTGATCGCGATCTCGGTGTGGATCGAGCGCCAGGTGGCGGAGCGGCTGCCGCAGGTCAGTCCGCAGGACCTCGCCGAGGCCTGGCGCGGGCTGCTCTACCGCGCGCGCATGAGCCGGCACCACCACATCTCGCGCGAGGAGCTCTCGGTGCGCAGCCACATGAGCTCGATCCTGCGCGCGCTGCAGGAGCGCCGGGTGCTCGAGTTCGGCGAGCTGTTCGAGCCGCAGCGCGGCGTGGCCGTGCTCGTGGTCACCTTCCTCGCGCTGCTCGAGCTCGCGCGCGAGCTGCTGATCGAGATCACCCAGTCCGAGTGCTTCGCGCCGATCTACGTCAAGCTCGGCTACGCCCTGGCCCAGCCCGGCGCCAACGACGCCGACCCACTAAAGGAATGAGTTTCTAAGAACCCGGCAACTAGGTATAGTAGGTGCTCATGCAAAACCCCTCCGACGCCCCCGCCGTTCCCGAAGCCAAGCGCATCCTCGAGGCCGCGCTCCTCGCAGCCCCCGAGCCGCTGCCCCTGTCCGAGCTCAAGCGCTTGTTCGACAACGACATTACCGCCGACACGCTGAAGAACCTGCTCGACGAGCTGCGCGCCGACTGGAGCGGCCGCGCGGTCGAGCTGGTGTGCCTCGCGAGCGGCTGGCGCTTCCAGACGCGCCTCGAGTTCCAGCCGTATCTCGAGCGGCTGTCGCCCGAAAAGCCGCCGCGCTACTCGCGCGCGGTGATGGAGACTCTGGCGATCATCGCGTACCGCCAGCCGGTCACGCGCGGCGACATCGAGAACATCCGCGGCGTCGTGGTCTCGAGCCAGATCATCCAGTCGCTCGAGAACCGCGGCTGGATCGACGTCGTCGGCCACCGCGAGACTCCCGGCCGGCCGGCGCTCTATGCGACGACGCGGCGCTTCCTCGACGACCTCGGGCTGCGCTCGCTGGAGGAGCTGCCGGCGCTCGAGGAGATCGCCACGACCCTTCAGCTTGAGCCCGCGCCCGTCCAGCAAGTCAGCGAAGCCGAGCCCCGTGCGCTCGCGCAGGACGAGCCGCACCGGGCGACCGGCACCGACGGCTGAGAGAATCCAAAAAGTCCTGGCGGCCGCGGGCCTGGGGTCGCGCCGGCAGATAGAAACCTGGATCGCTGCCGGACGCGTCAGCGTCAACGGCGCCGTCGCTAGCCTCGGCGCCCGAGCCGGCCCGGGCGACGAGATCGCCGTGGATGGAAAGCCCGTAAGGGCAGCGACGGCGGAAGCGCCGCGCGTCCTGCTGTACCACAAGCCGGCCGGCGAGCTCGTGACGCGGAGCGACCCGCAGGGACGGCGCACCGTGTTCGCCTCGCTGCCGCCGGGCCGGTGGGTTGCAGTCGGCCGCCTGGATCTGAACAGCTCCGGGCTGCTCCTTTTCACCGACTCGGGCGAGCTCGCCGACCGCCTCATGCACCCGCGCTACGAGCTCGAGCGGGAGTACGCCGCCAGGATCCGCGGGGAGCTGCGCCCGGCGGAGAAAAAACAACTACTTGCAGGCATCGAGCTCGACGGTCAGTTGGCTCGGTTCGAGCGCATCGAAAACCACCGCGAGGGCGAGGGCAGCAACCGGTGGTATCGGGTGGTGCTGAAGGAGGGCCGCAACCGCGAGGTGCGCCGCCTCTTCGAGGCGCTCGGCCATCCCGTGAGCCGGCTGGTGCGGCTGCGATACGGGCCGATCGAGCTGCCGGCCGACCTGGCGCCCGGATGCTGGCGTCGACTGGAAAATCCGGCTATACTTCAAAGGCTTTAGAGCACCAGGTTTGGTTTCGTTTAGGTTTCGTCTAGGGTTAGTGCGAGAGTGGGCTTCGGCCCATTTTTTGTTTGCGCCTCGAAAAAGTCGTCGAGCCGGCGATGGCCGGCATGGGCTACGAGCTGGTCGATGTGCAGGCGTCGAATGGCGGGAGGCACCTACGCCTCTTCATCGATAAGCCCGGGGGCGTAACCGTCGACGATTGCGCGGCCGCGAGCCGGCATCTGACGCGCGTTCTGGCTGTCGAGGGGATCGATTACGAGCGGCTGGAGGTCTCCTCGCCGGGCCTGGACCGGCCGTTGCGCAAGGAAGCCGACTTCGCGCGCTTCGCCGGCCAGAAAGCCGAAGTGCGGATGCGCACGCCGGACGAGAGCGGGCGTCGCAGGTTCGTGGGCGTGCTGCTGGGCGCCGAAGCGGGGCAGGTGAGCCTGGAGCTCGAAGGACGCGTCGTGCGGCTGGCGCTGGACGACGTGGACCGGGCGAAGCTGGTACCTGAACTATGAGTGACGGAGAGGATTAAGTGGCAGTCAACGCGAAAGTGGCGAAAGTGGCGGTCAACCCGATAGCGGCAGGCAATCGGGAGCTGGTGATGCTGGTGGACGTTCTCGCGCGCGAGAAGAACGTCCCGCGCGACATCGTTTTCGGCGCGCTCGAGATGGCGCTCGCCTCGGCCACCAAGAAGAAATACACCGAGGACATCGACGTGCGGGTGCAGGTGGACCGCAACACCGGCGCCTACGAGACCTTTCGCCGCTGGAAGGTGCTGCCCGACGACACCCCGGAGTGGAACCGGGCGCAGATGCTGTCGGTCGAGGAGGCGCAGGACCGCGGCAAGGCCGACGCCAAGGTCGAGGACGTGATCGAGGAGCCGCTGCCGAACCTCGAGTTCGGCCGCATCGGCGCGCAGACCGCGAAGCAGGTGATCCTGCAGCGCATCCGGGACGCCGAGCGCGAGCAGATCCTGCAGGACTTCCTGTCGCGCGGCGACGAGCTCGTCACCGGCACCGTGAAGCGCATGGAGCGCGGCTCGGCGATCATCGAATCCGGCCGCCTCGAAGCCATGCTGCCGCGCGAGCACATGATCCCGAAGGAGAACCTGCGCATCGGCGACCGGGTGCGCGCCTGGGTCATGAAGATCGACCGGCAGGCGCGCGGCCCGCAGCTCATCCTCTCGCGCACCGAGCCGCAGTTCATCATGAAGCTCTTCGAGCTCGAGGTCCCGGAGATCGAGGAGGGACTGCTCGAGATCAAGTCGGCGGCGCGCGACCCCGGGATCCGGGCGAAGATCGCGGTGCACACCAATGACAAGCGGATCGACCCCATCGGCACCTGCGTAGGCATGCGCGGGTCGCGGGTGCAGGCGGTCACGCAGGAGCTCGCCGGCGAGCGCGTGGACATCGTGCTGTGGTCGGCCGACCCGGCCCAGTTCGTGATCGGCGCGCTGGCCCCCGCCGAGGTCTCCTCCATCGTCGTCGACGAGGAGAAGCACGCGATGGACGTGGTGGTCGACGAGGAGAACCTCGCGGTCGCCATCGGCCGCAGCGGCCAGAACGTGCGCCTCGCCTCGGAGCTCACCGGCTGGCAGATCAACCTCATGACCGAGGAAGAGTCCACCAAGAAGCAGCAGGAGGAGAGCGGCCGCATCAAGCAGCAGTTCATGGAGAAGCTCGACGTCGACGAGGAAGTGGCCGACATCCTGGCGCAGGAGGGCTTCTCGACGCTGGAGGAAGTGGCCTACGTGCCGATCAACGAGCTGATGGAGATCGAGTCGTTCGACGAGGGCACGGTGAACGAGCTGCGTACGCGCGCGCGCAACGCGCTGCTCGTGGCCGCGATCGCCAACGAGGAGAAGGTCGAGGGCGTGGACCCCGAGCTGCTGAAGCTCGACGGCATGACCACCCAGCTCGCCGCCAAGCTCTCGGAAGGGAGCATCAAGACGCGCGACGACCTCGCCGACCTCGCGGTGGACGAGCTCTCGGAGCTGACCGGGATGGACGCCGAGGCGGCGAAGAAGCTCATCATGGCGGCGCGCGCCCACTGGTTTGAGAACAAGGAAACCACCTGACGATGGCGCAAACGAGCGTAGCCCAATTCGCGAGCGAGCTTAAGGTCCCACCGTCGGTGCTGCTCGAGCAGCTGCGCGCGGCGGGTGTCGACAAGAAGCAGCCCGACGACGCGCTCTCGGAGCAGGACAAGTCGCGCCTGCTCGAGTACCTGCGCAAGGCGCACGGCTCGATCGAGGCGAAGAACAAGATCACGCTCACCCGCAGGCAGACGAGCGAGATCAAGAAGACCGACGCGACCGGCAAGTACCGCACGGTGCAGGTCGAGGTGCGCAAGAAGCGCGTCTTCGTCAAGCGCGACCCGGCGGAGGTTACCGCCGCGGCGGTCGCCGCCGAGACGCCGCCCCCGCCGCCGCCGCCGGCGCCGAGCGTCGATCCGAAGGAAGTCGAGCTCAGGGAGGAAGAAGCGCGCCGCCAGCGGCAGCTCGCCGAGCTGCAGGCCGCGGAGGTCAAGGAAAGGCAGGAGCGCGAAAGGCGCGAGGCCGAGCAGAAGGCGGCCGAGCAGCAGAAGGCGGCCGAAGCGGCAGCGGCGGCCGCCGCGCCGGCTGCGCCCGCGACCACGCTGCACGCGCCCAAGCCGGCGACCGGCGAGGCGAAGACCGACAAGAAGCCCAAGAAGGCGAAGCCCACCACCGTGCTGCGCGACGATTCGGCGCGCCGGCGCACCATCAAGACGCGCGGCGACGCCGGCGGCGGCGTCGGCGGCTGGCATGCCCGCGGCGGCCGGCACCGGCCTGGCGGGGGCGGCGCAGAGCAGACCACCTTTGCGGCCCCCACCGAGCCGCTGGTGCGCGAGGTCGCGGTGCCCGAGACCATCACCGTGGGCGAGCTCGCCCACCGCATGTCGGTGAAGGCGGCCGAGGTGATCAAGGCGCTGATGAAGCTCGGCACCATGGCGACGATCAACCAGGTGCTCGACCAGGAGACCGCCATCATCCTGGTGGAGGAGATGGGCCACAAAGCCAAGGCCGCGAAGCTCGACGACCCCGAGTCCTACCTCGCGGAGAGCGACGAGCCGGTCGAGGCCGAGCTCAAGCCTCGACCGCCTGTCGTGACGGTAATGGGCCACGTCGACCACGGCAAGACTTCGCTCCTCGACTTCATTCGCACCACCAAAGTGGCGGCCGGCGAGGCCGGCGGCATCACCCAGCACATCGGCGCCTACCACGTGGAAACCCCGCGCGGCGTGGTGACGTTCCTCGATACTCCCGGCCACGAGGCGTTTACCGCCATGCGCGCCCGCGGGGCGCAGGCGACCGATATCGTGATCCTGGTGGTGGCGGCCGACGACGGCGTCATGCCGCAGACCATCGAAGCGATCAACCACGCCAAGGCCGCCAGTGTCCCCCTCGTCGTGGCGCTGAACAAGATCGACAAGCACGAAGCCAATCCCGAGAAGGTGAAGCAGGAGCTGCTGACGCACGGTGTCGTGCCCGAGGAGTACGGCGGCGACTCGCCTGTGGTCCCGGTGTCGGCCAAGACCGGCCAGGGCGTCGATGCGCTCCTCGAGCAGGTGTTGCTGCAGGCTGAAGTTCTCGAGCTGCGCGCCCCGACCGACGCGCCCGCCAAAGGCGTCGTGATCGAGGCGCGCCTGGACAAGGGACGCGGTCCGGTGGCGACGCTGCTGGTTCAATCCGGCACGCTCAAGCGCGGCGACATCGTCCTGACCGGCGCGGTCTACGGCCGGGTGCGCGCGATGCTCGACGAGAACGGCAAGGCGGTGCAGGAAGCCGGCCCCTCGATCCCGGTCGAGGTCCAGGGCCTCTCCGAGGTGCCGAACGCCGGCGAGGACATGATGGTGATCGCCGACGAGAGGAAGGCGCGCGAGATCGCCAACTTCCGCCAGGGCAAGTTCCGCGACGTGAAGTTCGCCAAGCAGCAGGCGACGAAGCTCGAGAACATGTTCGGGCAGATGGGCGAGGGCGAGAAGAAGGTCCTGACGCTGGTAATCAAGTCCGACGTGCAGGGCTCGCAGGAGGCGCTGGTTCACGCCCTGACCCGTCTGGCCACCGAGGAGGTCAAGGTGAGCGTGGTGCACGCCGGCGTCGGCGGCATCACCGAGTCCGACGTCAACCTCGCCATGGCCGCGCGCGCGGTCATCATCGGCTTCAACACGCGCGCCGACGCCACTGCAAGGAAGCTGATCGAGTCGGCCGGCATCCAGGTGCGCTACTACAACATCATCTACGAGGCGGTCGAGGAGATGAAGGCGGCGCTCTCCGGCATGCTCGCGCCCGAGAAGAAGGAATCGGTGCTCGGCATGGTGCAGGTGCGCCAGGTGTTCCGCATCTCCAAGATCGGCACCGTCGCGGGCTGCTACGTTCAGGAAGGCATGGTCAAGCGAAGCGCCCAGGTGCGCGTGCTCCGCGACAACGTCGTCATCCACACCGGCGAGATCGACTCGCTCAAGCGCTTCAAGGACGACGTGCGCGAGGTAAAGGCGGGCTTCGAGTGCGGCATGTCGCTCAAGAACTTCTCCGATATCAAGGAAGGCGACCAGTTCGAGGTGTTCGAAGTCCTCGAAGTCGCCAGGACCCTCTAAACAGGGACAGACCGCGTTTTTTCGGTGAAGCGACAGAGATCATCGGGCCGTCCGCAGAAGCTCGGCGACCTTATCCAGCGGGAGCTCTCCGAGCTGGTGCAGCGCGAGCTGCGCGACCCGCGCGTGGGCATGATCACCCTTACCGGCGTCGACGTGTCGCCCGATTTTTCCCATGCCAAAGTGTTCTTCACGACGCTGGACCCGGCCCATGTCGAAGAAGCGTCGCAAGGCCTGAAGCGCGCCGCCGGGTTCCTGCGCTCGCAGCTCGCCAGGCGCATCAAGCTCTACACCACCCCGGAGCTGCGCTTCGAATACGACGAGTCGGTCGAGCGGGGCGACCGGCTTTCGCGCCTGATCGATTCCACCAAGCATTAGCCGACGGCAATGGCGATCGACGGGGCGGTGCTGCTCGACAAACCGGTCGGGATCAGCTCGAACCGCGCGCTCCAGGAAGCAAAGAAGGCTTTCAGGGCGAAGAAGGCCGGGCATGCCGGCACGCTCGACCCGCTGGCGTCCGGGCTGCTCATCGTTCTCTTCGGCGAGGCGACCAAGTTCGCCGGCCATCTGCTGGACGACGACAAGGAGTACCTCGCCACGCTCAGGCTGGGCGAAAAGACCGCGACCGGGGACGCCGAAGGCGAAGTGATCGAAAGAAAGGCCGTGCAGGTTTCCGAGCCACATCTTTTGCGGGTGTTGCAGGGTTTCAAGGGCGAGATCGAGCAGGTCCCGCCCATGCACTCGGCGCTGAAGCGAGGCGGCGTGCCGCTCTATGCGCTGGCGCGCAGGGGCGAGACGGTCGAGCGGGCGCGGCGGCGGGTGCGCATCGACGCCCTCGAGGTCATGAAGTCGGAATTTCCCCATGTCGAGCTGCGCATCAAGTGCAGCAAGGGGACCTACGTGCGCACCCTGGCCGAGGACATCGGCGAAGCCCTGGGGACCTGCGCGCATCTCGCGGCCCTGCGGCGCACCGCCTCGGGGCGCTGGCGCGTCGAGGACGCGGTGTCCCTGGACACGCTGTCGTCCCCTTCTCGAACAGAGCGCCTGATGACGCTCGCGGCGCTGCTCGCCGATCTGCCGAGCGCCGAACTCGACGCCGCGCAGGAAGCGCGCTTCCGCAACGGCCAATCCCTTGAATCCTTTCCAGGAGAGGGGCTGCGCGCCGTCTACGGCGCGGGCGGCGCCGTGATCGGCCTGGGGCAGGCGGCGCCCGGCGGCACGCTGCGGCCGCTCCGGTTGGTAGCGCAAGCGGCTGATAAACATCCAAAAACCTTGTGACGGATGCGGCGCTTCGGTTAAAATCGCGGGCTCGCAAAAGTGAAGAGAGATCGAGATGGCATTGCAGGTCGCGCAGAAGGCGCAAGTCGTAAAGAACTACCAGCGCTCCGGAAAGGACACCGGATCGCCGGAAGTGCAGATCGCGCTCCTCACCGAGCGCATCAACGGCCTCACCGAGCACTTCAAGACCCATGTCAAGGACTTCCATTCGCGGCGCGGGCTGCTCGTGATGGTCAGCCAGCGCCGCAAGCTCCTCGACTATCTCAAGCGCACGGACGCGGACAAGTACCGCGGCCTGATCGAGAAGCTCGGCCTACGCAAGTAGATCTTCAGATGGCGCGGTAAAAGAGACGCTCACCGTCCCGGTGAGCGTTTTTCTTTTCACGCCCAGTAAAAGGAATCGCCTTTGAATCCGATCAAGAAAACCTTCCGCTACGGCAGCCACGACGTCACCTTCGAGACCGGCGAGATCGCGCGCCAGGCCCACGGCTCGGTGGTCTGCACCATGGACGACACTGTGGTGCTCGCCACCGTGGTCGCCGCGAAGGACCCCAAGCCCGGCCAGGACTGGTTTCCGCTCACCGTCGATTACGCCGAGAAGACCTATGCCGCGGGCAAGATTCCCGGCGGCTTTTTCAAGCGCGAGGGCCGGCCCTCCGAGAAGGAGACGCTGACCTCGCGGCTCATCGACCGCCCGATCCGGCCGCTGTTCCCGGATGGCTTCTTCAATGAGGTCCAGGTCGTCGCGACCGTGCTCTCGCTCAACCCGGAGGTGGATTCCGACATCCCGGCGATGCTCGCGGTGTCCGCCGCGCTGACGCTGTCCGGAATCCCGTTCAACGGCCCCATCGGCGCCTGCCGCGTGGGCTACGTGAACGGCGAGTACGTCCTGAACCCGACCATGAGCCAGCTCAAGGAATCGCAGCTCAACCTGGTGGTCGCGGGCACCGAGCAGGGCGTGATGATGGTCGAGTCCGAAGCGCTCGAGCTTTCCGAGGACGCCATGCTCGGCGGTGTGGTCTACGGCCACGAGCAGATGCAGTCGGCGATCCAGGCGATCCATGAGCTCGCAGAAGTCGCCGGCAAGCCGGCGTGGGAATGGCAGGCGCCGCCCAAGAACGAGGCGCTCATCGCGCACGTTGCCGAGCTTGCCGAGAAGGACATGCGCGAGGCGTTTGCCGTGAAGCAGAAGCAGGCGCGCAACACGCGGCTCAACGAGATCCGCAAGGCGACGCTGGAAAAGCTGGTCGCCCAGTCTCCTGAGGTCGACGCCAACGTGGTGAAAGACATCTTCTTCAACCTGGAATCCAAGATCGTGCGCGGGCAGATCCTGGACGGGGAGCCGCGCATCGACGGCCGCGACACCCGCACCGTGCGCCCGATCACGACGCGCGTGGGCGTGCTGCCGCGCACGCACGGCTCCGCGCTGTTCACGCGCGGCGAGACCCAGGCGCTGGTCACGGTTACGCTGGGCACCGGCCGCGACGAACAGATCATCGACGCGCTCAGCGGCGAGTACCGCGAGCGCTTCATGTTCCACTACAACATGCCGCCGTACGCGACCGGCGAGACCGGCCGCTTCGGCTTCACCAAGCGCCGCGAGATCGGCCACGGGCGACTCGCCAAGCGCGCGCTGGTCGGCCTGCTGCCGACGCAAGAGGACTTCGGCTACTCGATCCGCGTGGTGTCCGAGATCACCGAGTCGAACGGCTCCTCGTCGATGGCCTCGGTGTGCGGCGGCAGCCTCGCGCTCATGGACTCCGGCGTGCCGGTCAAGGCGCACGTCGCCGGCATCGCCATGGGCCTCATCAAGGAAGGCAACCGCTTCGCCGTGCTGTCTGACATCCTGGGCGACGAGGACCACCTCGGCGACATGGACTTCAAGGTCGCGGGCACCGACAAGGGCATCACCGCGCTGCAGATGGACCTGAAGATCGAGTCGATCAACAAGGGCATCATGAAGGTGGCGCTCGACCAGGCGCGCGAGGCGCGCCTGCAGATCCTGCAGATCATGAAGCAGGCGATCGAGGGCTCGCGCACCGAACTCTCCACCTTTGCGCCGCGCATCATCAAGCTGAAGATCAACCCGGACAAGATCCGCGACGTCATCGGCAAGGGCGGCGTCGTGATTCGCGGCATCCAGGAAGAGACCGGCACCACCATCGAAATCGAGGACGACGGCACGATCGCCATCGCGTGCGTCTCCGCCGAGGGCGGCGAAGCGGCGAAGAAGCGCATCCTGGACATCACCGCCGACGTCGAAGTCGGCAAGATCTACGAGGGCCCGGTGCTGCGCCTGCTCGATTTCGGCGCCATCATCCAGCTGCTGCCAGGGCGTGACGGCCTGCTGCACATCTCGCAGATCAGCCACGAGCGCGTCAACGCCGTGTCCGATCACCTGAAGGAAGGCCAGATCGTGAAGGTGAAGGTGCTCGAGGCCGACGACAAGGGCCGCGTGCGGCTGTCGATGAAGGCCGTGAAGGAGCAGGAGCAGGCCGCGAAACAGAACGCCTAGGAAGAATCGGGGTCAGACCCCGATTTCGGAAGAGGCAGTCGTCCCCGCGAAGGCGGGGATCCCGTTTAAGAACTTGGACGGGGTTTATTTGACTGGTCCCCGCCTTCGAAGGGACGACCATTCAGCGCTGCTTCTCAGCGTCATTCAGCGCTGCTTTTTCAGCGCTTCTTCCGGGTTTCCTGAGACCTTACTTCGCCACCTGCCGCTCGCGCAGCTCGTCGAGCGTCTTGCAGTCGATGCACAGCGTCGCGGTCGGGCGCGCCTCCAGGCGCTTCAGGCCGATCTCGACGCCGCAGCTCTCGCAGTAGCCGTACTCGTTGGCGTCGATGCGCGCGATGGTCTCGTCGATCTTCTTGATCAGCTTGCGCTCGCGGTCGCGGTTGCGGAGTTCGAGCGCCATGTCGGACTCCTGGCTCGCCCGGTCGTTCGGATCGGCGAACACCGTGGCCTCGTCCTGCATCGTGTGCACGGTGCGGTCGATCTCCTCCGAGAGCTCGGCCTTCAGCGACTCGAGGATCTTGCGGAAGTGCGAGCGCTGCCTCGCGTTCATGTACTCCTCGCCCTTCTTGGCGGCGTAGGGCGTGAAACTTTTTCTAGTCAGTTCGACGGCCATTGGATCAGTGGAGTTTTTACGGGTTTGGACCGGCCGCGCCCGCGAATGAAAAGGGTGCCTTTGTAGCAGAAATGCCCCCCTTGCAGCAAGCAAATTAATTGCCCGGAGAATGGGCTAAGAGTATCATTTGCCGCCTTTTTCGGGGTGTAGCGCAGCCTGGTAGCGCGCTTGCTTTGGGAGCAAGATGTCGGGAGTTCAAATCTCCCCACCCCGACCAGGAATTGAGCAATTTGCGCCGCCCGGGAGCTGCCCGTAGCTCAACCGGATAGAGCAACGGCCTTCTAAGCCGTAGGTTGCGCGTTCGAGTCGCGCCGGGCAGGCCACACAATGCAGGCGTTGTCCAACTAGGTAAGCGTTGTACCGACTACGGTGACCGTAGCTCAAAGGTAGAGTCCCGGATTGTGATTCCGGTTGTTGTGGGTTCGAGTCCCATCGGTCACCCCAATTTCCCAGACGCAGATGGCCCATATCGAGCGCGAGATCAAGCTTCGCCTCACGCGGCAGGCGTTCCCGCGTCTCGCACGGCTCGCGCCGGACCGGCGTAGGGTCGCGAGCGTGTACTACGACACCGCGCGGCAGGACCTCCGCCGCGCGGGAATCGCCCTGCGCCTGCGCCGCGACGGCGGGCGCTGGCTGCAGACGCTGAAGGCGGAGGGCGTGCAGCATGCCGGCCTGGCGCAGCGAGCGGAGTGGGAGCTTCCGGTACGGCGCAAGGTGCTCGAGCCGCTTGCCTTCCCGCGCGAAGAGATCCGGCGCACGACCGGCGTCGACCTCGCGCGGCTGGCGCCGCGGCTCGCGCCGCTGTTTGAGACGCGCTTCACGCGCCATTCCGGGCTGGTCCAGGTCGACGGCAAGGCGAGCGCCGAGCTCGCGATCGACCGCGGCCTGATCTCCGCCGGGAGGCGGCGCGAGCCGATCAGCGAGGTGGAGCTCGAGCTCATCTCCGGCGATACCGGCGCACTGATGCGCTTCGCCGAAGCGCTCGAGCTGCCGCTCGCGTACGAGAGCAAGGCCGAACGTGGCTACCGTCTCGCGGCCGGACGCTCGGCGGCGCCGCGCAAGTGGCGCATGCCCGCGCTCGATCCGGCGCGCCCGCCGCACGAGGGTTTCGCCGCGGTATTCGCAGCCGCGCTCATGCAGATCGGCACCAACGCGGGCGGCGTGCTCGGCTCGCGCGATCCGGAGTATCTCCACCAGCTTCGCGTCGGAATGAGGCGCCTGCGCTCCGCGATCCAGGCTTTTGCGCCCCTCTTCAAGGACGACAAGCCTCTCAAGCGCGCGCTGCGGCGCCTGGCGCCCGCGCTGGGGCCGGCGCGCGACTGGGACGTCTTCCTGCCGACGCTCGAGAAGTTGCGCGTGGCCCCCGGTGTGGTCCGCACCGCCCGCTTCCGCGCCAATGCCGCGCGCCACACGGCGCTCGAGTGCGTCGGGTCGCCAGAATTCCGCGCTTTCCTTTTCCGCTCGCTGCGCTGGCTCGAGAGCGAGCCCTGGACCGACGCGGGTGCCACGCTCGCCGGCTTCGCGCCGGGCCGCCTGGAGAAGATCTACCGCAAGACGCTGCGCAAGGTCGACCTCGAGCGCCCCAGGCCGCGCCACGCGCTGCGGGTGCGAATCAAGCGCCTGCGCTACGCCTGCGAATATTTCGCGTCGTGCTTCGCAGAGGAGGCCGTCGAGGCGTGGCTCGGCGAATTGCGCACGCTGCAGGACGTGCTCGGCGCATTGAACGACATCGTCGTGGCGCGCGCGCTGCTCGGTGAGCTCGGCGCGGCCGCTCCGCGCAGCCTCGCGCAGCGCGAGCAGCGCCTCATCCGGAAGCTGCGCGCGACCTGGGAGCGCTTCGAGCGTTTGGCGCCCTACTGGCGAGACCCGCAGCCGGCAGGATAAAGACCTCGTCCTTCGCCCACACCAAGGGCAGCCGCGGGAATGCACGCTCCACCGCCTTGCGGCCGTCGCCCACCTCGCACACGAGCAGGCCGTTCTTCGCGAGATGCTGCCTGGCCGAAGCGAGGATCCGCGCCACCACGTCGAGGCCGTTCCTGCCCGCGGCGAGCGCGAGGCCGGGCTCGTGCCGGTACTCGGCGGGCAGGCGCCGCATCGCCGCCGAAGGCACGTAGGGCGGATTGGTGATGATCAGGTCGTACCGCGTTTCCCCGAGGCTGGAGAAGAGATCGGAGCGCACGACGCTGATCCTTTTCTCCAGCCTGTGCTTCGAGACATTGCGTCGGGCGACGGCAAGCGCCGCGGCCGAGAGGTCGGCGGCATCGACCAGGGCAAGGGGAAAGGCGCGCGCCGCGAGAATCGCGAGGCACCCCGAGCCGGTGCACAGGTCGAGGATGCGCCGCAGCGGCCGCGGCTGCCACGGCTCGAGACCTGCTTTGAGCAGCCCGGCGATATGCGAGCGCGGGATGATGACGCGCCGGTCGACATAGAAGGGCACGCCCGAAAGCCAGGCTTCGTTGAGCAGGTAGGCGGCCGGAGTGCGCTCCTTGATCCGCTCTTGCACCAGGGCTTCGACCCGGGACGGATCCGCGGCCTGGCCGAGGTCCGCGTCGAACGGCAGTCCCAGACCTCGCAACACCAGGAAAGCGGCTTCATCGCGCGGGTTGTCGGTGCCGTGGCCGTAATGCAGCCGTGCAGCACGGAGCCGCCGCTCCGTCTCCCCGATCAATTCATTTAACGTCAAGGAAGAAGCGCGCGCAGGATTTCCAGGTAGATGCGCGGCAGCTTCTCCAGCGCCGCGAGTTCGATGTGCTCGTTCAGCTTGTGGATGCTGGCGTTGACCGGACCGAACTCCACCACCTCGGAGCAGATCTCGGCGATGAAGCGCGCATCGGACGTGCCGCCGGTGGTGGAGAGTTCGGGCAGGCGGCCGGTGTGGCTGCGGATCGCCTGCGACACCACCTCGACGAGGCGCCCGCGCTGGGTCACGAACGGCTTGCCGCCGCCGGGAAGCCAGTCGAGCGCGTAGTCCAGGCCGTGCTTATTCAGCACGCCCTCGAGGCGCTGCTTCAGCGACGCCTCGCTCGCTTCCGTGGAATAACGGAAGTTGAAGTCCAGGGTGAGCGATCCGGGAATCACGTTGCCCGCGCCGGTGCCGGCGTGGATGTTGGAGCACTGCCAGCTCGTCGGCTGGAAGTGCGCGTTGCCGCGGTCCCACTGCATCGCCGCGAGCTCGGCCAGGGCCGGGGCGAGGAGGTGGATCGGGTTCCTGCCGAGCTGCGGGTAGGCGATGTGCGCCTGCACGCCGCGCACCGTGAGACGGCCCGAAAGCGAGCCGCGGCGGCCGTTCTTGATCATGTCGCCGAGCTCGCTCACCGAGGTGGGCTCGCCGACGACGCAGTAGTCGATGGTCTCGCCGTGCTTCTTCATGCGCTCGACGATGCGCGCGGTGCCGTCCACCGAGGGCCCTTCCTCGTCCGAGGTGAGGAGGAAAGCGAGCGACCCGGAATGGCTTGGCCTTTCTCGGAGAAACATTTCCGTGGCGCAGACGAAGGCCGCGAGCGAGGACTTCATGTCGGCGGCGCCGCGGCCGTAGAGGCGTCCGTCGCGCAGCGTGGGCACGAAGGGATCCGAGTGCCACTCCGAGAGCGGGCCGGTCGGCACCACGTCGGTATGGCCGGCGAGGCAGACGAGCGGCCGGGCGGCGCCGCGCCGCGCCCACAGGTTGGTCACATCGCCGCAAACCACCGACTCGCACTGGAAGCCGGCGCGCCCGAGGCGCTCGGCGAGGAGCGCCTGGCAGCCGCCGTCTTCGGGCGTCACCGATCTGCGGCCGATCAGCGTCCTGGAAAGCTCCAGGACACCGCTTTCTTCAGGCATTCACGTTGATCTTGAAGTCGTTGAAGGCCGCGGAGCCCGCTTCCTTCTTGTCGTCGCCCGGCTTGGCCGGGGGTTTCGGGGCGCCGTTCAGGCTGAGCTCGCCCGCGGTCGCCTGGTTGATGAGCCACAGCATGTTGCTCGCCGAGTCGGCGTTGGCGAGCGCCTCGTCCTGGGTGATCTTGCCCTCCATGAAGAGCTTGAAGAGCGCCTGCTCGAAGGTCTGCGAGCCCGGCGCGAGGCTCTTCTCCAGCGCCTCCTTCATCTCGCTGATCTCGCCCTTCTCGATCAGCTCGGAGATGTTGCGGGTGTTGAGCAGGATCTCGACCGCCGGCACGCGCGCCCCGGTCTTGATGCGCACCAGGCGCAGCGAGATCACGGCCTGCAGCGCGGCTGCGAGGTCGAGGAGCAGGCTCGAGCGCGTCTCGAGCGGATAGAAGTTGATGATCCGGTTCATCGCGTGGTAGCTGTTGTTGGCGTGCAGCGTCGCGAGGCACAGGTGCCCGGTCTGCGCGTACGCGAGCGCCATCGACATGGTCGGCTTGTCGCGGATCTCGCCGATCAGGATGCAGTCGGGCGCCTGGCGCAGCGCGTTCTTCAGCGCGGTCTCGAGCGTCTGGGTATCGGTGCCGACCTCGCGCTGGTTCACGATCGACTTCTTGTTCTGGAAGATGAATTCGACCGGGTCCTCGAGCGTCAGGATGTGCCCGGACTTCCTCTCGTTGCGGTAGTCGATCATCGCGGCGAGCGAGGTCGACTTGCCCGAGCCGGTGGCGCCGACCATCAGGATCAGGCCGCGCTTCTGCATGATCACATCCTTCACCACCTCCGGCAGGCCCAGCGTGTCGAGCGGCGGAATCAGGTTCGGGATGTAGCGCACCACCACGGCGGGCGCGCCCTTCTGGCGGAACGCGCTCACGCGGAAGCTGCCGACGCCCTCGACCGAGATGGCGGTGTTCAGCTCCATCTCGTCCTCGAACTCCTTGATCTGGCGCTCGTTCAGGACTTCGTAGAGCAACTGGCGCACGGTGTCGGCGGTCATGATGGCCTGGTTCACCGGCACCGCCACGCCGTTGATCTTGATGTTGATCGGGGCCCCGACCGACATGAAGATGTCCGAGGCCTTCTTGTCGGCCATCACCTGGAACAGCCGCTTCATCGCTGACATCTTGTCCCCCGTCTTATTTGCGTCAGTCGCCGCGCAGCAGCTCGTTCAGGCTGGTCTTGGCCCGGGTCTTCGCGTCGACCTTCTTGACTATGACTGCACAATACAGGCCGTACCTGCCGTCGGGAGAGGGCAAATTGCCCGAAACCACCACCGAGCCCGCGGGGATGCGGCCGTAGAGGATTTCGCCCGTGGCGCGGTCGAGGATCCGCGTGCTCTGGCCGAGAAATACGCCCATGGAAACGACGCTGTTCTCCTCCACGATCACGCCTTCGACCACCTCCGAGCGCGCCCCGACGAAGCAGTTGTCCTCGATGATCACCGGGTTCGCCTGCAGCGGCTCGAGGACCCCGCCGATGCCCACTCCCCCCGAGAGGTGCACGTTCTTGCCGATCTGGGCGCAGGAGCCGACGGTCGCCCAGGTATCGACCATGGTTCCCTCGTCGACGTAGGCGCCGATGTTGACGTAGGAGGGCATGAGGACCACGTTCTTCGCGACATACGCCCCGCGCCGCGCCATCGCCGGCGGCACCACGCGGAACCCTCCGGCGGCGAATTGCTTTTCATCCAGGTTCGAGAACTTGGACATAACTTTGTCGTAGTACCGGGTCACCCCAGCATCCATGACGCGGTTATCCTCCAGCCGGAAGGAGAGCAGCACCGCCTTCTTGATCCACTGGTGGGTAATCCACTGGCCGCCCGACTTCTCGGCCACCCGGAGCTTGCCGGAGTCCAGGCCGGCGATGACCTCGTCGACCGCCTCTCGCAGCGGGCGCGGGGCGTTGCCCGGATTGAGCGCGCTCCTGTTTTCCCAGGCCTCCTCGATCACCTTCTTCATAGCTGCCTCGCGAATTGGTTGATCCGGCCGACCGCTTCGACGCATTCCTCGAGCGGCGCGACCAGCGCGAGCCGCACCCGGTTGTTCCCCGGGTTTCTCCCGTCGTGCTCCTCCCGCGCAAGATAGCTCCCGGGCAGGCCGAGGACGTTGGTGTCGATGTACAGGCGCCGCACGAACTCCGCGTCGTCGATCGGGGTGCGCATCCAGAGATAAAACCCGCCCTCGGGCATTTCCGCCTCCACGGGTTTTTTCAGGAGAGGCAGGGCCGCCTGGAACTTGGCGGCGTAAAGCCGCCGGTTCTCCTCCACGTGCGCCTCGTCGTTCCAGGCCGCGATCGACGCGTGCTGCACGCTGAGGCTCATGGCCGAGCCGTGGTAGGTGCGGTAGAGGAGGAACTTCTTCAGCAGCGCCGCGTCCCCGGCCGCGAACCCCGAGCGCATCCCCGGGCAGTTGGACCTTTTCGAGAGGCTCGAGAAAACGACCAGCCGTTCAAAACCCAATCTTCCGAGCTTGTGGGCTGCTTCGAGCGCTCCCAACGGCGGGCGGTCGAAGTAGATCTCGGAGTAGCACTCGTCCGAGGCGATCACGAAGCCGTGGCGATCGGAGAGCTCGAACAGCCGCTGCCAGTCCTCCAGGCTCATCACCGTGCCGCTGGGATTGGCCGGCGAGCAGGCGTACACGAGCTGAACCCCCGCCCAGCCGCTTTCCGACCCACGGGGCGCGCCGTAGACCGGAGTCGCGCCGCCGAGGATCGCCGCGCCCTCGTAGATTTGATAGAAGGGGTTGGGGCAGACGACCTTGGCGTTTTCGCCCGGGCTGAGGATCGTCTGCGCGAAGGCGAAGAGCGCCTCGCGCGTGCCGTTGACCGGCAGCACCTGCGTCGCGGCATCGGGCTTCGGGATGGAGTAGCGCCGCGCCAGCCACCCGGCGATGGCTTCGCGCAGCTCCGGCAGGCCCGCGGTCAGCGGGTAGACCGAGAGGCCGTCGAGCGCCCGGACCAGCGCCCTTTTCACCAGCTCGGGCGTCGGATGCTTGGGCTCGCCGATCTGGAGGTTTATAGGTTTGAACTTCTTATTACCCACAACCCCATCGAGGAGGCGCCGGAGCTTCTCGAACGGGTAGGGCTGCAGCTTTTCGAGCAGGGGGTTCACGCCCGGCCCGGCTGGGTGTCCTGCCAACCTTCTTTGCGATGCTCCGCGACCACCGTGGTGTGGATGCCGCCGCGGACGTTGAACCTGGCCTCCAGGCGCATGTAGCGCGGCCGGGTGGCGCGCACCAGGTCGTCGAGGATCTTGTTGGTCACCGCCTCGTGGAACGCGCCTTCGTCGCGGTAGGACCAGATGTAGAGCTTGAGCGATTTCAGCTCGACGCACAGCTCGTCGGCTATGTACTCGAGGGTGAGCGTGGCGAAGTCGGGCTGGCCCGTCATCGGGCAGACGCAGGTGAACTCCGGGATCTCCATGTGGATCCGGTAGTCGCGCTCGGGCGCAGGGTTGGGAAACGTTTCCAGCGTCTTGCTGGGACGCGACGGCATCGAACTCGACAGGAGAGTCGAAGAAGCCGGACCCGGAAGCCAGGCAAGAAAACCGAGAGGCCGGACCCGGAAAAATTTCTCAACGATGGTATCATTTTTCCTGATGCGACTAACTCAAATAAAGCTGTCTGGTTTTAAGTCCTTCGTAGATCCCACCTCGATTCACCTCCCCGGCCAGCTGGTAGGCGTGGTCGGCCCCAACGGCTGCGGCAAGTCGAACGTCATCGACGCAGTGCGCTGGGTGCTCGGCGAGAGCCGGGCGGCGGCGCTGCGCGGCGACTCGATGCAGGACGTGATCTTCAACGGCTCGGCCAACCGCAAGCCGCTCGCTCGCGCCTCGGTCGAGCTGATCTTCGACAACTCGCAGGGCCGCGCGGCCGGGCAGTGGTCGCAATACGCCGAGATCTCGGTGCGCCGCGTGCTCCAGCGCGACGGCGAGTCGAGCTACCACATCAACGGCACCCACGTGCGCCGGCGCGACATCACCGACATGTTCCTCGGCACGGGGCTGGGGCCGCGCGCCTACGCCATCATCGAGCAGGGGATGATCTCGCGCGTGATCGAGGCGAAGCCCGACGAGCTGCGCGTGTTCCTCGAGGAGGCCGCGGGGATCTCCAAGTACAAGGAGCGCCGCCGCGAGACCGAGAACCGGCTCGCCGACACCCGCGAGAACCTTGCCCGCATTACCGACATCCGCCTCGAGCTCGCCGGGCAGCTCGAGAAGCTCGAGGCGCAGGCCAAGGTCGCCACCCGCTACAAGGAGCTCCACTCCGACCTGCAGCTCAAGCAGCACCTGCTCTGGTACCTGCGCCGGCGCGACGCCGCCGCCGAGCGCGAGCGCCAGGGCCAGGACATCGACAAGACCACCAACGCGCTCGAGGCCGAGAACGCCGCGCTGCGCGGCATCGAGTCGCGCGTCGAGACCGCCCGCAGCGCGCACTACACCGCCGGCGACGCGCTCAACCTCGCCCAGGCCGCCCTGTACTCGGCAAACGCGCTCGTCGCCAAGCACGAGTCGGAGCTGCGCCACCTCGAAGAGACGCGCCAGAGGCTCGAAAGCCAGCACACCGAGCGCCGCGCCCAGCTCGCGCAGTGGCGCGAGCAGCGCTCGCAGCTTACCCAGGCGCTGCACATGTGGGCCGCGCGCGCGGGTGGAGCAAAGACCAGGACCGCGGAGGCCCAGTCCCGTCTTCAGGACGAAAATGCCCGTCTCCCGCAAGCCGAGCAGGCCTTCCGCGCCGGCCAGGAGCACCTGAACGAGGCGCGCAGCCAGCTCATGCAGGCCGAGAGCCGGCTGCAGCTCGAGCAGGCGAACCTCGCGCACCTCGAGCGCGGCCGCCAGGCGCTCGAGCAGCGCCGCGAGCGCATCGACAGCGAGCTCCAGACGCTCGCCGAGCCCGACGCCGGCGCGCTCTCCGGGCTGGAAGCGACCCTCGCCGAGCTGCAGGAAGCGCTCGCGGCTGTCGAGGCGGCTTCCGAGTCGTTCCAGAGACAGGTCTCCCATCTCGAAGAGCACAAGGACTTGGCCGTCGAAGCGCTCGGCGTCGCCGCGCGCGAGCATGCCGCGGCCGAGGCGCAGATCGCCACCCTGCGCCAGATCCAGGAGGCGAGCGGCGAGAACGCGCCGCTGCGCGACTGGTTCGAGCGCCATGGGCTGGGGCGCCAGGCCCAGCTCTGGCAGAAGCTGCGCATCGCCCCCGGCTGGGAGACGGCCGTGGAAGCCGTGCTGCGCGAGCGCCTGCATGCGCTCGAGCTTTCCGACGCTGCCCGGCTTGCCGGCATAGCGGCGGACCAACCGCCTGCGAAGGCGAGCTTCTTCCTCCAGGGCAACGTCGTGCCCGAAATGGTGCCCGGCTTCGAGTCGCTGTTCTCGAAGATCCAGGACGCCGATGCCGCGGTTTCGGGCGCCCTGCGCGACTGGCTGGGCGGGGTATTCGTAGTCGAAGGGGTGCCGGACCCCGCCACGCTGCCCGCGGGCGCGCTGTTCGTGAACCGCGAGGGCCACCAGTTCACCCACTACACGGTCAGCCTGCACGCACCCGACGCGGCGGACACGGGGCTTCTCACGCGGCAGGCCGAGATCGAGACCCTGGAAGCGCGCCTGAAGGACCTGGGCGTGCGCCTCGCGGCGGCCCGGCAGGACCTGGAAAGACTCGAAGCGCAGCTTTCCGAGCGCAACGCGGCGCTGGAGGCCGCTCGCGAGGAGATCGGCGCGCGGCAGAAGGCCCACCACGACGCGCAGATCGAGCACCTGAAGGCGCTGCAGGCGCGCGAGCGCTATCGCGAGCGCAGCGAGCAGGTCCGCGCGGAGCTCGAGCAGATCGGCGCCGAGATGGAAACGGGCAATGCCGCCCTCGAGGAGTGCCGCGCCAACCAGGAGCGCATCGCCGGCGAGATCGCCGGTGCAAGAGCCGGGCTCGAGGCCGCGCGCGCGGCCCACGTCCAGGCGGAGACCGTGCTCGCCGCGCAGCGCGTGGCCGTGCAGCAGGCCGAACGCGAAGCCCAGGACGCGGTCTTCGGCGAGCGCGAATGCAGCGCGAAGATCGCCGAGATCGACCGCTCGGTCATTCTGATCGACCGCGAGATCGAGCGCGGCGAGGCCGAGGTCGCGCGGCTCAATGACGAGCTCGCCGTGGATCCGATTCCGCCGCTGCGCCAGGAGCTCGACGCCGCGGTCGAGTCGCGCATCTCGTGCGAGAAGGCGCTCGGCGAAGCCCGCAACACCGTGGAGGCCGCCGCCGGCGCCTTGCGCGAGCTGGAGGAGGCGCGCCTGCAGGTGGAGGCGCGCGTCGCGCCGCTGCGCGAGCGGCTGGGCGAGCTGCGGCTCAAAGCACAGGCGGCGCAGCTCAGCTTCGAGCAGTTCGAGGCGCAGCTTCGCGAGGCGAACGCCGACGAAGCGGTGCTCGCGGCGGCGGCCGAGGACGCGCCGCGGCCCTCGAGCCTGCAGGGCGAGATCACGCGCATCAACACCGCGATCGCCGAGCTCGGCGCGGTCAACCTCGCGGCGCTCGACGAGCTCAACACGAGCCGCGAGCGCAAGGGCTTCCTCGACTCGCAGGCCGCCGACCTCGACGAGGCGGTGAAGACGCTGGAGGACGCCATCCGGCGCATCGACCGCGAGACCCGCGAGCTGCTGCGCGAGACCTTCGACAGCGTGAACCGCCATTTCGGCTCGCTCTTCCCGGTGCTCTTCGGCGGCGGCGAGGCGAAGCTCCTCATGACCGGCGAGGAGATCCTCGACGCCGGGGTGCAGGTGATGGCGCATCCGCCGGGGAAGAGAAACTCGAGCATCCACCTCCTGTCGGGCGGCGAGAAGGCCCTCACCGCGATCTCGCTGGTGTTCGCGCTGTTCCAGCTCAACCCGGCGCCGTTCTGCCTGCTCGACGAGGTCGACGCGCCGCTCGACGACACCAACACCGGCCGCTTCTGCGACCTGGTGAAGCGCATGTCCGCGCAGACGCAGTTCCTTTTCATCAGCCACAACAAGATCTCGATGGAGATGGCCGAGCAGCTCGTCGGCGTGACCATGCCCGAGTCGGGCGTGTCGCGCGTGGTGGCCGTCGACATCGACCAGGCGCTGCGCATGCGGGAGGAGCTCGCGGCCTGACGGACCTGCAGATCGGCTTGCTCGTCATCGGCGCGGCCGCCGTGGCAGGTGTGCTGATCTACAACCGTGTCCAGGAGCGCGCCACCCGGCGCCAGGCCGAGCGGGCCTTCGGCTCGCAGCACGCAGACGCGCTTCTCGAGGCCCCGCCCGAGCGGCGCGAGCCAATGGAGCGGCGCGAACCCACGCTCGGTCCTGAAACACAGCCAACGACGAAGCCCGCTCCGCCCGCGGACCCGCGGATCGACTACGTCCTGGAAGTGCGCGGCACCTCGGCCGGCGCGATCCGCCCGGACTGGCCGGCGCTTCAGCGGCGCTTCTCCCGCCGCGCAGTGCTCAGCGAGGCGGGCGGCAAGTCGGCGCACGCGGCGCTCCAGATGGTGAGCCGCAACGGCGTAGTGAGCGAAGGCGACCTGGTCGAATTCCGCGCGCAGGTCGAGACCCTGGCCGCCGCGCACGGCGGCCAGGTCTCGGCGCCGCCGATGCGCGAGGCGCTCGCCGAGGCGCAGGCGCTCGACCGCGTCTGCGCCGACGTCGACGTGCAGATCGCGCTGCACGTCCTGGGTCCCGCCGAGACCAGCATCCGGCACGAGGGATTTTCCGTCGGGCAGCGCGCCGACGGCGTGACGCTGGTGCTCGACGTGCCGCGCACGCCGGACCTTGCGCGCACCTATGCGGCGATGGTCGAGGCCGCCCGGCGCCTCGGGGGGCGCGTCGTCGACGACAACGGCAACAGCCTCGACGAGCGCGCGCTCGCCGCGATCGGGATCGAAGTGGAATCGCTGCGCGGCCGTCTTGCAGAAATCGGAATCGAGCCGGGTAGCCCGCTCGCGCTGCGCCTGTTCTCATGAGCGTGCCGCGCCCGGCCGCATGAGTGTGCCGCGTGAGGCGCGCTCACGCGCGGAGGCGCTGCGCGCGGAGCTGGAGCGGCACAACCGGCTCTACTACATCGAGGACAATCCCGAGATCTCGGACGAAGAATACGATCGTCTCTTCAATGAGTTGCAGCAGCTTGAAGAGAAATTTCATGAGCTTCGCACGCCCGACTCGCCGACCCAGCGGGTGGGCGGCTCGGCGCGCGAGGAGCTCGTCCCGGTGCGCCACGCGGTGGCGATGCTCTCGATCCGCACCGAGACCGACACCGAGGACAGCGGCGCGGAGAAGTTCGACGCGCGCATCCGCCGCGAGCTCGGTCTCAAGGCCGGGGATCCGCCGGTCGAATACGCGGTCGAGCTGAAGTTCGACGGCGTCGCGATCAACCTGCGCTACGAGGACGGCGAGCTGGCCCTGGCCGCGACGCGGGGCGACGGCGAGACCGGGGAGGACGTCACGGCGAACGTGCGCACGATTCGCAGCATCCCCTATCGATTGAGCCGAAAAATTCCCTTGCTGGAAGTCCGGGGGGAAATCTTCATGCATCGCGCGGACTTCGAGCGCCTGAACGAGCGCCAGCAGGCTGCCGCCGAGCGGCTCTACGTCAACCCGCGCAATGCCGCCGCGGGCGCGGTGCGCCAGCTCGACCCCAAGGTCACCGCGCGCCGGCCGCTGCGGTTTTCCGCCCACGGTTTCGGCGAGCTCGGCGGGATCTCGTTCGACACCCAGGCCGGATTCCTCGCGGCGATCAAGGCGCTCGGTTTGCCGGTGCACTCTACCCATAAGGTCGCCCGAGGGGCGCAAGAGTTGATCGAGTACCACCGCGAGGTGAGCCAGCGCCGCGACGCCCTGCCGTTCGACATCGACGGCGTGGTCTACAAGGTGAACAGCCTCGAGCTCCAGCGCGAGCTCGGCTACGTGGCGCGCGAGCCGCGCTGGGCGGTGGCCCACAAGTACCCGGCGCAGGAACAGACGACTGAAGTGCTTCAAATCCAGGTTCAAGTCGGAAGAACCGGCACGCTGACCCCCGTGGCGCGGCTGAAGCCGGTCTTCGTCGGCGGCGTCACCGTCACCAACGCGACGCTCCACAACGAGGACGAGCTGCGGCGAAAGGACGTCTGGGTCGGCGACACGGTCGTCGTGCGCCGGGCCGGCGACGTAATCCCCGAGGTGGTGGGCGTGCGCGAGAAGGGGCCGCGCGCGCCCTCGGACCGCTTCGAGATGCCCAAGGCGTGTCCGGTCTGCGGCTCGCCGGTGGTGCGCGTTCCGGGCGAGGCCGCGACGCGCTGCACCGGCGGGCTCTACTGCAAGGCGCAGCGCAAGCAGACGCTGCTCCACTTCGCGGGCCGCCGGGCGATGGACATCGAAGGGCTGGGCGAGAAGCTCGTCGACCAGCTGGTCGAGAAAAGCCTGGTGGCGAACCCGGCCGATCTGTACAAGCTGGACGCTGCCATCCTCGAGTCGCTCGAGCGCATGGGCGAGAAGTCGGCCCAGAACCTCGTCGCGGAGATCGAGAAATCGCGCCGCACCGAGCTGCACCGCTTCATCTACGCGCTCGGCATCCCCGGGGTGGGCGAGGAGGTGGCGAAGATCCTGGCGCGGCACTTCGGCTCGGTCGAGGCGCTCGCGGAGGCCGATTGGCCTAAGCTCGCGGCAGACAAGGAGGCGGCGCGCAAGGAGAATGCTCAGCGGAAGAAGCGCGGCGAGCGGCCGCTCGAAGTCCCGCTCGAAGGCATCGGCCCGGAGCTCATGGACAGCATCCAGAAATTCCTGCGCGAGCCGCACAATCACGACGTTATCTCGCGCCTTACGGGGTATTTGACTCTGAAGAAAATCCCCGTGAAGTCCACAGAACGGGGCGGCAAGACCTTCGTCCTCACCGGGAGCCTGGAGTCCATGACGCGCGACGAGGCGCATGCCCGCCTCGAGGCGCTCGGGCACAAGCTCGCCGGATCGGTGTCGAAGAAGACGGACTACGTCGTGGCGGGTGCCGAAGCCGGCTCGAAGCTCGACAAGGCCAAGGACCTCGGCGTCGCGGTCCTGGATGAAGCACAATTCTTGGAATTCCTGCGGAAGGGCTGATGCAGATCAAGCTGAAGAAGGCGGTGTTCCCGGTAGCCGGCCTCGGCAGCCGCTTTCTGCCGGTGACCAAGGCGAGCCCGAAGGAGATGCTGCCGGTGGTCGACAAGCCCCTCATCCAGTACGCGGTGGAGGAGGCGGCGGCGGCCGGTATCACCGACATGATCTTCGTCACCGGCCGCAACAAGCGGGCGATCGAGGACCACTTCGACAAGGCCTACGAGATCGAGACCGAGCTCGAGAAGAAGAACAAGGACGGCCTGCTGAACATGGTGCGCTCGGTGCTGCCCGAGGGCGTGCGCTGCATCTACATCCGCCAGGCCGAGCCGCTCGGCCTGGGCCACGCGGTGCTCTGCGCCCAGCCGGTGGTCGGCGACGACCCTTTCGCCGTGATCCTCGCCGACGACCTCATGGACTCGCAGCCTCCTGCGATCGCGCGCATGGCCGAGATCTTCGCGCGCGAGCAATGCTCGCTCCTCGGCGTGGAGGAAGTGCCGCGCGACCAGACCGCAGCCTACGGCATCGTCACGATCGATGAGATGCAGGGCGACACGGCGCGCATCCACAGCATCGTCGAGAAGCCCAAGCCGAAGGACGCGCCGTCCAACCTGGCGGTGATCGGGCGCTATGTCCTCACCAACCGCATCTTCGACATGCTCGCGCAGGTGACGCCGGGCGCCGGCGGCGAGATCCAGCTCACCGACGGCATCTCGGCGCTGCTCGCGCAGGAGCGCGCGCTCGCGGTGCGGCTGCCGGGGCGGCGCTTCGACTGCGGCTCGAAGCTCGGCTACCTCCAGGCGACCGTCGAGTTCGGCGTGCGGCATCCGGAAATCGGTCCTGAATTCACGAAATATCTGAATAACCGATAAACTTCAGGAATGCCCGACCTGAAGCAGGCCTGGGCCTTCCTCGAGAACTCCGATGGCGTCGCCAGCGCTGGGGAAGTCCAGGCCGCCATCCGCCGCGTCGCCACCGAAATCGAGCAGCGCCTCTCGGGCGCGTACCCGATGGTGCTCGCGGTGATGGGCGGGGCGGTGGTGTTCGCCGGGCAGCTGCTGCCGCTTCTTCGCTTCCCGCTCGACTTCGACTACATCCATGCATCGCGCTATGGCGCGGGCACGCGCGGCGCCGGCGTCGACTGGAAAGTGTCGCCGCCGGGCCTGGTGGGCGGCCGCACGGTGCTCGTGCTCGACGACATCCTCGACCACGGCGAGACGATGAACGCGATCCGCAACCGCCTGCTCGAGCTCGGCGCGAAGGAGTTCTGCTGCGCGGTGCTGGTGGAGAAGACCCTCGGAATGAAAAAGCCCATCGCCGCCGACTTCGTCGGCCTGACCATCCCCGACCGCTTCGTCTTCGGCTGCGGCATGGACGCGAAAGGGTTCTGGCGCAACCTGCCCGAGATCCGGGCCATGAAGGAATGACGATGGCGCTCGTCGCGATCATCGGCGGCAGCGGCCTGTCGCAGCTCGGGAACATGGAGGCCACCCTGCGGCGCGTCGTGCGCACGCCCTACGGCGAGCCCTCCGGCGCGCTCACCTTCGGCCGCATCGCCGGCCGCGACGTCGTGTTCCTCGCGCGGCACGGCTACGGCCACACCATCGCGCCGCACGAGGTGAACTACCGCGCCAACATCTGGGCGCTCAAGGAGGTCGGCGCCGACTGCGTGGTGTCGGTGGCCTCGGTCGGCGGCATCCGCTCCGACATCGCGCCCGGGATGCTTGTGCTCCCCGACCAGATCATCGATTACACGTGGGGACGCTCGTCGACCTACTTCGAGGGCGCCGGCGTGCCGGTCAACCACATCGACTTCACCGTGCCGTATTCGGCCCAGCTCCGCAAGCGCATCCTGCAGGCCGCGAGCGCGTGCAAGGAAGAGATCGTCGACGGCGGCGTCTATGCCGCCACCCAGGGACCGCGCCTCGAGACCGCCGCCGAGATCACGCGCCTCGAGCGCGACGGCGCGCACATCGTCGGCATGACCGGCATGCCCGAGGCCGCGCTCGCGCGCGAGGTCAGCCTCGACTACGCGACGATCGCGGTCGTCGCCAACTACGCCGCCGGCCGCGCCGACAGCGCGCGCGCCGTGCCGCTCGACAAGATCGGCGAAGTGCTCGACCACGCCATGGTCCGCGTGCGCCACATCCTCGAAAAGTTCTGCGCGAAAAAGTGATCCGCGACGTTCTCCGCATGGGCGACCCCCTGCTCTGGCAGAAATCGCTTCCAGTCGAGAAGTTCGACACCCCCGAGCTCGCCGGGCTCCTCCAGGACATGCGCGACACCATGGCGCATCTCAACGGCGCCGGCCTCGCCGCGCCGCAAATCGGCGTCCTCCTGCGCGTCGTCATCTTCGGCGTCCACGCCAATCCTCGCTACCCCGATGTCGACGAAGTCCCCGACACCGTCCTCATCAACCCCGTCATCACCCCGCTCGCCAACGACCTGGAGGAGGGCTGGGAAGGCTGCCTCTCCGTCCCCGGCATGCGCGGCTGGGTGCCGCGCTACACCAAGCTCAAGTACTCCGGCTACGACGAGAAGGGCAAGCGCTTCGTGCGCGAAGTCTCCGGCTTCCACGCCCGCGTCGTCCAGCACGAGTGCGATCATCTCGACGGCGTCCTCTACCCCATGCGGATCCGCGACTTCACCAAGTTCGGCTTCAACGACGCGCTTTTTCCCGATCAGGATCTGCCGGCCGAAGAATAGGGATCGGGGGTTCTAATCCCCGTAAGGTCGACTACGCAATCGCTTTGTAGTAGCCTGCTGCTCCCGCGAACGGGAGGGCCAAAAGTGGCGAAGATCAGATTCTGGAGATGGCAGCAGACCGACGAATTCGGACTGCCGTGCCCGACTCGCTTTCGGATGCCCGACGTGGAATGCAAAGAGGCCGAGGAGCTTGACGGCCACCCGCGGTCGCTCGAGACGTGGCATCTGGAGCATTCGCGGACCGACATCGCACAGGGCACTCCTCCGAAGTAATCAGCTGCCGCCGGCAGCGTTCGATGGCGGGGCTCGACGCAACGCATGATCCGGAGTTGAAGAGCTGGGTCGAGTCGGCGAACGACCCGGCGAGCGACTTCCCGATCCAGAACCTGCCGTTCGGCGTTTTCCGGCGCAAGGGCACGAAGGAGAAGCCGCGCGGCGGGGTGGCGATCGGCGACCAGGTCTTCGATCTCGCCGCGCTCGGAATCGAGACGGGCCCGACGCTGAACGGGATCGCAGCGGCGGGCCCTGCGACGTGGCGCGGGCTGCGGAAGCAGATTTCGAAAGCGCTGTCGCTAGGTGGTTTCAAGAAAAGTCATGCAAGGCACGTGGTGCCGATGAAGCGCGCGGAGCTGTTCGTGCCGATGGCGATCGGCGACTACACCGACTTCTACACCGGCATCTATCACGCGACCACGATCGGCAAGCTCTTCCGCCCGGACAATCCGCTGCTGCCGAATTACAAATGGGTTCCGATCGGCTACCACGGGCGCGCCTCGTCGGTCGTGGTGTCGGGGACGCCGGTCGCGCGGCCCAACGGCCAGGTGAAGCCGCCCGACAGCGAAGCGCCGGTGTTCGCGCCGACGAAGCGCCTCGATTACGAGGTGGAGCTCGGGTTCGTCATTGGGCCCGGGAACCGCCTTGGCGTACCCATTGCCCTTGATCAAGCGGAAAACCATCTGTTTGGCGTGGTGCTCCTGAACGACTGGTCGGCGCGCGACGTGCAGGCCTGGGAGTACCAGCCGCTCGGACCGTTCCTCTCGAAGAGCTTCGCCACCACGATCTCGCCGTGGATCGTGACCTTCACGGCGCTGGAGCCTTTCCGCTGTGCGGCCTTTGAGCGGCCGCCGGCAGATCCGAAGCCCCTGCCGTATTTGCTGGATGCGCAAGATCAGGCGCGGGGCGGGCTCGAGATCAATCTCGAGATGTACGTGAGTAGCGAGGCGATGCGAAAAGCGAAGGTGCCGCCGCAACGCCTCTCGCGCGGCAATGCGCGCGATGCGTACTGGACCGCGGCGCAGATGGTGACGCACCACAGCTCGAACGGCTGCAACCTGCAGCCCGGGGATCTTTTCGGCTCGGGCACGCTGTCCGGCGCGGCGCCGGAGAGCGCGGGGTCGCTTATGGAGCTCACCCAGGGTGGCAAGGTGCCGCTTCGGCTCCTCAGTGGAGAAAATCGCGGGGAAACTCGGGTTTTTCTGGAGGACGGCGACGAAGTCACGCTGCGCGGGCGATGCGAAAGGCAGGGAGCGGCGTCGCTCGGACTGGGGGAATGCAGCGGCGTGGTGCGAGCCGCCCATACAAAGCGGCAACAGTAGGTTTCCAAAAATACGCGGGGCGGATACCGCTCGCGCCTATCGTGCGCGGTCGAAAGGAGGGTGTGTGACACTCCATCAGATCGACCTCGTGCAAGCGAGCTGGAAGCAGGTGCTGCCGGTTTCGGAAACCGCGGCGCAGATGTTCTACGGCAGGCTCTTCTTCCTCGACCCGTCGCTACGGACGCTCTTCCGCGGCGACCTGCGCGAGCAGGGACAGAAGGTGATGGCGATGATCTCGTTCACGGTGAACGGCCTCGCCCGGCTGGACCAGCTCGTCCCCACGGTGAAGGCGCTCGGGCGCCGGCACGCCACGTACGGCGTGCGCCCCGAGCATTACTACACCGTCGGCGCGGCGCTTCTCTGGACGCTCGAGCAGGGGCTCGGCGCAGCGTTCACGCCGGCGGTCCGCGAGGCGTGGGTCGCGGCCTACGGCGTGCTCGCCAACACGATGCGCGACGCCGCGGAGATGTCCGCCTAGCGGCTCGCGGTGCTGCCCGCCGAAGCGGCGTCTTCGATGCCGAGACGGGCGAGGGTGCGCGGGTTGGGCCGTCCGGTCACGGCGATGCTCTCGGATTTCTGGAACTGGCGCAGCGCCGCGCGGGTGGAGTCGCCGAGAATTCCGTTCGGCGGTCCCGCCTTGTAGCCGCGGGCATTCAGGGTCTCCTGGACCTTGCGGATGGTCGAAGGCGGATAGCCGCCGGAACTCCCCTGCGCGGCCTGGTTCTGCTTGTTCAAGCCCAGGGCGGCGAGGGTCTGCCGGTCGAGCTTGCCCGTCGGCTGCAGCTTCTCGGCGCGCTGGAAATTCACCAGCGCGGCTTCGGTCTGCGGGCCCATGCGGCCGTCGACCCCGCCAGTGCGAAAACCGCGATCGTTCAGGACCTTCTGCGCTTGGCGCACCGTCTGTGCGTTGACGAAGGGCGCGTCCGCCGCGGACACCGATGCCATTGCGCCGGCCGCCAGCGCTGCGACGAGCAACGAGTACAGAGCTTTCATGAAGAGATCCTCTCGAATGGTTAGGCGTCAACCAAAGGAGCAAGCGCTGTTCCCTGTTGCGCTGCGGTAGTCCGGCCTGAAGAGTTTCGGTGCTCGGCCTCTTCAAGCCCACCACAGCCAGCCGGTGAGGAGGTACTTGTGCTGAGTGGGAGAGACCACGCCGCGGTGAACGTGCGTGAGCGCCGCGGGAAAGACGACCGTCTTGCCCTTGACCGCGGAGGTCACCATGCGCTGGTAATGGAACTCGGTGCCGCCGCCGTCGGTGACGTCGTTGAGGTAGGTCGTGAAGACGAGCGCGCGGTCGCTGTGGCCGTGCGCGCCGTCGATGTGCCACGCGTAGAAGCCTTCGCCGGGCTTGTACCACTGGATCTGCGGCGGATATTTCAGCTTGAAGCTGCCGCCGTGGCTCACGAGCTCCTCGATGTAGCGGTTGATGAAACCGGAGACTTCCTGCATGTAGGCGTCGAACCTGAATTCGCGCAGGTTCCAGTGCTTCTCGGCGACGCCGATGCCCAGGTCGGTGCTGCGCTTCCATTTCGGATCGACCAGCGCCTCGGCACCGACCACGCCCGGCAGCACCAGGTTCGCCGCCACTGACTTCTTGAACAGCTCGACCAGCGCATCGCAGATCGAGGGGTCGGACAGCATGTACTCGCGGATGAAGGTCTCCGAGCTCATGACTTGATTACTGCACGAGCGTCGCCAGCGAAGCCGCCGGCTGCGGGCTGAGCGAGAGCTCTTTGAGCAGGTCCTGCTCGAGCTGCAGCACGGTCTTCGAGTTGGAAAGCGCTTCGCCCGAGACGAGGAACACGTCCTCGGCGCGGTCGCCCAGGGTGTTGATGCGCGCGGTCTGCAGGTTGACGCGGTAGCGCGCCAGGGTGCGGGCGATGCCGTAGAGGAGGCCGGGCCGGTCCGCGGCGACGATGTTCAGCGCGTAGAGCGAGCCGCGCTCGTCGGGCCGGATATCGACGGAAGGCGAGATCGGGAAGTGGCGCACGCGCCGGGAGACCCGGCCGCCCCGCGGCGGCGCGAGCGGCGCCTGCGACTCGAGCTCGCCGGCGAGCTCGGACTCGATCAGGCTGATCATGTCCCGGTAGTGCGCGCCGCTGCCCTGGCCCATGACCACGAACGTGTCGAGCGCGTAGCCGTCGCGCGTGGTGTGGATCTTGGCCTCGGCGATGTTGAAGCCGGCGCGCTCGAAGTAGCCGCAGATGCGCGCGAAGAGCGCCTCGCGGTCCGGCATGTAGATCATCACCTGCAGGCCTTCGCCGAAAGGCGCGAGCCGCGCCTTGACCACGGGCTTGGGGGCACCGACGCGATAGTGGAGGCTGCGCGTGTGCCAGGCGATCTCCTGCGGCTCGTGGCGCAGGAAATAGGCGGTGTCGAGCTGCTTCCAGAAGCGGTCCTTGACCCCGTCCGACAGGGCATAGAGGCGAAGCAGCCGCGTCGCCTCGGCCTGCTTCTCGGCCAGCGCGGCGTCGCGCTCGAGCGGCGCTCCGGTGAGCACCCGCCGCGCGGCGCGGAAGAGATCCTCGAGCAACTTCGCTTTCCAGCCGTTCCAGACCTTCGGGCTGGTGCCGCGCACGTCCGCCACCGTGAGGAGATAGAGCGCGACCAGGCGCCGCTCGCTGCCGCAGCGCTCGGCGAAGGCGCGAATCACCTCGGGGTCGTAGACGTCCTGCTTCTGCGCCACGTGCGACATCGCCAGGTGCCTTTCGACCAGGAAGGCGACCAGCTCGCTGTCCTCCTCCGATAACCCATGGTGTCTTGAAAAGTTTCTTGCATCCGTCGCGCCGAGCTCGGAGTGGTCGCCGCCGCGCCCCTTGGCGATGTCGTGGTAGAGCGCCGCGATGTAGATGAGCCAGTGCCGCTCGAAGCCGTTCATGAGCTCGCTGCACAGCGGGAACTCGTGCGCGAACTCGGGCATGGTGAAGCGGCGCACGTTCCTCAGCACCATGAGGATGTGCTGGTCGACCGTGTACACGTGGAACAGATCGTGCTGCATCTGCCCGACGATGCGGCCGAACTCGGGCAGGTAGCGGCCGAGGATGCCGTACTGGTTCATGCGCCGGAACTCGTGCACGATGCCGCGCGGCTGCTGCAGGATCTGCAGGAACAGGAGCTGCGCGAGCGGGTCGCGCCTGAAGCCCGCGTCGATGCGCCGCCGGGCGCGCCACAGCGCGCGCAGCGTGGGCGCGGTCATGCCGCGCAGCTCGTGGTGCTGCATCATCAGGAGGAAGCTCTCGAGGATGGCGCTCGGCTGGCGCTGGAACAGTTCCTCCTCCACCACGTGGAGGAGTTCGTTTCGAACCTCGAAGCGCTCGTTCAGGCTGCGCGGGAATTCCTCGGACTGCGGAAAGAGCCGCGCGCCGATGTTTTGCAGCACGATGGTGTTGAGCTGCGTGACGGTCTTGGCCGCGCGGTAATAGCGCTGCATCATCGCTTCGCTCGCGCGCCGCTCGGCCGTGTCGACGTCGCCGTACTGCGCGGCGAGCGCGTTCTGGAAATCGAACACGATGCGGTCCTCGCGGCGCCCGGCGAGGTAGTGCAGGCGAATGCGCAGGTCCTGGAACGCGGCCTCGTGGCGCGCGAGCTGGCGCGCCTCGTGGCGCTCGAGCAGCCCCGCGGACACGAGGTCGCTCCACCTGCGGCCGATGCCGCTCGCGCGCGCGATCCAGATGATGCTGTGCAGGTCGCGCAGGCCGCCCGGAGCTTCCTTGAGGTTCGGCTCGAGCGAGTAGGGCGTGTCCTGGTGCTTGGCGTGGCGCTGCTCCTGCTCGAGCTTCTTCGCCTTGAAAAAGGCCGCGGCGTCAAAATCGCGCGCCAGCTCCGCCAGGAGGTGTTGAAAGAGCTTCCTGCTGCCGGCGAGGTAGCGCGCCTCCATCAGCGTGGTGCGGATGGTGATGTCCTCGGCCGCGGTCTCGACGCAGCCCTGCACGGTGCGCACGCTGTGGCCGATCTCGAGGCCGAGGTCCCAGAGCGTGCCGATCAGCTTCTCGACCTTCTCCTTGCCGGCCTCGGTGATTCCGTCCGGGAGCAGGACCAGGAGGTCGACGTCCGAGCTGGGATAGAGCTCGCCGCGGCCGTAGCCGCCGGTGGCGACGAGCGCTGCGCCGTCGAGCGCGGTATCGCGCCACACCTCGCGGATGATGCGGTCGACGAGCGCGCTGTGCCGGCGCAGCAGGAGCTGCGGGTCGGGCTTGCTGAGGTACGCGAGGCGCAGGGCCTGGCGTTCCTCCGCGAGGCTCTTCCTCAGATCAACCAAGAAGCACCGGCTCCGCCATTGACCCAGCGGACTGGGTCAAAACCTCGAAGCCCGACTCGGTGACTGCGACGGTGTGCTCCCACTGCGCGGACAGGCTGTGGTCCTTGGTGACGATGGTCCAGCCGTCGGCGAGCTCGCGGATGCCGGCCTTGCCGGCGTTGATCATCGGCTCGACGGTGAAGGTCATGCCCGGCTCGAGCACGATCCCGGTTCCCGGCCGCCCGTAGTGCAGCACCTGCGGCTCCTCGTGGAACTTGCGCCCGATGCCGTGCCCGCAGAACTCGCGCACCACCGAGAAGCCGTGCTTGTCGGCGTGGGCCTGGATCGCCGAGCCGAGGTCGCCCAGCCGCGCGCCCGGGCGCACCTGGCGGATCCCGAGCCACATGCATTCGTGCGTGACTTCCACCAGGCGGCGCGCCTGGATGCTCGGCTCGCCGAGGTAGTACATGCGGCTGGAATCGCCGTGAAAGCCGTCCTTGATCACCGTGATGTCGATGTTCAGGATGTCGCCCGGCTTGAGCACCCGGTCGCCCGGGATGCCGTGGCACACCTGATGGTTCACCGAGGTGCAGATCGACTTCGGGAACGGCTTGTAGCCCGGCGGCGCGTAGTTGAGGGGCGCCGGAATGGTCTGCTGGACCCGCACCATGTAGTCGTGGCAGAGGTCGTTCAGCTTGCCGGTCGTGACGCCCGGCTTCACGTGAGGCGCGATGAAGTCGAGCACTTCGCCGGCGAGCCGCCCGGCGACGCGCATGCGCTCCAGCTCTTCGGGAGTCTTCAGTACAACAGCCATTGATGCCTGATTATGCTAGAATTTCGGGCTTAAATTCGCCTGCTGGCGGCAAAAACAGGGTGCTCCGATTGGTAGATTCTTATATCGGGGTGATCGCCGTCAGCGAAAGGCCTCAACCCTAAGGAGACTGTTTAGTGTCGGTCACGATGCGTCAGATGCTGGAGGCGGGGGTCCATTTCGGCCACCAGACCCGCTACTGGAACCCGAAGATGGCGCCGTACATCTTCGGCCACCGCAACAAGATCCACATCATCAACCTGGAAAAGACCCTGGAGATGTACCAGGAGGCGCTCAAGTTCGCCCGCAAGCTCGCGGCAAGCCGGGGCAACCTGCTCTTCGTCGGGACCAAGCGTCAGGCGCGCGACATCGTGCGCGAAGAGGCGCAGCGCTGCCAGATGCCCTACGTCGACTACCGCTGGCTCGGCGGCATGCTCACGAACTTCAAGACGGTCAAGCAGTCAATCAAGCGCCTGAAGGAGATGGAAGGCATGGCGCAGGACGGCACCCTCGAGCGCCTGGCGAAGAAGGAGGCGCTCGGCATCCAGCGCGAGATGGACAAGCTGAACCGCTCACTCGGCGGCATCAAGGAGCTCGGCAGCCTGCCCGATGCGCTCTTCATCATCGACGTGGGCTACCAGAAGGGCGCGGTCGCCGAAGCGAACAAGCTCGGCGTGCCGGTGATCGGCGTGGTCGACACGAACCACAACCCGGCCGGGATCGACTACGTGATCCCCGGCAACGACGACTCGAGTCGCGCCATCCGCCTCTACGCGCGCGGCATGGCCGACGCGGTCCTCGAGGGCCGCACCCAGTCGCTCGAGGAAGTGGTCGCCGCCTCGCGCGACGAGTTCGTCGAGGTGGAAGAGGATGAGGGCGAGAAGTAGGGTGCTGCCACCGACCCGGATCTCGAAAAAGGGGCCTAGAGCCCCTTTTTTTCAACCGTCAGCAAGGAGTCTGCAAGGATGACCGAAATCAGCGCAGGACTGGTGAAAGAGCTCCGCGAGCTCACCGGCCTGGGATTCATGGAATGCAAAAAAGCCCTCACCGAAACAGATGGGGACTTGAAAAAAGCAGAAGAGCTTCTGCGCATCAGGGGCAGCGCCAAGGCCACCAAGGCGGCGAGCCGTATCGCGGCTGAAGGCGTGATCGGTGCCTGGCTTTCCGCAGACGGCAAGGTCGGAGCGCTGGTCGAGCTCAACTCCGAGACCGATTTCGTGGCGAAGAACGAGGATTTCATCGCTTTTTCAAAGTCCCTCGCCGAGATCGTGGCGACCCGCAATCCCAAGGACCCGCAGGAATTGGGTACCTTGGATTTGCAGGGGACGAAAGTCGAAGCCCGGCGTCAGGCGCTGATTCAGAAAATCGGCGAAAACCTCTCCATCCGGCGCTTCAAGCGCCTGCAGGCGAAGGGCAAGCTCGCCCTCTACCTGCACGGCGCGAAAATCGGGGTGCTGGTCGACTACGAGGGACCGGAGGAGGTCGGCAAGGACGTGGCCATGCACATCGCCTTCGCCAAGCCCGCCTACCTCAACAAGTCCGAGGTGCCGCAGGAGGTCGTGGCCGACGAGCGCCGTATCCAGGAGGCGCGTGCGAAGGAAAGCGGCAAGCCGGCTGAAATCGTCGCAAAGATGGTCGATGGCGCGGTCAACAAGTTCCTGAGCGAAAAAACGCTCCTCGGGCAGCCCTTCGTGAAGGACGACAAGCAGACGGTCGAGAAAATGCTCGCGGCGAAGAAGGCCAAGGTCAACGGACACGCCTTCTTCGTCGTTGGTGAGGGGATCGAGAAGAAGGCCACCGACTTCGCCGCCGAGGTCATGGCCCAGGCTGGGAAGGCGCACTAACCAAATGCATTGACGCCGCGCCGTGACTCCTAAATACAAAAGAATCCTCCTCAAGCTCTCGGGCGAGGCCCTGATGGGAGAGGATCCGTACGGCATCAACCGGCAGACCATCGTGAGCATCGTCTCGGAGGTGGCCCAGGTCTCGCGCCTGGGCGTCGAGATGGGCGTGGTGATCGGCGGCGGCAACATCTTCCGCGGCCTCGCCCCGGGCGCCGAGGGCATGGACCGCGCCACTGCCGACTACATGGGGATGCTCGCCACGGTCATGAACGCGCTGGCGCTCTCCGACGCCATGCGCCAGGCGGGGATCGCGAGCCGGGTCCAGTCGGCGCTCAACATCGAGCAGGTGTGCGAGCCCTACATCCGCGGCAAGGCGATCCGCTACCTGGAGGAGGGCAAGGTGGTGATCTTCGCCGCCGGCACCGGCAACCCGTTCTTCACCACCGACACCGCAGCGGCGCTGCGCGGCAGCGAGATGGGCGCCGAGATCGTGCTCAAGGGCACCAAGGTGGACGGGGTGTACACCGACGACCCCAAGCGCAACCCGCGCGCGCAGCGCTACACGAAGATCAGCTTCGACGAGGCGATCAACAAGAACCTCAAGGTCATGGACGCCACCGCGCTCACGCTGTGCCGCGACCAGAAGCTGCCGATCAACGTGTTCAACATCTTCAAGAAAGACGCCCTGCGCCGGGTGGTGCTGGGCGAAGATGAGGGCACTCTCGTTCACGTATGATGAGGTAACCATGGTCATTGCCGACCTGAAAAAAACAACCGACCAGAAGATGGACAAGAGCGTCCAGGCGTTCAAGGCGGACCTCGCCAAGGTGCGCACCGGGCGCGCGCACACCGGGATTCTCGACCACGTCATGGTCGACTACTACGGTTCGCAGATGCCGATCAACCAGGTCGCCAAGGTGACGCTGCTCGACGCGCGCACCATCGGCGTGACCCCGTTCGAGAAGAAGATGGCGGGGGCGATCGAGAAGGCGATCCGCGACTCCGACCTCGGGCTCAATCCCGCGGCGCAGGGCGAGACCGTGCGCGTGCCGATGCCGCTGCTCACCGAGGAGCGCAGGAAAGAGCTGATCAAGGTGGTGCGCCACGAAGCCGAGAACGCCCGCGTGGCCGTGCGCAACAGCCGCCGCGACGCGATCCACCAGCTCAAGGAATCGCTGAAGAAGCACGAGGTGTCCGAGAACGACGAGCGCCGCGCCCAGGACGAGGTGCAGAAGATGACCGACCGGCACGTCGCCGACATCGACAAGCTCCTCGCGGAAAAAGAAAAGGAATTGCTGGCGGTATGAAGAGCTCGACGCAGGAGGTTCCCGCGCACGGCGACGTGCCGCGGCACGTCGCCATCATCATGGACGGCAACGGCCGCTGGGCGAAGCGCCAGCACCTGCCGCGCATCGCGGGCCACCGCCGCGGCGTGGAGGCGGTGCGGGCTACCGTGCGCGCGTGCGCGGAGCGCGGCGTGGGCTTTCTCACCCTGTTCGCGTTCAGCTCCGAGAACTGGCGCCGCCCGGCCGAGGAGGTGGCGCTGCTGATGCAGCTCTTCCAGATGGCGCTCACCAACGAGGTCGAGAAGCTTCATCGCAACGGCGTGCGGCTCAAGGTCGTGGGCGACACGCGGCGCTTCGACGCCAACATCCACCGCGCCATCGAGCAGGGCGAGCGGCTCACCGCCGGCAACCGCGGGCTCACGCTGACCATCGCGGCGAACTACGGCGGAAGGTGGGACATCCTTCAGGCAATGAACAAGGTCTTGAAGGAACAGCCCGGCCTGACGGAAATCCAGGAGGAACTGCTTGCGCCTCATCTCGCCATGAGCTACGCGCCCGAGCCGGACCTCTTCGTGCGCACCGGCGGCGAGCAGCGCATCAGCAATTTCCTGCTGTGGCAGCTCGCCTATACCGAGCTCTACTTCACCGACACGCTGTGGCCGGACTTCGACGCCGCGGCGCTCGACCTCGCCATCGCCTCGTATCGCAGCCGCGAGCGGCGCTTCGGCCGTACCAGCGAGCAGCTCGAAGCCGCGAAGCGGGCCGAGGTCGCCTGAAAGGCCAGCTCGCCGCAAGAATCGGCACGGCCGCGGTCCTGATCGCCGCGCTGCTAGCGGCGCTGTTCCTGCTTCCGCCACGCGCGCTCGAGCTCGCGGTCGGCCTCATCCTGCTCTTCGCCGCGCGCGAGTGGGCGCGCCTGTGCCGCCTCGAGCGCACCGCGGCGCTCGTCTACGCCGCCGCGGTGGCGCTCACGTTTCTCGCCCTCCAGCGCGCGGGCCTGCAGCAGGCGCTGTTCGCATTGACGGCGTTTTTCTGGGTCGTGCTCGCGCCGCTCTGGATGTGGCGCGGCGTGCAGCCGAGCCAGGCGCTCTGGACCGGCGCGGCCGGCTTCGCGGTGCTGGTTCCCGCGGCCCTCGCCATGGTCCGGCTCGAGCCGCTCGTGGTGCTGCTGGTGCTCGTGCTCGTCTGGATCGCGGACAGCGCGGCCTATTTCGTCGGGCGCGCCTGGGGGCGGCGCAAGCTCGCCCCGGCGATCAGCCCGGGCAAGACCTGGGAAGGCGTCGCCGGCGGCCTGATCGGCGCCGCGCTGTACGCTATCATCATCGCGTTTTTCACCGACCTGGGCGCCTGGCTCGCCCTCGTCGTAACTGCGCTACTGCTAGGCATGGTAAGCATTGTGGGAGACCTCTTCGAATCGGCGGTGAAGCGCCAGGCCGGCGTGAAGGACAGCGGCAGCCTGCTGCCCGGGCACGGCGGCATCCTGGACCGCATCGACAGCGCGACGGCCGCGCTTCCTCTGGCCGCGCTCGTATGGCCAATCGTCAGATGAATCTTGCAGTCCTCGGCGCCACCGGTTCGATCGGGGCGAGCACCCTCGACGTGGTGACCGCGCATCCCGATCGCTACCGCGTGTTCGCGCTGAGCGCCCACGGCTCGGTCGCTGCGCTGCTCGAGCTCTGCCGGCTGCACCGGCCGCGCTTCGCGGTGCTCTCCGGGATGGCCGAGGACCGCGCGTTGCGCGTGCGCTTCGGCGAGCTGGACGTGGAGCTCATGTTCGGCGGCGCCGCCCTGGAGGCGGCGGCGACGCATCCCGACTGCGACGCCGTCATGGCCGCGATCGTCGGGGCCGCGGGCCTGCCCTCGACGCTCGCCGCCGCGCGCGCTGGCAAGCGTGTGCTCCTCGCCAACAAGGAAGCGCTCGTCATGGCGGGCGACCTCGTGATCCGCGCGGCGCGCGACTCGGGCGCCGCGCTCGTCCCGGTGGACAGCGAGCACAACGCGGTATTTCAGTGTTTTTCCAGCAGAAATTCAGTCAAGAAAATAATCTTGACTGCTTCGGGCGGACCGTTCCGCGCCACGCCGCTCGAGAGGCTCGCCGCCGTCACCCCCGAGGAGGCGTGCGCGCATCCGAACTGGGTCATGGGGCGCAAGATCTCGGTCGACTCGGCCACGATGATGAACAAGGGCCTCGAAGTGATCGAGGCCTGCCACCTCTTCGACCTGCCGGCCGAGCGCATCGAGGTGCTGATCCACCCGCAAAGCATCGTGCACTCGCTGGTCGAATACGTCGACGGGTCGGTCATCGCGCAGCTCTCCAATCCCGACATGCGCGTGCCGATCGCCTACGCGCTGGCGCACCCCGAGCGCATCGCCTCGGGCGCACGGCCGCTCGACCTCGCCGGCCTGAAGAGCCTCACGTTCGAGCGGCTCGACGCCGAGCGCTTTCCGTGCCTTGGCCTCGCGCGCGCCGCGCTGCGCGCAGGCGGAACCGCGCCCGCGGTGCTGAACGCCGCGAACGAGGTGGCGGTCGAAGCGTTCCTCTCCCGGCGCATCCGCTTTACCGCGATCGCGGCCGTGATCGAGGACACCTTGAACGGCATCGCCGCCAGGCCGGCGGGCACGCTGGCCGAGATCCTCGAGGCCGACGCGATCGCGCGACGCAAGGCGCTCGAGCGCATCGCGCTCAGGGAAGCCGCCTGAAACGTTTCGATACAACAAAAACAGGGACGGAGCACGATTTCTCCCCGCCAAACAGGATAGAGAACTAAGGCATGAGCCTTCTCAACACCGTCGTCGCGTTCATCGTCGCGCTCGGCGTGCTGATCGTGGTGCACGAATACGGGCACTACCTGGTCGCGCGCCTGTGCGGGGTCAAGGTGCTGCGCTTTTCGGTCGGGTTCGGACGCCCGCTCGTGCTGTGGCGGCGCGGCCGCGACCGCACCGAGTGGGTCATCGCGGCGATTCCCTTCGGCGGCTACGTCAAGATGCTCGACGAGCGCGAGGGAGCGGTGGCGCCCGAGGAGCGGCACCGGGCGTTCAACCGCCAGAGCGTCTGGCGCCGCCTCGCGATCGTGATCGCCGGCCCGACGTTCAACCTCGCGTTCGCGGTGCTCGTGTACGCGGGACTTTTCATGTACGGCCTGCCCGAGGCGCGCCCGGTCCTCGCCGAGCCGACGCCGGGCAGCGTGGCCGCGGCGGCCGGGCTGCATTCCGAGGACACGGTCCAGGCGGTCGAAGGCGTCCCGATCTCCACCTGGCAGGAGCTTCGCTGGCGGGTGCTGCAGGCGGCGCTGCAGCGCGAGAGCCTGCGCCTCGAGGTGCAGACCGGGCGCGGCAACCTCGCCGAGGCGACGCTCGACCTGCGCGCCTATCCGACCGACGAGGTCGAGACCGACGCCCTGGAGCGCGTCGGGCTGCGCCTTTACCGCCCGCCGCTCGAGCCCGTCATCGGCCAGATCGTCGCCGGCAACCCGGCCGAGCGCGCCGGCCTCGCGCCGGGCGACCGCATCGTGCGCGCGGGCGACAAGCGCATCGACACCTGGGACAACCTGGTCGCCGAGATCCGCGCGCATCCCGGCAAGGCCCTGCAGCTTCTCGTGGAATCCGACGGAAAAACAAGAATGGTGGAACTTACGCCCGAGAGCGTGGCCTCGGGCGAGCAGCGCGTCGGCCGCATCGGCGCGGCGCCGTTCATTCCGCCGGCGCACGCCGAGAAGATGCTGGTCACGGTGAGGCACGGATTCTTCGGCAGCCTGGCCAAGGCGCTGGCGAAGACCTGGGACATCTCCACCTTCAGCCTGAAGATGCTGGGCCGGATGCTGATGGGCCAGGTGTCGTGGAAGCACCTCTCGGGGCCGGTCACCATCGCCGATTTCGCCGGGCAGTCGGCGCAGGCCGGCTGGATTTCCTACCTCACCTTCCTCGCGCTGATCAGCATCAGCCTGGGCGTGCTCAACCTGCTGCCGATTCCGCTGCTCGACGGCGGGCACCTCATGTATTACACGATCGAGATCGTCAAGGGCAGCCCGGTCTCGGAACGCGCGATGGAGCTCGGCCAGCGCGTCGGCCTTGCGCTGCTCCTCGTCATGATGGCGTTCGCGTTCTACAACGACCTGAACCGACTCCTCACCGGCTGAATGATCCGCCGAGGCCTCGCCGCGGTCCTCGCCGCGCTAGCGCTCGTCGGGGCCGCAGGCGCTCAGACCTTCGAGCCGTTCACCGTCAAGGACATCCGCGTCGAGGGGCTCCAGCGCACCGAGCCCGGCACCGTCTTCAGCTACCTCCCGATCAAGGTCGGCGAAGTCATGACCGAGGAGCGGGCGCGCGACGCGGTGCGCGCGCTTTACGCCACGGGGTTCTTTTCCGACGTGCGCCTGGAGCACGAGAACGACGTGCTGGTGGTGTTCGTCCAGGAGCGCCCGGCAGTGGCCCAGATCGACTTCTCCGGGATGAAGGAATTCGAGCCCGACGCGGTACGCAAGGTGCTGCGCGAAAACGGCCTCGCCGAGGGGCGTATCTTCGACCGCTCGGTGCTCGAGACCGCTGAGCAGGAGATCAAGCGCCAGTACCTGTCGCGCGGAATGTACGGCGCGGAGGTCCAGACCACGGTCACGCCGCTGGAGCGCAACCGCGTCGGCATCAACATCGCGGTCACCGAGGGCGAGGTGGCGAAGATCCGCGGCATCAACATCGTCGGCGCCCAGGCGTTCAGCGAGAGCGAGCTGGTGGGCCTGTTCGTGCTGCGCACGCCCGGCTGGCTCACGTGGTACACCAAGCACGACCGCTACGCGCGCGAGAAGCTGTCGGCCGACCTGGAGACGCTGCGCTCGTACTACCAGAACCGCGGCTACCTCGACTTCGCCATCGAGTCGACCCAGGTCTCGATCACCCCGGACCGGCACGACATCTACATCACGGTGAACCTCAGCGAGGGCGAGCGCTACACGGTGTCGGACGTGCAGCTCTCGGGCCAGACGCCGGTGCCGCGCGAGGAGCTGGAAAAGCTGGTGCAGCTCAAGCCCGGAGACGTGTTCTCGCGCGAGAAGCTCGCGGCGAGCACCAAGGCGATGGGCGAGCGCCTCGGCAACGACGGCTACGCCTTCGCCAACGCCAACGCCATCCCCAACGTCGACAAGGAAAAGCGCACCGTCGCGTTCAACATCGTCATCGATCCGGGCCGCCGCGTGTACGTGCGGCGCATCGACGTCGCGGGCAACTCCAAGACGCGCGACGAGGTGGTGCGGCGCGAGATGCGCCAGCTCGAGGGCGCGTTCTACGACGCCTCGAAGATCCAGCTCTCGCGCCGGCGCATCGAGCGCACCGGGTTTTTCAGCGAGACCACCGTCGAAACCCAGCCGGTCGAGGGCAGCGCCGACCAGGTCGACGTGGTCTACACCGTCAAGGAACGCCCGACCGGCGCGCTGCTTCTCGGCGTGGGCTTCTCGAGCGTGGAGAAGTTCGCCGTGTCCACGTCGATCCGCCAGGCCAACGCCTTCGGCACCGGCAAGTTCATCGCGGCCAACATCAACAGCGGCAAGGTGAACACGGTCTACGCGCTTTCCTACAACGACCCCTACTACACGGTCGACGGGGTCAGCCAGGGATTCGACGTCTACAAGCGCAAGACCGACGCCTCCAGCCTCGCGGTCGGCGCCTACACCACCGATGCGGTCGGCGGGGGAGTCAAGTTCGGCTACCCCGTCTCGGAAATCAGCTCGGTCGACGTCGGGGTCAACCTCGAGTCGGTGACGCTCACTACCTTCTTCAACAGCCCGCTGCGCTACCTCGACTTCGTCAACCAGTTCGGCAGCGATTACCAGTACGGCGCGTTCACCGCAGGCTGGCAGCGCGACACCCGCGACAACATCATTACGCCCAACCAGGGTGGCTTCACGCGCCTGAGCGGGGAGGTGGCCGGGGGCGACCTGAAGTACTACCGGCTCAATCTCCAGCAGAGCTACTACTGGCGCTTGACCCGGATCTACACGCTGCTCTTGCGCGGGGACGTGGGCTACTCCAACGGGCTCGGCGGGCGGCCGGTGCCGTTCTTCAAGGCGTACTATGCCGGCGGTCCGGACTCGGTGCGGGGCTACCGCGCCTTCTCGCTCGGCCCGCGCGATCCGGAAGGCAATTCCACCGGCGGCAATATCAAGGTCATCGGCGGGGCCGAGTTCCTGTTCCCGATGCCGGGCGCGACCGCCGAGCAGTCGCTGCGCCTGGGGGCGTTCATCGACGCCGGCCAGGTCTACGCCCCGGACACCCACATCCGGCTTGGCGACCTGCGCTACGCGGCCGGTTTCGCGCTGCAGTGGCTCTCGCCGTTCGGTCCGCTGCGGCTTTCGATCGCCAATCCCCTAAACCGCAGGGACGACGACCAAGTGCAGCGGCTACAATTCACCTTCGGCACCGGATTCTGAACATGAAAATAGCGCGCCTCGCCATCGTGTCCGCCCTTGTGCTTGGGTCGGCAGCCCTGCCGCTCGCCGCGCAGCAGCCGCCGCAGTCGACTACGGTCACCGGCAAGCTCGGCTTCGTGAACACCGAGCGCATCCTGCGCGACGCGGCGGTGGCGCAGCGCGCGCAGAAGAAGATCGAGGCCGAGTTCCAGAAGCGCGACCAGGAGCTCGCCAAGATCGCCGAGCAGCTCAAGCGCATGCAGGACGACCTGGACAAGAACTCGGTGACCATGGGCGAGACGCAGCGGCGCAACCGCGAGCGCGAGTTCGCCGACCTCAACCGCGAGTTCCAGAGGAAGCAGCGCGAGTTCCGCGAGGACCTCAACCAGCGCCGCAACGAGGAGCTCGCCCAGGTGGTGGAGCTGGCCAACCGGGTGATCCGGCAGATCGCGGAGCAGGAGAAGTTCGACATCATCTTCCAGGATGCCGTGTTCGCGAGCCCGCGCATCGACATCACCGACAAGGTGATCAAGGCGCTCGATTCGGGCAAGCCGCCGGCGAAGTGACGCGCATGCCGGGGGCGCTGACGCTCGCGGAGATCGCCACGCGCCTGGGCGGGCGCGTCGCGGGCGACCCCGGCGCGCGGGTGAGCCAGGTCGGCTCGCTCGAGAACGCCGCCGCCGGCGAGATCACCTTCCTCGCGAGCCCCAAGCACCGCGCCCAGCTCGCCGCGACGCGCGCCTCGGCGGTGATCCTCTCGAAGGAGGCGGAGGGCCTGACCCCGCTGCCGCGCATCGTGTGCGACTCGCCGTACCTGTACTTCGCACGGGTGTCGCAGCTCTTCAACCCGCGGACGGTCCAGGCGCCCGGCGTCCACGCTTCCGCGGTGATTGGAAGGGACGTGAAGCTCGGCGAGGACGTCTCCATCGGCGCGGGCTGCGTCATCGGCGACGGCGTGACCATCGGCAAGGGAAGCTGCCTCTACCCGCGCGTGGTGGTCTATCACGGCTGCACCCTGGGCGAGCGGGTAATCGTGCACTCCGGCGCGGTGATCGGCGCCGACGGGTTCGGCCTCGCCCGGGACGAAGCCGGGCACTGGATCAAGATCCCGCAGATCGGCGCGGTGCGCATCGGCGACGACGTCGAGATCGGCGCCAACACCACCATCGACCGCGGCGCGCTCGACGACACGCTGATCGAGGATGGCGTGAAGATCGACAACCAGGTCCAGGTCGGGCACAACTGCCGCATCGGCGCGCACACGGCGATGGCCGGCTGCACCGGAGTCGCCGGCAGCACCCGCATCGGCCGGCACTGCGCCATCGGCGCCGCCGCGCAGATCCTCGGCCATCTCGAGATCGCCGACCATGTGCAGATCTCGTCCTGCACCACGATCTCCCACTCGATCCACAAGCCCGGCACGTACACCGGCCTGTATCCCTCTTCGGACAACGCGTCGTGGGCGCGCTATACCGCGTGGGTGCGCCACCTCGACAGCCTCGCCGACCGGGTGCGCGCCCTCGAGAAGGAGAAGAAGAAATGACCGAGATGGACATCTTCGAGGTACTGAAGAACCTGCCGCAGCGCTATCCCGTCCTGATGATCGACCGGGTCAAGCACTGCGACGCCGGCAAGCGCATCGTGGCGCTGAAGAACGTCTCGGCGAACGAGCCGTATTTCCAGGGCCATTTTCCCGGGCGGCCGATCATGCCCGGCGTCATGATCCTCGAGGCGATGGCCCAGGCGGCCGGCGTGCTCATCATCAGCAGCGACAAGGGCACCGACCACCGCCAGAACATCTACTACTACGTCGGCATCGACGACGCGCGCTTCAAGAAGCCGGTGATTCCGGGCGACCAGCTCGAGCTCGACGTCAAGGTCGAGCGCATGCTGCGCGGCATCGGCAAGTTCTCGTGCGTGGCGCGGGTGGGGACGGAGGTCGCCGCGGAAGCCACCATCCTGCTCGCGATGCGGCCCGCCGAGCCATGACCCGCCGCATCCATCCGAGCGCGGTGGTGCACCCGGGCGCGCGGCTCGCCGCCGACGTCGAGGTCGGCCCGTATTGCGTGGTCGGCGCGGACGTCGAGATCGGCGAGGGGAGCTGGATCGGCGCGCACGTAGTGATCGACGGTCACACCCGCATCGGCAGGCGCAACCGCATCTTCCACTTCGCCTCCGTCGGCGCGCCCCCGCAGGACAAGAAATACAAGGGCGAGCCCACCCGCGTCGAGATCGGCGACGACAACACCATCCGCGAGTACGTGACGATCAACCGCGGCACGGTGCAGGACACCGGTGTCACCCGCATCGGCAACGACAACTGGATCATGGCCTACGTCCACTTCGCGCACGACTGCGAGGTGGGCAACAAGACCATCTTCGCCAACTGCACCCAGCTCGCCGGCCACGTCATCGTGGAAGACTGGGTGATCTTCGGCGCCACCACGCTGGTGCACCAGTTCGTTCGCATCGGCGCGCATGCCTTCACCGGCATGGGCAGCTTCATTTCGCAGGACGTCCCGCCCTACGTCATGGCGGCGGGGCACATGGCCAGCCCCTACGGCATCAACAGCGAGGGCCTCAAGCGGCGCGGCTTCTCTCCGCCGACGATTCAAGCGATCAAGCGCGCGTATCGGACTCTGTACCGCAGCGGCCTGTCGCTCGAGGACGCGAAGCGCGAGCTCGAAGCCCAGTCGCACAGCTGCCCGGAAATCAAGCCGATTCTCGAGTTTCTGGCTCGCAGTCAGCGGGGCATCATCCGCTAGTGGCTAGCAAGCGCGGCATCATCCGGTAGATGGCCGAGCTCCTGCGCGTCGGCATGGTGGCCGGCGAGGCCTCGGGCGATCTGCTCGCCGCCCACCTCATCGCCGCGCTCAAGGCGCGCCGCCGCTCGATGGTCTTCGCGGGCATCGGCGGCCCGCGCATGATCGCCGAGGGCTTCGAGTCGCACCACCCGATGGAGAAGCTTTCGGTGCGCGGCTACGCCGAGGTGCTGCGCAGCTATGCCGAGATCCTGGGGATCCGCCGGCGCCTCGCCGGCGCCATGCTGCGCGAGCGGCCGGATCTGTTCATCGGCGTCGATTCGAGCGAATTCAACCTCGGCCTCGAGCAGCGCCTCAAGGAGGCCGGCATTCCGACCATCCACTACGTGAGCCCCTCGGTGTGGGCCTGGCGGCGCGGACGGATCAAGAGAATCGCCCGCGCGGTGAACCGGATCCTCGTGATGTTCCCTTTCGAGAAGCCGATCTACGAGCAGGCCGGCATCCCGGTGAGCTACGTCGGCCATCCGCTCGCCGACGTCATCCCGATGGACCCGAAGAAGGACGAGGCGCGCGCCCAATTGCGCCTGCCCGGGGGCAAGCTGATCGTGGCGCTCCTTCCCGGGAGCCGGCGCTCGGAGGTGCATTACATGGCGAGCGCCTTCGTGCTGGCGGCGCACCGCTTGCGCCAGGAGATCCGCGACGTGCACTTCGTGTGCCCCACGGTGACCCGGGCGACGCGCGACCTGTTCGAGCGTGCGCTGCACGAGCACCAGCGCACCGACCTGCCGCTCACGCTCCTCTTCGGCCACTCGCACGAGGCGCTCGCGGCGGCCGACCTGGCGCTCGTCGCGAGCGGCACGGCCACGCTCGAGACCGCGCTTTTCAAGACCCCGATGGTCATCGCCTACCGGCAGTCGCCGATCAGCTGGCGGCTGATGCGCAGGATGCTCTACCTGCCGTACGTGGGCATGCCCAACATCCTCGCCGGCGAGCGGCTGGTGCCGGAGCTCCTGCAGGACGACGCGACCCCGGAGGCGCTCGCCGCGGCGCTGCTCGCGCTCTGGCGCGACAAGCCGGCGCGCGAGCGCCAGCTCGCGCGCTTCCGCGAATTCCATCAGCTTCTGCGGCAAAATACGGCCGAGAAGGCCGCCGAAGCGGTACTCGGAGTACTGCAAGAGCAGGGAGTGCGGGAAAAGCGAAATGGATAGCGTGGTGGTGTGCGGCGTCGACGAGGCGGGGCGCGGGCCGCTGGCCGGGCCGGTGTACGCGGCGGCCGTGATCCTCGACAAGAAGCGCCGGATCAACGGCCTCGCCGACTCGAAGGTGCTCACGCCGGAGCGCCGCGAAGTACTCGCCGGCCGCATCAAGGAGCGCGCGGTCGCCTGGTCGGTGGCCCACGCCACGGTCGAGGAGATCGACCGCATCAACATCTTCCACGCCTCGATGCTGGCGATGCGCCGCGCGGTCCAGGCGCTCGGCGTAGCGCCCGCAGAAGCGTGGATCGACGGCCCCCATTCCCCGGGTCTGTCTTGCAGGACAAGAACGATCGTGGATGGCGATGCGCTCCACCCCGTCATCTCGGCGGCCTCGATCCTCGCGAAGACCGAGCGCGACGCCGAAATGTGCGTCCTCTCCTCGCGCTACCCGCAATACGGCTTCGACCGCCACAAGGGCTACGCTACCGTCGAGCACCTCGACGCCCTGGGGCGCGTCGGACCCTGCGAGATCCATCGGCGCAGCTTCTACGCCGTCGGGGTGTTCTTCCAGAAGGACCTCTTCGTCGAAAGCTGGGGCACAATGGCCGAGGCCCTGCGGGCACGCAGCTACCGGATGTATTGCAGCGCGAAGAAGCTCGCCGCCGCGCCGGGCCTGACCCTGGCCGAATTCCGGATCGAGGAGCGCCGGCTGCGGCGCGACTACGCCGACGTGCTCGCCTGCGCCGAGGCGTCGCCGCACGCCGACCTCATGGAGCAGGTGCTGTCGGCGGCCAAATCGGAGCTCGGCTCCGCCCGGCGGCAAAAGCGCACGGACTAGGGGATTCCCGGACACCCGCCGGAGGCCCCCCCTCGGTAACGCCCGTCACGCGGCTGGGCCATCCTATCCGGGTGATTCGATTCGCCTGCCTCGTGCTCCTGCCGCTTGCCGCGTGCGCCTCAACGCCGGCCGACAGGCCTGCCGGCGAGCCGGGCGTCGACAGCCGCTACTCCGGGACGGTGCAGAAGGTCCTGCTGGTGGTGCGCCAGGGCGCCGAGGTGCCCGGCATGAAGCTCTTGGGCAAGGTGGGCAGCGTTCTCGGGCCCGCGTTGCGCCAGAAAACGGAAACGCACCAATACGTGGTGCGTACGCCCACCGGCCAGATCATGGCGCAATCCGACAGCGAGTTTTCGGTCGGCGACTGCGTCCAGGTGATTCCGGGCCCGCAGGCATCCGGTCCGGCGTTCCGCTATGGCGAGGCCGAGGTGTTGCGCTCAGAGGGCTGCAGCGGATAGCGCCGAGAGCAGGGCGCGCGCCTCGGCGCGCGGCGCGACCACAGCACGAAGTTTCCTGATGTGAGTCTTTAGGTTCAGGTAGAAGCGGGGATCCGCAGCGGCACGGCGGATGAGCAGCGCAAGGGCACGCTCGTCCTCCAGCGGGAAGTACCCTGCATAGCTCGCGCCAAGCAGACCGACATTGCCCGGGATGCGCGACGCGAGCACGGGGACCCCGATCCGCAGCGCCTCGCACACCACGTTCGCGCCGCCCTCCATCCGCGAGCTGATCACCATCGCGTGGCTCGAGGCAAGCCAGCGCAGCGCACGCGCATGCGGCACGCTCCCGAGCCAGCGGTAGCGGGGCTCGCGCGCCATTCCAGCCCTCGCTTTGATTTCGAGGGCGGGATCGAGCGCCGCACCCAGATGCACCACCTCGAGATCGTCTTCCGGGAGAAAGGAGAGGGCCGCGAGGGTGCGCAGCGGATCCTTCTCGGCGCGCAGGTGGCCGATCACGCAGATGCGAAAGCGCCGCCGCACCGGCGCCTGGCGCAGCGTCGTCGCCGAGCTCTGCACCACGACGCGAACCTTCCGCCTCAGCCGCGGCGCCAGCTCGCGCGCCGCCATGGGTTGCAGCACGATCAGCCGGTGCGCCAGCTCGAGCGATTCGCGCGCCTCGGCCGACTCGTGGATGTCGCGATAGACGTCGGTGCCGGTCAGCGCCACGACGAGCGGCCGGTCCGCGGGAAACGCCTTGATCGAGAGATGGCTGCGGCGCGCGTGCAGCGCGAGCATCGCATCGGCGCCGCGCTCGGGCGACCACTGCACCGAGACCTCCACCGCGTGCCCGGCGGCGCGCAGGAACGCCGCCCAGCGCAGCGCCGTGTGCCGGTTGCCGTTGCGCATGCCCGGTCCAGCGGGCGTCACAAGTGCGATTCTCACCCATTGCCATCTTAGGTCCCGACAGGGCATTCTTGCGCAGGAGGGGGAGAAACCATGGGCACGGAGCCGGGCTTGCCGCGCCGGGTTCGGGGATTCACGTTGCTGGCAATGATGGTCGCCGCGATCGTCGTCGGGCTCGCCGCCCTGTTCCTGGTCGGCGGATTCTTTGCGGCGATCAGCGACGACGGGCGAATTACCTACAGCGCCGAATCAGGCACTTAGGCGGCCGGGGCGTCCTCATTTAGACTCGGACGCGTGAGCGAGACGCTGATCGAGGAGCTGCGCTCCGCGCGCGCGCACCTGCGCCGCGTGGCCGACGGCCTGGGCGGCGAGCGCGAGCTCGGCCCTCGGCTCGCGATCGTCAACCCGCCGCGCTGGGAGATCGGCCATGTCGGCTGGTTCCAGGAGTGGTGGTGCCTGAGGGGCGCGCGCGAAGACCGCGCCTCGATCCTGCCGAACGCGGACCGGCTCTACGACTCGGCCGCCGTAGCGCACGCGACGCGCTGGGACCTGCCGCTGCCGTCGTTTCGCGAGACGCTCGCCTATCGGGATGAAGTCACCGATCGCTTGATTGACCGCGTCAAGCGCGGTGACGTTGAACCTTATTTCGTGCAGCTCGCAGTGCGGCATGAGGACATGCACGCGGAGGCGTTTCACTACACCCGGCAAACGCTCTCCTACCCCGAACCGGAAGGGCCGCGGCCGCCGCTGCAGAAGAGCCCTGCGGGAGACATTGAATACTCGGGCGGCGTCTTCCGCCTCGGATCGACGCCGGACCAGGGCTTCGTGTTCGACAACGAGAAGTGGAGCCACCCGCTCCTGCTGCAGCCCTTCCGCATCTCGCGCGGCTGCGTCACCAACGCGCAATACGAAGAATTCGTGCGGGCCGGCGGCGAGCCGCCCCGCTACTGGCGCGGCGGGGAAGTGCGCCGCTTCGATCGCTGGATCGAGCGCGTGCCCGACGAGCCGGTGATGCACGTGAGCTGGCACGAAGCGCAGGCCTATTGCCGTTTCGCCGGGCGGCGCCTGCCGACGGAAGCCGAATGGGAATTCGCCGCGCTCGACGGCCTCGAAAATACCGCCCAGGTCTGGGAATGGACCGCGAGCGACTTCCTCCCCTACCCGGGGTTCGTGCGCGACCCATACAAGGAGTACTCCGAGCCCTGGTTCGGCACGCACAAGGTGCTGCGCGGCGGCAGTTTCGCGACGCCGGCGCGCATCGCACGAGCGCGCTTCCGCAACTTCTATACCCCCGATCGCGCCGACATCTTCGCCGGCTTCCGCACCTGCGGGATATGACTGTCATTCGTTCGCGCGACAACTCCAGAGTGAAGCGTTGGACCAAGCTTGCGACCGACTCCTCGTTCCGAAAGCGCGAGGGGCGGGTGCTGATCGAAGGTCCTCACCTTGTCGCCGAGGCGCTGCAGGCGCAGCTCGAGCCGCTCGCGCTGATCGTGAGCGAATCCGGGTTGAAGAAGAAGGAGGTGCAGAAGATTGTCGGGCGGCGCGAGCCGGTCGTCCTGGGCGACCGCCTGTTCGGCATCGTCGCCGATGCCGAAACGCCGCCGGGGATTGTCGCCGAGATCGCGATCCCGCGACCCGAGGGCACCGACGCGAAGCCTGTCGTGTTTCTCGAAGGCGTCCAGGACCCGGCGAACGTCGGGGCGATCCTGCGCAGCGCCGCCGCCTTCGGCGTGGGCGAAGTGGTCCTGGACCCGGCCTGCGCCGATGCGTGGTCGCCGAAAGTGCTGCGTGCGGCGATGGGCGCGCACTTCAGGCTTGCGTTGCGTCAGACGCGCGAGCTCCGCGCCGAGCTCGACGGGTTTTCCGGAAAGCTCGTCTGCGCCGTTGCAGCACAGGGCCGCCCTCTCGGCGCGGCGGATCTCGCCGGGCGGATCGGCTGGATCTTCGGTGCCGAGGGCCGCGGCGTCAGCCCGGCCGTTGCCGCCAAGGCGGCAGTGCAGGTCACCATCCCCATGGCGGCGGGCACCGAGTCCATCAACGTCGCCGCCGCGGCGGCGATCTGCCTGTATGAAGGGTTTTCGAGAGACCCCCTTCACCGGGGGTCGGCTCAGTAGACCTGCCGGTGGATCCGCAGCTCGCGCAGGATGGTGGTGGCGATCTCCTCGATCGACTTGGTGGTCGAGTTGATGCTGCGGATGCCTTCGCGCCGCATCATGCTCTCGGCTTCCTCGACCTCGAAGCGGCAGTTGTCGAGCTCGGCGTAGCGGCTGCCCGGCCGGCGCTCCTTGCGGATCTCGTGGAGCCGCTCCGGCGCGATGGTCAGCCCGTAGAGTCGCGTCTTCTGCGGACGCAAGGCCTCGGGCAGCTTGCCGCGCTGGAAATCCTCCGGAATGAGGGGGTAGTTGGCCGCCTTCACGCCGAACTGGAGCGCGAGGTACAGGCTGGTCGGAGTCTTGCCGCTGCGCGACACCCCGACCAGGATCACGTCCGCCTGGGCTAGTTCCCGGTGCGACGCCCCATCGTCGTGCGCCATGGAGAAGTTGATAGCCTCCATGCGTTGCGCATATTCCTTCTTGTCCATGGCGCTGTGCGAGCGCCCGATCGTATGGCTCGACTTGATGCCCAGGCCCGCCTCGAGCGGGTCGATGAAGCTCTCGAAGAAGTCGATGACCAGCGCGTTCGCGCGCCGCACCACCGCGCGCACGTCGTTGTTCACCAGCGTGGAGAACACGATCGCGCGGCCGTTGCCCGCCTCGGCGCCGATGCGCGCGACGCATTCCTCGGCCTTCTCGGTGCTGTCGACGAACGGCAGCGTGACCTGGTTGAATTCGACCCCCTCGAACTGGGTCATCAGGCTATGGCCGAGCATCTGCGCGGTGATGCCGGTGCCGTCGGAGACGAAATACACGGTGCGCCGATCCATGGCGATAAAATACCGCAATGCGGTTAGCGTGGCTCTATGCGCGTAGCGTGGCTTAAGGATCTGCGGCTTAAGGATCTCGCCGAGGTCGGAGGCAAGAACGCCTCGCTCGGCGAGATGATCGGCGCGCTGGCCGCAGCCGGCATCCGCGTGCCCGGCGGCTTTGCCACCACGGCCGCCGCCTTTCACGAATTTCTGGATTCAAATGGTTTGAAGCAGCGGATCGCCGAGCGCCTTTCCGCGCTCGATCCCGCGGACGTCAAGGCGCTCGCCGCCGCCGGCAAGGCGATCCGCTCGTGGATCCTCGACACCCCGTTTCCGGCGCCGCTGGAGCAGGAGATTCGGGAGCATTATCAGCAGCTTGAGCGGCAGGCGGGCGGCAAGGCGTCGTTCGCGGTGCGCTCTTCGGCCACCGCCGAGGACCTGCCGGAAGCGTCCTTCGCCGGCCAGCAGGAAACCTTCCTCAATATCAGCGGCGCCGACAACGTGCTCGAGGCGATCCGCCACGTGTTCGCCTCGCTCTACAACGACCGCGCGATCTCCTACCGCGTGCACCAGGGATTCGCCCACGGCGCGGTCGCGCTGTCGGCGGCGGTGCAGCAGATGGTGCGCAGCGACCTCGGCGCGAGCGGCGTGCTCTTCACGCTCGACACCGAATCGGGGTTCCGCGACGTGGTCTTCATCACCGCGTCCTACGGCCTCGGCGAGATGGTCGTGCAGGGCGCGGTCAACCCCGACGAGTTCTACGTGCACAAGCCGATGCTCGAGAAGGGCCGCCCGGCGATCGTGCGGCGGGCGCTCGGCTCGAAGCTCCAGAAAATGGTGTTCTCGCAGTCGGCCGCCACCGGCAAGTCCACCCGCGTCGTGGAGGTGCCCGAGGCCGAGCGGCATCGTTTCTCTCTTTCGGACGAGGACATTCTCGAGCTGGCGCGCTATGCGGTCACGATCGAGCGCCACTACGGCCGGCCGATGGACATCGAGTGGGGCAAGGACGGCGCCGACGGCTGCATCTACGTGCTGCAGGCGCGGCCGGAGACGGTGAAGTCGCGCAAGCGCGACGTCGAGGAGCGCTTCGCCCTGAAGGGCAGCTCGCGCGTGCTGGTGAGCGGCCGCGCGATCGGCAACAAGATCGGCAGCGGCACCGTGCGCGTGATTGCCGATGCGTCGAAGATGGCGCGGGTGAAGGAAGGCGACATCCTCGTCACCGACATGACCGACCCGAACTGGGAACCGGTCATGAAGGTCGCGGCCGCCATCGTCACCAACCGCGGCGGGCGCACCTGCCATGCCGCGATCATCGCCCGCGAGCTCGGCATTCCCGCGGTGGTGGGCTGCGGCGAGGCGACCAGGCGCCTGAAGGACGGACAGCAGGTCACGGTGTCGTGCGCCGAGGGCGACACGGGCAACGTCTACGAGGGCCTGATCCCCTTCGAGGTCACGAGCCGCGCCCGCGGCGAGATGCCGCGCATCCCTGTGAAGATCACCATGAACGTGGGCAACCCCGAGCTTGCGTTCGAGTTCGCGCAGCTGCCGAATGCCGGCGTCGGCCTCGCGCGGCTGGAGTTCATCATCAACAACGAGATCGGCGTGCACCCGCGCGCCTGCCTCGAATACCCGGCGCTGCCAGCCCCCCTGAAGGGCAAGCTCGAGGAAAAGGCGCGCGGCTACGCCACACCGAAGGATTTCTTCCGCGAGAAGATGGTCGAGGGCGTGGCCACCATCGCGGCGGCGTTCTGGCCCAAGCAGGTCATCGTGCGGCTGTCGGACTTCAAGTCGAACGAGTACCGCAAGCTCCTCGGCGGCGAGGGCTACGAGCCCGAGGAAGAGAACCCGATGCTCGGCTGGCGCGGCGCCTCCCGCTACGTGGCGCAGGACTTCCGTGCGTGCTTCGAGCTCGAGTGCGCCGCGATGAAGAAGGTGCGCGACGAGCTCGGCCTCACCAACGTCGAGCTGATGGTGCCGTTCGTGCGCACAGTCGGCGAAGCCAAAAAGGTTTTGAGTCTCTTAAAAGAGAATGGTTTGGAGCGAGGCAGGAACGGCTTGAAAATCGTCATGATGTGCGAGCTTCCCTCCAACGCGATCCTGGCCGAGGAATTCCTCGAGCTGTTCGACGGCTTCTCCATCGGCTCGAACGACCTCACCCAGCTCACGCTCGGCCTGGACCGCGATTCGGGCCTCGTCGCCGAGGGCTTCGACGAGCGCGACGCCGCGGTCAAGGCGATGCTCGCCATGGCGATCGGCGCCTGCCGCAAGCACGGCAAGTACGTCGGCATCTGCGGGCAGGGACCCTCCGACCATCCCGACCTCGCGCGCTGGCTGATGGAGCAGGGAATCGAGAGCCTGTCGCTCAACCCCGATACCGTGGTCTCGACCTGGATGGCGCTGGCGGAGGACGCGCCTTCGGCGAAGAAGTCCGCTGCCGCCTGAAAAGGGGTCAGACCCCCTTTATTTGCTGCGCAGAAGCCGTTGCTTCTCCCGGTTCCACTCCTTCTCGCGCTCGTCGGCGCGCTTGTCGTGCTTGAGCTTGCCGCGGCCCAAGCCCACCTCGAGCTTGATGCGTCCCTTGGTGTAGTGCAGGTTGAGCGGCACGAGTGTATAGCCGCGCTGCTCCACCTTGCCGATCAGCCGCCGGATCTCCTCGGCGCGCAGCAGGAGCTTGCGCGTGCGGGTAGGGTCGGGCGTGACGTGGGTCGAGGCAGTCGGAAGCGGGCTGATATGCGCGCCGATGAGGAAGAGCTCCCCGCCCCGCACCATGACGTAGCCCTCGCCGATGTTGCCGCGGCCGCCGCGGATCGCCTTCACCTCCCAGCCCTCGAGCACGATGCCGGCCTCGTAGCGCTCCTCGATGAAATAATCGTGGAACGCCTTGCGGTTCTCGACGATCGACATTGGGCCCCGATTTTCCCATGAAGCGAATTGCCCGGTCCGCGATCGTCGAGCATTCCGCCGAGCAGATGTTCTCGCTGGTGGAGGACGTCGAGTCGTACCCCCGCTTCCTGCCGTGGTGCCGGGCGGCGAAGGTGGACGAGCGCACCGCGGGGTGGGTGCAGGCCACTCTGAGCGTCGGACTGCGCGGCCTGAAGCAGACGTTCAGCACGCGGAACGAGCTGCACCCGCCCGAGGCCATGGACATGCGCCTCCTGAAGGGACCGTTCCGGCATTTCGCCGCGGCCTGGCGCTTCAAGCCGCTCTCGGCGCAGGCCTGCTCGGTCGAGTTCTCGCTCGAGTACGAGATGGCCGGGCCGCTCGCGAGGATGCTCGAGCCGCTGTTCGACCACATCGCCGATACCATGGTGGACGCCTTTACCAGGCGCGCCGACGACCTCCATGGCAGGGCTTAGCGTCGAGGTGGTGTACGCGCTGCCCTCGGGCGAGGACGCGGTGACGCTCACGCTCGCGGCGGGCGCCACGGCCGCAGACGCGGTGCGCGCCTCGGGCTTGCTCGAGCGCCATCCCGAGATCGACCTCGGGCGCCAGAAACTCGGGATCTACGGCCGGGTGGTGGCGGAGAAGGCGCCGCTTCGAGACGGCGATCGCGTCGAGATCTACCGGCCGTTGCCCATCGACGCGAAGGAGGCGCGCCGCAGGCGCGCGCTCAGGCGGCGCTAGGGCGCGCGCCTAGTTGCACCAGTCGCGCACGTCCTGGCGCGCCCGGGCGGATTCCTGCGCAAGCTGGTTGTCGTCCAGGAAGTAGCGCTCGCCCTGGGCGTCGGTGCGGGCGACCCGTCCGGCTTCGAGCGCGCGCACGTTGTCCTGCGCGCGCGCGCAGTTCTCGCGCTTGACCGCGGAGGCGCGCTCGGTCTTCGCCTGCTTTTCGCGGTCCTTCTCCGCTTCCTGCTGCCGCTTGCGGTACGCAGCGTCCTGCTCGGCCGGCGTGAGCGGCTTCTTGACGTCTTTCGCGTCGTCCTTGTTGTCCGCCGACGCGTCCTCGGCCCGCTGCGGGGACGCCGGCGCCCGGCGCATCGGCCCGGCGTTGACTCCCGCGGGGGGCGCATCGCCGTACGTCACCCGGCCGTCCTTGTCGACCCACTTGGACTGGGCGGCAGCGCTGCCCGCGAACGTCAGGGCGCTCAGCAATACGAAGGCTCTCAGCATGGTGCGCCGACACTATCGGCTTTGGCCGAGAGGGTCAAAGGAGGGCTCCACAAACGCTCGCGTATAATGCCGCTTTGCGTGAAAGAATTCTCATGCGGGTGATCCAGAAGGCGCTGACCTTCGACGACGTTCTCCTCCTCCCCGCCCACTCCCGCGTCCTGCCCCGAGAAGTCTCGCTGAAAACCCGGCTTACCCGGAGGCTCGAGCTCAACCTGCCGCTCGTGTCCGCGGCGATGGACACGGTCACCGAGGCGCGCCTTGCCATCGCCATCGCGCAGGAAGGCGGCATCGGCATCGTGCACAAGAACCTGTCGGCGGCGGCGCAGGCCGCCGAGGTGGCGAAGGTGAAGCGCTTCGAGTCGGGCGTGCTGCGCGATCCGATGACGGTGCCGCCGGAGATGACGGTGCGCGACGTCATGGCGCTGCAGCGCGAGCATCGCATCTCCGGGTTCCCGGTGGTCAAGAGCGGCAAGGTGGTCGGCATCGTCACCAACCGCGATCTGCGCTTCGAGACCAACCTCGACCAGCCGGTGAAGTCGATCATGACGCCGCAGCGGCGCCTCATCACGGTGCGCGAGGGCGCGAGCCGCGAGGAGGCGAAGGAGCTCATGCACCGCCACCGCCTCGAGCGCGTGCTGGTGATCGACGAGGAGTTCCATCTCAAGGGCCTGGTGACGGTGAAGGACATCACCAAGGAAAGCGAGCATCCGAACGCCGCCAAGGACCCGCACGGGAAGCTGCGCGTGGGGGCGGCGGTCGGCGTGGGCGAGGGCACCGAGGAGCGCGTCGCCGCGCTGGTCGAAGCCGGGGTGGACGTGATCGTCGTCGACACGGCGCACGGCCACGCCCAGGGCGTGCTCGACCGCGTCCAGTGGATCAAGAAGAATTTCAGCGTCGAGGTGGTCGGCGGCAACGTCGGCACCGGCGACGGCGCCCGCGCGCTGGTGGACCACGGCGCCGACGGCGTCAAGGTCGGCATCGGGCCCGGCTCGATCTGCACCACGCGCGTGGTGGCCGGGGTCGGCGTGCCGCAGATCAGCGCCATCCAGAGCGTCGCCGAGGCGCTGGCGAAGAGCGACGTGCCGCTCATCGCCGACGGCGGGGTGCGCTACTCGGGCGACGTGGCCAAGGCGCTCGCCGCCGGGGCCCACGCCGTGATGCTGGGGTCGCTCTTCGCGGGCACCGAGGAGTCGCCCGGGGAGATCGAGCTCTACCAGGGCCGCTCCTACAAGTCGTACCGCGGCATGGGATCGCTCGCCGCGATGCAGAAAGGCGCCGCCGACCGCTACTTCCAGGACTCGGAGATGAACGTCGACAAGCTGGTGCCCGAGGGCGTCGAGGGCCGCGTTCCCTACAAGGGCAGCGTCATCTCGGTGATCGAGCAGCTCGCCGGCGGGGTGCGCGCGAGCATGGGCTACACCGGCTGCGCCACGGTCGACGAGCTGCGCACGCGAACGCAGTTCGTGGAGATCACCAGTGCCGGGATGCGCGAATCGCACGTGCACGACGTGCAGATCGTGAAAGAGGCGCCCAACTACCGGGTGGAATAGATCTCGTTGCACGAAAAGATCCTCATCCTCGACTTCGGCGCCCAGTACACCCAGCTGATCGCCCGCCGGGTGCGCGAAGCGAGGGTCTACTGCGAGATCCATCCTCACGACGTCTCCGACGACTTCGTGCGCGGCTTCGGCGCCAGCGGAATCATTCTTTCGGGCAGCCACATGTCGGCCTACGAGGAATCGACCGGCAAGGCGCCGGGTGCCGCCTTCGACGCGGGCGTGCCGGTCCTCGGCATCTGCTACGGCATGCAGACCATGGCGCAGCAGCTCGGCGGCCGGGTCGAGGCGGGGAGCGTGCGCGAGTTCGGGTACGCCGAGGTGCGCGCGCGCGGCCACACCCGCCTCCTCGAGGGCATCGAGGATTGGCACTCGCCGGAGGGCCACGGCATGCTGAAGGTGTGGATGAGCCACGGCGACAAGGTCACCGAGCTTCCCGCGGGATTCAGGCTCATGGCGTCGACCGAAGCCTGCCCGATCGCGGGAATGGCCGACGAGACCCGGCGCTTCTACGGCGTGCAGTTCCATCCCGAGGTCACGCACACCCGGCAGGGAACGAAGATCCTGCAGCGCTTCGTGCACGAGATCTGCGGCTGCCGCGGCGACTGGAGCATGCCCGATTACGTCGGCGAAGCGGTTCAAAAAATAAAGAGTGAAATTGGAAAAGAAGAGGTGATCCTCGGCCTGTCGGGCGGCGTCGACTCCTCGGTGGCGGCGGCGCTCATCCACCGCGCCATCGGCGAGCAGCTCACCTGCGTGTTCGTCGACCACGGCCTGCTGCGCCTGGACGAGGCGAAGCACGTGATGGACACCTTCGCGAAGCACATGCACGTGAAGGTGGTGCATGTGGACGCGTCCGAAGAGTTCCTGTCCGCGCTGCGGGGGATCGCCGATCCGGAAGAGAAGCGAAAGATCATCGGCAGGCTCTTCGTCGACGTGTTCCAGCGGGAAGCGAAGAGAGTCCGCAACGCCAAATGGCTCGCGCAGGGCACGATCTATCCCGACGTCATCGAGTCGGCCGGCGCCCGCAGTGATTCGAGCGGCAAGAAGGCGCAAACCATCAAGTCGCACCACAACGTGGGCGGGCTCCCCGAGACGCTCCACCTCAAGCTGCTCGAGCCGCTGCGCGAGCTCTTCAAGGACGAGGTGCGCGAGCTCGGCCTCGCGCTCGGCCTGCCGCGCGAGATGGTGTTCCGCCATCCGTTCCCGGGGCCCGGGCTCGGGGTCCGCATCCTGGGTGAAGTAAAAAAGGAATACGCGGAGCTGCTGAGGCGCGCTGATGCCATCTTCATCGACGAGCTTCGCTCGAGCGGCTGGTACGAAAAGACCGCGCAGGCTTTCGCCGTCTTCCTGCCGGTGCGCTCGGTCGGGGTAATGGGCGACGGGCGCACCTACGAATACGCGGTGGCGTTGCGCGCGGTGCAGACCACCGACTTCATGACCGCCGATTGGGCGCCTCTGCCGCACGAGCTGCTTGCGCGCGTGTCCAACCGCATCATCAACGAGGTGCGCGGCGTGAACCGCGTTGCCTACGACATCTCTTCCAAGCCTCCCGCCACGATCGAGTGGGAATGAGTCAGCTTCCTGTTACCCAACTGAAATAAAGGCGCAACGCGGAGCGCACACGCGAAGGGGTACAGTGGCGCGGATGCTGACTAATTCCGCCGACGCCTGGGGAGCGCCTGCCAAGTTCTTTCACTGGACGGTGGCGATCCTCATCCTGGTGCAGATCGGGCTGGGCTTCGCCGCAGCGCTGTGGCGGCTGTCGCCGGTGAAGCTCGAGCTGTTCGTCTGGCACAAGTCCACCGGCGTGCTGATCCTGGTCCTCATGCTGGCGCGTCTTGCCTGGCGACTGGCGAACCGCAGCCCGGCGCTCCCGCCGCAGACGCCCGCCTGGGAGCGCCACGCCGCGCACGCGAGCCACGCGTTGCTCTACGCGCTCGCGCTCGCGCTGCCGCTTTCCGGCTGGGTGATCAACTCGGCGGCAGGCGTGCCCTTCAGCGTGTTCTGGCTCGTGCCGCTGCCGTCGATCGTCGCGCCGGACGAGCACCTGGAGGACCTGGCCAAGCTCGCGCACTTCACGCTTCTGGTTGCACTTTGTCTTGTCCTCGCTGTCCATATCGGAGCCGCTCTGAGACACCACCTGATCAAGCGAAACGACGTTCTGCTGCGCATGCTGCCAGGGACGGGGAGACACGCGTGAGGTCTGCCTGGATTGTCCCATTTGTTTTTTTTATGAGTACGCAGGCGCCCGCGGCCGACTGGAAGATCGATCCTGCGCCGAGCCGCCTGGAGTTCATCGCCACCTTCGAGAAAAACGCGGCGCCCGGCGTGTTCAAGGAGTTCGACGCGCGTCTCGCGCGCTTCGAGCCGGACAAGCCCGAGGCCGCGAAGCTCGACGTCACGGTCAAGATCACGAGCGCGGACATGAAAAGCGGCGACGTCAACCGCGCGATCCGCGGCCCCGAGTGGTTCGACTTCACGCGTTTTCCCCAGGCCGAGTTCCATGCCGAGGACATCCGGCGCGTCGCGCCCGGGCGCTATCTCGCGCGCGGTGTACTGAGCCTGAAGGGAGTGAAGAAGGAACTCGAGGTCCCCTTCAGCTGGCAGGAGTCGGCCAACGGGGCGACGATGGAAGGCGAGTTGAACGTCGAGCGCCTGCAGTTCGGCATCGGAACGGGCGAGTGGGCGAACGGCAGCACCATCGGCCTCGGCGTGCGGGTCAGGTTCAACGTGCGCCTGCGCAAGGAAGGCTGATGCGCCGGGCCTGGCGCTTCCTGCTCGGCGCAGCGCTGCTCGCAGCGGGGTGCGCGCAGGTGCCGTTCGCGCCGCCGCCGGCGCGCCCGGCGCCCGACCTGGACGCCGCCTACTATCGCGACGCGGCCGAGCGCGGCGCGAGGGTCTACCGGGTCGAACCGGGCGATTCGCTCGTCGTCGTGCGCGTCTACCGCGGCGGCCGGCTTGCCAGGCTGGGCCATGACCACGTCGTCTCGAGCCGGGAGCCGCGCGGCTTCGTCGACGCCGACAAGGGCCGCGCCGACCTCTACGTCGCGGTGGAGAGCCTGGCGGTCGACGATCCGGCGCGGCGCGCCGCCGCCGGCTTCGAGAGCACCCCGAGCGAGTCGGACATCGCCGGCACGCGCAGCAACATGCTCGAGAAGGTGCTCGAGGCCGAGCGCTTTCCTTTCGTGGTGCTGCGCGTGCGCGCGCTGGAGCAGGACGCGGTGCAGGCCGAGCTTTCGCTCCACGGCGTGACGCGTCCTCTGCGCATCCCGGCGAAGATCGAGCGGGGCGCGGAGCGCATCGGGATCAGCGGGAGCTTCGCGATCAACCAGACCGACTTCGGCATCGAGCCGTTCTCGGTGTTCGGCGGCGCCCTTGCGGTGCAGGACCGGGTCGACCTTTCCTTCACCCTCCGCGCGGCGCGCATCACGGACGCGAAGGCTCTGTAACTGCCGGAGGCTCAGCGGCCCTGCAGCTCCTGCTCGAGCCAGCGATCGATCAGGGCCTTCTCGTAGCGCAGCGGATCGTCGGAATACCGGTTCGCGCCGGCGAGGAAGGCCGGATCGCGCAGCTTGCGCGCCCCTTCCTTGATCAGCTTGCCGTCCTCGGCCGCAAGCCGGAAGGTGAGGTCGATGCGCGGCGGATAGATTTCCTTCACGATCCGGGCTTCGCCCGAGGGCGGGCGCCAGGCTTCGAATTCACCTGCCATGTCGAGCTCGGTGATCGAGACGCTGAGGCGCTCACCGGCGGCGAGCAGCGCCGCGGCGCGCTTGGCCAGGTGCCCGCGCAGCTGATCGAGGTAGCCCGCGCGTATCCGCTCGTCGCTGAAGCGGCGATTGCCTACGTCGGCGAACTCTTCGGCGTGCACGTATTGCACCTGGACCGGCGCTTCCTGGCTGATCGAGGGAAGCGAGAACACGAGCCCGCACAGCGCGACACCTCGGATGCGTCTCGGGCTCATCTGTCGCAGGTTAGCCCGATCCAAACTGCCAATACAATACTCGTGATGATCCTTTACGGAATCCGCAACTGCGACACCGTGAAAAAGGCGCGCGCCTGGCTCGACCAGCGCGGTGTCGAATACCGGTTTCACGACTACAAGGTGGCGGGCATCGACATGGCGCGGCTCGATCGCTGGTGCGGCGAAGTCGGCTGGGAGGCGCTTCTCAACCGGGCCGGCACCACGTTTCGCAAGCTCGCCGATTCCCAGAAACAGGGTTTGAATCAGGGAAGAGCCATCGGGCTAATGCTTGCGCAGCCCTCGGTCATCAAGCGCCCGGTGCTCGAGCTCGGCGGCAAGCTGGTCGTCGGCTTCAAGCCGGAGCTCTACGAGTCGCTCGCGTGGTGAGCGATGAACACTTCATGCGCCATGCCCTCGGCCTCGCCCAGCGCGCGCAGGCCGAGGGTGAGGTGCCGGTGGGCGCGGTCGTGGTGCTGGAGGAAAGGGTGATCGGCGAGGGCTGGAACCGCCCGATCTCGGCGTCCGATCCGACCGCACACGCGGAGATCCAGGCGATGCGCGCGGCCGCTTCGACACGAAGGAACTACCGGCTGGTCGGCGCGACCCTGTACGTGACGCTGGAGCCCTGCGCGATGTGCGTCGGCGCCATGTTCCATGCGCGCATCCGCCGCGTGGTGTTCGGCGCCGCGGACCCCAAGACCGGCGCCGCGGGGAGCACGGTCAATCTTTTTGAAGAAAAGCGTTTGAATCATCATGCCCTTGTCCAGGGCGGGGTGCTCGCCGCGGAATGCGGCGCGCTCCTCAGCGGCTTCTTCGCCTCGCGCCGATGAAGATCGAGATCAGCATTCCCATGCAAACACTGGAGCTCCGCGACGGGAAGCGGAAGGTGGTGAAGACCTACTGCGTCTCCACGGCCAAGAAGGGCCCGGGCGAGAAGAACGGCAGCCTGCAGACGCCGCGCGGCCGGCACATCGTGCGCGCCAAGATCGGCGCCGGCCAGCCGCTCAACGCGGTGTTCGTGCGCCGGCGCCCGACCGGCGAGGTCTGGTCGCCCGAGCTCCATGGGAAATTTCCCGGACGCGACTGGATCCTGACGCGCATCCTGTGGCTTTCGGGCTGCGAGCCGGGGAAGAACCGGCTCGGCGACGTCGATACCATGCGCCGCTACATCTACATCCACGGCTCGCCCGATTGCGCCGAGATGGGCAAGCCCGGCTCGATCGGCTGCATCCGCATGCGCAATGCCGACATCGTCGAGCTGTTCGACCTCGTCGCTCCCTACACGCCGGTGGAGATTCATGCTTAGGAGGAGAAGGTCGTGTCGACGATCCTGATCACCGGTGCCGGTCGCGGCCTCGGTCTGGAGCTCGCGCGTCAGTACGCGCAGGACGGCTGGCGGGTCATCGGCACCGTGCGCGACGGGGACCTGAAAGGGATTGGGGCGGAGTCCTTGAAGGTCGACGTCACCGACTTCGCCGAGGTGAAGGCGCTCCGGGCGAGGCTGGAAGGCGAGCCGCTCGACGTCCTCTTCTGCAACGCCGGCATCATCGGCAAGCGCGGCATGGCGCTCGGCAGCTTCGATTACGCGGAGTGGGAGAAAGTGCTGCGGGTCAACCTGCTCGGCGCGGCGGCGGTGATCGAGGCGCTCGTGGACAACGTCGCGGCGAGCGAACGCAAGACCATCGCGGTGATGTCGAGCCGCCTCGGCTCGATCTCGGAAACGAGCGGCATGACGCTGCCGTACTCGACCAGCAAGGCGGCGCTGAACCTCCTCGCCAAGGCGCTCGCGGAAACGCTGCGGCCGCGCGGCGTCATCGTCGCCGCGCTGAGCCCGGGGTGGGTGAGGACCGACATGGGCGGGCAGGGCGCGCCGCTCACGCCCGAGGTCTCGGTGCGCGGACTGCGCAAGGTGCTCGGCGGCGTGCGCCTTGAAGACTCCGGCAAGTTCTTCTCCCACGACGGCTCGCAGATTCCCTGGTAAGGCCGTCAGGCGCCCCTCAGGCTCAAGGTGAGCGGAAGGGCGGCGGCGCAAAGGGCGGCCATGAACCAGAACGCCTGCGGCCCGAGCGAGCCGTACAAGGAGCCCGAGGCGAGCGTGAGAAGCGCGCTGGCGGCGCCGACCCCGACCGTGGCGTAGAGCGCCTGCGCGGTGCCCTCGAATCCCGGCGGCACCGTGCGCGCGAGCACCCGCATGCACGCGAGATGGAACAGCGCGAAGGTCAATCCGTGCAGCGGCTGCACCAGCGCAACCGTGGCCACGTCCGCCGTCTGCGCCATGACGGCCCAGCGAAGCACCCCGGCGGCTGCGGCGAGCGCCATGGCCCCGGCCGGCGTCAGCCGCCTCACCAGCGCGGGGCCGACGAACCAGAACACCAGCACCTCGGCGCCGACGGCTTCCGACCACAGCAGGCTCGAGAGCTCCGGGCTGATGCCGGCCGCGCTCCAGCGGATCACCGCGAAGGCGTCATTCATCGCGTGGCTCCCGAGCACGAGCGCCGCCAGGAGCACCAAGTTCCGGTAGCGCGCAATTCGGAACAATGCGCGCAGCGCTGCGCCTGCGCCGACGCTCGATTCCGACTTCGGTCGGGGGCGGTGCTCGATCTCCGGCACCCGGACCGCGGCGAGGGCGGCGGCGCCGAGGAGCAGCGCCTGCAGGGGCACGATCACCTCCAGGCCGAACACTCCGATCGCCTGCCCGGACACCAGCGTGCCGAGGATGAACGCCGCAGAGCCGGTCCCGCGCACCCGGCCGTACTCGAAGCTGCGGGCACCCAGCGCCAGCGCGTCGGCCAGCACGGTCATCGGCGCAAGCGCCCATGCGTGCAGCACCATGACGGCGAGCACCATCCAGAATCCACGCGCCGAGAGATAGCCCAGCGTCACCAGGGCCGCGGCGGCGATCGAGACCACCAGCATCACCCGCAATGCCTGCACGAGGTCCGCGATGCGGCCGGCGAGCGGCGCCGAGACCAGGCGCACCGCGGTGCCCGCGGCGAGCGCCAGCCCGATCTCCTGCGGCGACAGCCCGCGTCCACTGACGAAAGCGGGCAGGAAAGGCGAAGCAACGCCGTAAGCCGCGTACATCGCGGCGTAGAGCGCGACGAATTTTGATAGCGCCGTCACCTCAGAAGCGCGGCGATACTCTCCCGGTAGGGTGGAAAAGCAATCCCCCGCTCGCAGATGATTCCAGTGACGAGCTCCGCGGGCGTCACGTCGAAGGCGGGGTTGCGCACCGACACGCCTTCCGGCGCCCAGCGCACGCCGCGGTAGCCGGTGACTTCGCCGGCGGGGCGCTCCTCGATCGGGATCTGCGAGCCGTCGGGGATTTTCGGGTCGAACGTCGAAAGCGGCGCCGCGACGTAGAAGGGGATGCCGTGGCGCTTTGCCAGCACCGCGAGGGGGTAGGTGCCGATCTTGTTCGCGACGTCGCCGTTGGCGGCGATGCGGTCGGCGCCGACGATCACCACGTCGACCTCGCCCCGGCTCATGAGATGGCCTGCCATGCTGTCGGTAATCAGGGTGCAGGGGATGCCCTCCTGCACCAGCTCCCACGCCGTGAGCCTCGCGCCCTGGAGATAAGGACGCGTTTCGTTGGCGATCACCGAAATGTTCTTGCCTTTGGAAGCCCGGATGATCCCGAGCGCTGTGCCGTACCCCGCGGTCGCGAGCGCGCCGGTGTTGCAGTGGGTCATCACGCGCGAGCGCTCGCGGATGAGCTCCGCGCCGAGCCTGCCGATGGCGCGGTTTGCGGCAAGGTCCTCCTCGAAGATCGCGCGCGCTTCGGCCTCGAGGTCCTTCGCCTTCTTCATGCGCTCGAGCGCCCAGAACAGATTCACTGCGGTCGGCCTGCTCTTCGCAAGAATGTCGTACGACTTCTTGCTTCCTTTGCCGAGGACGACGCCAAAAGCAGCGGCGCAGCCGATCGCGGGGGCGCCGCGCACCACCATGTCGCGGATCGCCCGCGCGACCTCTTCGGCGCTGCGGCAGGCGACATAGACGGTCTTGTCCGGCAACAGCCTTTGATCGAGCAATTCGAGGCGATCGCCCTTCCAGCGGATCGGCTCGACCGCCGACCCCCGGTGAAGGGGGTCGTGAGCCGGCCGCGGAGCGGCAGGCGAGCGGGGGATTTGCTTCTTGGCGCGGCGGGTCTGTTTCTTCACCAGAAAACCAAACCCCCCGCTCCCCCCGACCGGGTCGGGGGTCGCTCCCCCCTTAACAGGGGGGCAGGAAGCGCGCTCATACCACTCGCCCGTTGCCGCCGTCGACCGGAACCTGCGCCGCCGTGGTCTTGGCGAAGAGCGCGCCGCACATCTCGGCGGCGAGCTCGGCCACGTCCTTCGAGCCCACCTCGGTCCTGAGGAGGTTGTTCTTCTTGTACTGCTCGACGGTGAGGTTGTAGGCCTTGGCGCGCGAGGCAAGCACTTCCTCGGTCCAGAGCGCGGTGTCGTACACCGCGTTCGGATGGAGCGAGTTGATGCGGATGCCGTCCTTCGCCCACTCGAGCGCCGCCACGCGCGCGAGCTGGTTGAGCGCCGCCTTCGAGGCCGAATAGGCGGCCGCGCCGGGCCCGGGCGCCGGAACGTTCTTCGAGCCGATGACCACGATGCGGCCGGCGCGCGGCGCGACCCGGAGGAGGGCATGGCAGGCCTGCATGACGAGGAGGTTCGCCTCGACGTTCACCGCCATCGCGGAACGCCAGCTCTCCGCGGGAATGTCCTGGATCGACTGGGAGGAGGGGAAGATGCCCGCGTTCAGCACCAGCATGTCGACGCCGCCGAAGCGTCTGGCGGCCTTGTCCAGGGATTCCTCTATCGCTTTTCGATCGGTGAGATCGCAGGTCACGCCTAGGAAATCGGGGCGCTTCCACATGCCTTCGATCGCGGGGTTGCGGTCAAGCCCGACCACGGCCGCACCGCGCTTGAGGAACGATTCGACGCAGGCCTTGCCGATTCCGGAGGCTGCGCCGGTGACGAGCGCCACCTCGCCCGAGAAGGCAGGCGGCGAGCCCGCCTTGCGCAGCTTCGCCTGCTCGAGGTCCCAGTACTCGATGTCGAACGTGTGCTGCTGATCGAGCGCGCGCCAGCCGCCGAGCGACTCGGCGCGAAGGATCACGTCGATGGTGTGGTCGTAGAGCTCTTCGACGATCGCCGCGTCCTTCGCCGTGCGCCCGGCTGCGACGAAGCCGAGCGCGGGGTCGAGCGCCATGCGCGGCGCCGCGTCGAGCATCGTCTTCTTTTCCTTCGCCTTGGCGGAGAAGCGCTCGAAGTACTCGCGGTACCTGCCGGCGTACCCTGCGACATCGCGCCCGAGCATCGGAAAGGGCTTGGTGCGGATCACGTGGTCCGGCGTCGCCGGGCCCTGCTGCGAAAGCCTCTCGACATCGGGCCGCCGCGCGAAGCTGCGGAACTTCTCGCTCTCATTGAGTCTCAGGACCATCGGAAAGCCCGCCTGGTCGGACATCGCTCGTCTGAGCTTCGCGACGTCCTCCCGCTTGAAACCGGGGGCCGTTCCGTCTTTCAGTGGGGGAAACGCGACGTGCCATGCCTTCTTCTTTGCCAGGTACTCCTCGGCCAGCGAGACGAGCTCGATCATGAGCTCATAGGAGGTCCGCGCGTCCGGGCCGAAAGAGAATACCCCGTGCGAGAGCAGCACCATGCCGACGGTGCTCTTGCCCGCCTGCTTCGGAAACTCGCGCGCGCAATAGGCCGCGAGGTCGAAGCCGGCCATGATGTAGGGAATCACCACCACGCGCTCGCCGTAGATCTCGCGGATGCGCTTCTCGCCGTCGGGCGCGTTCGACACCGAGAGCACCGCGTCGGCATGGGTGTGGTCGACGTACTTGTGCGGCAGGATGGCGTGCAGGATGGTCTCGACCGAAGGCGACGGCGCGCCCGCGCGCAGCATGTGCGTGTTGAGCTCGTTCACCATCTGCGGATCGGAGAGCTGCGCCAGCCCCGCGAGCTTGCGCACGTAGCCGAGCGCCACCGGCGTGAAGCCGGCGGGCTCGATGGTCTCGAGGTCCCAGCCGCTGCCCTTCACGTAGAGCACATCGTCTTCATTGCCGAAGAGGTTCTTCTCGCGCAGCTTGACCGAGGTGTTGCCGCCGCCGTGCAGCACGAGCGAGCGGTCGCGGCCGAGGAGGCGCGAGGTGTAGACGCGCGGGCCGAGCAGCCCGGTGAACTGCGCCGCTTCCGCGTCGCTCCAGAGGCTTTTCATGGGGCCATTATACTTTTCGCCACTGTGCACACCGACCTTCGAATCGAGCTCCTGCCGTGGGAACGAGCGCGCGCGCACGCCGCGCCGATCCGTTTCGCCGTGTTCGTCGAGGAGCAGCGCGTGCCGCCCGAGATCGAGCTCGACGAGATGGATGCGAAGTCGCTCCACGCCGTGGCCTTCGGAAATCGGTTTCCGGTGGGAACAGGGCGGCTGCTGCCCGACGGGCACATCGGCCGCATGGCGGTACTGAAGGATTGGCGCGGCCGAGGGGTCGGCAGCCTGATCCTGAAGGAGCTCGTGGAAGCGGCGCGCAGCCGCGGCGATCGCGAGATCGTGCTCTCGGCGCAAGTGCACGCGACGGCGTTCTACCGCGCGCACGGGTTCGTGGAGGAGGGCGCCGAGTACATGGACGCGGGCATCCCCCACGTCGACATGCGCAGGGCGCTCTAAAGCTCGTAGTGCAGGGTGTCCTGCTCCGTGCCGTCGGGCGCGAACGAGCGCTCCACGTAGCGCCTGCCGAAGAACACGGTGGAGCAGCGCGTGCCGTAGACCGGATCGATGATGCGCGCCTCGGCGAGCACGCTGAAGAGCGGCTCGACCGCCGCGCCCGAGGCCAACGCGTTCTCGAAGCGCCGCTTCCTGGGCTCGACGTCGGGCGAATCGAGGAGCAGGTTGCCCAGTCCGTAGATTCCGGGCTCAAGCCGCCGAGGCGCGCTATCGCGGTTGGACATCCACCAAAGCTCGGAACCGTCGCTCGCAATCAGGTTGAAGCCGCTGTAGGAACCGGATCTTGGGATCACGGACTTGATGTACGCGCCCGCCGCTTCATCATCGGACAGAAAACCCGTAACCAGCGCACCCCGGGACTGCGCCGCGCGCGGCTCGGTCCCACCGCGATAGTTGGTGACCGCGGCGAACCTGCCGCCGCGCGAGATGCCCATCCAGGTGCCGCGCGCCTCGAGGTCGCGCCCGGCGAGGATCGCCGGCTGGTCCTCCCAGAACGCCGCCGGCGCCGCCGGCCGGGCGTGGAACTCGTCGCGATTCGCGGCGACGACGAGCGGCTGCCGGCCCGGGACCTGCCAGGCGAGCAGGATGAGGCACATCAGCTTGCGTTCACGAAGCGCTCGAGCTTGCGCTGGACGCCGAGCTTCGCGCCCTCGCGCTCGAGCAGCGCCTCGAACGCCGCCGCGTCCTTCACCTCCTCGTAGACTTCCATGTACGTCGACGGGTCGTCGCGCCGGCGCATCCAGCGGCCGCGCACGCCGCATTGCTTTTCGATTTCCTGGAACAGCTTTTCGACCATTCCGCGCATCTGCGGCGCTCGGTCGGGGGCAATCTTGTAGTAAACGTAGTAGTGGTTCATACCGGCAGGTTCACAACGGCATAACGGCCAGCAGCTCGCCGCCGGCGCTGTCCACCACGGTGCCGCCGTTGAACTCCTGGCCGGGCCGCAGGCGCTCGCCCTGCGGCGCCGGCAGGCGCACCATGCGCCGCTTCACCTGGCCGCGGTACTGCGCGCGCGCGACGATTTCCTGGCCGGGATAGCAGCCTTTCTGGAAATCGACGCCGCCGAGGGTCTCGAGGTTCACCATCTGGGGCACGAACTGGTCCTGTGTCGCGGCGGTGATGAGCGGGCGGCCGGCGCGGATTTCCTGCAGGGTCCAGGTCTCCTCGTCGCCCTTGCAGCCGGCTGACGCCGACGCCGAGGGCTCGAGCCTGAGGAAACGCCCTTCGCCGACCGGCACGGAACCGATTTGATCCTTCCACTCCACTCTGGAAAGGTCTCGCTCGGCGTTCCAGACCCCGCTCTGAGCCCAGGCGTCGCTCTCGTCGGCGATTTTCACCTTCGAGCGCAGGACGAACATCGACAGCCGCTTCGTAATCGCCGGGGCGAGGTCGCGCGCAAGCTGCAGCAGGAAGCCCTGCGGCGCCGGGATCACGAGAAATGTCGCAAGCAGGCGACCCTTTGCCGAGCACCAGCCCGCGAGCGCGGCGCGCTCGGGCGATAGGTTCCGGATGTCGTTCGTGAGCTGCGCGTGGAGAAATTCACGCGCGTCGGCGCCCTGCACCGAGAGCAGGCCGTAACGGGAAAGTCGCGCGCACTCCATCGTAGAATCCCAATTTTACCGCGCGGGCTTCTCTGAAAACCCTCAAGACCCTACTCGGTGTCGCAATACTCGCGCTGCTCGGCGCGGCGGGCTATGCCGCCTGGTACGTCTCGACGCCGCTCGCGCTGGCCAGCGTGCCGGTGGAAGTCGAGATTCCGCGCGGCGCGAGCCTGCGCGGCGTGATGGACGCGCTCGAGAGCGCCGGCATCCGCCTGCGGCGCCTCGAGTTCGAAATCCTCGCGCGCGCGCTGCGCAAGGAGCGCGCGATCAAGGCCGGCAGCTACGAGATTGCCGAGCCGGTGACCCCGACCGAGCTCTTGGAGAAGCTCACGCGCGGCGACGTCACGCAGGCCGACGTGCGCCTGATCGAGGGCTGGACCTTCGGCCAGTTCCGCGCTGCGCTCGACGCGAGCCCCGACCTGCGCCACGACACCGCCGGGCTCGAGGACACCCAGATCCTCGCGCGCCTGCAGGCGCCCGAGCCGCATGCCGAGGGCCTGTTCTTTCCCGACACCTATCTCTTCGGCAAGGGCTCGAGCGACCTCGCGGTGCTGCGGCGCGCGTACCTCGCGATGCAGCGGCACCTCAAGAAGGAATGGGACGCGAAGATGCCCGAGCTTCCCTACCAGACGCCCTACGAGGCGCTGATCATGGCCTCGATCATCGAGAAGGAGACGGGCAAGCCGGAGGAGCGCGACCTCATCGGCGGCGTGCTGGTGAACCGCCTGCGCATCGGCATGCGCCTGCAGGTCGACCCGACGATCATCTACGGCCTGGGCAATTCGTTCGACGGCAACCTGAAGAAGAACCACCTCATCGAGGATGGACCGTACAACACCTACACGCGCGCCGGCCTGCCGCCGACGCCGATCGCCATGCCCGGCTTCGCGTCGCTGCGCGCCGCGATGCGCCCCGGAAAAACCGACGCGCTGTACTACGTCTCCCGGGGCGACGGCTCGAGCCAGTTCTCCCGCACCCTCGACGAGCACAACCGCGCCGTCTCGCGCTACCAGCTGCGGCGGCCGCCGAAGTGAGCGCGCCGGGGCGGTTCATCACCCTGGAGGGCGTCGACGGCGCGGGCAAGTCGACGCACCTGCAGTTCATCGCCGACGCCGTCGCCGACGCTTCCGGCCGGCGCGCGATCGTCACCCGCGAGCCCGGCGGCACCGACCTCGCGGAGCACCTGCGCAGGGCAATCCTCGAGGAGCCGCTCGACCCCATGGCCGAGACGCTGCTCATCTTCGCGGCGCGCGCGCACCACGTGCGCAAGGTGATCGTTCCGGCGCTCGATGCGGGAAGCTGGGTAGTGTGCGACCGGTTCCTCGACGCGACCTACGCCTACCAGGGCGCCGGCAAGGCGGTGCCGCTCGAGTTCATCGAGCGGCTGAGCGCCGTTTCGCATCCTGGCCTCGCGCCCGACCGCACGCTCGTGTTCGACTGCAGCTACGAAGTGGCGCGCAGGCGTCTCGCCGGCTCGGGGAGGAAGCTCGACCGCTTCGAGCGCGAGGACGAAGCCTTTTTCCAGCGCGTGAGGGAGGCGTACCTCGCGCGCGCCCGGGCCGAGCCCGCGCGCATGCGGATCATCGACGCGGCCGCGGACAGGGCCACCATCCGCAAAAGCCTGGAGCGAGCGCTGCTCTTCAAATGATCCATCCCTGGAACGAGCCGCTCTTCGAGGCGCTGAAGGCGCGCACCGAGCGCTTTCCGCACGCCCTGCTGATCCACGGCGCCCTCGGCACCGGCGAGCTGGCGCTCGCCGAGCACACGGCGCAGTTCCTGCTGTGCGAGGATCCGGCGCGCCGGCCCTGCGGGCGCT
>JBIOYV010000150.1:0-2059 GCA_044870335.1 Burkholderiales bacterium | reverse complement strand
TGCCGTGGCGCCAGGTCTCGGCGAGGCGCGCCACGTCGATGTCGAGCTCGGGACGCGCCGCGAGCAGCGCGAAGCCTTCTGCGAGCGACTGCATGATCCCGTATTCGATGCCGTTGTGGATCATCTTGGCGAAGTGGCCGGCACCGCTCGAGCCGCAGTGCAGCCAGCCGCGCTCCGGACCGGGCGCCAGCAGGCGCGCGAACGGCTCGAAGATCTCGATCGATTTCGGCGTGCCGCCGAGCATCAGGCAGTAGCCCTGCTCCAGACCGTGCACGCCGCCCGAGACGCCGGCATCGATGTAGCGCAACCCCTGCTGCGACAGCGCCATCGCGCGGCGCATGGAGTCGCGGTAGTAGCTGTTGCCCCCGTCGACCAGCGTGTCGCCGGTGGCGACCAGCGGCACGAGGCTGCGGATTGTGTCCTCGACCGCGTCGCCGGCGGGGAGCGAAAGCACGATCACCCGCTCGCCGGCCACGCGCGCGCACAGGGCCGCGAGGTCCTCCACGCACTCGATGCCCGGCTCGGAGGCGACCGTTGCGCGCGCCGCCTCGGCCCGGTCGTAGCACAGCACCTGGACTCCGCCGCCCGCGAGCCGCCGCGCCATGCCCGCGCCCATCCGGCCCAGGCCGATGATTCCGATCTGCATGCCGCCTCCTGAACGAGAGACCGCATTCTAGGGTCCTAGGCTTGTCATGGACTATCTCGACCTCCTGCAGTGGCCTGCCATGATCGTCACGGTGGCGGCGGCCTACCTGGTCGCGTCGCGCTCGGCTCACAAGCGCGCCGTGGGATTCTGGTGCTTCCTTTCGGGCAACGCGCTCTGGGTACTGTGGGGATTTCACGACCATGCCTGGGCGCTCGTCGGGCTGCAGTTTTGCCTCGCCGCGCTTAATATCCGGGGGGTCTATAAGAATGAGTGAGGTGGAACTCGTGCGAGGACTCGTGCTGAGGACGCTCGTCGTCGCGACATTGACGGCGGTTCTTTCGGCGCCCCTATCGGCCGCCGCGCAGTTTCCGGGAAAGCCGGTCCGGGTGATGGTTCCGTTTCCGGCCGGCTCTTCGACCGACACCGTAACACGCATCCTCGCCAACTCGGTTTCCCAGTCGCTCGGACAGCCGGTGGTCGTGGAGAACAAGGCCGGCGCCGACGGCGCCATTGCGGCCTCCGAGGTGGCAAAGGCGGCCGCCGACGGCTACACGCTGCTCATGGCGACGAACAGCCCGATGTCGGCGGTGCCGGCGATGAAGAGGGTCCCGCCCTACGACCCCGTAGCCGACTTCACGCCGATCACCGACGTGGGCCGCTATACCTTCTTCATCCTGGTGCATCCGAGCGTGCCGGCGCGCACGCTCGCCGAGCTGATCGGTTACGCGCGCGCCAATCCTGGCAAGCTCAACTACGCCTCGGGCAACACCACCGGAATCGTGTCCAGCGCGTTCTTCTCCTCGCAGGCGAAGATCGACATGGTGCACGTGCCCTACAAGGGCGAGCCGCAGGCGATCACCGACCTCGTCGCCGGGCGCGTGCAGTTCATGTTCTGCTCTTCGAGCACGTCGATTACGCACATCCGCGAAGGGAAGCTCCGCGCGCTGGCGACCACGCTGCCGAAGAAAAGCGCGCTGCTGCCCGAAGTGCCGACGATCGCGGAGGCCGGCATGCCGCAATTCTCGATCATCTCCTGGGCCGGGCTTTTCGGTCCCGCCAGAATGGCGCGCGAAGTGGTGGCGCAGCTCAATCGCGAGTTCGTCGCCGCAATGGGGCGCGCCGACGTGCAGGCCGCGATGGAGCGGCAGGCCTTTGCGCTCAGCCCCTCGTCGCCGGAGCAGCTCGCCGCGTTCGTGAAGGAGCAGATGGAGAGCTACCGCCGCACCCTGCGGGCGGCGGGCGTCGAACCGGAGTGAACCCATGACAAGAATCCTTGCCGCCCTCGTCGCGGCGCTCCTGGCGGGAGCCGCCGCGGCGCAGTATCCCAGCAAACCGATCCGGCTCATCGTGCCTTTCCCGCCGGGAGGCGCCGCTGAGCTCGGCGCGCGCATCTATGCCCAACCCCTCGGCCAG
>JBIOYV010000149.1:0-30368 GCA_044870335.1 Burkholderiales bacterium | reverse complement strand
CGCACAAGCAGATCGTCATCACCTGCGATACCTACCCGAAGGAGATCTCGGGCATGGAGGAGCGCCTGATCTCGCGCTTCGGCTGGGGGCTCACGGTCGCGATCGAGCCGCCGGAGCTCGAAATGCGCGTCGCGATCGTGCTGAAGAAGGCGGAAGCCGAGGCGCTGGCGCTGGCAGAGGACATCGCCTTCTTCATCGCCAAGAACATCCGCTCCAATGTGCGCGAGCTGGAAGGCGCCCTGAAGAAAGTGCTCGCTTTCGCCCGCTTCACGGGCCGGGAACTCACGCTGGAGCTCGCGCGCGAGGCGCTGCGCGACATCCTGCACGTGGCCAACCGCCAGATCAACGTCGAAGGCATCCAGAAGACTGTCGCCGAGTACTTCAAGATCAAGGTCTCGGACATGCATTCCAAGCGCCGCAACCGCAACATCGCGCGGCCGCGGCAGGTTGCCATGGCGCTCGCCAAGGATCTTACCCAGATGAGCCTGCCGGAGATCGGCGAGGCCTTCGGCAACCGCGACCACACCACGGTTTTGCATGCCTGCCGCACGATCGCCAGCCTGCGCAAGCAGGACACCGGACTCAATCGCGACTACCTGATCCTCGAGCAGGTGCTCAAAGGATGAGCAAGCTGTGCGCGAAGACCGGACAAGCTGTGGGTAACTTGGCAGCGGCAGGAACGGCGAAATTCTGTCCACACCGCCGCACAGCCGCTCCACAGCTTGCACAGAGGCTCGCCCGGGCTGTAAGGCACTGCCCCGCAAGCACGTTTCCGCGTTACCCCGTGCCGGCGGCGCCTCTATTACCTATTACTAGTTATTGATATAGAGGTAACGAACAAATGGTTCTGGTCAAAGCAAAGCGCGACGAGATCCTCGTACCCCTTTCCGCGGTCAGCGGAATCATCGAGCGACGCCATACCCTGCCGATCCTGTCCAACGTGCTGATCGAGCGCGTCGGCGGCAACCTTTCGTTCCTCGCGACCGACATCGAGATCCAGATCATCGCGAAGAGCGGCCTCGAGGCCGCCGCAGAATCCCATTCCATCACCGTCGGCGCGCGCAAGCTCCTCGACATCCTGCGGGCATTGCCGGACTCGGCCGAGGTGACCCTGCAGCAGCAGGACAAGAGGCTCGTGGTCAAGGCGGGCCGAAGCCGATTCTCGCTGCAAAGCCTTCCGGCAGAGGACTTCCCCAGGCTCGCCAAGCCCGCCGGCGAGGCGGCACGCTTCAAGCTCGAGCAAAAGGCCCTGCGGCGCCTGCTCTCGCTGGTGCAGTACGCCATGGCGCAGCAGGACATTCGCTATTACCTGAACGGGCTGCTGATGGTGGTCGAGGACCGCAGCCTGAAGCTCGTCGCCACCGACGGGCACCGGCTCGCGCTCGCTACCCTCAAGCTCGCGGCGGACCTGCCGCGCCTGGAAGTCATCGTGCCGCGAAAGACGGTGCTCGAGCTCTCGAAGCTGCTCGCCGACAGCGAGGATGAAGTGAGCATCCAGCTTTCCTCCACTCAGGCGGCGTTCAGCTTCGGCTCGGTCGAGCTGGTGTCGAAGCTCGTCGACGGCAAGTTCCCGGACTACACGCGCGTGATCCCGGCCCAGCACAAGAACCGGCTGCAGATCGAACGCGAGCCGCTGCGCCAGGCGCTGCTGCGCGCGGCGATCCTCTCGAACGAGAAGTTCCGCGGGGTGCGCTGGGTGCTGGGCGAAGGCAGCCTGAAGATCGTGTCCTCCAACGCCGAGCAGGAGGAGGCGCACGAAGAGATGGAAGTGAAGTACTCCGGCGACGCGCTCGACATCGGGTTCAACGTCAACTACCTGCTCGATGTCCTGAACAATGTGCCCGGGGCCGAGGTCGAGTGCGCATTCGGCGACGCTTCGTCGAGCGCGCTGATCTCGTATGCCTCGGAGAAGGACTTCAAATACGTCGTCATGCCGATGAGGATCTAGCGCTTTGTCCGAACAGGAAAAACCAGACTCGGGCAAGCCCGAGGCCAGCGAGTACGGCTCGGACTCGATCAAGGTCCTGAAGGGCCTTGAGGCGGTGCGCAAGCGACCCGGCATGTACATCGGCGACACCTCCGACGGCACCGGCCTGCACCACATGGTGTTCGAGGTCGTGGACAACGCGGTCGACGAAGCCCTGGCCGGCTTCTGCGACGAGATCACCGTCACGATCCACACCGACAACTCGATCTCGGTCATCGACAACGGCCGCGGCATTCCCACCGGGATCAAGGAGGACGACGAAGCCAAGCGCTCCGCCGCCGAGATCGTCATGACCGAGTTGCACGCCGGAGGCAAGTTCGACTCGAACTCCTACAAGGTCTCGGGTGGCCTGCATGGCGTCGGGGTTTCGGTTGTCAACGCGCTGTCCGAGTGGCTGCGCCTCACGATCTGGCGCGACGGGCAGGTGAACCAGATCGAGTTTCGTGACGGCGTCGCTTTGGAGCCGCTCAAGGTCACCGGCCGCAGCGAGCGGCGCGGCACCGAGGTCCACTTCCTCGCCTCGAGGGAAACGTTCGGCACCATCGACTATCACTACGACATCCTGGCGCGGCGCCTGCGCGAGCTCTCGTTCCTCAATAACGGCGTCAAGATCGTGCTCATCGACCAGCGCACCGGCAAGGAGGAGAACTTCGCCTTCGCGGGCGGGGTCAAGGGCTTCGTCGAGTACATGAACCGCGCGAAGAACGTGCTGCATTCGAACGTGTTCCATGGCCAGGGCGAGAAGGACGGGATCACGCTCGAAGTGTCGATGCAATGGAACGACTCCTACCAGGAGAGCGTTCTGTGCTTCACCAACAATATTCCGCAGAAGGACGGCGGCACGCATCTTACCGGGCTGCGCGCGGCGATGACTCGCGTGCTCAACAAGTACATCGAGGAAAACGAGATCGCGAAGAAGGCCAAGGTCGAGACCACCGGCGACGACATGCGCGAGGGGCTCGCCTGCGTGCTTTCGGTGAAGGTGCCCGAGCCGAAGTTCTCGTCGCAGACCAAGGAGAAGCTGGTGTCCTCCGAGGTGCGCCCGGTGGTCGAAGAGATCGTGGCGGAGCGCCTGCGCGAGTTCCTCGACGAGCGTCCCGCGGACGCGCGCACGATCACGGTCAAGATCGTCGAGGCGGCCGCGGCGCGCGAAGCGGCGCGCAAGGCGCGCGAGATGACGCGCCGCAAGGGCGTGCTGGACGGCATGGGCCTGCCTGGCAAGCTCGCCGACTGCCAGGAGCGCGACCCCGCGCTATGCGAGCTCTATCTGGTCGAGGGTGATTCGGCGGGCGGCTCGGCCAAGCAGGGCCGCGACCGCAAGTTCCAGGCGATCCTGCCTTTGAAGGGCAAGATCCTCAATGTGGAGCGCGCGCGCTTCGACAAGCTCCTGTCGTCGGCCGAGATCGCGACCCTGATCACGGCGCTAGGCTGCGGCATCGGCAAGGAGGAGTACAACGCCGACAAGCTTCGCTACCACCGCATCATCATCATGACCGACGCCGACGTCGACGGCTCGCATATCCGCACGCTGCTGCTCACCTTCTTCTACCGCCAGATGCCGGAGCTGGTGGAGCGCGGCCACATCTACATCGCGCAGCCGCCGCTTTACCGCGCCAAGCTCGGCAAGGAGGAGCGCTATCTCAAGGACGAGCACGAGCTGAACGAGTTCATGCTCCGGCAGGCGCTGGTCGACGCGGCACTTCATCCCGGCGAGGGGCGCGAGCCGATCGCCGGCGACGCGCTCGCGCAGCTGGCGAAGTCCTTGCTGCTGTCCGAGGCGGTTATCGGACGCGTGTCGCGCCTCATCGATCGCGAGGTGCTGCAGGCAATCCTCGCCGGCGCGCGCATCGACCTCACCCGCCGCGAGACCGCCGAGGCCTCGGCCGAGGCGCTCGAGGCGGCGATCGGCGGCGACGGGGTGGCGGTGGCGCCCCACTTCGACCAGAAGACCGAGCGCTACCAGGTGCGCATCGAGCGCACGCGGCACGGCAACGTGCGGATGTCCACCGTCGACACCGAGTTCGTGCACTCGGGCGACTACGCCCAGATCCGTCAGACCGCCGAGATGCTGCGCGGCCTGATCGGCGCCGGCGCGTATGTGCAGCGCGGCGACAAGAAACAGCCGGTGCGCGACTTCTCCGAGGCGATGAAGTGGCTGCTGGGCGAGGTGGAGAAGGCCACCACGCTGCAGCGCTACAAGGGCCTCGGCGAGATGAACCCGGGGCAGCTGTGGGAGACGACCATGGATCCGGGAATGCGGCGGCTGCTCAAGGTGCAGATCGAGGACGGGATCGCCGCCGACGAGATCTTCACCAAGCTGATGGGCGACGAGGTCGAGCCGCGCCGCGCGTTCATCGAGTTGAACGCGCTCGGGGTGCGGAACCTCGACGTGTAGCGGGCTTCTCCTCGGCCTTCTCGGGTTTTTCTGCCTTCTCCTTCGGCGCGCGCGGCTGAAATTCGAAGCCGATTTTGCCGTCGGGCTGCTTGACCAGGAACGCCTTGAACCGGCGCCCCTTCTTGGACACGAATCCGGTCAGGAGATCGGTGCGCCCGGTCTCGAGCAGCTTTTTCATCTGCTCGCGCTCGACCGGCTGCTGCAGGATCATGCGCCCGGAGCGGAAGTCGCAGCTGCGCTTGGGACCGACGGCGTTCTCGCACGTGTAGGCCATCCCGTGCTCGAACACCCGGGCGCCGTCCTTGGGGCACGCGCCGAGCGGCTCCTGGCCGCTGAAGTCTGGCGCCTCCTCGCCCTCGCCCGAAGCCTGGCCGAAGTCGAACTCCAGGCGCAGCTCGTCGGTGAGGCGCATCACCGCGGCGAAGGGCTTGCCCATGCGGCTGCGGAAGCCGGTGAGGGGGCCGATCATCCGCTTGGTGATGAGCTCGGCGACTTCCTCGGGCGACCATTCCCGCCCCGAGGTGACTTTCCAGAGCGAGAAGTCGCACTTTTGGCACTGGAACTTGCGGTAATTCTCCTGCACCCCGCCGCCGCATTTGGGACAGGGCACGCTCACCGTCGCGTAGACTACGTCGGGGATCTCGCCTTCCTTGATGACGGTGACGACCTTGCGCACGAGCTCGGAGATCTGCTCCATGAACTCCTCGCGCGTGAGCTTGCCGGCCTCGATCAGCTTGAGCTTGTGCTCCCATTCGCCCGTTAGCTCGGGCGACGCCAGCTCCACGATATGCAGCATGTGCAGCGCGAACAGCAGGGAGAACGCCTTCGGCGTCGGGACGAGCTCGCGACCCTCGCGGTTCACGTACTCCTCGCGGATCAGCCCTTCGATGATCGCCGCGCGGGTCGCCGGCGTGCCCAGGCCTTTGGCCGCCATCGCCTCGCGCAGTTCGTCGTCCTCGACCAGCTTGCCCGCGCCTTCCATCGCCGAGAGCAGCGTCGCTTCCGTGTAGCGCGGTGGCGGCTTGGTCTGCGCCGCCTGCTCGCCCACTTCCAGCACCGGCACCTTCTCGTTCGGCTCGATCGCCGCCAGGGTCTGCGCCTCTTCGCCGACGGCGCGGCCGTAGACCGCGAGCCATCCCGGGCTCTGCAGCACGCGGCCTTCGGTCCTGAAATGGTGCGGGTCGACCCGGGTGATGCGCGTCGTCTGGAGGTATTCGGCCGCCGGATAGAACACCGCGAGGAAGCGCCGCACCACCAGGTCGTAGAGCTTCTGCTCCGCCTCGTTCAGATGCTTCGGCGTCTGCAGCGTCGGAATGATGGCGAAGTGGTCCGAGATCTTGGTGTTGTCGAAGATGCGCTTGTTGGGCCTTGCCCAGCCCTGCTTCAGGATCTGCTTGGCGAAGGTCGCGAACGCCTTCGTATCGCCGAGCGCCTTCAGCGTGTCCTTGACGGTCGGCACGTAGTCCTCGGGCAACGCGCGCGAGTCGGTGCGCGGGTAGGTGAGGACCTTGTGCTTCTCGTAGAGCGCCTGCGCGAGCGACAGCGTCATGCGCGCCGGAAAGCCGAAGCGGCCGTTCGCCTCGCGCTGCAGGCTGGTGAGGTCGAAAAGAAGCGGCGACAGCTGGGTCGAGGGCTTGGTTTCCTCGGTGGCGACGCCTTTCTTGCCGCGGCAGGCGGCGACGATCGCCGCCGCTTCGCCCGCGCTCCACAGCCGCTCGGGCTTGCGCTCGGCGTCGTCGTCCTTCTTGAACTCGGGATCGAACCAGCGCCCGCCGTAGTCGCCGGCCTTCGCGCCGAAGCGCGCGTGCACTTCCCAATAGTCGCGCGCCGTGAAGGCGCGGATCTTGTCCTCGCGCTCGACGAGTATCGCGAGCGTCGGGGTCTGCACCCGGCCGACGGTCGTGAGATAGAAGCCGCCCTCCTTCGAATTGAAGGCGGTCATCGCGCGCGTGCCATTGATGCCGACCAGCCAGTCGGCCTCCGAGCGGCTCTTCGCCGCGTCGGCGAGCGGCCGCAGCTCCTTGTCGGGCCGCAGCCTGGAAAAGCCCTCGCGGATCGCCTGCTGGGTCATCGACTGCAGCCATAGCCGCTCGATCGGCTTCGCCGCCCGGGCGTGCTGCACCAGGTAGCGGAAGATGAGCTCGCCTTCGCGCCCCGCGTCGCAGGCGTTGATGAAACCGGCCACGTCCTTGCGCTTGATCAGGCGCAGCAGCAGGTTCAGCCGCTCCTTGCTCCTGTCGATCGGAGCGAGCTCGAAGTGCGGCGGGATCAGCGGCAGCCGGGCGAACGACCACTTGCCTTTCTTGACGTCGTACTTCTCGGGCACGGCGAGCTCGAGCAGGTGGCCCACCGCCGAGGAAAGAACGTATTGGTCGCTTTCGAAATAGTCGCCCTCGCGCTTGAAGCCGCCGAGCGCGCGCGCGATGTCGGCCGCGACCGACGGTTTCTCAGCAATGATGAGTTTCTTGCCCATGCGGCGAAAGGCGGCAGATGATAAGTGCAAACGAGCGCCTGCTTCAACCACCGGCGCGTCGTGGAGAAAAACGCGCGGGCTAGCTCGCCAGCCGCGAGCGGGGTGCGCTGAAGAGATCCTCCGCCATCAGGCGGCTCGCGGCCGCCTGCTGATTCCACATTACCATCAGCACGATGAGCTTGAGCTGCTCCAGCGTCAGGGTCTCGCCCGACGCCGCCAGCGAGCGCTCGATCACCAGCTCGCGCGTTTGGGGAGTGAGGATGCCGGAGTGCTCGAGCGTCATGAGGAAGCCGCGGCATTGCGCGTCGAGCTTCGCGATCTCGCGGACCGCGAACGCGCGGAACGACCGCTTCGCGTCGGGCAGGTTGGCCAGGCCGGCGTGCGGCCCGGTCAGGACTCCGGCGAGCCAGTGCAGCGCTTCGCTGATGTCGGAATCCTCGAACCCGGCCGCAGACAGCTTCTTCGCCACGCGGTCGCTGTCGTGCGCGATTTCGGTCTGCTGGCAGTTCTCGAACACGTAGACGAGGACGTCGTACATAAGCGTTCCCTTCTTATTAACGCTGCATTGGGGATTGGGTTTACCCGCGCTCTCCCGTCTCGAGGCGCTGGTACAGGCCGCCCGGAAGCGATGCCACGCGGCCGTCGAGCTCCAGGCGCAGCAGCCGCGAGGCCACCTGCTCGGCCGAAAGTCCGGCGCGCGAGCAGAGCGAGTCCACATCCACCGGATCGTGGCCCATGTACTCGAGCAGCCGCGCCTCCGCCGCGGCCGGCCCGCCGGGGGCCGCGAGGTCGCGCGGCGGCGCCACGGTCGAGGCAAAGCCGCTCGGCCGGAAGCCCGCGAGCTCGGCGAGTACGTCCTCTGCGGACTCGACCAGCTTCGCCCCCGACTTGATGAGGGCATGGCAGCCCTTGGTGAGCGGCGAGTGGATCGAGCCAGGAATTGCGAATACCTCCCGACCCTGATCGGCGGCGGCGCGCGCAGTGATGAGCGAACCCGAGGCGAGCGCCGCCTCGACCACCAGGCAGCCCTGTGCGAGGCCGCTGATCAGGCGATTGCGGCGCGGGAAGTTGTGCGCCGCAGGCGGGGCGCCCGGCGGGAACTCCGATAGCAGCAGCCCGCGGCCCGCGATCTCGGTTGCAAGCCCAGCGTTGCGCTGCGGATAGGCTACGTCGATTCCCGCACCGAGGACGGCGATGGTGCTGCTCGCGCCTGCAAGTCCGCCGCGGTGGGCTGCGGCATCGATGCCGAGCGCAAGCCCCGAGACGATCGTGAGCCCGGCGTCGCTCAGCGCGCGCGCGAAGCTTTCGGCGTTGCGCTCGCCTTGGGCGCTCGCGTTACGGCTTCCGACGACGGCGAGCGCCGGGCGCGAGGCGAGCTCGACACGACCCGCGGCGTAGAGCAGCGCCGGCGGATCGGCGATCTCGAGCAGGCTGCGCGGATAGCCTTCGTCGGCCAGCGTGATAATCGCGCGGCCGGGCGCGAGCGCCCATTCGAGGCTGCGCGTTACGGCCTCGCGCACCGCGGAGGAATCGAGCGCTGCGAGCGCTTCGGCCGGCGCGAATGCCGCGAGCTCGGAACGCTTTCTCTGGAGGATGGCCTGCGGCAGCCCGAACTGCTTCAGCATCGCGCGCAGGCTTGCCGCGCCGAGCCCGGGTGTGAGCGTGAGCTGCAGCCAGCTCGCCAGCCCGGGTTCCTGCGTCATGCCGCCTTACGGGGTTCGTACCACATCGAGCGGGCTGATCGGCCTCGTGACGTGCATGACCAGCGCGTAGGATACCCGGTCGAAGACGCGAAACACAAACGATAGGCCGGCGCGCTCATCGGGCAGCTTGATCAGCGCGTCGGACGCGCCAGTCGCCTTGGTCGTGTCGCGCACCGCGCCGCCGAGCGAGTAGAGCGCGAGTACGTGGCCAACCTCGATCCCGTCCGCGCGACCGCGGTTGATGCTGATGATCTGCAGCGGTCCGGCTTCGCCGACGCGTCCCACGCTGCCGTAGATCCGGAGGACGCGGCCGCGCAGCTGCGCGGAGGGTGCATGCGGCGCATAGTTCATCGGCTGCGGCGGACCGGCCGCGACGAGCTTGTCGCCGGCATTGACTTCCTGCACCGCGCTCGTCAGCACGACGGTGGCAGGATTGCCTGGACTGGTCACCTGTGCCGTGCCGAGGTAGATGGCTTCGTACGCAAGCGTGCGCTCGGTATCCGGGTCGACGAGCGGCGCGCCTCGGCGATAGACGTACCAGGTCTCCTCCCCAGCCTCGGCGATGCCGCGCACGTACGCGGTATTGCCGGCGGCCAGGATGACCCGGTCCTTTTCGGTTGCCACGATGGTGGGAGCCTTGTCGAAGCCGTCGGGCTCGATCACGAGGGGTCTGGTGAGGAACGGCTCGATCGCCGACGGAGGAATGCTTGGGATCTCCTGCTCCGTGAGCGACTCCGCGCGTGCCCGCGGAGCGAGCCTTGCGGTTCCGCTCGGCGGCACCCCCGAGGCGGCAGGACCGGATGGCGCGCCCGGCTGGGGACCGGGCGCGCCCGGCTGGGCGCCGGCGGGCGCTCCGGCAATCGAGAGCGTGCCCCGTGCACGGTCGAGCAGCAGCACCATTCCCGGATAGATCAGGTGCGGGTTCTGGATCTGCTCGCGGTTCATGCCCCAAAGCTCAGGCCAGCGCCACGGGGAATCGGTGTAGCGCGTGGAGATTCCCCAGAGCGTGTCGCCCGGGACCACCACATACCGGTCGGGAGCGTCGGCCTTCAGCACGAGCGGCGCACGCGGCGCTTGGGCCCAAGCGGCGCCCCCCGAGGCGGTGACCCAGGCAACGAAGAAAATGAACCCTGTGATAGACTTACGGAATTGCTGGACCATGGCGACCCGTCCCTTTAGCGGCATCCTGGACCGGCTGGAAATTTTGGTTTGTCGACCCTAAGTACTGGTACCCAAACCGATACCCAAAGGCCGAATAGTTTATATATTGCGTTAGATTGTCCATATAATCTATTCAATTAGCAAGCGAATTTCTCCCCAGATGGCTGTTTTGAACATACTGCGCTACCCCGACGCACGGCTCCACAAAGTAGCCGTCTCCATAACCGTCTTCGACGAGGCCCTGAAGAAGCTCGTGGCCGACATGGCGGAGACCATGTATGCGGCGCCGGGCATCGGTCTTGCGGCGACCCAGGTCGACGTCCACAAGCAGGTGATCGTGGTCGACGTCTCCGAGCGGCGCGATTCCCTCGTGGTTCTCGTGAACCCCGAGATCGTGGAGGCGGTGGGCGTGTCCGACATCGAGGAGGGCTGCCTCTCGGTGCCGTCCATCTACGAGCTCGTGGAGCGTGCCGAGCGGGTCAAGGTTCGCGCCTATGACCAGAACGGCAACGCGTTCACGCTCGAGGCTCAGGGGCTGCTGGCGGTCTGCATCCAGCACGAGATGGATCACCTGAAGGGCAAGGTGTTCATCGAGCACCTGTCGCAGCTCAAGCAGCAGCGCATTCGCGCGAAGCTGGCCAAGCAGCTGCGCAAGACAGCCTGATCGCGCCTTCCTGCGCCTCGTCTTTGCCGGCACGCCCGAGTTCGCCGAACGGGCGTTGGCGCGGCTCTTGGCCGCAAACCACGAGGTTGTTCTCGCACTAACCCAGCCTGATCGGCCCGCCGGACGCGGGCTGCGCCCGGTCTCGAGTCCGGTAAAGCGTCTTGCCGCCGCACGCGGTATCGAGCTGCTTCAGCCGCCGAGCTTGCAGCGCGCAGCCGAAGTCGAGCGCGTGCGGGCGGCGCGACCCGACGCGCTGGTGGTCGCAGCCTACGGGCTGCTTCTGCCGCAGGCGCTGCTCGAGGCCGGCCGGCACGGAGCCCTCAACATTCACGCCTCCCTCCTCCCGCGCTGGCGTGGCGCTGCACCGATCCAGCGGGCATTGCTGGCGGGCGATTCGGAAACCGGAATTTCGATCATGCAGATGGACGCCGGCTTGGACACCGGCCCGGTGCTGAAGCAGGCTAGGACACGCATCCGCGACGATGACGACGCCGCGAGCCTGCACGACCGGCTCGCCGGGCTGGGCGCCGAGCTGATCGTCGAAGCGCTGGCGGAGGTGGAGTCGTCCCGCGCAGTGGCGCTTCCTCAGCCGAAGCTAGGGGTTACTTACGCCCGCAAGATTGAGAAACGCGAAACAAGGTTGGACTGGACTCGTCCGGCCGTCCAGCTCGAGCGCGCCGTGCGCGCCTTTCGCCCGGCGCCGGGCGCCTCAACCCGTACGGGCGGCGTTGAACTCAAGATCTGGCGGGTCCGGGTGGTCGATGGCCGGCCCCTTGCGCCCGGAGAAATTACCGCCGGTCTCGTCGTCGGCTGCGGCCAGGGCGCGCTCGAGATCCTCGAGCTGCAGCGCTCGGGCGGCAGGCGGCTCAGTGCCTCCGATTTTCTGCGCGGCCATCCCTTGCCGGCGGGCGCCCGGTTCGAATGAAGGCGGCGGCCACCCTGGCGCCGGCGCTGCGCGACGCGGCGCGCATGGTGGCGCGGGTCGCTTCCGGCCGCAGTCTGGCCGATCAATTCAGCCGCGGCGCCGAGGCCGGCGAGAGCCCGCGTGCCGCGCTTCTCGACCTCACCCACGGGACGCTGCGCCGCTACGGTCTCGTTCAGGGGATCGTCGCCGCGCTTTCGCGCCGCGGTCTGCCCGACCCGCTCGTCCAGGGTCTTCTGTGGTGCGCGCTGTACGCGCTGCAATCCGGGCGCTATGCCGATTACACGGTGGTCGATCAGGGCGTGCGCGCCTGCACGCTGCTCGAGCGCTGGCCCGCCAAGGACTACGTGAACGGGCTGCTGCGCACATACCTGCGCAGCCGCGAAGCGGTGGAAGCGCGCCTGCGTGGAAACGAAGAAGCGCGCTACCAGCATCCGCAATGGTGGATCGACCTGGTACGCGGCGCTTATCCCGAGCGTTGGGAGGAGATTCTGGCCGCCGGCAACGCGCATCCGCCGATGACGCTGCGCGTGAATACGCGCCGCGTTGCTCCAGCAGATTACTTGCAGCGCCTCGCCGAGGCCGGCATCGCCGCGAGCGCGGCTGGGGATGCAGCGCTTCTGCTTGAGAAGCCGGTGCCGGTCGAGCGGTTGCCGGGCTTCGCCGGCGGCGAAGTCTCGGTCCAGGACGCAGCGGCGCAGCGCGCCGCCGGACTGCTCGATCTCGCGCCTGGGCTGCGCGTGCTCGATGCGTGCGCCGCGCCGGGCGGAAAGAGCGCTCATATCCTGGAATGCGCCGACGTCGCGCTCACCGCGCTCGACGTGGACCCCGGGCGCTGCGAGCGCGTGACGCGCAACCTGGAGCGGCTGTCCTTGCGCGCCGACGTGCGCGCGGCCGACTGCATGCGGCCGCAAACCTGGTGGGATGGCGCCCCCTTCGACCGCATTCTGGCCGACGTGCCGTGCTCGGCCTCCGGCGTCGCGCGGCGCCATCCCGACCTCAAGTGGCTGCGCCGCGCCGGCGATGCTACGGTATTCGCGGCTCGCCAGGCGGCGATCCTGGACGCGCTTTGGCAGCTGCTCGCAGCGGGTGGTAAATTGCTGTATGTCACCTGCTCGGTATTTCCGCAGGAGAACCAGGAAGTCATGCAAGCTTTCCTCGCGCGCACGCAGGGCGCGCGGTCTCTGCCGTTGCCCGACGGCGAGCAGAGCCAATGTCTGCCGGGCCCCCGGCACGACGGGTTCTTTTACGCCCTGATCCAAAAACAAGCCTGACGCAAACGCGGTGCGCCGCATCGCCTTTCTCGCGAGACTCGCCCTGCTCCTCGCCTCGTTCGCCACATGCGCCGCGCGCGCCGACGAGATCGAGGTGCGCGATGTGTCGCTGCGGGCGACCGAGGAGGGGCTGGTGCTCGACGCCGATTTTGCCTTCCAGCTCACGCCGCGGCTCGCCGAGGTGGTGGCGAACGGCGTGCCGCTTTATTTCCGGGTGGAGTTCGAGCTGATCCGCCGCCGCTGGTACTGGTTCGATGATACGCCGGCCGTGCGGCGTCTGCAGGTGCGGCTGTCCTATCATGCGCTGTCGCGGCAGTACCGGCTGTCGACCGGGCTGCTGCAGCAGAACTTCGCGACGCTGGAGGAAGCGCTCAACGTGTTGAAGCGCGTTCGCAACTGGCTGGTGGTCGAGCGCAGCGTCCCCCTCTCGGGCGACTACGAGGCCGCTTTGCGCATGCGCCACGACGTATCGCTGCTGCCCAAGCCGTTCCAGATCTCCGCCCTCACCGCGCGCGACCTGCACCTTGATTCGGCGTGGCACCGCTTTACCGTGCGCTCGCTCGAGCAGGCGCCGGCGCCGGTGGAGAGCCGCGACCTGCAGGGAGCGCCGCCCCGATGAAATGGGTGCTGATCATCGGTGGCGTGGTGGCGGCGCTGGGGCTGTTCCTGCTCGCCACGGCGAGCGGCGACACCGCGGTGTTCGAGCGGCAGTATCCGCTGATCCTGGGACTCAACGCGGCCCTTGCCGCGCTGCTCGCCGCGCTCGTCGTCTACCAGCTCGTCGCCATTGTGCGGCGCTATCGGGCGAGGGTTTTCGGCACGCGCCTGACGCTGCGCCTGCTGACGCGCTTCGCCGCGCTTGCGGTGGTGCCGGGCCTCATCGTCTACGCGGTCTCGGTCCAGTTCCTCACCCGTTCGATCGAATCGTGGTTCGACGTCAAGGTGGACGCGGCGCTCGAAGGCGGAATCAACCTCGCGCAGCAGGCGATCGACCAGATGATGCTCGAGCTGCAGGGAAAGGCGCGCGCAATGGCGCTCGAGCTTGCTGAGCGCTCCGAGCCGGAGCTGCCGGCGCGCCTGGAGCGCCTGCGCGCCCAGGCGGGCGTAGCCGAGGCAGTGGTCGTGACCGCGAGCGGACGCGTGGTCGCGAGCGCAAGCGACGACGTGACGCGCCTGGTGCCCGAGCTGCCGAGCCGCGAGCTGCTGCGCCAGGCGCGCGCCAGCCGCGGCTACACCACGGTCGATTCCGTCGCCGCGCGCCCGCTTTCGCTGCGCGTCGTGCTGCCGCTCGGCGCGCGCGGGCTGGCGGAGGAAGCGCGCTACCTGCAGCTGCGCAACACCGTCCCGCTGCAGTTCGGCCGCAGCGCCGAGGCGGTCGAAACCGCCTACCGCGACTACCGCGAGCTCGCGATCTCGCGCGACGGGCTCAAGCGCATCTACGTGGTTACGCTCAGCTTCGCGCTGCTGATGGCGCTCTTCGTCGCCGTCGCCGTAGCGGCCACGCAATCGAACCTGCTTGCGGAGCCCCTCGCCAACCTCGCGCAGGCGACCCAGGCGGTGGCCCGCGGCGACTTCTCGCGCCAGGCGCCGGTGACCAGCCGCGACGAGCTCGGCGTGCTCACCGAATCGTTCAACTCGATGACGCGCCAGCTCGAAGAAGCGCGCCGCGTGGTCGAGTCCAACCGTGCCGCGCTGGAAGCGGCTAAGGCCCACCTCGAGAACATCCTGGCCAACCTGTCGGCGGGCGTGCTGGTGTACGACCACGGGCTCGGGCTGACCATCTCGAACCGCGGCGCGCGTGCGATCGCCGGCGCCGAGCTCGAGGCCTTCGCCAGCCGCATGCGCGAGCGCTTCCTCGAGCATGGCGCGAAAGACTGGCAGCTCGACCTCGCCCTGAGGGACGGCAAGGCGGTGCACGCGCGCGGGGCGCGCCTGCCGCTCGCCACCGGCGGCGGCTACGTGGTGGTGTTCGACGACATCACCCAGCTCATCCAGGCGCAACGCGCGACCGCCTGGGCCGAGGTCGCGCGGCGCCTCGCCCACGAGATCAAGAATCCTCTCACGCCGATCCAGCTTTCGGCCGAGCGGCTCGAGGTCAAGCTGGGCGAGCGTCTTGCGCGCGAGGACGCCGAAACCCTGCGGCGCGCGACCGGCACGATCGTGAGCCAGGTCGCCGCGCTCAAGGCGATGGTCGACGACTTTCGCGACTACGCGCGCCTGCCTGCGCCGGCGCCCGCCCGGCTGGACCTCAACCGCCTCGTCGCCGACGTGCTCGCGCTGTACGAAAACTCGCCGGTGCCGATCGTGAAGCGGCTCGATGAAGCGCTGCCGCCGGTATGGGCCGACGGCGCGCAAATCCGCCAGGTGATCCATAACCTGGTTCAGAACGCGCAGGACTCGTTGGAGAATACGGGCGCGCGCGGCGCTGCCGGGTCCATCGAAGTCCGCACCGAGCTCGCGGGCGACAAGGTACGGCTGGCGGTGAGCGACAACGGCGGCGGCTTCCCGGAGGAGCTAATGGCGCGCATCTTCGAGCCCTATGTCACCACCAAGCCCCGCGGCACGGGCCTGGGGCTCGCCATAGTGAAGAAGATCGTGGACGAGCATCACGGCAGCGTCGCGATCGAAAACCGCCCCACCCGGGGCGCATCGGTCAGCGTGCTCCTGCCGCTGGCGAAGGCGGCATAGACATGGCACAGATACTGGTAGTCGACGACGAGATAGGCATCCGCGAGCTGCTGTCGGAGATTCTCGCCGACGAAGGCCATCAGGTCATGCTCGCAGAGAGCGCCGGCGACGCGCGCCGGCTGCGCGAGCGCGGCCGGCCCGATCTGGTCCTGCTCGACATCTGGATGCCCGATACGGACGGCATCACGCTGCTGAAGGAATGGGCTGCGAGCGGCCAGCTCACCATGCCCGTGGTGATGATGTCGGGCCATGCCACGATCGAGACCGCGGTCGAGGCAACGCGCATCGGCGCGCTCGACTTCCTGGAGAAGCCCGTGGCGCTGCAGCGGCTCCTCGCCACCGTGAAGCGCGCGCTGCGCAGCCCCGAGGCGGCCGCGGCGCCGCAGCTCGCGCTCTCGGCGCTCGGCCGCTCGCCGGCGCTCGCGGACGCGAAAAAGCGGCTGGCGCAGCTCGCGCAGGCCGTCGCGCCGCTCCTGCTGCGCGGCGAGCGCGGCATGCGGCCGGAGCTGTTTGCGCGGCTCCTTGCCGCGCCGAGCGCGCCCTTCCTGTCCGGCGCGGAGCTCCTCGCCGAGCCGCCTTCCGAGCTTCTCGCCAAGGCGACCGGCGGGATCCTGTTTTTCCCCGACCTCGCGCGGCTGGCGCGCGGCGAGCAGCGCAGCCTCGAGTTCCTGCTGACGCGCGCCGAGAAGCACAAGGTGCGGCTGGTGTCGTTTTCGCCGCTCGACGTGAGGAGCCTGGCTGAGAAGCACGACTTCGATCCCGACCTGGGGGCGCGGCTCTCGGAGCTCACGCTGCGCCTGCCGGCGTTGCGCGAGTTCGCCGAGGACGTGCCCGACCTCGCATCGCTCATGCTCGCGCAGATGGTGGAGGCGCGCGCCTGTCCCCCGCGGCGGCTCTCGATCGCTGCGCTCAACGCGCTGCGCCACCACGTCTGGCCCGGCAACCTGACCGAGCTCGAGGGCGTGGTGAAAGACCTCGCGCTGAGCTCGCTCGAAGAGGAGATCCAGCTCGACGACGTCGAACGCGTGCTCGCCGGGCGCGCGGTGCCGGGCGCGCTGCCCGAGGTGCTGCTCGACCGGCCCTACCGCGAGGCGCGCGAGGCGTTCGAGCGGGTCTACTTCGAGCATCTGCTTTCCCGCGAGCACGGCAGCATGTCGCGGGTCGCGGAGCGCTCGGGCCTCGAACGCACGCACCTCTACCGCAAGCTCAAGGCGCTCGGGCTTCCGGTCGGGCGGCGCGAAGAATGAAAATCGTGATCCTGGGGGCCGGGCAGGTCGGCGGCTCGGTCGCCGAGAGCCTGGTCTCGGAGGCGAACGACATCACCGTGGTCGATATCGAGCCGCAGCGCCTGCGCGCCCTGCAGGAGCGGCTCGACCTGCGCACGGTCGTCGGCAGCGGCGCGCATCCTTCGGTTCTGGCGGAGGCCGGCATCGACGACGCCGACCTGCTGGTCGCGGTCACCCAGTCCGACGAGACCAACCTGGTCGCCTGCCGCATCGCCGCCCGCATGTTCAACGTGCCGCGTCGCATCGCGCGCGTGCGCGCCACCGACTACCTCGCGAACGAGCGCGTGCTGGGCGAGGACGGCTTCGACGTGGACCTCTCGATCTGCCCGGAGCAGGTCCTGACCGACTACATCGTCAAGCTGGTCGAGTTCCCGGAGGCGCTCCAGGTGCTCGACTTCGCCGGCGGCAAGGTCAGCCTGGTCGCGGTGCGGGCGTTCGCGGGCGGACCCCTGGTCGGCCATCCGCTCAAGGAGCTGCGCCGCCACATCCCGCGCGTGGACGCGCGCATCGTCGCCATCTTTCGCGGCGACGGCTCCATCGTGCCGGACGGCGAGACGGTCATCGAGGCGGGCGACGAAGTGTTCTGCCTCGCGGCCGCCGAGCACATCCGCGAGGTCATGCGCGAGCTGCGGCGCATGGACCGCCCGGTGCGGCGGGTGATGATTGCCGGCGGCGGCAACATCGGCCTGCGGCTTGCGCTCGCGCTCGAGGAGCGCTATTCGGTCCGGGTGATCGAGCACAACAAGCGCCGCTGCGAGCTGATCGCGGCGCGCCTGGGGGAAGCGCTCGTGCTGAACGGCGACACCACCGACGAGGAGTTGCTCGAGAGCGAGAACATCGGCGAGATGGACCTCTTCGTCGCCGTGACCAACGACGACGAGAACAACATCATGAGCTCGCTGCTCGCCAAGCGCATGGGCGCGCGTCGGGTGGTATCGCTGATCAACCGCAGGTCCTACGTCGACTTGCTGCAGTCGGGGCAGATCGACATCGCGATCTCGCCGGCGCAGGCGACCATCGGCACGCTGCTCGCGCACGTGCGCCGCGGCGACGTGGTCGCCGTGCACAGCCTGCGGCGCGGCGCGGCGGAGGCGCTGGAGGCCGTGGTGCACGGCGACCGGGAATCGTGCAAGCTCACCGACCGGCGCGTGGAGGAGATCGACCTGCCGCCGGGCACCACGATCGGGGCGGTCGTGCGCGGCGGCCAGGTGATCATGGCGCACCACGACACGGTGATCCGGGCCGAGGACCATGTCATCGTGTTCGTGACCGACAAGAAGAACCTGCCGCGCGTGGAGCGCATGTTCCAGGTCGGCGTGCGCTTCATGTAGCCGGCGATGCGCTTCGTCGCAGTCGTCAACGTGCTCTCGCGCGTGCTGGTGCTGTTCGCCGCCAGCATGATGCTTCCATGGGGCATTTCTCTTCTGCTCGACGACGGCGCCGGACGGGCCTTCGGCTGGTCGCTCGCCGCGACGCTAGGCGCCGCGCTTCTCCTGTGGCTCGCCACCTTCCGCGAACGCCGCGAGCTCCAGGTGCGCGACGGCTTCCTGCTGGTGGCGCTGGTATGGACCGTCCTTCCCGCGTTCGCGACGCTGCCTCTCCTTCTAAGCATCGACGATCTGTCCTTCACCGACGCTTACTTCGAGAGCGTCTCCGGGCTCACCGCGAGCGGCGCGACGGTGCTGCAGGGTCTCGACGGGCTTCCCCCTTCGCTCAATATCTGGCGCGGGCTGATGATCTGGCTTGGCGGCATGGGTGTGATCGTGCTGGCGGTCGCGATCCTGCCACTGCTGGGTGTGGGCGGCAGCCAGCTTTTCAAGGCCGAAACGCCGACGCCCATGAAGGACACCAAGCTCACGCCGCGTATCGCCGAAACCGCAAAGGGGTTGTGGCTCGTGTATGCCGGCTTCACGCTCGCCTGCATCTTCGCCTACTGGGTCGCTGGCATGGACGAGCTCGACGCCCTGATGCACGGTTTCACCACCATGGGCTTGGGCGGCTTCTCCACCCATGATGCGAGCTTCGCGCACTGGGATTCGCCTGCGATCGAGGCGGTGGCGATCGCGTTCATGCTGGTTGCGGCGATCAATTTCGCCAGCCATTTTCTTGCCTGGCGCCGGCTCAGCCTGGGTCCCTACCGAAGGGATCCCGAGGCGAAAGCCATGCTGCTGGTGCTAGCGCTTTCCGTGCTGCTCGTAGCGGGCTACCTCTACCTGACCGGGGTCTACGACGATTTCGGCACCGCGCTGCGGTATGCGGCGTTCAACGTGGTTTCGCTGGCCACCACCACCGGCTACGCGAGCACCGACTACGGCCAGTGGCCGATCTTTGCGCCGCTGACGATGCTGTTCCTCTCCAGCTTCGTCAGCTGCTCGGGCTCGACCGGCAGCGGCATGAAAATGATCCGCGCGCAGATTCTCTTCAAGCAGCTCTTCCGCGAGCTCCTGCGAACCATTCATCCGCGGATCACCAACCCGGTGAAGCTCTCCGAGATTCCGCTGAGCAATGCCACCGTGTTTGCCGTGCTCGCCTACGTCTTCATGTACTCGTCGTGCGTAATCGTGCTGACGCTGCTGCTGACCGCTTCGGGGCTCGACGTGGTGTCGGCGTTCTCGGCGGCGGTGGCCTCGCTCAACAACACCGGGCCCGGGCTGGGCGAGGTGGGCCCGGCCACCACCTACGCCAATCTGACCGAGATCCAGACCTGGATCTGCAGCTTCGCCATGCTGCTCGGACGGCTCGAGCTCTTCACGCTGCTCGTCGTTCTTACCCCGGCGTTCTGGCGTAAATGATGCCGATTGAGAAGGCGATCCACCCCAGGATCAACGCTATGCCGCCAACGGGTGTGACAATGCCCAGCGTCCGGGGAGCGCCCAGCGCGAGGGCATAGAGGCTGCCGGAGAACAGGACGATTCCCGCGACGAACAGCCAGCCCGCAGCCTTGAGCCAGTTGCCTTCGAAGTGAAGCCCGCTCAACCCCACGGCCAGGAGGCCGAGGGCGTGCCAGCCGTGATACTGCACCGCCGTCTGCCATACCCCGAGCAGCTCGGGGGAAAGCCGCGCTTTGAGCGCGTGAGCGCCGAACGCGCCCAGCGCGACCGCAGCCGCGGCGGCGAGCGCGCCGAGTGCCAGAAAAACCTTCAGGCCGGTTTCTTGGTGCTTTTCTTCGCGCGGTGCGGGCGCTTCCTGCCGTAGCTGCCCTTGTAGATCTTGCCGCGCCGCGTGCGTTTGTCGCCTTTACCCATGCGCGGATTATAGCGGCACGGTCTCGGGCTCGTAGGCGAGATACGGCGCAAGCCATTTCTCGACCTCGGACAGCGGCAGGCCGCTGCGGCGCGCGTAGTCCTCGACCTGATCGCGGCCGACCTTGCCGACCGCGAAGTAGGTCGACTCGGGATGCGAGAGGTAGAAGCCGGAAACGGCCGCCGGCGGCCACATGGCGAACGATTCGGTGAGCCGCATGCTGGCGTTGCTCTCGGCGTCGAGCAGGCGAAACAGCGGCCCCTTTGCGGTGTGGTCCGGGCACGCCGGATAGCCCGGCGCGGGGCGGATGCCGCGGTACGCCTCGGCGAGGAGCTCCGCTTGGGCGAGGCGCTCTTGCGGCGCATAGCCCCAGAATTCCCGGCGCACGCGCTCGTGCAGCCGCTCGGCGAATGCCTCGGCAAGGCGGTCGGCGAGCACCTTGAGCATGATCGCGTTGTAGTCGTCGTTGCCCGCCTCGAAAGCCGCCACGCGCTCGTCGATGCCCCCGGCGCAGACGGCGAAGGCGCCGATCCAGTCCGGGACGCCCGCCTCCTTCGGCGCGACGAAATCGGCGAGGCACAGATTGGCGCGTCCGGTGGGTTTCTGGTTCTGCTGCCTCAGGTTGTGCCAGGTCATGAGACGCTCGGCGCGCGCCTCGTCGCGGTAGACCTCGATGTCGTCCCCGTTCACGCGGGCCGCGGGATACAGCCCGAATACGCCGTTCGCGACGACCCAGCCCTCGCGCACGATGCGCCCGAGCATTTCCTGTGCCTCGCCGAAGAGCTTGCGCGCGGCCTCTCCTACGACTGGATCCTGGAGGATCTTCGGGTGGGGTCCGGAGAGCTCCCAAGCCTGGAAGAAAGGCGACCAGTCGATGTAGTCGACCAGCTCGGCGAGCGGATAGTTGCGCATCACCGTTACGCCTGATTTGCGCGGCCTGGGAGGGACGTAGCTTTCCCAGCGGATGGCATGGCCGAGGCGGCGCGCCTCTGCGATGGGAAGCAGCGGCCCGGGACCCTTCTTGTCACGGTGCTGGTCGCGGATTTTCTCGTAGTCGGTGCGCACCTCCGAGACGAAGCGCGCGCTCGTTTCAGACAGCAGCGATTGCACTACCGGCACGCTGCGCGAAGCATCGGGAACGTAGACCACCGCTCCGGAGTAGTTGGGCGCGATCTTGACCGCGGTGTGCGTGCGAGAGGTGGTCGCGCCGCCGATCAGCAGCGGCAGCTTCAGCCCGGCGCGCTCCATTTCTCGCGCGACGTGGCTCATTTCCTCGAGCGACGGCGTGATCAACCCGGAGAGGCCGATCACGTCCGCGTTCTCCCGCGCGGCCGCCTCGAGGATCGTCTGCGCCGGCACCATGACCCCCAGGTTCACGACCTCATAGTTGTTGCACTGCAGGACCACCGCGACGATGTTCTTGCCGATGTCGTGCACATCACCCTTCACAGTGGCGATGACGATGCGGCCCTTGCTGCGTCCCGCGTCGCCGCTTTTTGCCTTCTCCGCCTCGATGAAGGGAACGAGATGCGCCACCGCCTGCTTCATCACGCGGGCGGACTTCACCACCTGCGGCAGGAACATCTTGCCGGCGCCGAAGAGGTCCCCGACCACGTTCATGCCGTCCATGAGCGGTCCCTCGATCACCTGGATCGGCCGCGGGTATTTGAGGCGCGCCTCTTCGGTGTCGGCGACCACGTACGTGGAAATGCCGTTGACGAGCGCATGCGACAGTCGTTCCTCCACGCTGCTCGAGCGCCAGGCCTCGCCGGCCGCAGCCTCCTTCGCGTCCGCCTTGAAGCTCGCCGCGCGCTCCACCAGCCGCTCGGTGGCGTCCGGGCGCCGGTTGAAGATGACGTCCTCGACCAGCTCGCGCAGCGCCGGGTCGAGCTTCTCGTAGACACCGAGCTGGCCGGCGTTGACGATGCCCATCGTCATGCCGGCGCGGATCGCGTGGTAAAGGAACGCCGTGTGCATCGCCTCGCGCACCGGGTCGTTGCCGCGGAACGAGAACGACAGGTTGGAGACGCCGCCCGAGACCTTCGCATGCGGCAGGTTCTGGCGGATCCAGCGCACGGCCTCGATGTAGTCGATGCCGTAGGTCGCGTGCTCCTCCAAGCCGGTGGCCACGGCGAAGATGTTCGGGTCGAACACGATGTCCTCGGGCGGCATGCCCACTGATTCGGTGAGAAGCTTGTAGGCGCGCGCGCATACCTCGGTGCGCCGCGCCAGCGTATCGGCCTGGCCTTTTTCGTCGAACGCCATGACCACCACCGCCGCGCCGTACTTGCGTGCCAGGCGCGCCTGGCGCAGGAATTCGGCCTCGCCCTCCTTCATCGAGATCGAGTTGACGATCGGCTTGCCCTGCACGCACTTCAGCCCGGCTTCGATCACGCTCCACTTGGAGCTGTCGATCATGACCGGCACGCGCGCGATGTCGGGCTCGGCGGCGACCAGGTTGAGGAAGGTCGTCATCGCCTTCTCCGAGTCGAGCATCGCCTCGTCCATGTTGACGTCGATCACCTGGGCGCCGTTCTCGACCTGCTGGCGCGCGACGGCGAGCGCGCCAGCATAGTCGTCCGCCAGCACCAGGCGCGCGAAGGCCTTGGATCCGGTTACGTTAGTGCGCTCGCCGACGTTGACGAAGAGCGAACGCTCGTCGATGTTGCACGGCTCCATGCCGGCGAGCCGCAGCGCGCGCGAATGCTCCACCGGCGTGCGCGGCGCGACCCCGCGCAGCGTCTCCGCCAGGGCACGGATATGCTCGGGCGTGGTGCCGCAGCAGCCGCCGGCGATGTTCAGCCATCCGGCGCGCGCCCATTCGCCGATCTGGCGCGACATCGATTCGGGCGTGTCGTCGTACTCGCCGAACGCGTTCGGCAGACCGGCGTTGGGATGGCAGCAGACGCGCGTCTCGGCGATCCGCGCGAGCTCCTCGACGTACGGCCTGAGCTCGTGCGCGCCGAGCGCGCAGTTGAGGCCCACCGCCAGGGGACGCGCGTGACGCACCGAGTTGTAGAAGGCCTCTGCAGTCTGTCCGGACAGCGTACGTCCGGACGCGTCGGTGATCGTGCCGGAGATCAGAACCGGGAGGCGCGCGCGGCCGGCTTCGAACGCGTTTTCGATCGCCACCAGCGCGGCCTTCGCGTTCAGCGTATCGAAGATCGTTTCGACCAGCAGCAGGTCGACCCCGCCCTCGAGCAGTCCGTCCACGGCTTCCCCATAGGCCGCCACCAGCTGGTCGAAGCTGACCGCGCGATATCCCGGGTCGTTCACGTCCGGCGAGAGCGAGGCGGTCTTGTTCGTCGGGCCGAGAACGCCGGCGACGAAGCGCGCATCGCCGGGGTGGCGGGCCTGCCAGTCGCGCACCGCGTCCCGGGCGAGCAGCGCCGCCGCCGTATTGAATTCGCGGGCAAAGCGCTCCATGCCGTAGTCGGCGAGCGCGATCGAGGTCGAGTTGAAGGTGTTGGTCTCGAGAATGTCGGCGCCCGCCTCGAGGTACTGCCAGTGAATGTCGCGCACCAGGCGCGGCTGGGTCAGCGACAGCAGGTCGTTGTTGCCGCGCAGCTCGCGCTCCCAGACCTGGAAGCGCGCCCCGCGGTAGTCCTCCTCGGCGAGGCGCGCGCCCTGGATCATGGTGCCCATCGCCCCGTCGAGGAGCACGATTCGCTTGGCCAGCAATTGCTCCAGCAGCATGCGGCTCCAAATAAAAAAGCCCGTTCAGCTTGTGCAGAAACGGGCTTCGATGGCGCGTCTCTTTAGCGGTATTTGTTGCGCGCCCGCAAGCTGAACATCAAATCGGCGCGTGGTGCAGGAGTGGGATTCTGCCCATTGTTGCGGCGCTGCGTCAATCGCCTGACCTATAATCCGCTGCGCTTATGAGGAGCCGCGGCCGAGCATGAAGGGCGACGATTTCAAGTCCATCGTCAACGTGTTTCCGTGCCAGGTGCAGTGGGGAGACTGCGACCCGGCCGGGATCATCTTCTACCCCACCTACTTCCGCTGGATCGATGCCGCGAGCTGGGCGCTGTTCGATGCCGTCGGCTACGGCGCGAAGTGGATGCGTGTACAGCACATGGCGATGCCGCTGGTGTCCGCGGAATGCCAGTTTCTCTTTCCCGCGGAGAACGGCGACCGGTGCGAGGTGCGCTCGCGGATCGCGCGGTTCGGCGGCAAGTCCTTCGTGGTGCAGCACGACGTGGTGCGCACCGACGGCACGACGCTCGCCAAGGCGAAGGAGACCCGGGTCTGGGGCCGCCACGTCAACGGGCCGGGCACGCCGATGAAGGGCGAGGCAATCCCGGAAGAGCTCAAGCAGCGGTTTCGCGCGCAGTAGCCCACTCGGCGAGCACGCGCTCGATCATCGCGGGCGCCGCGCCAAACTGGCTTTGCGGCTCGAACAGCGCTTCGAGCTCCCCTTTGCCCAGCTGTTTCTTGACCTCGGCGTCGGCGCGCGCGATCTCGAGCAGATGGCGTCCCTCGCGCAGCGCCCGCTCGCAGAGTCGATCCGCGACCGGGCGCGACACGCGCAACGCCAGAGCTTCGGAGAACACGAGTCCGTTCGTGCGCTCCAGGTTCGCGGCCATCGCCTTCGGCTTGACCTCGAGACCTCTCAGTACCTCCGCCATCGCCGCGAGCGCGCTCGCGGCGGCGCCGGCGAGCTCGCGCAGGGTGAACCACTGCGACTGCCACTGCCCGAGACCGCGCTCGTGCTCGGGTGCGAGCTCGCCGAGCAGCGTGGCAGCGAGGCCGGGGACACGCGCCGCGGCCTCGAGCGCGAGCAGGCATCCGGCCGGATTGCGCTTGTGCGGCATGCTCGACGAGCCGCCCCGCCCCTTGACCGCGGGCTCGGCCGCCTCGCCGACCTCGGGCTGGGCGAGCAGCGTGACGTCGCGGGCGATTTTTGCCGCGAGCCCGGTCAGGATCGCGGTCTCGGCTCCGAGCCGCGCGAAGCCGTCGCGCGCGCTGTGCCAGGTGACCGCGGTTTCCAGACCGAGCTCCTCGGCCAGTTCCCGCGCGACTTCGCTCGCCTTGTCTCGAAATGCCGCGAGCGTGCCTGCCGCGCCGCCGAACTGGAGCACGCAGGCTTCGCCCGCGGCGCCGCGGAAACGGGGATAGGAGCGCGCCAGGGGCGCGAGCCACATCGCGGCTTTCCAGCCGAACGGCACCGGCGCGGCCGGCTGCAGCAGAGTACGCGCAACCATGGGCGTCGCGCGGTGACGTTTCGCGAGCGTGGCACTCGCATCGCCCAAGGCCATGGCCAAGGCGGAAATCCGCTCGCACGCCTCCCGCATGCAAAGCACGGCCGCGGTGTCCAGGACGTCCTGGCTGGTCGCGCCGAAGTGAACGTAACGCGCCGCCTCGGAGGACACCGCGGCCACCTTCCCCGTGAGAGCCTTGACGAACGGAATCGCGAGCACGCCGGCGATCCGTGCCTCCTTTGCAAGCGCCGCCACATCGAAGGAAGCCTCGCCGCAAACCTTGCCGATCACCTTGGCATGCGAGGCGGGGAAGATCCCGTTGCGGGCACTCGCCGCGGCAAGCGCGCCTTCGAAGCGAGCCATGGCGGCGAGATAGCGCTCGTCGGAGAGCGCTTGGGCGCACCGCTCGTCCGAAAAGATGAGCTCGAGACTCAGTCGAAGCTTATTCCGCGTCGGGTTGCTTCGAGGGCTGGGCGCGGTCGAATGCCTCGAGCTTCATGCAGGCGTCGAAGACGCGCATCAGCGTCGGGTAAGGGCCGAGTTCGGCCGAGTAGCGCTTGGCGTTGAACACCTGCGGCACGAGGCAGCAATCGGCGATCGTAGGCGTATCCCCGTAGCAGAACCGGCCGGCGCCGCCGCCGCTCTTATCCCGACTCAGGTCGGCCTCGAGCTTGCCGAAGCCGTCGGTGATCCAGTGCCGATACCAGGCGTTGATCTGTTCTTCGTTCTGGCCGAGCGCGCGTTTCAGGTGCTGCAGCGTGCGCAGGTTGTTCAAGGGGTGGATCTCGCATGCGACCAGGAGCGATAGGCTGCGCACTCGCGCGCGTCCCGCGGCGTCGGCGGGAAGGAGCGGCGGTTCGGGCCGCGTCTCTTCGAGATACTCCATGATGGCGAGCGATTGGGACAACGCGCGCTCGCCGTCGATGAGGGTGGGCAGAAGCGCCTGCGGATCGACGGCGGCGTATTCCGGCCTGCGGTGCTCGCCCTTGGGAAGATGGACGAACACCGGGTCGTAGGCCAAGCCCTTCAGGTTCAGCGCGATCCGTACACGGAAGGCGGCCGAGCTGCGGAAGTAGGTGTACAGCTTCAGCAAGGATAGCCTGCGGCTAGAGTGCCGGCGCGATCTTCACCTTCAGTTCGCCGACCGAGTCGATCCCGGCGAGCAGCTCGTCGCCGGGCTTCACCGGGCCGACGCCGGCGGGCGTGCCCGTGAAGATCACGTCGCCCGGCTCGAGCGTGTAGTGCTCGGAGAGGTAGGCGATCTGCTCGGGAACCGACCAGATCATGTCCGAAAGGTCGGCCTTCTGGCGCTGCTTGCCGTTCACGTTGAGCCAGATCCCGCCCTTGGACGGATGACCGATCTTGGAGGCCGGCACGAGCTCGCTGCAGGGCGCAGACTCGTCGAAGTTCTTGCCGAAGTCCCACGGGCGTCCGTGGTCCTTGCCCCACTGCTGCAGGTCGCGGCGGGTCATGTCGAAGCCCACGGCGTATCCGTACACGTAGTCGTTGGCGCGCTTGGCGTCGATGCGGCGTCCACCCTTCGCCAGCGCGACGACGAGCTCGGTCTCATAGTGGTAGTTCGAGGTCTTCGCCGGGTAGTGGACCGTGCCGCCCCTCGGAATCAGGGCGAACTCGCTCTTCAGGAAAAAGAACGGCTGCTCGCGGCCGTCGCCGCCCATCTCCTTCTGGTGCTCGGCGTAGTTGCGTCCGACGCAGAAGATGCGCCGCACGGGAAAGCTGTCGGTAGAACCGGCGACCGGCAGCGCCGGCGGGGTCCAAAGCGGGATGACGTGAGCCATTGAGTGCCTCGAAGAAAGGAACCCGGATTTTAGTCCTTGGCCGAGAGCTCGCGCGCCAGGATTTCGCGCAGCTTGAAGCGCTGCACTTTGCCGGTCGCGGTGCGCGGCAGCTCGTCGACCGCGCGCACCCATTTCGGACGCTTGTGGCGCGGCAGCAGGCGCTCGCACGCTTCCTGCGCGGCGCGCTGCGCCGCAGCCGGATCGTTGCGCGCGGTCACGAAAAGCGCGAGGCGCTCCAGGCCGTCGGCATCGGCCACCGGCACGCACGCGGCCTCCGCGACCGCAGCCTGCTGCGCTGCGACGGCCTCCAATTCGCCTGGCTGCACCCACTGGCCGGCGATCTTGAGAAGCTCGTCGGATCGGCCCTGGTGGACGTAGTAGCCATGAGCGTCGCGCACGAAGAGATCGCGGCTGCAGAACCAGCCGTCGCGGAACTGCGCTTCGGTCTCGCGCGGAAGGTTGGCATAGCCGGTTGCCTGCGCCGGATGCCGGATCCAGAGGACGCCCGGTTCGCCCGCAACCGGTGCATGGCCGCTCGAGTCGCGCAGCTCGACCTGCACGCCTTCGAGCGGCACGCCGGTGCGCATTCCATCCGAGGCGCCGGGCGGCGTCATCATGCAGGCGCAGAACGTCTCGGACATCCCGTAGAGATTGAGCAGCTCGCCGCCGAGCGCCCTGCGCCACTGCGCGACCAGTTGCCTCGAAAGCCGCTCCCCGGCGGCAACGAAGCGGCGCACCGCAGCGAACGGCGCCAGGCGCTCGGGCGGCTGGGCGAGGAGCCGTCGGTACACCGTCGGCACGCTGAAGAGCGCCGCCGGCCGGTGACGCGCGACGAGCTCGATCACGGCATCGGCGTCGGGCCAGCCGGGATGGACGACCGCGGTTACGCCGTGCGCAAGCGCCGCGAGCAACCCGTGCTCGAGCCCGTAGGCGAAGAAGAACTTGGAGGTGCTGAACACGCGCTCGCCCGCGCCCACCCCGATACAGCGGAACGCGAGGCCGAGCGAAGCGAAGCCGCGGTGCGCATGCACGATGCCTTTGGGCCGGCCGGTGGTGCCCGAGGAATAGAGCATGAAGGCCGGCGCTTCGGCCGCGGCGTCGAACGCCGCGGTGGCGGGAGCGCTCGCTGCGTGGTCGGCAAAGGTCGACGCGAGCATCGGCTTCACGCCGGCGAAACTCCGGGCGATGAATTCCTGCTCGAAGAGCGCGAGCTTCGAGCGGCTGTCTGCCGCCGCGTGCTCGAGCTCGGTATCGGAGAGCTTGTCGTTCAGCGCGACCGCGACGGCGCCGGCGCGGATGGCGCCGAGCCAGGCCGCCGCGAAATCGGGCGTGTCGCGCATGAGGAACAGCACGCGGTCTCCTGGGCGCACGCCGAGCGCCGCGAACGCTCCGGCGGCGCGCGCGACACGCGCGGCGAGCTCCGCAAAAGTAACGCTTTCCTCGCCGCAGATGAGCGCGCTACGGCTGCCGTGCCGCGCCAGCGCTTCCTTTCCGAGCAGCAGCTCCGCGCCGTTCATCCGCCCGGCTCGATCAAGCGCACGGTGGTGTCGCCGCGCACCTCGCTGCGGCACGCGAGGATGATGCCCCTCGCGCGCTCCTCCGGCGCCAGCGCATGTGCCGAGCGCTCGAGCTCGACCACCGCGCCGCTCACGAGCTCGCACTTGCAGGTACCGCAGTTGCCGGTCTGGCACGAAAACGGAAACGGCACCCTGGCACGCAGCAGGGACGCGAGAATCGTATCGCCTGCCTCGACCGGAATGCGCCGCCCGTCGTCATTGAGGATTATTTGCATGCGCCTGCCCCTGGCGGCTACGATGGTAGCAACTGTTCGGACCCCAAACAAAGTCGGTGGCGCGCGACGGCTTGAAGCCCGGAATCCTGCCTGGCCTGCTCGGCTACCGGCTGCGCGTCGCGCAGCAGGCGCTGTTCCGCGACTTCCAGGCCACGGTCGCCGAGCTCTCCCCTGGAAGGGTCGGCGTCCTGCTCCTCATCGAGGCGAACCCGGGCGTGACGCAGAGCCGGCTGGCGCAGGCCGTCTCGCTCGAGCGCTCCACCATGGTGGGCGTGCTTCACGTCCTCGAGGGCCGCGGGCTGGTCGAGCGCAGGCGCGGCGAGGACCGCCGCACCAACGGGCTGTGGCTCACTGCGTCCGGCCGCGGTGTGGTCGCGAAGCTGAAGCGCCGCATCCAGCTCCATGAGCGCCGCGTGTCGTCACGCCTCACTCCCGTCGAAAGGGAGCAGCTCCTGGGGCTGCTCGAGAAGCTGGTGGGATAAAGGAAAGGGCGCCGAGGCGCCCCTTTCATCCTGCCACTGCAACAACGGGTTCTTACATGCGGTAAGCCGCTTCGCCGTGCGCCGCGGTGTCGAGGCCTTCGCGCTCGTCTTCCTCGGTCACACGCAAGCCGATCGTCAGGTCGACCACCTTGTAGGCGACGAAGGCCACGACGCCCGACCAGACGATAGTCACCCCGACCGCCTTCGCCTGGATCCAGAGCTGGGCGCTGACGCTCTCGAACCCGGGCTTCAGCTCGAACCAGTTGTTGTAGAAGCCCGGGCCGCCGAGCGACGGGTCGTTGAACACACCGGTGAGCAGCGCACCCAGAATCCCACCGACCGCGTGCACGCCGAATACGTCCAGCGAATCGTCGGCGCCGAGGAGGCGCTTCAGCCCGCTCACGCCCCATAGGCACACAAGGCCAGCGGCCAAGCCGATGACGAAGGCACCTGGGATGCCGACGTTGCCCGCCGCCGGGGTGATCGCGACGAGGCCAGCGACCGCGCCCGAGGCTGCGCCTAGCATGGTCGGCTTGCCCTTGAAGAGCGCCTCGCCGAGGCTCCAGGAGAGCACGGCACAGGCGGTCGCGAGGTAGGTATTGATGAACGCCAGCGCGGCGGAGTTGCCGGCCTCGAGCGCCGAGCCGGCGTTGAAGCCGAACCAGCCCACCCAGAGGAGCGACGCGCCGATCATGGTAAGCGGCAGGTTATGCGCCGGCATCGCCTCCTTGCCGTAGCCGACGCGTTTGCCGATGAGGTAGGCGCCGATCAGGCCGGCGACCCCGGCGTTGATGTGCACCACCGTGCCCCCGGCGAAGTCGAGCGCGCCCATCTGCCACAGCCACCCGGCCTTGCTATTCATCTCGTCCACGACCTTCGCGCTGGTGTAGGCGTCGGGTCCCATCCAGAACCACACCATGTGCGCGATCGGGGTGTAGGCCAGGGTGAACCAAATGACGATGAACACGAGCACCGCGGAGAACTTCGCCCGCTCGGCGAACGCGCCCAGGATCAGGCAGCAGGTGATCGCCGCGAAGGTCGCCTGGAACGCGACATAGACGAGCTCCGGAATTACCACGCCCTTAGAGAACGTCGCGGCGGTCGAGAAGTCACCCTTCACCGGATCGAATGTTCCCTTGAGGAACAGGCGATCCAGGTGGCCGAAGAAGGGGTTGCCCTCGGTGAACGCGAGGCTGTAGCCGTAGATGCACCACAGCACCGTGACCAGCGAGAACACCACGAACACCTGCATCAGCACCGAGAGCGCGTTCTTCGAGCGCACCATGCCGCCGTAGAAC
>JBIOYV010000148.1:0-38086 GCA_044870335.1 Burkholderiales bacterium | reverse complement strand
GTGTAGTCGCGCAGCGTCTCGAGCACCGCCATGCGGCCCGCGGTCTCCTTCACCAGCGCGTAGAGCGGCCGCTCGCCCGACTCGTCGTAGACGAACTCGTTCACGTGCAGCTTCGGCACCAGCGGCCCGCGCACGCGGTAGTAGGTGTGGCCTTCCTTCTTCCACGACTCCATGTCCTTGCCGTGGCTGTCCCAGAAATCCTTCGGCAGCGCGCGCACGCCGGTGTAGAGGAGATCGGCATCCTCGAGCACCTTGTCGTTGAAGTAGTCCTCCGCCGGCAGGCCGAGGGCGCGCGCCTTGATGCGCATGTTGATGTCTTTCGACACCAGCACGACTTCGCGCTGCGGCTCTTTCTCCTGCAGGTGGCGCACGACGGCGAGGATCTGGTTGTCGCTCTTTCCTGCCGCCAGCGTGTGCGGCAGGCTGCCGTTGATGGCTTCGGTCTGGAGGTAGAGCCGGCCGCCCGAGTGCTGTCCGTCCTTCGTGCGCAGATCCAGGCCTTGCTTGATGTCCTCGGCGCTGCCGCTCACGATCTCGTCGAGGAAGCGGCTCGCCTGGCGCGCGTTGCGCGACACGTCGGAGAGGCCGCGTTTGTGCGCGTCGAGCTCCTCCAGCGTCGCGATCGGCAGGTAGAGGTCGTGCTCGTCGAAGCGGAACAGGCTCGTCGGGTCGTGCATCAGGACGTTGGTGTCCAGCACGAAAAGCTTTCGGGTTTGCTGCTTGCGCGGGGTACTGCGCTTCTTGGACATCAGGACGGGGAGGGGAGACGCATTTGCTGCGGACAGCTCGACATCATAGGGCTTTAACAAAGTTCAATACCTCCTGGGCATGACCTGGGACCTTGACCCCGCGCCATTCGGGCGCGCGCACCCCTTTTGCGTCGACTACGAAGGTGCTGCGCTCGATGCCGCGGACTTTCTTCCCGCACGGCGTCTTGAGCTTCATTACACCGAACTGTCTGCACACCGCCTCATCGGGGTCCGCGAGCAGCTCGAACGGGAACCGTATCTCTTGCTTGTCCTTTGGGTGGAAGCGCGGCACAGGCTTCTCGCCGCGTTGCGCGGAGAGCGTGAACGCCGTGGCGTCGGCAGAAGCGAGGCTGAAGTTCGGTAACGCCTTGCCCGGCATTTCCAGTGGTCTTAAGACCCTTCTTAGGAACGCGTTGTAACGTCTTCATTGAACATGTTTTTAGTTGCAGGCGCAAGCACGGCGTAGAGGACTGAAACCAAACAACTTTCGCTAACCGAGGAAGCGGCGCAGCTCGGCGAGCAGCTCCCGCGGCTTCTCCTCGGGAATGAAGTGGCCGCAAGCGAGGGCGCGGCCGCGCACGTCGGTGGCGACCTCGCGCCAGTCGGCGAGGCAGTCGAACAGCGCCTCGATCACGCCCTGCCTTCCCCAGAGCGCGAGCAGCGGCATGCGGATCTTCCGCGCCAGGTCCTTCTGGTCGTGCATCAGGTCGATGGTGGCGGCGGCGCGGTAGTCCTCGCAGGTGGCGTGGATGGTGCGCGGGTCCTTGAAGGCGCGCACGTACTCGGCCATCGCGTCCTTCGAGAAGTATTTGAGCCCGCTCTTGCCCCGTCCCAGGCGCTTGAAGACGTAGAAGGGTGCCTGGCCCTGCAGCATCTGCTCCGGAATCGGCGGCTCCTGGATCAGGAAGAACCAGTGGTAATAGGCCTTCGCAAACTGCATGGTGGTGTTGCGGTACATCTTCAGCGTGGGCGAGATGTCGAGCACCGTGAGCGTGCCCACGCGCTTGCCGTGGTCGCGCGCGAGGCGGTGCGCCACGCGGCCCCCGCGGTCGTGGCCGACCACGTGGAAGCGCTCGTGCCCGAGCGCGCGCATGACCTCCACCATGTCGTTCGCCATCGCGCGCTTGGAGTAATTGGAGTGGTCGGGAAGGCCCTTCGGCTTGGACGAGTCGCCGTAGCCGCGCAGGTCGGGGCACACCACGGCGTAGTCGCGGGCGAGCTCGGGCGCCACCTTGTGCCACATGGCGTGCGTCTCCGGATAGCCGTGGAGAAGGAGGACGGGGTGGCCTTCTCCCCGGCACACCAGGTTGATGGTCGCACCCGATGTGCGGATGCGCCGGCGCGCAAAGCCGGGGAAGAGATTCATCGGAACAGCAGCGCGGCGGCCACCTTGCGCTCCTCCGCGACCAGAATATTGTAGGTTCGGCACGCGGCCTGCAGCGTCATCACTTCCAGGCCGACGCCCGCTCGTGCGAGCGGCGCCGTGAGCCGCGGATGCGGGAAGCGCTGCTTCGCGCCGGTGCCGAGGATGAGGATTTCCGCGCCCGCCTGCAGCAAGGCGGCGAAGTCGGCTTCGGTGAGGGATTCGAAGCTGCGCGCAGCCCAGGGCTGCACTCGATCCGGCAGCACCACGATGCTCTGCTCGTAGCGCACGCCGCTCACCGTGACATAGTCGTCGCCGTAAGCGGTGACCACTTGCGCGCCGCTCGGCGCCGGGGCGTGAAGCTTCATGAGCTAGAATTCTAAGCAATGCACGAGTTCTCAAGAATAAAGCGGCTGCCGCCGTACGTCTTCAACATCACCAACGAGTTGAAGATGAACGCGCGCCGGCGCGGCGAGGACGTGATCGACCTGTCGATGGGCAATCCCGACGGGCCGACGCCGCAGCACATCGTCGACAAGCTGGTCGAGGCCGCGCGGCGCCAGGACACGCACGGCTACTCGGTGTCGAAGGGCATCCCGCGGCTGCGGCGCGCGATCGGCACCTGGTACCAGCGCCGCTACGGGGTGGAGCTCGACCCCGATTCCGAGATCATCGTCACGATCGGCTCGAAGGAGGGGCTCGCGCATCTGATGCTCGCGTGCCTCGAGCGCGGCGACACGGTGCTGGTGCCCAACCCGTCCTATCCGATCCACATCTACGGCGCCATCATCGCCGGCGCCGACATCCGCTCCGTGCGCATGACCTCCGGGGTGGACTTCTTCGCCGAGCTCGAGCGCGCCATCCGCGAGCTCACCCCCAAGCCGAAGATGCTGGTGATCGGCTTTCCGTCGAACCCGACCGCGCAATGCGTGGAGCTCGATTTCTTCGAAAGGATCGTGGCGCTCGCGCGGCAGCACGACATCCTCGTGGTGCACGACCTCGCCTACGCCGACATCGTGTTCGACGGTTACCGTGCGCCCTCGATCATGGAGGTGCCGGGCGCGCGCGACGTCGCGGTCGAGTTCTTCACCATGTCGAAGAGCTACAACATGGCGGGGTGGCGCATCGGCTTCATGGTGGGCAACAAGGAGCTGGTCCACGCGCTCGCGCGCATCAAGAGCTACCACGACTACGGCAGCTTCACCCCGATCCAGGTCGCCTCGATCGTGGCCCTCGAAGGCCCGCAAGAGTGCGTTTCCCAGATAAGAGCGACTTACCAGAAGCGCAGAGACGTGATGGCGAAGGGGCTGCACGACATCGGCTGGATGGTCGAGGTGCCGAAGGCCTCGATGTACATCTGGGCGAAGATTCCCGACGCCTACGCGGGCCTGGGCTCGATCGAGTTCACCCGGCGGCTGCTCGAGGGGGCGAAGATCGCGGTGGCGCCGGGCATCGGCTTCGGCGACTACGGCGACGACCACGTGCGCATCGCCCTCATCGAGAACGAGCACCGCCTGCGCCAGGCCGTGCGCGGCATCCGGGACATGTTCAGAAAGGACGGGCTTCTCAGAGGGGCGGCATGATCTCTCCGACACCTGTCACGCTGGAAGGCCACGGCGTGCGGCTCGAGCCCCTGTCCCGTGAGCATGAAAAAGGTTTGGGCGAGGCGGCGCAGGACGGCAAGCTCTGGGAGCTGTGGTTCACGAGCGTTCCCGCACCGGGCGAGACCGCGAAATACATCGATACCGCGCTGCAGGGCCAGAAGGACGGCCACATGCTGCCCTGGGTGGTTCGGGAGCCGGCTTCCGGGAAGATCGTGGGCAGCACGCGCTATCACGACATCATCGCGGCCGCCGACCGCGTCGAGATCGGCTATACCTGGTATGCCAAGCGCTTTCAGCGCAGCCACATCAACACGGCTTGCAAGCTTCTCCTTTTTTCTCATGCCTTTGAAAAAACCGGATGCAAGGTGGTGGGCCTGCGCACCGACAACTTCAACTTCACTTCCCAGCGCGCGATCGAGGCGCTCGGGGCGAAGAAGGACGGCGTGATCCGCCATCACTGGCCGCGGCGCGACGGCAGCGTGCGCGACACCGTCATGTACAGCGTGCTCGCGCCCGAGTGGCCCGACGTGAAGCGCCATCTGGAGGCGCGCCTCGGGAAACATGAAACCCATTAACGTAGGGCTGCTCGGCATCGGCACCGTCGGCGGCGGCACCTGGGAGGTGCTCAACCGCAACGCCGACGAGATCCAGCGCCGCGCCGGCCGCGCGATCCGCATCGCGGTGGTGGCCGACAAGGAAGTTCAAAAAGCAAGATCGATCGTGAAGGACAAGGCGAAGGTCGTCGACGACGCCTTCAGCGTGGTGCGCGGAAGCGAAGTCGAGATCGTCGTCGAGCTGATCGGCGGCTACAGCGTGGCGAAGGAGCTGGTGCTGGAGGCGATCAGTCACGGCAAGCACGTGGTCACCGCCAACAAGGCGCTGCTCGCCACGCACGGCAACGAGATCTTCGCCGCCGCGCAGAAGAAGGGCGTGATGGTCGCCTTCGAGGCCTCGGTCGGGGGCGGCATCCCGATCATCAAGGCGCTGCGCGAGGGGCTCGCGGCGAACCGCATCGAATGGATCGCCGGGATCATCAACGGCACCTCCAACTTCATCCTCTCGGAGATGCGCGACAAGGGGCTGCCGTTCGAGGCTGCGCTCAAGGACGCGCAGGCGCGCGGCTACGCCGAGGCCGATCCCACCTTCGACATCGAGGGCGTCGACGCCGCGCACAAGCTGACGATCCTTTCCGCGCTCGCGTTCGGCATACCGATGCAATTTGATAAATGCTTCCGGGAGGGCATTCAAAAGCTCACCAAGGCCGACATCGGCTATGCCGAGGAGCTCGGCTACCGCATCAAGCTCCTCGGCATCACGCGGCGGGCGAGGAGCGGCATCGCGCAGGGCATCGAACTCCGCGTCCATCCGACGCTCGTTCCGGCGCGGCGCCTGATCGCCAACGTCGAGGGCGTGATGAACGCCATCCTGGTGAAAGGCGACGCGGTCGGGGCGACGCTCTACTACGGGGCCGGCGCGGGCGCGCAGCCCACCGCGAGCGCGGTGGTGGCCGATCTCGTCGACGTGACGCGCCTCATCACCGCCGATCCCGAGCAGCGCGTCCCGCACCTCGCGTTCCAGCCCGACCGGCTCTCGTCCGACCCGGTGCTGCCGATCGGCGAGGTCGAGACTTCCTACTATCTGCGCATGCGCGTGCTGGACCGGCCCGGCGTGCTCGCCGACATCACGCGCATCCTCGCCGATTCCGCGATCTCCATCGAGGCGATGGTGCAGAAGGAGCCCGGCGAGGGCGAGAGCCGGGTGGACATCGTCATGCTGACCCACCTCGCGCTGGAGAAGAACGTCGAGCAGGCGATGGCCAAGATCGAGCGCCTGTCGAGCATGGAGGGCCGCGTCACGCGCATCCGCATGGAGTCGCTGTTGTAGTGCGCTACGTCTCGACCCGCGGCGACGCCCCGGCGCGCAGCTTCGGCGACATCCTGCTCGAGGGCCTCGCGCCCGACGGCGGCCTGTACCTGCCGGAGGAGTTTCCGCGCATCGACCTCAAGGCGCTGCGCGGCAGGCCCTATGTCGATCTCGCCGCCGGGATCCTTTCACGCTACATGGACGACGTGCCCGAGCTCGGCCGCATCGTGCGCGCGACCTACACCGCCCGCGTGTTCGGAGGCGACGAGATCACGCCGCTGAGGAAGCTCGAGCGCGGCCTGTACCTCCTCGGCCTGTCCAACGGCCCCACGCTCGCGTTCAAGGACATCGCGCTGCAGCTCCTTGGCGGCCTGTTCGAGCGGATTCTCGAGGATAGGAACGAATCCCTGAACATCCTGGGGGCGACCTCGGGGGACACCGGCTCTGCGGCGGAATACGCGATGCGCGGCAAGAAGGGCATCCGGGTGTTCATGCTGTCGCCGAACGGGCGCATGTCGAGCTTCCAGCGGGCGCAGATGTTCTCGCTGCAGGACCCGAACATCCACAACCTCGCGGTGAAGGGCGTGTTCGACGACTGCCAGGACCTCGTCAAGGCGGTCAACGCCGACGCCGCCTTCAAGGCGCGCTACCGGATCGGCGCGGTGAACTCCATCAATTGGGCGCGCGTCGCGGCGCAGATCGTGTACTACTTCAAGGCCTACTTCGCGGCCACCCAGGCCGACTCCGAGCAGGTCGATTTCGCGGTGCCGTCGGGCAACTTCGGCAACATCTACGCCGGCTACGTCGCGCGGCGCATGGGGCTGCCGATCCGGCGCCTGATCCTCGCCACGAACGAGAACTCGGTGCTGGACGAGTTCTTCCGCACCGGCCGCTACCGCGTGCGCCGCAAGGTGCACGAGACCTCGAGCCCTTCGATGGACATCTCGAAGGCGTCGAACTTCGAGCGCTACGTATTCGACCTCGTCGGCCGCGAGGGCGCGCGGGTGAAGGACCTCTGGCGGCGCCTCGACCAGGACGGCGAGTTCGACCTTTCGCGCTCGCCCTATTTCGCGGCGGTGCGCTCGAGCGGCTTCGTCTCGGGCGCGAGCGCGCACGAGGACCGCATCCGCACCATCAAGCTGGTCCACGAGCGCTTCGGCGTCGTCATCGACCCGCATACCGCCGACGGCGTGAAGGTCGGGCTCGAGTACCGCGAGCCGCTGGTGCCGCTCATCTGCCTCGAGACCGCGCTGCCGGCGAAGTTCGCCGCCACCATCCGCGCCGCGCTGGGACGCGTGCCCGAGCGCCCCGCCGAGCTCGCCGACCTCGAGAAGCGGCCGCAGCGCTTCGAGGTCGTGGCGAACGACCCCGAGGCGCTCAAGCGCCGCATCGAGGCCGCGCTGTGAGGCCCGAATGAAGGCGGAAAAGAACGTGCTCGGCGGCGAGCTGCGCGCGTGCAGCTACGCGCCGCTCACCGGCTACTTCCGCGACGGCTGCTGCGGCACGCACGACCAGGACGGGGTCGCGCACCTGGTGTGCGTGCAGGTGACCGACGCGTTCCTGGAGTTCAGCGTGGCGAAGGGCAACGATCTGGTCACGCCGCGTCCCGACCTGCGCTTCCGCGGGCTCAAGCACGGCGACCGCTGGTGCCTGCACGTGCTGCGCTGGGTCGAGGCCTGGGAGGCCGGCCGCGCCCCGCGCGTGGTGCTCGAGGGCACGCACGAGAACGTCCTCAAGTACGTGCCGCTCTCGGCGCTCAAGCGCCACTCGCTCGACCTCAACTGATCAGCGCACCCCTTCGAGCCGGGCGCGGTCGAGGATGGTGATCTCGCGCCGCGACACCGCGATGAGGTGCCGCTCGGAGAGGTCGCGCAGCAGCCGCGACAGGGTCTCCTTCTTCACGCCGAGCATCGCGGCCACCACGGTCTTGCTCACCGGCAGGCTCACCCGCCGCGCGCCCGCGCCGTCGGAGCCCGCGAGCGTGCAGAGGTAGGACGCGAGGCGCTGCGGCGCGCGCTGCAGCATTCCGGCCTCGATGCCAGCGAGCAGGCGCAGGATTTCGGCCGCGAGACGCTCGAGCAGGTTGCGCGCGAACGCCGTGTCGCGTTGCAGGAGGAGCTGGATCGCGGCGACCGGAATCGCGAGCACCTGGGCGTCGGTCACGGCGACCGCGTCGAACGGCGCCGGCACGGCGCGCAGCGCCGCCGCTTCGCCGAAGGACTCGCCGGCAGCGACCAGCGCGAGCACCCGCTCGTCGCGCGGACGCGCCGAGACCGAGAGCTTGAGCGAGCCGGCCGCGAGCGCGCACAGGCCCGGCAGCGGTCCTCCGCGGCGTACCAGCGCATCGCCGCTGCGCAGCGACAGCAGCCGTGCATCGCGCGTCGCCATGCCGATGCGCCGTTCGTTCACGCCGCGAAACAGCGCGAGCCCGCAGGCGATCCGCGCGCAGGGATTCTGACTCACTCGGCGAGTGTCGCAGTTGCCGCAAGACGCCCGTTGATCCAAGTCAAGGCCGCGCGCTTGCCCCCGAATTAAGGCCGCGCGCTCGCGCCCGGGGCCGAAGCCGCGATCTGCCTGAGGGCGTCGACGTCGCGGATGGCGATGGTGCGGCCGGAAACCTCGATCAGCCCGTCGCTTGCGAACTCGCGCAGGAGACGCGACAGCGTCTCCTTCTTGATCCCGAGCCGGGAAGCGAGGAGCGTCTTGCTGACCGCGAGCCGTGCCGCGACCAGGCCCGTTTCCGCGGCCGGCTCGGCGATCGAATCCAGATAGGCCGCGAGCCGCTGCGCGCTGCGCAGCTTGCCGCTCTCGAGCTCAGCCATCAGCGCCTGGTTGCGCTCGGCGAGCGCGCGCGCCAGGTTGCGCGAGAAGCGCAGGTTGCGCTCGACGAGCGCCAGCACGCAGCTCGCGCGGATCGCCACCAGCATCGTGTCGTCGAGCGCCACGACGTCGACCTGCGAAGGCGCGCCCAGCACCACCGCGGTCTTGCCGAACGTCGTGCCGGCGCCGAGCAGGCCCAGCACCACCTCGCTGCCAAGCGGGCGCGGCAAGCGCGTCTTCACCGTGCCGAACGCGACCGCATACACGCTCGGCACCCGCTCGCCGCGGCGCACAATCGCCTCGCCGCGGACGGGGCGCACCACGCTCGATTGCGTGGCCAGCTCGCGCACCGCCTCCTGGCTCACCCCCTCGAGAAGGGGGAGCTTGTCCAGCACGCCTTTGACGAGTTGGATTGCCGCCTTCACTTCTGGAGTATCGCACTGCAGCAACCCGGGGTGTTGACTACGGTCAATAGCTCCTGAGGTCGTAAGACCTTGGTCCCATATCGCGTTGCGCCTCGCTGGTAGAACATTGCAACAGCCCCAAGAGGAGATAGGACCATGAAGCAAATCAGGATTCTCGCGGCTGCGGCAGCCTTCGCCGTCCCCTTCGGCGCGCAGGCCCAGGACGTCGCCGCCGCCGAGGCCTTGGCCAAGAAGAGCGGCTGCACGAAGTGCCACTCGGTGTCGGCAAAGAAGGAAGGACCCTCTTTCAAGGCCACGGCCGCCAAGTACAAGGGCAAGCCCGACGCCGAGAAGACGCTGACCACGTTCCTCACCACGAATCCGAAGGTGAAGCTCGACGGCAAGGAGGAGATGCACGACGCGCCCAAGACCAAGAACGAAGCCGAGATCACCAATCTGGTGAAGTACATCCTGTCGCGTTGAACCGACCGTTGACCGTGGTCAACAAATGCCCGCCAGGGGAAAGACCCGTGTTGATCCATATCAACAGGGGTTCGCTTTTTTCAGCGCCCAATGAGTACCAGCGGGCGCATCATGGGTAAAAGACTAACGAGGGAGAAGGGTTCATGAAGGGTACTGCCCTGCTGATCGGAGTCTGCGGCGCGCTTGCGCTGCCGGCTGCCCAGGCGCAATCGGTCGACGTTGCCGCAGCCGAGGCGCTGGCCAAGAAGAGCGGCTGCATGAAGTGCCACTCGGTTTCGGCGAAGAAGGAAGGCCCTGCGTTCAAGGAGACCGCGGCCAAGTACAAGGGCAAGCCCGACGCCGAGGCCGCGCTCATCAAGCACCTCACCACCAATCCCAAGATCAAGGTCGACGGCAAGGAAGAGCTGCACGACTCGCTCAAGACGAAGAACGAGGCCGAGATCAAGAACGTCGTGGCCTACATCCTGTCGCGCTGACGGACCGCCGCAATGGGCTGGTGGACCAATCTGCAACAACGCTGCGCGACCTGCTCGCGCGTGACGCTCGGCGCGGGCGTCCTGCTGGTTACGGTGCTGATCGGCGGGCTGTTGCTGACCGCAGGCGCCTACGGACTCGCGTGGACCAATACCGAGGAGTTCTGCATCGGCTGCCACGAGATGCGCGACAACGTCTACGCGGAGTTCAAGGGCACCATCCACGACAAGAACCGCTCGGGCGTGCGCGCGATTTGCTCCAACTGCCACGTGCCGCACGAGCCCCTCGCGCTGATCATCCGCAAGATGCAGGCGAGCTTGGAGGTGTGGGGACACCTCACCGGCAAGATCGACACCAAGGAGAAGTTCGCGAAGCACCGCTACGCGATGGCGGTGAAGGAGTGGACGCGGATGAAGAAGAACGGCTCCCAGGAATGCCGCAACTGCCACCATTTCGAGTCGATGGAAGCCGAGAAGCAGACCGAGAAGGCGCGCGCGCGCCACGAGAAAGCCAAGGCCGCCGGCACGGCGTGCATCGACTGCCATTTCGGCATCGCGCACAACGAGCCCGACGGGCCGGGGCCGCAGGAGCTGAAGATCGCGAAATGAGGGGAAAGCACATGTCGGAACTCAAGCGTTGGCTGAGCATCGTGATTCAAGGCCTGCTGTTCGCACTGGCAGGCGCCCTCTTCGTGAGCAGCGCGCTCGCGCAGGAGTCCAAGGAGCGCAAGGACATGGTCCTCAAGGGCGACGCGGCGTGCACGCGCTGCCACAACGAGGGCGACGAGTTCCCGGTCCTCGCCATCGGCAAGACCAAGCACGGCACCATCGCCGACGGCCGCACGCCCACCTGCACGAGCTGCCACGGCGAGAGCAATCTCCACGTCAACCGCCCGCCCGACGCCAAGGAGCGCCCCAAGCCCGACCGCAGCTTCGGGAAGAATTCCAAGACACCGATGGACCAGCGCAGCGCCGCCTGCCTGACCTGTCACCAGAGCTCCAAGCGCATGGACTGGCAGATGAGCGCGCATGCGACCCGCGACGTCGCCTGCTCCTCGTGCCACCTCATCCACTCGGGCCACGATCCCGTGCGCGACAAGGTCACGCAGACCGAGACCTGTTTCACCTGCCACAAGGAGCAGCGCGCGCAGGTCAACCGGCCGGTGCACCACCCGATCATCGAGGGCGTGATGTCGTGCTCGTCCTGCCACAACGTGCACGGCGGCAACCCGAAGCAGCTGGTGCGCGACACCGTGAACGAGACCTGCTTCCAGTGCCACACGGAGAAGCGCGGGCCGTTCGTGCACAACCACCCGCCCGTCCAGGAAGACTGCGCCATCTGCCACCAGCCCCACGGCACGACGACCGCCAACCTGCTCAAGCAGCGGCCGCCGTTCCTGTGCCAGCAGTGCCACAGCCACACCAGCCACCCGAGCCAGGCGGGTGCGCTGCCGAGCGGGCGCACTTCGAGTACTTCGTTCCTGGGCTCGGTGGCGCGCGGCTGCCTGAACTGCCACGTCAACATCCATGGAAGCAACAGCACGCAAAACTCCGCGACGGCGGGCCGCTTCCGCCGCTGACGGGACCGCAGGGGAGAACGTCATGGACATGCAGAAACGGACCTTCACGCTCACGGTGCTCGCGGCCGCCTTGGCGGGCGCCTGGGGAATCGCACGGGCCCAGGAGCAGGACCCGGCGATCACCGAGCTGACCAAGCCGGACAGCTGGGCGGGCGCCGGCATCGGCGCCTGGTCGGACGACCGGCCGCGCCTGGGCACCTACGACGGGATGAGGCAGAAGGGGCCCTACGGCCTGTTGGACGCGCGGATCAACCAGCGCGACGACCGGACCGGGACCTGGTTCATCCTCGACGCACGCAGGCTCGGGCTGGATACGAGGGAGCTGCGCGTAGACTGGCTACGCCAGGGGAACGTGGGCCTATTCCTCGAGTACAGCCGCGCGGTGCGCGACGAGCCGTACACCGTCTTCACTGCCACCCAGGGAATCGGCACGACCACGCAGCGCACCCCGACGCCGTCTGCGAGCCCGGCGCTGCTCGGCGAGCTCCACCTCGGGACGGTGCGCGAAGCCATCGGAGGCGGGTTCACCAAGATCCTGGGCGGAGGCTACGACTTCCGCTTCAGCATCAAGAGCGAGGACAAGAGGGGCGACCGGCTGTGGGGCCGGGGCGGCCAGCCGGAGTTCGCGGCCGAGCCGATCGACAGCAACATCAAGCAGATGGAAGCGACGCTCGCCTACACCGGCAAGCAGTTCCAGATCCAGGGCGGCTACTACGGGAACTGGTACACGAACACGAACAACCTGGTCGACACGGCGAACATCACCACCGCCGGCGTGCTGTCCAACCAGTTCTTCCTCAGCCTGCCGCTCGACAACCAGGCCCACCAGGCGTTCGTGAACGGCGGCTACAACTTCAGCGACCGGACCCGCGGCACGTTCAAGGTCGCCTATACCCGCGCGACGCAGGACGAGTCGATTCCGGTCGGAACCGGCGTGGCGGTCTTCTCCGGCGCCCCGACCCATCTCGACGGCCGCCTCGACAATACGCTGTTCCAGCTCGGCCTGAATCAGCGCGCGAGCAACGCGTTTTCCTGGCTCGCCAACCTGCGCTACTACAAGTCCGACGAGAAGACCCCGCAGTTCCGCGTCGTCCAGACAAACGCGGCGTGCCCCGCGATCGGGAACTGCGTGGACTCGACCCCCCTCACCTTCGAGACGATCACCGGAAAGCTGGAAGGCACCTACCGCGTCGGGCCGAACTGGAGCGTGCTCGGCGGCCTCGAGCGCTCCAGGCAGGATCGCAGCGTGCCTGAAGGCAGTTTTGACGCCGCCGGGGTGGACCTGCAGCGCTTCGTGCCGTTCCGTACCCGGGTCGACGAGACCACCGTACGCATCGAGGCGCGCCGCTCGCTCTCCGAGACGCTCAACGGCCGGATCGCGCTCGCGCACAGCAAGCGCGACGGATCGGACTTCTCGACCGGCAACGAGGCCCAGGTCAACCTCATCAACCCGATCTTCATCGCCGACCGCGACCGCGACAAGGTCAAGCTGATGCTCGACTGGGCCCCGGCGCAGGCGCTTACGCTGACGTTCAACGCCGAGTACGCCAAGGACATCTACGGGCACAGCGACGATCGTCCGTACGGCCTGCGCTACGGCAAGGCTGGGGTCTACTCGATCGACGGCGCCTACGCCGTGAGCGAGAACTGGCAGGTGAACGCCTGGTACACGCGCGACGACACCGAAGCGACCCAGGTCGCCCAGCGCAATGCCAACAGCGGCGCGGCCGAAGCGGTGAAAGAGGCGAACCTGAAGAACACCGGCAATACGTTCGGCGCCGGGTTGCGCGGCGCCCTCATGGCGAAGCTCAAGGCGGGCCTCGACGTGCTCTGGAGCGAGACCAAGAACAAGTATCCCGAGACCCTCACCCTGACCGGGGCCGGCACGCTGTATCCGACCTCGGGTGCGATTGCCGCGGTGGGGCCGTTGCCCGATATCACCAATACGATCGTGCGTTTCAACCTGTTCGCGCTGTACTCGCTGCAGAAGAACGCGGAGCTGCGCTTCGACTACATCCACGAGGTCTGGAAGACCGACGACTGGAGCTGGTTCTTCGCCGACGGCTCGCCGTTCACCTACGGCGCGACGGCCGACGGCACGCAGGTCCGGCAGGCACCCAAGCAGACCTCGGACTTCTTGGGCGTGCGCTACATCTACCGGTTCCAGTAGAGACGGAATCGGCTTCATGAAGACCGCCGGTGCGCCGTTCTTCGCTCCGGGCACGACCTGCGAGCTCGCCGAGATTCCCGACGGCCAGTGGCATCGCTTCGTCACACCGCACGCGCCTTGATTTGGCTCAATAACGCTGCTGGCGCCGGGCGAAGAATAGGCGCATGTCGGCGCAGGTGCGGGCTTGGCACACCGAGCACATGTATTTCGGGCGGCTGCTCGGGCGGCTGCAGCGCGAGCTCGACCTCTTCGCCGTCGCCGAGCGGCCGAACTATGCGTTGATGCTCGACATCCTCACGTATCTCGGCGAGTTCTGCGACCGCGTGCATCACCCGCGCGAGGACGCCGCCTTCGCCTGCCTGGCGCGGCGCTTTCCGGACTTGCAGCTGCCGCTCGCGCGCCTGCAGCAGGAGCACCGCGTGATCGCGCACGCGGGCGAGGCGCTGCGCGGGCGGATCGCCGCGATCGTCGACGGCGCGTTCATTCCGCGCGCCGAGGTCGAGGCCGCCGCCGCCACCTATCTGGTCTACTACCGCAGCCACATCGAGCACGAGGAGCGCGAAATCCTCGGCCGCGCTGCAGCCGCGCTCGGCGACGAGGACTGGGAGGCCGTGCGAACCGCCGCGCCGCACGCGGAGGACCCGCTCTTCGGCGCGGCGCCGCACGAGCGCTTTCGCCAGCTGCGGCGCGAGATCTCGCTCGAAAGCTGAAGGAGCCCTGCAATGTTCGCCATCTTTTCCTCCCGCCGCGAGCGCCGCGTGATCGACGCGGGCCGGGTAGGCTGTCCGCTGCGCCGGCGCGACGTCGAAGTCGACCTCTGCGCGGGCTGCGGCTGGGCCCGCGCGATCGACGTCGAGAGCGATGCTCCGTCGGTGCGCTGCACGGCCGAGCTGGTCCGGATCCTGCCCGACTCGCTGCTCGTGTAGCTTCGCTAGGCGGGCGCGGGCTCGGCCACGGGCGCGCCGAGCACGAGCTCGATCAGCTCGCGCACCGGGCGGATTGCTTCGCCGAAAGGCAGCCGTCCGGCGCCGCGGAAGAAAAGGCCCCGGTTCACGTCGCCGGCGAGCGCGAAGGCGAGGCGCTGGTCGATGCAGAACTGGCCCAGGTCGCGCTTGCCGTCGCGCAGCCCGCAGACCTCGAGACAGTCCCAGGCCAGCGTGCACTCGGCCTTCTTCGTGGCATGCGCCTGGAGCCGCGGCAGCCGCTCGAGGTAGCGCTCGAGCCACGGCGTGCGCACCGCGCGCGCCGGAAGCCCGGCGACGCTCATGAAGACGACGATGTCCTCAGGGCGGGCCCGCACCAGGACGCGCTTGAACTCCGGGTGCGCGTCGCCCTCCTCGGTGACCGCGAACGCGGTGCCGAGCTGGACGGCCGAGGCGCCAAGATCGAACAGCACGCGCGTCTCGTCGGCCGACGCGATGCCGCCCGCGGCGATGAGCGGGATGCGGCCGGGCTCGATCGAAAGCTCGCGGAAAAGGGCGAAGATCTCGTCCAGGACGCGCGCGAACTCGAATTTCGGATCGTCGAGCGCCTCGGGTTTCGCGGCGCCGAGGTGGCCGCCGGCGTGCCGCGGATGCTCGATCACGATGGCGTCGGGCAAGCGGTTCTTCCGCAGCCACTTCTTCAGCACGATCGCCACGCCGCGGGAATCCGAAAGGATCGGGACGAGCGCTACGTCGGGCCAGGCGGCGGCAAGCTCCGGAAGGTCGAGCGGCAGCCCCGCGCCCGCCACGATGGCCTGGGCGCCGCTTTCGCAGGCCTGGCGCACGTAGTCTGCGTACTGCGACACCGCGCGCATGACGTTCACGGCGATCACGCCGCGTCCCTGCGCGATGCCGAGCGCCGCGCGGATCTCGCGATCGAGCGCGGTGAGGTTCGCCTTGCGGATCGCGGCCCGGTCGCGGCTCTTGCCGGTCGCCGCCATGAGGTCGGGGTGGTGGCGCCTGAGGTCGACGCTCGAGATCGTGCCGACGGCGCCGAGCCGGGCGACCGCGCCGGCGAGGCGATGCGCCGAGATTCCGACGCCCATGCCGCCCTGCACGATGGGCAGGAGGCTTCTCCCCTTGAGCGTGAGCCGCGGTGGCACGCTCAATCCTGGTAGGCGATGCACTTCTCGCACACGGTGGCGCGCACGTCTTCGGCCAGATTGGCGCGCCGCAGCCGCTGGAACGGCTCGCTGTGCCAGGCCTCGATGAACGGCTCGCGCTCGAGCTCGCCCATGGAGAAGCGTCCGTCGTGGTCGAAGCAGCACGCGGAGAGCCGGCCGTCGTAGGTGACGTGTCCCTCCGTGAACAGCGACCAGCAGGGCAGCGGCTTCCTCAGCGCGCCGAGGCGTCCCTGGTTGCCGGCAGTGGGCACGGTGCCATGCGCGCCGCTGGTGAGGCCGGCCTGGCCGTAGAGCGGCAGCCAGTAATGCTCGTCCACGTAAGGGGCGATGCGCGCCACCGCGGCCGCCATGCGCTCGTGCTGCGCGTCGTCATAGCGGATACTGGATGCGTACAAGCCGCAGCGGTGGCCGGTCTCGGCCTCCACTTCGTCGCGCACGCGCCGCGCCTCGCGCAGGTGGCGATCTACCGTCCAGAAATCGGAGGCGCGCACGCGCGTCACGTCGTGGAACTGCTGCGGGTCCGAGAAGTTGAAGCTGAACTTCAGGCTGTCGAGCCCGGCTTCCATGCATTCGCGCACCCGCTCCGGGGTGGCCATGCGCCCGTTGGTGGTGAGAAAGACGTAGGGATAGCCGCATTCGCGCTTGGCGAAGCGCACCGCGTCGGCGAGCCAGCGGCAGGTGAACGATTCGCCCAGGTAGAAAAGGCCGAGCTCCTCGACGCCGAGCGCACGCATCTCGCGCACGACGCGGCGGAAGAACTGCGGGTCGATCTCGTCCTTCGCGCGCAGGCGCATGTGGCTCGCGCAGAAGAAGCACTGGAAATCGCAGCGCGCCGTGAGCTCGATCTTGACGCTCCTCGGCACCGGCGGCGTGGGCGAGCGGTACGCGTCGGTGAGGAGGGTGATGCGGTCGATGCGCTCGGTGATCTTGCCCATGGCGCGCCGATTCTAGGCGCGCGCGGTCCGCCGGGCTTGACCTGCGTCAAGGCCCCTTCCAAGGCGCGCCAGCGTCGAGCACTCGCCCGCGGTCGTGGCAACTAATGCACGCGCCCATGAATAGTGCCTTTCCGGCACGTTCTTGGAGGCTCAAGGAGGCATCGGGGCGGTCGAGGGCGATCTCACCGGTCGCGAAAGGAAAGGCCGCGGCGTAGCGCTCGTGCTCCGGCCAGCCGTTGGCGGCGGTGTGGTAGCGCGTATTGGGCGCGCGCGCATGGACGAACTCGGCGACCACGAAGCGCGCCACGAGCTCCATCTCCCGCGGCGAAAGCGTGCCGGAGAACGAGGCCATGGCGCTACCCGGCACGCCCTGGCGCAGCGCCGACAGCGCGCGGCGCTCGTCGAGGTCCCGCGCGCGCGTGAAGTCGCGCGGCGCCGGCTCGATCATGCTCGCGGCGAGCGTGCGCGCGTCGCCCGAGTAGCCGTGGCAGAAGTAGCAGCGGAAGTTGTAGATCTGCCGGCCGGCCTCGTGATCGGCGCGCGCCGTCGGGGGCTCCTGCGGGCCGCAGGCCGCGAGCGCGGCGCACGCGAGCACCGCGGCGCAGCGCGCCCGCATCAGTCGGCCTTCGCCGGCCTGGCCGGCTGGTAGTGCGTGCGCCAGAGATATTCGGACAGGTCGGCGATGCTCTGACTCTGGAGCACCGTCCTCCAGGCGGGCATGTCGGTCCCGGTCTTGCCGTCGGCGATCGCCGCGTAGAGCGCAGGCCGGTTGAGCGGGGTCGCGCCCAGGCTGCGCGGCCTGGCGCCGAGCAGCGCCGAGCGCGGCCCATTGCCGTCGCCGTTCGCGCCGTGGCAGGCGCTGCAGTTCTTCTCGTAGAGCTGCTTGCCGCGCTGCGCATTGCCGCTGAGCCCCTGCGGCAGCGGCGCGGAGAAGTCGGCGAGGCCGCCGGCGGCGTCACGGCCGCGACCGCCGTGGGCGTAGGTGCCCGAGACGCCCGGCGCGAGCGTCGGCGCGAGCGACTTCAGCACGTAGTCGACCGTGTTCTCGATCTCCTCGGGCTTCAACCGGCCGGCAAAGCCGTGCCGCAGCCGCCCGGAATCGCCCTGCGCGACCGTGGCGATCATTGCCGCTCGCGGCGTGGCGGTGCTGAAGGGGCGCGGCGCCGCCTGCGAGGGCGACGAGGTCACGCCCTGGCCGCGCTCGCCGTGGCAGGCCACGCAGTGCCCGGCGTAGAGCGCGCGCCCCTTGGCGAGGGGCGTGCCCGGCGCCGGCGGCACCATGGTGTCGAGGATGTAGTCCACCACCGCCTCGATCTCCTTCTGCGAGAGCTGCGTGGTCCACGCGGTCATCGCGGTGCCCGGTCGGCCGTGCTGCAGCGCGAGGATCATTCGCGGGCGGGTGAAGGTCTCGCGCGCCTGCGGCGTGGTGAAGTCCGCGGGCGGCGGATTCAGGCTGTTGCGCGCGCGGCTGCGGCCGTCGCCGCGGTCGCCGTGACAGACCGAGCAGTAGTTGTGAAAGATGAGGTCGGGGCGCACTTCGTCGGCGCGCTGCGCCTGCGCGGCCGTCGCCAGGGCCGCGAAGAGCAGCGCTACCGTCGTTCTCAGAACCTGCGACACCCCCGCTTCCTTTCTCTATTTTGGCAAAAACCCGCGCGCGGCTTTGCGCTCGCACGCCTGCTACGCAAGATCCGGTCCACTTGGCATGGCCTTTGCAGCGGCCAGAATCGGAAAACATCGGGGAGAAGCACAACATGAAGGCGTTTGCAGTCGCCGCCACGCTGGCGGCTTCCGCACTGGCGCACCCGGCCGCCGCCGCCGACGGCAAGACGGTCTACGGACAGACCTGCGCCGCCTGCCATGCGAGCGGGCTCGCCGGCGCGCCCAAGGTGGGCGACAAGGCGGCGTGGGCCCCGCGCACCGCCGCCGGCAAGGGCGGGCTCCTCGCGAGCGTGGTGAAGGGCAAGGGCGCCATGCCGCCGAAGGCGGGCAATGCGTCGCTCACCGAAGAGGACATCGGTGCGGCGATCGACTACATGCTGGGACAGCTGCGCTAGGCGGGCTCTTGAAGAGGCTCTTCCTCGTTGCGATGTGTATGGTGGCCGCGGCCTGCGCGCCGGTGCCGCAGAGGAAGGATCCGCCCCGGCCCGTGCAGCTGGTGTTTCCCGCGCCGCCGGACGCGCCGCGCTTCGTCTACGAGTGGACGCTTTATTCCAGCGCCGACGTGGTGAAGGACGACCGTGACCTCCAGCTGCGGCGCATGATCACCGGCGAAAGCCGCACCGGCACCGGACTCGCCAAGCCCTACGCGGTGGCGGTGCACAGGGGCCGCATCTTCCTGTCCGATTCGGTCGAGCGCTTCGTGAAGGTGTTCGACGTGCCCGAGGGCCGCTATTTCCAGGTCGGGCTCGAAGGCGCGGGGCGCCTGGCCAAGCCGCTCGGCATCGACGTCGACCGCTCGGGCTCGCTCTACGTCGCCGACGCCAGCCTGCGGGCGGTCATGGTGTACGACCGCGACGGCAAATTCCTGCGCAAGATCGGCAACGAGAAGATGTTCGACCGCATCTCGAGCGTCACGGTCGACCCGGGCGGCGAGCGCGTCTACGTGGTGGACATCGGCGGCGTCGACTCCGAGAACCACCGCGTGCGGGTGTTCGAAGGCGCTTCGGGAAGCCACCTCTTCGACATCGGCAAGCGCGGCAAGGGCCCGGGCGAGTTCAACCTGCCGCGCGACCTCGCGGTGGGGCGCGACGGCCATCTCTACGTGGTCGACAGCGGCAATTTCCGCATCCAGGTGTTCGACCCCGCGGGCCGCTACCTGCACGCCTTCGGCAACATCGGCAAGCAGCTCGGCAACTTCGCCCGGCCCAAGGAGGTCGCGACCGACCGCGACGGCAACGTGTACGTCGTCGACACCGCGTTCGGCAACTTCCAGCTGTTCACGCCCGAAGGCGATCTGCTCATGTTCATCGGCGAGCGCTCCGAGCAGGACGGCCCGGCGCGCTACATGCTGCCCTCGGGCGTCTACGTCGACGAGGACGGCCGCATCTACGTGGTCGACCAGTGGTTCCGCAAGGTCGACATCTTCCGTCCCGCGGGGCTCGGCCCGGGCGAAGGCTGGCTCGGCCGGCGCGGCGCCGCCGCGCAGCCCGCCGCCGCGCGCTAGCGCCTCGGAATTTTTCCTAATCCCGGAAGCGCGTCTCATCCTCGGGAATGCACAAGCGGCCTTTTGTTGATTTAGCGCAAGGCCGCGGCTGCTTTCCCCTCCATATTCGCTAGGCATGAATGATGCAGGTAGTTCGGCGAACCAAGTACTACAACACACCAGGGAGACGGGCGTGAAATCCATCGGCAGTACGGCAGCCATCGCGCGTATCGGCTTCGCGGCCGCATTCGCGCTCGGCGCGTTGCTCGCAGTAGGCGCAGCGAACGCCGGCATAGCGAACACCAAGCACAACCTGAGCACCAGCGGAACCGGCGCCGTGCACGTCACCACCGGCACGGAGGAGATCTGCGTGTTCTGCCATACGCCGCACGGTTCGGACACCAGCGCGCCGGTGCCGCTGTGGAACAAGCAGCTTCCCACGACCTCCTACACCACCTACGCGACGCTCAACTCCTCGACGATCGACGGCACCATCCTCTCGGTCGGCTCGGTGTCGCTCGCCTGCCTCTCGTGCCACGACGGCACGCAGGCCATGGACAACATCATCAACGCGCCCGGCTCGGGCGGCTACCAGGCGAATGGCGGCGGCGTCGGCGGTCTCGCCTACGTGTGGACCGGCACCGGCACCAACGTCGACGCGACCGGCCGCATGATCAACAGCATCGACGTCGCCGGCGGCACCAACATCGCCAACATCGGCACCGACCTGCGCAACGACCACCCGATCGGCATCCAGTACTGCGGCGGCGGGCCGAACTCCACCACCCCGACCGCGGCTTGCCGCGATACCGACTTCAAAGGCTCGGGCGCCGGCGCCGGCGACCTGCGCAGCGCGACCATCAACCAGGGCCTGGTCTGGTGGGTCGATTCGGGCACCACCGTGGGCTCGCGCGACAAGAACGACATGATCCTCTTCACGCGCAACTTCAACGGCACCGACGGTCCGGCGGTCGAGTGCGCCACCTGCCACGACCCGCACCAGTCGGTCAACCCGACGTTCCTGAGGCTCTCGAACGCGGGCAGCGCAGTGTGCCTCGCCTGCCACGTGAAGTAGGGGGCCAGCCACAACGAAGCCGGAGTACCCCTCCGGCTTTTTTTTGGGGAGCGCCATGAGAAGAGCACTCATTACCGTCGCCCTCGCGATGTCGGCCGCCGCCGTGGCCGCCGACGGCGAGTTCGCGAGCGTGAACGGCACCTCGATCAGCGCCGCCGAGTTCGAGGCCGCGCGCGCGAACGCGCTGCGCCAGAAGCTCTACCACCGCGAGGTGCCCGAGGCGAAGCTCGACGAGTTCAGCCGCGAGGTGGCGCAGGCGCTCATCGACCGCGTGCTGCTCCAGGCCGAGATCGGCCGCCGCGGCCTGGTCCCGGACGCGCAGCGGGTGCGCGCCGAGATCGCGCAGTACGACAGCCGCTACGCGCAGAGCGAGCGCTGGCAGAAAAACCGCGCCGCGCTGCTGCCGGGGCTCGAGCGCATGCTCGGCGAGCGCGAGATGCTCGAGCGGCTGCAGGCCGCGGTGCGCGAGGCGGGCCCCGTTTCCGAAGCCGAGCTCGCCCGCTATTACGACGCGCATCGCGACCTCTTCACCGAGCCGCAGCAGGCGCGCCTGTCGGTGATCCTGCTCAAGGTCGATCCGTCAGCGCCGTCGGCCACCTGGGCCGCCGCCGAGGAGGAGGCGCGCGCGATCCGCAAGCGCCTCGCCGGGGCCGCGGGCGCCGACTTCGCCGAGGCCGCGCGCATGCACTCGAGCGACGCGAGCGCCGCCAAGGGCGGCGACCTCGGCTACCTGCACCAGGGCATGATGCCCGAGGCGCTCTACGAGAAGCTCGGCTCGATGAAGCCGGGCGATGTCTCCGAGCCGCTGCGCCTGCTCGAGGGCGTGGCGATCTTCCGCCTGACCGAGCGCCGCGAGGCGCGCCTGCGTCCGCTCGAGGAAGTGAAGGAGCGCGCGGCCCAGCTCTGGCGCCGCGACGAAGGCGAGCGCCGCTGGGCCGAGTTCCTCGCGCGGCTGCGCGCGGCGGCGACCATCCGAATCGATACCGAACGCTACCCGGCGCTCGCCAGCATGGCCGGCGCAGGCAGCGGCTCGCGATAATCGGCAGGGCGGTGCGTGCGCGCGCCGCCGCTCCTGCTCGCTCTCGGCGTGTTTGCGGGCGCTGTCGGCGCTGCCGAAACGCCCGAACCCCCCGAGACGGCTCCCGGGCCACTGGCCCAGCCGGCGGAGCGCCCGATGGCCCCGCCGGCTCCCGGCGCGGTCCCACCCCCCCCCACCCCCATTTTTCCGCCGGCTCCCGGGCCGGTCGTCACGCCGTCTCCCGGGGCGGCGGCGAGCGAACCGGGCCTCTCCGACGTGCGCTGGCAGCTCGCGCCGATCCGCTGGCGCGGCCTCCTGGCGATGGACCTGCGCTCGTTCTCGGTCGAGGGCCAGCAGCAGCGCCGCGACTTCGTGGAAAGCGCCATCCTGCAGGCGACCAGCTACGTCTATCAGCCGTGGTTCGCCCAGTTCGCCCTCGGCATTACCGGGGTCGCGGCGCAGGCCCGCGGCGAATTCCCGAGCAACGGCAGCACGCTGGGCAGCAACGGCATGCTGAGCGTGTTTCCCACCAGCCGCTTTCCGTTCCAGGCGAACTTCGAGCGTACCGACAGCCGCTCGAACGAGCAGTTCACCGGTCGCGATTTCCTGCAGCAGCGCGCGGGCGCGCGCCAGAGCTACCGCAGCGTGGGCGGCGAGTCCAACACCAGCGTCGCCTTCGACCGCAGCACGCTCACCTCCAGCGCCTTCGGCCGCGACACCGTCGACGTCTACAACGCCGGCTACCAGCGCAGCGTGGGCGGCAACAGCTTCGATGCGTCGGGGAACCGCACCCTCAATACGCGCGAGGCGGGCGAGCGCTCGCAGTTCGACCGCGTGTTCGCCCGCCACAACTACGTCGCCGACGGCACCTTCACCGCGGAGACGCTGGCGAGCTACGGCGCCACCTCGCAGGACCTCGCGACGCTGATGGGGCTGAAGAACGAAGTTTCGCAGCTCTCCACGTTCGCGACCTGGCGGCGCAGCGACGACGATCCGCTCTTCGTCACCGGCGGCGCACGCCTGTTCAGCTCCACCGTCGCCTCGCCGCTCTCCGAGACCGAGACGCGCTCGGCGATGGGCTACGGCACCGCGAACTACCGCGTCAATTCCAACCTGCTGCTGAACGCCGGCGGCAGCGTCACCCAGATCTCGAACTCGGGCGCCGACGCGAGCGTGGTGCTCGCCCAGGAATTCGCCGGCGCGACCTACACCACCGACGCCCACCGCCTGGGCGAGTATCTCTACACCGCGAATCTGGGCGCCAACGTCGCGAACCAGACCGGCGGCGAGGAAGGCAAGCACCGGGTCGTTTCCGCGCAGGGCACGCACGGCGTCAACCGCCTCTTCGACGTGGCGCCGGCGCAGGCGATCGCGCTCAACCTGTCGCAAAGCCTCGCGCATTCGCACGACACGCTGGCGGGCGACCTCGACACCCTCAGCAACTACGGCGGGCTGTCGTACCGCCTTTCGAGCGCCGAGACCCTGTCGGGATTCGCCTCGGTGAGCGCGAGCGACTCGCGCACGCGCGGCTTCGCGGAGTCGAACCTCCAGCTCGTGAATTTCCAGATCTCGGGGCAGGCGAATCTCGGCCGCTACTCCAACCTGGTGGCCAACTACACCGTGCAGGGCACGCGCCCCGACTCGAGCGAGCCCTTCACCGTAAGCCGCAATGGCGGCGCCACCTACCAGCACCTGCGCGTCTTCGGCGTGGCGCAGTTGCGCTACCTCGCGATCTACGAGCGCAGCGACTATCAGCTGAACAGCCGGCTGCTGGGCGACATCGGCGCCATGCGCGAGCAGGTGGCGTGGAGCTTCGAGCAGCGCCTGGAGTACCGCATCGGCAAGCTCGAGACGCGCCTGAGCTACCGGCTGGCGGAGATCGATGGCAAGAAAAATGCTTTGCTGTTCCTGCGGGTCGCGCGCGAGTTCGGTGACTGAGGGCAAGGCGCCGCGACCGGGGGAGCGATTCCCAGAACCGAGAAAGAACCAGGATGCGCAACCGGAAACCGGGAAGGGAGGCGCTGCGCGCCGCGGCCTGCGCCGCGCTCTGCGCGGCCCTGCTCGCCCTGCCTGCGGGCGCCCCGCGAGCCGAATACGGCGACGTGGTGATCAACAACCATTCCGACAAGGCCGGCATGCGGCCGGTGGTGTTTCCGCACTGGTTCCACCGCATCCGGTTCACCTGCAAGGCGTGCCACGCGGACCTCGGCTTCCAGTTCCGCGCCGGCGGCAACGACATCAACATGGTGAAGATCATCGACGGCCAGTTCTGCGGCGCCTGCCACAACGGCGAGATCGCGTGGGCGATCGAGAACTGCAACCTGTGCCATTCGGCGCCGCCCGGCACCCCGACCCAGGTCCACGAGAGCACGCTGCAGAGGATGGGCAAATGAGCGTGCTGCGTATCTGCGTGTTCCTCCTCGTCGCTTCGGGATTTGTTCCGCCTGCCATCGCGCAGCAGGGCAAGGCCGTGTACGACAAGAGCTGCGCGCTGTGTCACGCGGCCGGGGTCGCGGGCGCGCCGAAATTCGGCAACAGCGGCGACTGGGCGCCTCGAGTCGCGCGCGGCGCCGCCGCGCTCTATACGAGCGCCCTCAACGGGACCCCCAAAGGCATGCCGCCGCGGGGCGGCAACGCGGAGCTGAAGGACGCCGAGGTCAAGGCCGCCGTCGACTACATGATGGCCGCCGCCGCGGCTTCAGCCAAACCGGCGCCTGCCGCGGCCAAGCCGGCGCCCGCGCCTGCGGAGAAGCCCACTCCCGTCGATAGACCCATTGCAGCCGCACAGCCTGCAACGCAGGTCAATGCGTTCAACCGCCTGATGCGTCCGGCCTCGCGCCAGAACCCGCCGCCGAGCGAAGACGGGATCCACGACCCGAAGAACGACGGCACGCACCAGCTCCAGGCGCCGCGCAGCGCCTACGAGAACCTGCCGCGCGCCAACGCCGGGAACCGCGTCAACTGGGTCGCCGCGCTCGAGGAAAAACGCATCGCGCCGCGCTGGGACCGGGCCGATCCCAAGGCCGCGGGGCTGGTGCTCGACTTCAACATCGTGCGCGAGGTGAAGGGGTCGATGCCCGACGTGGTGTATCCGCACAAGCAGCACACCGAGTGGCTCGACTGCTCCAACTGCCATCCCGCCATCTTCATTCCGCAGAAGGGCGCGAACCAGATCAGCATGGCCTCGATCCTGCTCGGCGAAAAATGCGGCGTGTGCCACGGCAAGGTCGCCTTCCCGGTTTCGGAGTGCCGGCTGTGCCACTCGAAAAAGAAGGACCCCGCCGGATCGGCAGCCGCGACCGGAGCGCGCCCGTGATGCGCGCCGCGCTGGCGGCCTCGGCGCTCGCGCTGTGCGCCGCGGCGTGGGCGCAGGGCGCGCCGCGCGCCGAGCTCATGCAGAAGGCGCTCTTCACGAAGCGCCTGCTCGAAGCTTCGCCGCCCGCTGCCGCCACCGACGAGGCGGCGGCGCTGTATTCGCGCGCCCTCGATCACCTGGACCGCGGCGAGGAGCGCGAGGCCGAGGCGCGCCTGAACGAGGCTATCCGCTCGCTTCAGCTCGCGCGGCGGCCGCTCGACGGTGGCGCGCGCTACGCGGCGCTCCTCTCGAGCGTGCAGACGATGCGCGAGACCTATCTGCGCTACGCAGCGCAGGCTGAAGATCCTCACGGCACCCTGATCGCCGAGGTGGACCAGGCGCTGTCGCGGGCCCGCGAGCTGCGCGGCTCCGCTCCCCAGGAGGCGGTGCGCGTGCTGGCGATGGCCGAGCAGGCCATGACCCATGCCCTCACGCAGGCGCTGGGCGCGCTCACGGTGAGCTACGCGCCGAGCTTTTCGGGCCCGCAGGAGGAATTCGGCTTCGAGCAGGCGCGCCAGCGCGCCTACGCGGCACTGGTGCCGGCCGCGCTGAACGAGCTGCGGCCCGGCCCGGCGGCGCGCACGCTGGTCCAGCGCCACGTCGATTCGGGCGAGGCGCTCGCGGCTCGCGCGCAGCGGCAGGCGGGGGCGGGCGACTGGCGTGCCGCGCTCGAGAGCGTGCGCGACGCCACCGCGCAGCTGCAGCGCGCGCTCGGCGCCGCCGGGCTTGCGCTGTCCGAGGAGGCCCCATGAGGCGCTGCACCTGGATTGTTCTCGCCGCATGCCTCTGCTTTGGCGCAAACGCCCTTGCTCAAGGCGCGCTCGAGCCGCGGCTTGCGTCGCTCGAGACGCTGATCGAGCGCTCTTCGGCCGCGCGCGAGGTCGAGGCGAGCCCCTCGCCGGAGGCGCGGGCGGCCCGGACCAAGGCGCGCGAGGCGCTGCAGGCGGCGCAGCGCGCGAACGCCTCGGGCGACGCCGCGGCTGCGGAGCGCCAGCTCGCCGAGGCGCGCCAGCAGATGATGCATGCGGTGCGCCTCGCCGCGCCCGCCGGACGGCTCGCCGAGCAGGCGAAGGTCGACTTCGAGCGCCGGCTGGAAAGCACGCGCGCGCTCATCGCCGCGCAGAAGCGCGTGAGCGCGGAGAAGAAGACCGGCGCCGACGCGCTGCGCAGCGCCGAGGAGCGGCTCGGCGCTTCGCTCGAGTCGCGCAGCGCCGGGCGCATGGACGCGGCGCGCGCCCAGCTCGAGGAAGCCTACCTCATCTCGAAGGCCTCGCTCGGCTCGATGCGCGGCGGCGACACGCTGGTGCGCTCGCTCAGCTTCGAGACCAAGGAGGACGAATACCGCTACGAAGTGGACCGCAACGATACGCACCAGATGCTCCTGCGCGTGCTGCTCGACAGCCGGACCCAGACCGGCCAGGCTGCGGTCGCCGCCTCGGCGCAGCGTGCGCGCGAGCTTCGCGTCCAGGCCGAAGCGGCGGCGCGCCGAGGCGAGCACGCGGCCGCGGTGCGCCTCCTGGAGGACTCCACCGGCGAGCTCGTCAAGGCGATCCGTGGCGCCGGCGTCTACATCCCGGGCTAGCGGCGCTTTGCGCGCGGCCCTCGGGGCGATCCTGTGCCTGATCACCACGGCGCTCGCGGCGCAGTGGACGCCGCTCGCCCGCGACCAGGTGCACGATCCGGAGAGCCCGGCGCTCAAAGAGCTGCAGGAGCCCTCGCAGGCGCTCTCGACCCTGCCGCGCGACAGCGCCGGCAACCGCGTCGACTGGATGCGCGCGCTGAACGAACGCGTGATCACGCCGCGCGCAAAGCTCGACAGCGATGCCCCGGTACGGCTGCGCGAGGACGACATCCTGCTCAACCTCCGCGGCGGCATGCCGATCGTGCGCTTTCCGCACCGCTCGCACACCCAGTGGCTCGACTGCTCGAATTGCCACGAGCACCTGTTCAAGTCGCAGACCGGCGCCAACCGCCTGTCCATGTTCCAGATCCTGCAGGGCGAGCAGTGCGGGGTGTGCCACGGCGCGGTGTCGTTCCCGCTCACCGAGTGCGCGCGCTGCCACAACACGCCGAGGGCGGCGAAGTGAGCCCCTGGCGCGGCGCGCTCGGCTGCGCGGCGCTCGCCGCCGCGCTCGCCGCGCCCGGCCCGGCGCGCGCGGAATACGGCGACGTGGTGATCAACAAGCGCTCCGACGCCGGCGGCGTGCGGCCGGTGGTGTTTCCGCACTGGTTCCACCGCATCCGCTTCCAGTGCCGCGTGTGCCACAGCGAGCTCGGCTTCAAGATGCGCGCCGGCGCGAACGACGTCCTCATGGCCGACATCTCGGAGGGCAGGTTCTGCGGCATGTGCCACAACGGCGAGATCGCGTGGAGCGCGGAGCGCTGCGACCTGTGCCATTCCGGCAAGCCCGGCCTGCCGAGCCGCGTCTACGGCGGCCACCAGACTTCGGGGCCGGGGAGATGGTGATGCGCTTCGTCGCCGTGCTCCTGATCCTGTGTGTTGTTGGTTGTGAAACTGCGCCGAAAGATCCGGCGCGTTACTCCGCCCTCACCCCGGGACCGATCATCCGCGGGGGTCTGCTCGGCGACGCGACCGGACGCGTCGGCGTGGCCGGCCCCTTCACGCCGCTGCGAGGCCCGGTGGCGGTCGCGGCGATGGGACCCGACGTGTATGTGGCCGACGCCGGCCTCGGCCTGCTGCTGCGCGTGGACCAGGTCGCCAACCGGCTCACGCCGTTCGGCCCGCGCGGCGTGCAGCCGGGAACACGCCTCGCCGCCGACGTCGACGGCTCGCTCTACGTCCTCGACCCGGCCACCCGGCGCCTCCAGCGCTTCGCACGCGACGGCCGCCTGCTGCAGAGCTTTCCCACCGATCCGACCATCGCCAGCCTGCGCGACCTGGCGCTCGACCCCACGCGCGGCCGCATCCTCGGCGCCGACGCGCTCAACCGCCAGCTCGTCGCGTTCCGCCCGCTCGGCGCGTCCTCCGAGCTGCTTCCCCTGCACGGCGAGCCGCGCAGCCAGGTGACCTCTTTCGACGCGCTCACGGTCGCGCCCGACGCGCTCTACGCGCTCGATGGCCGTTGCCGTTGCATCGTGCGGCTCGGGTTCGACGGCCAGGTGCTCGGGACCTTCGGCCACGAGCGCCTGGTCAGGCCCGAACGCATCCGGGCCGACCGCTACGGGCGGCTCTTTGTCGCCGACGGCGGTGATCGCGCCATCAAGGCCTTCCGCGACGGCACCCTCGAGGAGACCATCCCCTACGCGGGCCTCGGGTTGCTCGAAGCCACCGACCTCGCCTACGCCGACGGCTGGCTCTACGTCGCCGATGCGCCGGGCTCGCAGGTGAGGATGCTGCGCGTGCAGCCGCCGCCGAAGGCGCAGCCATGACGCGCAGCTTCGTCATGCTTTTCATTTCGGTGTTCACCTTTGGGTGCGCTACGCAGGAGCCCGCGGTGCTGCGCTACGGCGTGCAGGACGCGCCCGAGGGAAAGCGCCTCATGTGGCCGCCCGAGCCCGAGGTGCCGCGCTACATGTACGCCGGCCAGCTCGTCGGCGAGGCGAACTTCCGCTCCCCGGGCGCCGGCGCGGCCGAGGGGCTGAAGGGCCTGCTGCGCGCGATCGCCGGCCTGGTCGTCGGCGAGTCGAAGCCGCTCGAGCTGCAGCGGCCGCAGTCGGGCACGGTGGACCGCGACGGGCGCATCTACGTCACCGACGCGAGCCGCCAGGCGGTGATGGTGTTCGACCCGGTCGCCGGAAAGCTCGACCTGTGGGAGAAGGCCGAAGGCCTCGCCAACTTCGGCGCACCGGTGGCGGTCGCGGTGGGCAAGGACGTCGCCGAGGGAAAGGACCTGGTCTACGTGACCGACGCCGAGCTCGGCATCGTGGCGCGCCTCGGCGCGGACGGCACGCCGCAGCGCGCGCTCGGGCGCGGTCTTTTCAAGCGTCCCACCGGCCTCGTGCTGGACGCCGAACGGGGCGAGCTCTACGTCGCCGACACCGGCTCGCACGACATCAAGGTGCTCGACCTCTCGGGGAATCTGAAACGCGTGCTCGGCGCGCGCGGCGAGGGCGACGGCGAGTTCAACTATCCGACGCATCTCGCGCTTGCCGACGGCGAGCTCTACGTCACCGACACGATGAACAGCCGCATCCAGGTGCTCGACGCCGCGAGCGGCAAGATGCGCCGCAGCTTCGGCGTGCGCGGCCTCTACGTAGGCAACCTGGTGCGGCCCAAGGGCATCGCGCTCGACAGCGAGCGCAACGTGTACGTGGTCGAGTCCTACTACGACCACCTCCTCGTGTTCGACCGCCTCGGCCGCTTCCTCATGGGCATCGGCGGCCTCGGCGCCGACAGCGGCAGGTTCTACCTGCCCGCCGGCGTGTGGACCGACCATCTCAACCGCGTGTTCGTGGCCGACATGTTCAACGGGCGCGTGGTGCTGTTCCAGCACCTGGGCGGAGGCGCAGATGGCGAGCAGTAAGGCCTTCCTGCTCCTGACCGGAATGCTCCTCGCCTTCCCCACGACGGTTGGTGCCGACCGAATCGCGGATGTGCGCAACACGAAGCACAACCTGTCGGCGAGCGGTCCGGGGACCCTCAAGGCGACGACCGAGACGCAGGTGTGCGTCTTCTGCCACACGCCGCACGGCGCGACGCAAGGCGTGACGCCGCTCTGGAACCGCCAGCTCTCGAGCCAGACCTACACGGCCTACACCTCCTCGTCGCTCGACGCCAACGCGATCCAGGGCTCGCTCGACCAGCCGGGCGGGAGCTCGAAGCTTTGCCTCTCCTGCCACGACGGCACGCTCGCCATCGGCAACGTCAACGTCCTCGACGGCAGGACCAACCCGAGCATCGCGCTTTCCGGCACCGGCCTCGGCGGCGTCATGGCGCCGGGCGCCGGCACCACGACCGGCTTCACCCGCAGCCTCGGCACCGACCTCACCAACGATCACCCGATCTCGCTCAACTTCACCAATGCGCTCGCCGCGCGCGACGGCGAGCTGCGCCCGGTGGACGCGGCGCAGAAATGGCCGCCGGGCACCGGCGCCGTGGTGGGCGTGCGTGCTTCGGGATACCGGCCGCTCCTGCCGCTCGAGCCGACCGGCACCGGCGGCACGGGGCAGATCCAGTGCGCGAGCTGCCACGATCCGCATATCCGCGAGACCGACGAGACGAAGGGCAACCAGAAGTTCCTGCGCGCCAACCGCTTCCAGGAGGCGCCGCCGAGCGCCAACTTCACGCAGGCGAACGACATCGTGTGCCTCGGCTGCCACGACAAGAACCTCGCGAGCGGCACCTGGGCCTATTCGGCGCACGCCAATCCGCTGGTGGCGACGCAGACATATACCGCGACCGCGGCGACGCAGCGCGAGTTCCCGGCGAGCCTGCCGGTGTGGAAGGCCGCCTGCCTGAACTGCCACGACACGCACACCGTCCAGGGGGCAAGAAGGCTCCTGCGCGAAGGCACCGACAGCCTCGCGGTACCGAAGACGGGCGGCGCCGCCGCGCTCGAGGAGACCTGCTACGCCTGCCACACTACCCCGGCCCAGAGCGCGGTCACGCCCGCGACCAGCGTGCCCGACATCCGCAGCGACTTCCAGCTCGCGCGGCGCATGCCGATCCGCTCGCTCGACCAGGCCGCGGGCACCGAGGTGCACGACATCGGCGGCACGTTCAGCGATCCGGGCTTCGTCGACTGCACCGGCGCGGCCAACATGTGCGGCAAGGATTTCCTGGAGCCGCGCGTCAAGCTCGGCGTCGGCAACCTCTCCAACCGCCACGCCGAGTGCACCGACTGCCACAACCCGCATCGCGTGGTGAAGTTCCGCAGCTTCGCCGGCAACGGCGGCGTCATCGCCGGCGCTCCGGACGCGGCGGGCACGCACCGGCACGACGACACGGCGGGCTACATGCACACCAACATCGCTTCCGGCGTGCTGCGCGGCGGCTTCGGCGTCGAGCCGATCTACGGCTCGGCCTCGTTCCAGAGCCTGCCCTCGGGCTACATCGTGAAGCGCGGCGACCCGGGCACGAGCGCGGACATCAGCGTGACCGCGCCCTACGTCACGCGCGAGTACCAGATCTGCCTCAAGTGCCACTCCGACTACGGCTTCAGCGACAACAACCTCTATCCGACCGGCAACCGGCCCTCCCTCGGCTACCCCGGCGGCACGCCCGCGGGCACCAACGGCGTCCAGCAGTACACCAATGTCGCGAAAGAACTGCAGGCGCCGACCGCGCACAAGGGCGAGGTCTCCACCGGCGATTCGGGCGCGGCGGCCGCCTATGCGACGAGCAACCACCGCTCGTGGCATCCGGTGATCGACAACACCGGCCGCACCGGAGCGGTGCGCGGCAACGGAACCGACATCAGCGCGCGGTTCAACCTGCCCTGGAGGAACGCCGTCGGCACTCAGACCATGTACTGCAGCGACTGCCACGGCAGCAACGTGACCGCGGCGAACTCCGGCGTGCCGAACGGCGGCGAGAACGGCAATCCGTGGGGGCCGCACGGCTCGTCGAACAGCTTCATTCTCAAGGGCACGTGGAGCGCAACGACCGGCACCGGCGAGCAGGCGACCGGCGCCTGCTTCAAGTGCCACGACTATGCGAGCTACGCCACGCGCTCGGACAACCGGACCGGGTTCTTCAACGCCAGTCGCGGCGACCTGCACACCTTCCACGCCGACAAGATCGGGCGCATGCGCTGCACCTGGTGCCACGTCGCCGTGCCGCACGGCTGGAAGAACAAGGCGTTCCTCGTGAACCTGAACGACGTCGGCCCCGAGGCCGGCCTGCCGCCGGGCACGCAGGTGCGCAACAACACCACCGCGCCGTACAACAACGGCCCCTACTACGTGAACGCCATCCTCAAGATCCGCACGTTCCAGCCGAGCGGGCAGTGGACCGAGACGAGCTGCGGCTCGGCCGGCGCGCCCGGCAACGGCCAGTCGGGGCGCGACTGGATGCGCGACTCGAACGAGAACTGCCAGAACCCGCCGTGAAAGCGCTCGCCTCCCTGAAGCTCACCGCGGCCGCGCTGGCGCTTCTCGCGGCCGGCGTCCTGTGGGCCTATTTCGAGCGCGCGCAGTCGGCGCCGGCCCTCGTCGCGCCGATGGCGCTCCTCGCCCTCAACCTCGGCTGCGCGATCCTCGTCAATCCGAAGTTCAGAGCCCAGCTTCCGCTCCTGGTCTTTCATGTTGCCCTGCTCGCTCTGGTGCTGCTGGCGGCTGCGGGACGTCTCACCTACCTCAACGGCCGGCTCGAGCTCTCCACCGGCGAGGCGTTCACCGGCGAGCTGCTCGACGCCGCGCAGGGCCCGCTGCACCGCACGCGCCTCGCGCAGGCGGCATTCGTGAACGAGGGCTTCGAGATCGACTACGCGCCGAAATGGAAGCGCCTGGAGACGCGCAACGTGGTTCGCTGGAGGAGCGCGCGCGGCGAGGAGACCGGCGTCATCGGCGACCAGACCCCGCTGGTGCTCGAGGGCTACCGCTTCTATACGACCTCCAACAAGGGCTTCGCGCCGGTGTTCGTGTGGCAGCGCGCCGGCGCTGCGGCCCAGCGCGGCAGCGTGCACCTGCCACCCTATCCGGTGCTCCAGTTCGCGCAGCAGGTGCAGTGGACGCCGCCCGGCGCCGAGCGCAGCGTGACCGTCCGGCTGCCGCTCGACGAGGAGCTCATCGACTACGAGCGCGCCTCGGGATTTCGCCTGCCGCCCCGGCGCGAGGTCGAGCTCGTAGTCGACGGGCGCGCGCACGTGCTCGCGCCCGGCGCTACGCTCGAGCTCGCCGACGGGCGCCTGCGCTACGAGGGGCTCACCACCTGGATGGGCTACGTGGTGTTCTTCGACTGGACGCTGCCGTGGCTCGCCGCCGCGGCCGCGCTCGCGGCGGCCGCGCTCGGCTGGCATTTCTGGCGCCGCTTCGCCGCGCGGCCCTGGAACGAGGCCCACTGATGCACGAAGCTCCGCTCCTCTGGTCCGCGCTCCTCGCCTATGTCGTCGCGGGCTCGGTCGCGATCGTCGCGCTCGCGCTCGAGCGGCGCGCCGAGCGATGGATCCTGGCGCTGCTCGCGCTCGGCCTGGGCCTGCACGGCGCCGCGCTCGCGGCGCGCTGGGTCGCGGCCGGGCACGGGCCCTTCATCACCTTGTTCGAGATTCTCTCGAGCAACGTGTGGAGCCTGACGCTCGTCTTCACGCTCGCCTACTGGCGCGTCCCCGCGGTGCGGCCGGCGGCGGCGTTCGTCATGCCGGTGCTCTTCATCCTGATGGGCTGGCTGCTGGTCGCGCACCCGGGCGAAGGCCACTTTCCCCCGACCTACCGCACGCTGTGGCTCTACGTGCACGTCGGGCTCGGCAAGGTGTTCCTCGGCGCGGTGCTGGTCGCGGTGGGGCTCTCGGGCCTGATCCTCGCGCGCCTCGCCGCGCAGGGCCTGGAGGAGCTCGCGTTCCGCTTCATGGCGATCGGCTTCGTCTTCGAGACCCTGATGCTGGTGAGCGGCGCGGTGTGGGCGCAGGACGCCTGGGGCCGCTACTGGGCCTGGGATCCGCTCGAAACCTGGGCGTTCCTCACCTGGCTCTCGCTCGCCGCGTTCCTGCATGCGCGCGTCGCCTTCCGCGTCGGGCCGCGCGCCTCGGCGGTGATGATCATCGGCGTGTTCGTGCTCGCCTTCCTCACCTTCTTCGGGGTGCCATTCATCTCCACGGCTGCGCACAAAGGCGCCATATGAAAAAAGACCTGCGCCTCATAAGCCTGCTCCTGGCCGTCGCCGCGATTTCCGTGGTCGGAGTGATCATTGCTGTTCTTCCGGGAGCCGGCCCGCGCGCCGCATCCAATCCGGAAATCGCCGAGCGCTTCTCGCAAGGCGTGGTGATGCTGCATGCGAAGCACTACGAGCACGCGCTCACGGCGTTTCACCGCGTGCTCGAGCTCGACCCGGCAATGCCGGAGGCGCACGTCAACGCCGGTTTTGCGCTCCTCGCCATGGGCGAGCCCGCCGCGGCGCGCGATTTCTTCCGCGGCGCGCTCGAGCTGCGCACGCGCCAGCTCAACGCCTACTACGGCCTCGCCGTCGCCTACGAGCGGCTGGGCGATCTGCCCGCGGCGCGCGGCGCGATGCGCACCTATGCGCACCTCGCGCCGAAAGACGATCCGTTCCGGCGCAAGGCCGAAGCCGCGCTGTGGGAATGGGAAAAATGAATCTCTTTCTCATTTTTACGGCGGCGATCGCGGGTGCCCTCGTCATGGCGCTCGAGGTGGTCGGCGCGCGCGTGATCGGCGCCTACTACGGCGTGAGCCTCTTCGTCTGGACCTCGCTCATCGCGGTGACGCTGCTTGCGCTTGCCGCCGGCTACGTCGCGGGCGGGCGCTACGCCGACCGCATGCGCGGACCCGGCGCGATCTTCGTCTGGCTTGCCGCCGCCGGAGGCTGCGTGCTCGCGGTGCCGTGGCTCAAGGCGGCCGTGCTGGTAGCGGCCGCGCCGCTCGGCCCGCGCTGGGGCGCGTTCGCCGCGGCGTGCGTGCTTTTCGGCCCGGCGCTCGCGCTGCTCGGCGCGGTGTCGCCCGCGATCGTGCGGCAGCTCGCGGGCGATCCGCGGCGCCTGGGCGCCACCGTCGGCGGCCTCTTCGGCTGGTCGACGCTCGGCAGCCTCGCCGGGACGCTCCTCGCCGGGTACGTGCTGCTCGTGCACTTCTCGCTGACCGGGATCCTGGTGGCCTGCGCGGCGGCCGCGCTCGCGCTCGCCGCAGCCTACTTTCTCCTCTACCGGCGCCGCGCTTGGGGCGTGCTCCTGCTCGTGCCTCCCTTCGCCGCCATGCCGGGCGGAGCCGACATCGAGGCCGCGCTCGCCGACGGCACGCGCGCGCGGCTCGTCGAAGCGCGCGCCGGGTTCTACGGCGAGCTGCGTGTGGTCGAGTATTCGTACGGCGAGCTCCGCGTGCGGGAGATGCTGATCGACGGCCTGGTCCAGGGCGCGGCCGACGCCGCGACCCTGCAGTCGACCTACGAGACCGTCTACCTCCTCCAGGGGCTGCCGCTCGCGCACCGCCCCGGCGGGACCCGCGCGCTGGTCGCGGGCCTCGGTCCCGGGCTGGTGCCGAAGTGGCTGCACGAGCGCGGCATCGACACCCGCGCGGTGGAGATCGACCCCGCGGTGCTCGAGCTGGCGCGGCGCTACTTCGGCCTGCCGGCGGCGCTGCCGGTGGCGCTCGAGGACGCGAGGCGCTTCTTCGCCTCGGATCGCGGCCAATACGACTACATCATCCTCGACGTCTTCAACGGCGACACCACGCCCTACCACCTCGTCAGCCGCGAGGCGCTGGCGGCGGTGAAGGCGCGGCTTGCCCCGCGCGGCGTGGTGGCGGTGAACCTGGTCGCTTCCGCCGACGGCGCGAGCGCCGCGGCGGTGCTCGCCATGCTCGAGCGGACCTTCGGCGCGGTGCGCGTCTATCCGCTGCGCGCGCCCGGAAGCCGGCTGGCGAACCTCGTCGCGATCGCGGGCGAGGCGCCGCTCGGCGAGCCGCGGCTTGCCGAAGGCGCGCTCGGCGAGGTGCATCCGCTCGCCCGGGCCGGGCTGCAGCGCGCGCTGGCGAGCGCATTCCCGTTCGCCGCGCCGCCGGGGACGCCGCTCATCACCGACGAGCGCAATCCCGTCGATGTGCGCGACGCGGAGGTGCGTGAAGAGCTGCGCCGCCAGATCCTCGCCGGCACCGCGGCGTCGATTCTCCTCGGTGAGCCTCGCCGCGGCGCGTATTCCCGATAGTGAGAAGAATCGGCGGGTTTGCAGCGCCCGCCCGCATGGCATACGACTTGCGGTGAGGGCACCAAGGGAGAGCGCGTCGAGAATGCCGATGTCCATCGCAGACCGTCTGCGCTACGCAGCGCCGCAAGCCTTCTACGCGCTCGCCGGGCGCCTGGTGCCCTGGCTGGCCGCGGCCGCGGTGCTCGCCGGAGCCGCCGGGCTCTACGTGGCGTTCTTCGTCGCGCCGACCGACGCCCGGCAAGGCGAGCTCTACCGCATCGTCTTCGTCCACGTCCCCGCGGCCTGGATGTCGATGCTCATCTACGTCGTGATGGCGTTCTGGGCGGCGCTCGGCCTTTCGCTCAACACGCGCCTCTCGTTCATGATGGCGCACGCGCTTGCGCCGACCGGCGCGATGTTCACGTTCCTCGCGCTGTGGACCGGCGCGATCTGGGGCAAGCCGACCTGGGGCGCCTGGTGGGTCTGGGACGCGCGCCTCGCCTCGGAGCTCATCCTCCTTTTCCTCTACCTCGGCTACATGGCGCTCAACGCGGCGATCGACGACCCGCGCCGCGCCGACCGCGCCTGCGCGCTGCTCGCGCTTGCCGGCACGTTGAACTTGCCGCTCATCTACTACTCGGTGCCGAACATCGCCGGAAAGCTGCCGCTCCAGGGCGTGCTCATCATGGGCGCCGCCTTCTGGCTGTACAGCATCGCGCTCGCGCTTTCCCGCGTGCGCTGCGTGATCCTCGAGGCGGAGACGGCATGAGCTGGGCGAGCTGGTCCGAATTCGTCGCGATGGGCGGGCAAGGCGCCTACGTCTGGGGCGCCTTCGTCGTCTGCGCGGTCGCGCTGGCGCTCGAGCCGTGGCTGCTGGCGCTCAGGCGCCGCAACATCGTCGACTACCTGCGCCGCGGCGCCGGGAAGGGCTGATGCTTCCCGAGCTCGGCGTCATCGCGCTTGCCTGCGGCTTCGTCACGGCGCTCCTCCTGGGCGGCGCCGGCTTTTCCGGCGCGCGGGTGCTCGCGCGCAGCGCCGCGCAGGCGCAGTTCGTGTTCGTGGCATTCGCCTTCGGCGTGCTCGCCTGGTCCTTCGCGCAGGGCGATTTCTCGATCCAGTACGTGGCGCAGCATTCCAACTCGAAGCTGCCGCTCGAGTACCGCCTCGCCGCGGTGTGGGGCGGCCACGAGGGGTCGCTGCTTCTCTGGACGCTGATCCTCGCCGGATGGACGGTGGCGGTGGCGGCGCGCTCGCACCGGCTGCCCGACGCGCTCGCCGCGCGCGTGCTCGGCGCGATGGGAACGATCGCCGCCGGCTTCCTCGCGTTCGCGCTCTTCGCATCGAACCCGTTCCAGCGTCTTCTGCCGCCCGCGCTCGACGGCCGCGACCTCAATCCCCTGCTGCAGGACCCGGGCATGGTGTTCCATCCGCCGCTCCTCTACATGGGCTACGTCGGCTTCTCGGTCGCGTTCGCCTTCGCCGTGGCGGCGCTCGCAGCGGGGCGGCACGAAGCCCGCGTCCACACCGACTGGGCGCGCTGGGCGCGCCCGTGGACCGTCTGCGCGTGGGTCTTCCTCACGCTCGGCATCGCGCTCGGCAGCTTCTGGGCCTACTACGAGCTCGGCTGGGGCGGCTGGTGGTTCTGGGACCCGGTCGAAAACGCCTCTTTCATGCCCTGGCTCGTCGGCACCGCGCTCGTGCATTCGCTCGCGGTGACCGAAAAGCGCGGCGCCTTCCCGGCCTGGACCGTGCTCCTCGCGATCGCGGCCTTTTCGCTCTCGCTCCTCGGCACCTTCCTCGTGCGCTCGGGCGTGCTCACCTCGGTGCACGCGTTCGCCACCGACCCGAGGCGCGGCATCTTCATCCTGGGGCTCTTCGCCCTCCTGATCGGCGGCGCGCTCGCGCTGTACGCCTGGCGCACGGCGCGCATCGGAATGGGCGGGAGCTTCGATCCGATTTCCAGGGAAAGCTTCTTGTTGGCGAACAACGTCATGTTCGCGGCTGCGGCGGGAACCGTGTTCCTCGGCACGCTGTATCCGCTCCTGATCGATACCCTCGGCGTCGGCAAGATCTCGGTGGGACCGCAATATTTCGAGGCCGTGTTCGTGCCGCTGATGGCGCCCGCGCTGTTTCTCATGGGCGTGGGTCCGCTCGCGCGCTGGAAGCGCGCAAGCCTCCCGGAGCTCGCAGTACTGCT
>JBIOYV010000147.1:0-4283 GCA_044870335.1 Burkholderiales bacterium | reverse complement strand
GGGCAGGTATTCGGCGGCACCGCGCAAGGAGTGGGCACGGCGCTCTACGAAGAGATGCCATTCGATGCGCAGGGCCAGCCGCTCGCCACGACCCTCGCCGACTATCTGCTGCCCGGCGCGACCGAGGTGCCGTCGATCCGCATCGAGCACCTCGTCACGCCCTCCCCCTACACGCGCTTCGGCCAGAAAGGCATCGGCGAGGGCGGCGCCATCGCGCCGCCTGCCGCGATCGCCAACGCGGTGAACGACGCGCTCGCGCCGCTCGGCGTCGAGATCACCGAGTCGCCGCTCACGCCTCGGCGCATCGTCGAAGCGCTCCTCGGCGCGGGCCAATGAAAGCGCCCGCCTTCGACTATGCGCGGCCGAAGGACGTGGCCGAAGCCGTCAAGCTCCTCGCCGAAGGCGGCAGGCCGGCGGCGGGCACCCAGTCGCTCGGCCCGATGCTCAACCTGCGCGTCGCGCACCCGACGCTTCTTGTGGATGTCCGCGGCCTCGAAGAATTGAAAGCCACAAGTGAGGATCAGGACTTCGTAACACTAGGGGCCTGCATCACGCACGCCCAGATCGAGGACCGCAAGGTTCCGGACCCGACCGGCGGGATGATGGCCTCGGTCGCCGCCTCCATCGCGTATCGCGCGGTACGCAACCGCGGCACGATCGGCGGCAGCCTCGCCCACGCCGACCCGGCGGCGGATTGGCCAACGGTCCTCACGCTCCTGAACGCGATTGTTCTGATCGCGGGTCCGAAGGGCAGACGCGAAGCGCCGGTCGAGTCCTTCGTCAGCGGGATCTTCACCACCGTCATCGCGCCCGACGAGCTCGTCGTGGCGCTGCGCATCCCGAAGCGCTCGCAGCGTGCGCGCTACGGGTACTGGAAGTTCTGCCGCAAGGCGGGCGAGTTCGCGAACGCGATCGGCGCGGTGCTGCACGACCCGCAGGCCAACGAATCGCGCGCCGTGATGGGTGCGCTCGCCGGCCCGCCGCGGCTCGTCAAGGAAGCAAAAGACTTCGATGACGCTGCAATGACTTTCAATGCTGCGCACACCGGCGAGGATGCCTATTCGCGCCGGCTCCATACGGTAGCGCTCAAGCGGGCCTACGCCCAGATCCAATAGGACTTTCATGCTTCGACTTCTTCTTCTCACAGCTCTTTTGCTCGCTTCCGCTGTTTCAAAAGCCCAATCCTGGCCGCAGAAGCCGGTGCGGGTGATCGTGCCGTTCGCCCCCGGCGGGGCGTCCGACCTGATGCCGCGCCTGGTCGGCGAGAAGCTCGCCGCGATCTGGGCCCAGCCGGTGGTGATCGACAACCGCCCCGGCGCCGCCGGCAACATCGGCATGGAAGCCGGCGCCAAGGCGCCGCCCGACGGCTACACGCTGCTCGCGGCGCCGAACGGCAACCTGGTGGTGAACCCGCACATGTATTCGAAGCTCGCCTACGACGTGTTCAAGGACCTCGCGCCGGTGACGCGGATCGCGGCGGTGCAGAACGTGCTGGTAGTCAACCCCGAAGTGCCGGCGAGCTCGGTGAAGGAATTCATCGCGCTCGCCCGCGCCAAGCCAGGCGCGCTCAATTTCGGCTCGCCGGGCAACGGCAGCCAGGCGCACGTCGGGGTCGAGCTGCTGAAGATGCAGCTCGGCCTCGACCTCGTCCACCTGCCCTACCAGGGCGTCGGCCCCGCGATGAAGGACCTCCTCGGCGGGCGCCTCCAGCTCATGCTCGCGCAGGTGCCCTCGGCGCTGCCGCAGATCACGGCGGGGAAGCTCCGAGCGCTCGGCGTCGCGAGCAGCGCGCCGCTCGCGTCATTGCCGGACGTGCCGACGATCGCCGCCGCGGCCGGCCTGCCGGGCTTCGAGGCCGTGTCCTGGTACGCGCTCATGGCCCCGGCGGGCACGCCAAGAGAAGTGGTAGAAAAAATCTATTCCGATACTGCGAAAACGTTGCAAATGCCCGAGGTGCGCGAGCGTCTTGCCAGAATGGGCGCCGAGCCCTCGGGCGAGGCGCCCGCCGAGCTCGCGAAGCGGATCAAGATCGAGTACGAGCGCTGGGGCGAGGTGGTTCGAAAGGCAAACATCAAAGCAGACTGAGCACGAGTGCGAATCCACACCTTGCTTGCGAACGCGCGCATGTACTCGGTGACGCCGGCGGCGGCGCAGGCCTGGCACGCGGTGATCGGCTGGGCGGCGCGCGAAGCCGACGTGCCGGTCGAGTTCGTCGAGCACGGACCGCCCAAGCTCCTCTCGGAGCTCTGGGCGCGCGATGACCTCGGCGTGGTGCAGATGTGCGGCCTGCCGGCATCGCTGCGCAAACCGGCGCCGACCGTCCTCGCCGCGCCGCAGCCGAGCCTGCCGCGCTACCAGGGGAAGGCGATCTACATGAGCGACATCGCGGTGCGGGCCGAGGCGCCGTGGCACGCAATTGAGGACACCTTCGGCGGGGTCGCCGGCTATACGCTCAAGGACTCGCAATCGGGCTACTTCGCGTTCCGCAGCCTCCTCCTTACGAAGCACCCGCATGCGAAGTACCGCCAGATCGTAGGGGGTCTCCTCAATCCTCGTGGTGTTATTCAGGCTCTTATCAGTAACAAAATAGATGTAGGGCCGCTCGATGGCTATGTCTTCGACCTCTTGCGCGCAGGCGATCCGGAGTTCGCTTCCCGGGTGCGAGTGGTCGCCGTCACCGACCCGACCCCGATGCCGCCGCTCGTCGCGACTGCGCCTTTGAAGCCTCGTGAAGTGGAAAAGCTGAGACAGGCTTTTCTTCGAGTTCATGAAGAAGGATCCCTGGACAAGGCCCGCCACGCCCTTCTCATCGAAAGATTCGTGGTGCCGGACCTTTCGGTCTACGACGAAACGAAGCGCCGCGCCGAGCGCGTGGAGCGGGCGGACCCGTGGCCCTGACCCGGCTGCGCATGACCGTGAACGGACAGCCGCTGGACGAGCAGGTCGAGCCGCGCACGCACCTCGCGGACTTCCTGCGCGAAAGCGGCGGGCTCACCGGAACGAATCTCGGCTGCGAGCACGGCGTGTGCGGCGCCTGCACGCTCGAGATCGACGGCGCCCCGGCGCGCTCGTGCATCACCTTCGCGGTGGCCTGCGAAGGCGCCTCGGTGCGCACCATCGAGGGCTTCGCCGAGGATCCGGTGATGGCCGAGCTCCGTGCGGCGTTCACCGCCGAGCACGCGCTGCAGTGCGGCTACTGCACCCCCGGCATGCTCGTCACTGCGCGCGACATCGTCATGCGCCTGCCCGATGCCGACGAAGCGCGGATCCGCCGCGAGCTCTCGGGCAATCTCTGCCGCTGCACCGGCTACGTCGGCATCGTGCGCGCCATTCAGCGCGTTCTTGCGGCGCAGCGCAAATAAAAGGGGTCAGAGCAAATTAGCCCCTTTATCGGTTCGCGAGCGACTCCATCCATTCGATCAGGCGATCGACCTTCCGATTGATATAGCTGACCAGCAGAGCGGCGCTGCGATCAAATCTTGTGAGCAGGCTACTTCAACGCTTCCCGCAGCGCATCGCGCAAGCGCACGTACTGCTCCTGGTCCTGCGCCTTCAGCAACGCGAGGTCCATGACGATCCGCTCGACCCTTGCGGCGGCGGCGTCCTGCTTCACCCTGTCGATCTCCTGCTTCATGGCGAGGAAGTCCGCGAAGCGCTTGTCCTCGGGCGCCTTCCCATGGCGCTCCTCTATCAGAAGCTCGAGCGCGTCGGACACGCGACCGAGCTGGCGACCGTAGCTGTGCCTGGCCACCACCTCCACCTCGGTCTGAGGCGCGGCGGAGTTGTTGCTATTGATGTTCAACGTCCATCCCTGCAGGATCGATTGCGCCAGGTTGTCCGGGGCGATACGCCACATCGCTTGCCACGTGCGCATCCATTCGGCGGGAGCCGTTGCGTTCCAAGGAAAGCCAAGGGGTTCGCCGGAAGCCATAGCGGTGCGGCCTTGTGTCGGGGCCAAGCAGGTTAACAATTTCCAGTGTTACAAGGAAATTGCTCTGACCCCTTTATTCCGCTGCTGTAATCGGTAGTTGCTTTTCTACAGCCGGTAGTCGTTCTCCCGACTTCGGCGGCTCCCCACGCTCGCATATGTCGATTCCGGCCTAGGCTCCCGACTGAAGCGCTCGGGAGCGACGTGGTGCTGGTGCCCGCGAAGGCCTGAAGAAGTCGTCCCCGCGAAGGCGGGGACCCAGTTCGGAAAATCGGGAAGCGGCGCAGAAGTCCCTAAGGGTTTCATATCCCTCGAGTGGCTTTGATCTTCGACCTGTCCTGTACGAAAGATTGGG
>JBIOYV010000146.1:0-21599 GCA_044870335.1 Burkholderiales bacterium | reverse complement strand
GGCTCTCGTCCTGATCATCGTGGGGATCGTCCTGCTGCTGGCGATCGCAGCCTGGTTCACCTACAACCGGATGATCTCCCGCCGCAACGCGGTGGACAACAGCTGGGCGCAGATCGAGGCCGCCCTCCAGCGCCGGCACGACCTGATCCCGAACCTGGTCGAGTCGGTCAAGGGCTACCTGCAGCACGAGCGCCAGACGCTCGACGCGGTTGTGAAGGCGCGCGGCAGCGCGGTCAGCGCAGCGCAGCGCGCGCTCGCGGCGCCGGGGGACCCGGCGGCAATGCAGGGCCTGGCGCACGCCGAAGGCGCCCTCGGCGGCGCCCTCGGCCGGCTGGTCGCGCTCTTCGAGAACTATCCCGACCTCAAGGCGAACGAGAGCGTGGCCACGCTGCAGGAGGAGCTCAGCAGCACCGAGAACAAGGTCGCATTCGCCCGCCAGGCCTACAACGACTCGGTGATGCAGTACAACACCCGGCTCGAGTCCTTCCCGGAAACCCTCTTCGCCAGGCTGCTCGGGTTCGCGCCGGCGGAGCTCCTGCAGGCGACCGAGTCCTCCGACCAGCGCGCCGCGCCGAAGGTTTCGCTCCGGTAGCTTGGATTTCTTCGAACAGCAGGAGCGCAGCCGCAGCACCTCCCGCTGGCTCGTGCTCTGGTACCTCGTTGCGGTGGCGCTCACCGTGGCGAGCTATGCCTCGGTAGGTGCGCTCCTGTCGTGGCGGCTCGCCGTGGGCATCGCTGCGCTCGTGGCCGGCTGCATCCTTTGGGTCTCGGCCTACCGCATGTGGCAGTTCCGCGAGGGCGGACACGCGGTCGCGGATCTGCTCGGCGCTGCCTACGTCGATCCCGAGCGCGCGTCGCCCGCCGAGCGCAAGCTCCTCAACGTGGTGGAAGAGATGTCGATCGCCTCGGGCGTCTCGGTTCCGCCGGTGTACGTCATCCGCCACGAGGACGCGGTCAACGCCCTGGTCGCCGGGTACTCGCCGAACGAGGCCGTGATCGTCGTCACCGCGGGCGCGGTCGACAAGCTCTCGCGCGACGAGCTGCAGGGCGTCATGGGGCACGAGTTCAGCCACATCCTGAACGGCGACATGGCGCTCAACCTGCGCCTCGCCGCGCTGCTCGCCGGCCTCACCTGGCTGGGCGACGAGGCCGAGGCGCTGTTTTTCGCCTCGGCCCGGGCACAGCGGGCGGCGGGCGAGGAGGGCAGTCCGGCGGCGTTCGCCGCGGTGTTCGCCGCGGCGGTAGCGTTCATCGGCTTTCCGGGCACGCTGGCCGCAAGCGCGATCCGGGCCGCCGTGTCGCGCCAGCGCGAGCTCCTCGCCGACGCCGCAAGCGTGCAGTTCACGCGCAACGCCGACGCGATCGCGGGCGCCCTCGACTCGATCGTCGCCTTGCACGCGCGCACCGCGGTGCTCGCCGCACACGCGCCGGGCCTCGCGCACATGTTCTTTGCGCCGGCCGTGGGAAACTGGTTCGGCTTCGCCACCCACCCGCCGATCGACGAGCGCATCCGCCGGGTGCATCCCCGCTTCCTGCGAGAGGACTATCGCGTCCGGCGCCACGGCCGCCGGGCCGAAGTCGCGGTGCTCGACGGCGCGGGGAACGTGGTCAAGAACGTGCGCACGGCGCCGGCCGAGGTGGTGGCGAGCGTGGGCCGGCCGACCCGCGACCACGTCGATTTCGGCAGGCGGCTGCTCGAAGGCCTGCCCCCGCGGCTGCGCCAGGCATTGCGCAGCGCCCCGGAAGCCGAACGGGTCTTGTTTGCCTTGGGGGGATTCTCCGAACCGTCAGGCGAGCTGGGTGCGCTGGTGGATACCATTGCGCGAGCGCACGCGCTGACGCTCGCCGAGCTCGCGGTGCCGGCGGTGAAGGCCCAGCCGCAACCGCAGCGCGATCGGTTCCTGACAGAATTCGCCTCGCTGGTGGAGCGCGACGCGCGCGTGACGCTGCACGAATTCGTCCTGCTGACGCTTCTGCGGCAGCGCCTGCGCGAGGGCGCGGGCGAGCCGATCGCGACGCGTTACCGCCGGATCGAGGAGATTGCCGATGACGCTCGTGCGCTGCTAACGCTGGTGGCGCGCGTTTCGGGTGACACCTCGGGGAAGGCCTTCGCCGCGGGTGCGCGCGTGCTCGAGCTCGGATGGGAAGCGCCGTCGGCCGACGAGAAACTGACCAGCGCGCGCGTTTCGGCGTCGCTCGAGCGGCTGCGGTTGCTGGCACCCTTCGCCAAGCCGGCGCTGCTTCGGGCTTGCGTGGAGACGGTCATGGCCGACGGCAGGCTGCGCGTCGCCGAAGCCGAGCTCCTGCGCGCCATCGCGGCGACGCTCGACTGCCCGGTTCCGCCGGTCCTTGCTGCGCACGACCCGCTTACCCTCGCGGCGTGAGGCGGGCTCGTGCCCCTAGCTCTATTTGGAAGCCAGCCGCCGGCGAATCGTGTCGCGCGTCTCCAGCACGGCCTTGGAATAGGGGCTGGCCGTCCCGCCGGTCTGCTCGACGGCGCGCTCGATGAGCGGCAGCGCTTCTTCGTTCTTCCCCTGATCGGAAAGAGTCTGGGCGAGGTTGTTGAGCACGATCACCGAATCGGGCGCGCGCTTCATGGCGTCGCGCAGCACGCGCTCGGCCTCAGGCAGCGCACCCAGGGCATAGTGCGAATTGGCGAGCCCGACGGCCGCGCTCACGTTCTCGGGCCAGCGCTTGAGGAAGCTGCCGTACGCAAGGCGCGCGTTCGCCGCCTCTCCGGTCCGCTCCATCGCCGCCACCGCGCTCAGCCAGCGGCTCTCGTCGGCGGTGGCCGCGATGCGCTCGGGCGGCAGCGCGACCATCGCCCAGTAGTTGCTGCGCTTCCAGACGACCTCGTGCACAGTGAAGGGCATCAGCTCCCGCTCGGTGGTGCCGGAGCGCAGGACGAGCATGCCGCTGTCGTAGTCGTAGCCGACCGCGACGGCGTAATGCCAGCCATCGCCCACGCCGAGGTTCTGCAGCACGATCACCGGATTGCCCGCGGCAAGCTCGCGCAGCAGGTCTTCGAAGCGCGGCGCGAGCTGGTACGAGACCAGGCCGTGCCGGCGCGCCGCCGCGAGCATCTCCACCTGCAGGCTCCCTTTGCGCTCCGGAAGGTAGACCTGCGGCACGAGATCCTCCGGCGTGACCTTGACCCCGGAGGCCGCGAGCAGGGTCGCGAGCGCTGCCGGGCCGCACTGGTACTCCTCCTGCGGGAAAAACGGCACTTCGCGCAGCTCGGTGCGTTCCGGAATCCCCTGCGGCAGAGCGCGGCGCAGCTCCGCGGCCTGAGGCCACATGCTCGCGCAACCCGACAGCGCGAGCGCGCAGGCGCAAACAAGAACGCCCGCGATCATGCGGGCGTTCTGTGCAGTCTTGCGGCCGAGGTGCGTTAGCGTTTCCAGACCCACCAGATCGCGGCGATGATGAGGATGAGGAGGATAACACCGGCGGTGTCGGCGCCCGCGGGCAGCCGCTCGATTCTCCCGGCCAGGTACGCCACTTCGGCGTCGGTCATCGCGGCGACGCGGTCCTTCGCGGTTGCGGCGTCGAGGCCCATGGCCTGGAGCTCGCCCGCCACGTCGGCGCGCGAGACGAAGCTCAGCACCGCGGCGCGGTCGGCCTGCGACGAAACGGCGGTTGCCTGATCGGTACCGATCATTCCGGCCTGCGCCACCTGATACGGGGTCCAGACCATCAGCACGATCAACAGGCGACAGATTGTTCTTGCCCAAGCGGATTTCATTTGTGCTCCTAGGATGAGATTTGGCGAACGGTTGACATGAGAAGTGAAAGGCAGACGAACCAGTAGCAGGAATCAAGCCGTTCGCAATCTAGCGTCGGGCATCCGCCCGGTCTAGCAGACACGCTGTGCCAGAATGGCTATCGATGGTAGATGTTCGGCGACTCGGCGTAGCGCTCGGCTCCGCGATTGCGGGCGAGGTTCGCTTCGATGATGCGGCGCGTGCAGCGTACGCTTCCGACGCATCGAACTATCGGCAGGTGCCGGTCGGCATAGTTCTGCCGCGCAGCGCCGAGGATGTCGTCGCCGCGGTCGCGCTCTGCCGCGCGCACGATGCCGCGATCCTGCCGCGCGGCGGCGGCACGTCGATGTGCGGCCAGAGCGTCAACGCCGCCGTGGTCATCGACTGCTCGAAGTACCTCGACCGCGTGCTCGCCCTCGACGAGGGGGCGCGCACGGCGCGAATCGAGCCCGGCGCGGTGTGCGACGCGCTGCGCGAGGCTGCCGAAACCCACGGCCTTACGTTCGCTCCCGATCCGGCGACCCATTCACGCTGCACCCTCGGCGGCATGATCGGCAACAACTCGTGCGGCCCGCACTCGTTGATGGCGGGCAAGACGGTCGAGAACATCGAGCGCCTGGAGGTGCTCACCTACGACGGCGCGCGCTTCTGGTGTGGTCCGACCGACGCTGTCGAGATGCGGCGCATCCTGTCGCTGGGGGGCCGACAGGCCGAGATCTATTCCGCACTGCAACGCATCGCGGCAAAGTACGCTCCCCTCATCCGCAGCCGCTTCCCGCGCATCCGGCGGCGCGTCTCGGGCTACAACCTGGACGAGCTGCTTCCGGAAAACGGCTTCAACGTCGCGCGCGCGCTGGTCGGCTCGGAGGGAACCTGCGCGCTCACCTTGCAGGCCGAGGCGCGCCTGGTGAAGAGTCCGCGCCACCGCGTGCTCGTGGTGCGCGGCTTTCCCGACATCTTCGCCGCGGGCGACGCCGTCCCCGAGGTGCTCGCCGCCGCGCCGATCGCCTGCGAGGGGCTCGACGAAGCCATCATCGGCGGGCTGCGCGAACGCGCGCTGAGGCTGGCAGACATTGCGCTGCTGCCGCCGGGCAAGGCCTGGCTCATGGTGGAGTTCGGCGGCGATTCGATCGAGGAGGCGCTCGAAAGAGCACGCGCGCTGCCGGGGCTCGTCGTCACCGACCGGGACCTCATGACGCGCCTGTGGACCATCCGCGAGACGGGTGCGTCGGCCACCGCGCTCAACCTCGCCGGCCGCGCGCCGGACCCGATCGTGGGCTGGGAGGATGCCGCGGTCGATCCGATGCGGCTCGGCGGCTACCTGCGCGAATTCAGCGGCGTCGTCGCGCGCTACGGCTATCGAACCTCGATCTACGGCCACTTCGGCGACGGCTGCGTCCACGCGCGCATCAACTTCGATCTGCGAAGCCGCGAGGGCGTGGCCCACTGGCGCCGCTTCCTGCGCGAAGCCTCCGAGCTGGTCGTGAAGTACGGCGGCTCGCTTTCGGGCGAGCACGGCGACGGCCACGCGCGCGCGGAGTTCCTGCCGCTCATGTTCGGCGAGGGGCTGATGCAGGCGTTTCGCGAATTCAAGGCGGCCTGGGATCCGGCCAACCGGATGAACCCGGGAAAGATCGTCGACCCGTTTCGCGTCGACGAGCATCTGCGCCTCGGGCCGCAATACAAGCCCGTCACCCTCACCACCAAGTTTTCTTTTGTTACGCCCGAGGGAGAAGGCTTTGCGCGCGCGGTCGGGCACTGCGTGGGGATGGGGAAGTGCCGCGCTTCCAAGGGCGGCACCATGTGCCCGAGCTATCGCGGCACGCGCGAGGAGCGCTATTCGACCCGCGGGCGCGCGCGCCTGCTTGCCGAAATGCTGCGCGGCGAGCTCATCACGACGCTCTGGAAGAGCGAGGAAGTGAAGGAGGCGCTCGAGTGGTGCCTCGGGTGCAAGGGCTGCCGCAGCGACTGCCCGACGCACACCGACATGGCGGCGTACAAGGCCGAGTTCATGTCGCACTACTACGAAGGACGCAGCCGACCGCGCCAGGCATGGTCGATGGGACGCATCGGCGAGTGGGCACCGCTCGCCTCGACGGTGCCCTGGCTCGCGAATGCCGTCTCCGGCATGGCCCTGTCCAAGCGCGTGGCGGGCGTGTCGCCCGGGCGCTCGTTGCCGAAGTTCGCCGCCCGGACCTTTCGCGCGAGCTTCAAGTCGGAAATGCGGGGCGAGCCCGTAGTCCTCTTCGACGATACGTTCAACAACCACTTTCGCCCGGCAACCGCCGCGGCGGCGCAGAAGGTGCTCGAGGATGCGGGCTGCGCGGTGGAGCTTCCTCCCGCGCACCTGTGCTGCGGCAGGCCTTACTACGACTTTGGCATGATCGAGCGTGCCAGGGCCACGCTCGCGCGGGTGCTCGATACGCTCGCGCCGCAGCTCGAGCGGGGCCTGCCGGTCGTGGTGCTCGAGCCGGGCTGCCTTTCCGTCTTTCGCGACGAGCTGCACCAGCTCTTCCGCGGCGATGCGCGCGCCGGGCGGCTCGCGAAGGGCGTCGTGTCGCTCGGCGAGTTCCTGAACCGCAGGGGCTTCCAGGCGAACGTCTCCGGGAAAGTGCTGGCGCACGCGCACTGCCACCAGAAAGCGCTCTGGGGCAACGGCGACGACGTGGAGCTCCTGCGAAAGGCCGGCGCCGAGGTCCTGACGCCCGACACCGGCTGCTGCGGCATGTCGGGCTCGTTCGGCTACCGCCCGGAGTTCTACGAAACCTCGCGGCGGATCGCCGGGCTCGCGCTGCTGCCGGCGCTGCAAGCGGCAACGGACGCCACGGTGGTGGCGAGCGGATTTTCCTGCCGCGAGCAGATCGAGGGCCTCGCCGCCAGGCCGACCCTGCACCTCGCCGAGCTCCTCGCCAGCGCATGAGCGCCGAGCTCGGCCCTGCGCTGATCGGCTTCGGCTTCCCGATCGTCGCCGTCGCCCTCTCGTCGATCGTGCGGGAATTCTGGTTCTTGCCGCTCGCCACGGCGCTCGGAGCCTGGCTCGGCACGCGCATCCTCCTGGCCATGCCCCCGGAGCCGTTTCTCCTCATACTCGCGGGGGTGATCCTTCTTTACCTCAATCTCGACCGCGTCGGCCGCGGCAGCAGCGCGCTGCTGCAGCGGCTGCGCATGCCGTTCGGCGCGGCCTTCGGCTTCGTCGCCGGGGTGTGCGAGGCGGTCGCGAACGTCGCCGGCCCGGTCCTGCTGATCTATTTCATGCTGCTCGGCCTCGCGCCGGCGCAGATCGTGCAGACGCTGAACCTCTGCTTCTCGCTCGGCAAGGGCGCCCAGACCGCGACCTGGGCGATGTCGGGCGAGATCAGCCCGCGCGGCTGGCTCCTGATCGGCGCGCTCACCGTGCCTTCGGTGGCGGCGCTCTTCGCCGGCATGCGCGTGCGCAGCCGCATCGACGCGCCGACCTACCGGCGCTGGCTGCGCGGCGCGCTGTGGATCATGACGGCTCTCCTGCTGGTCCAGTTCTCGACCCGCGTGTTGGCGTCCGAGGAGGCCCTGTGGCGCGCGATCGAGCAGGACGATGCGGCCGCGGCGCTCGCACTGGTGCGCGCCGGAGGGGTCGACGTCAGGGCGCGCAATGCGGCGGGCGACACGCCGCTGCACCGCGCGGCGGAAAAGGGCATGCGCTCCCTCGCCGAGTCGTTGCTCGCGCGCGGCGCCGAGGTCAATGCGCGCTCCAAGAACGGCGAGACGCCGCTCCACTTTGCCGCGCTGGACGCGGACGCCTCGGTCGCCGAGCTGCTGCTCGACGCCGGTGCCGACCCGGCCGCGCAGAATAACGACGGCGAATCGGTCCTGATGTGGGCGGCCCTGAGCGGCCATGTCGCGGTGGCGCAGCGGCTGCTCGCGCGCGGCGCCGACGCCAACGCCAGGGACCGCAAGGGCAGCCTGCCGCTGCACGCGGCGGCCGACGGCGGCCATCTCGAGCTCGCCCGCCTGCTGCTGCCCCGCACCAAGGAGCCTCAGGCGAAAAACGGCGTTGGCAGGAGCGCGCTCGATTACGCGCGCGCCAACGGCTATGCCCAGATCGAGAAGCTTCTAGAAGGCCCCGCTGACTAGAACGCCCCTATTAGCCGCTCGTACGAGTGCATGCGCGAGGCGTAGTCGCCCGTAATGGTGAGCACCATAAGCTCATCGGCGCCGTAGCGCCGGGCCATCGCCTCGAGCTCATCGCGCACCCGCCGCGGACCGCCGATGACCGCCCGGGCCCGCTGGCCGGCGACATATTCGCGCTCCGCGACGGTGTAGGGGTGGGCCGCGGCCTCCTCGGCCGTGGGCACCGCCGAGTCGATATTGAGCGCCATGTGCAGTCGCCGCAGGTCGATAGGCTGCGCCAGGCGCTCGGCGTCCTGGTCGTCCTCGCCGCAGATGGCGAACGTGCAGACCATGGCTCGGGGCGAGAGCTCGTGACCGGGCCGGAAATGCTCGCGATAGGCATGCATCACCTCCTCGCCGCCGCGTGGGTTGATGAAATGGGCGAAGGCGAACGCCATGCCGAGCTGGGCCGCGAGTGCGCCGCTGTAGTCCGACGAGCCGAGGAGCCAGATCTCCGGCGCCGTCGGGACTTCGGGCTGGAGCCTGACGTGCTTGTAAGGATGGTCGGTGGGCAGCCTGCCGGCGAGATGGGCGGCGAGCTCCCAGACCTGCTGCGGAAACTGCTCGGCGTCCGGAAAACCGCCGCCGGCGACTGCCCGCGCGGTCCGGGCGTCGCCCCCGGGGGCGCGCCCGACACCCAGGTCGATGCGCCCGGGATAGAGCGCCTCGAGCATGCGAAATGCCTCCGCGGTGCGGAAGGCGCTGTAGTAGGGCAGCAGGACCCCGCCGGTCCCAATGCGCAGTCTGGAGGTCTCGGCGCCCAGGCGCGCCACGAGCACCTCGGGACAGGGGTCGGCCAGCGCGGCGATCGCATGGTGCTCGGCCAGCCAATAGCGGTAATAGCCCAGTGCCTCGGCGCGGCGGGCGAGCGCCAGCGTCTCCATGATCGCGCGTCGCGCGTCGTGGCCCCCGATGACCGGGGACTGATCGAGGATCGAAAGCTTCATTGTTCGCCTGAGCAGTCGGGAACGGGCGACACGAAAGACACTTGTGGATCAAGGGGGTTGGCCGGGATATGCGACTTCCCGTCGTTACGCGGCGACGATTTTTGCATGAATGACCTGTAACGCTTTCTCCGACCTGTCCGCAATGCGCTGATCGTACTAGGTAAACGGTTCTTGGCACGCTGATTGCAGGAGGCTATGCAGAACAATTGACCCGTCATGGATCCCAAGTACATCCAGCACGTTCATCCTGCCTTGTCGATTGCCACCATGGTGCTGCTCGCACTGGCGGTCGCGGGCGTGCTGCTGGCGACCGGGTTGCTCCAATGACCGAGATGCGAATCAAGCAGGAAGCGTTCGCCTTGGCGCAAGCCTGCCTGGGGTTCGTCATCCTGGCGCTCGTGCTCCTTGGCATCGGCGGCACCATCTACAAAATCATCTCGCCCGAGGGCTGGGTGGCGCAGGCGTTCGGCCGCAGCCTCTCCGCAGGCGTAGCGGCGCTCGGCTCCCTGCTCATGGTAGTCGCGCTCGCCTGGTTCTCGCGCGGCACCTCGCCGCGCCGGCGCACGCAATTCGCCGACGTCGCGATCTATGGGTTCGCGGCGGCCGGCCTGCTCTACGTCGTGCAGCTCTGGATCCGAGGCAGCTTCTGATGCCCTGACCGGTCCAAAGCCACGTTACCGTCTCCCCTGGGCCCGCGCTGCCCCCCCATAAGCCGGGCCCTTTTTTTTGCCTGTACAGAACGCGTCGGAAGCGCGTCAACGCGAGGTCACGACCCTCAACAGGGCGCCGCCGAGAAACGCGGCGGCGACCGTCACGCCGAAGAGGCCGTTGCGCTGAAGCGCGTGGACCAGCGCGTTTTGCGAGTCCCACGCCCGCCGCCGCTCGCCGAGGGGCGCCGCGCGCGCCGGCGCGACGACCGGCGCCGAAGCCGGCGCGGGCGCCATCGCTTCGCCGAGATTCGCCTTCTGCGGCTGCTCGCCGCGGCGCGATCCGCGCGCGTGCGCGTACACCCAGGTGAACTCGGCGCCGAGCAGGAAAATCTGCGCCGAATAGTAGACCCACACCATCACGATCACGATCGAGCCGAACGCGCCGAAGCTCGAGCCCACGTCGCCCTTGCCGAGGTACAGCCCGATCAGGAACTTGCCGATGACGAAGAGCAGCGCCGTCACGAGAGCGCCCACCCACACGTCGCGCCAATGGATGTGCGCGCGCGGCATCAGCTTGTAGATCGCGCCGAACACCACCGTCAGAACGGCGAAATTTACGACGATGTCCAGCACATGCGCGACGGGCTCCCACTGGCCGACCAAGGGTGCCCACCATTTGCCCAAGGCGCTCAGCGCCGCGCTGAGAAGAAGCGATACCGTCACGAGGAAGGCGAGGCCGAGCACCATACCGAACGTCAGCAACCGGGAGCGCACGAAGCTCCAGACGCCGTTCGCCTGTTCCTTGCGCTTTTCCGCCTCCGGAACGCGCCAGATCGTGTCGAGCGCGGTCTGGAGCTGCCCGAAGACGCTGGAGGCAGTGAAGAGCAGCACCGCAATGCTCACCACCGTCGTCATGCTGCCGGTCTTCGGCTCGCTCACATGCGCCAGCATCTCGCGGATGGCCTCGGCGCCGTTCTGACCCATGAGCGAGGCGATCTGCTCGAACACCATGCCGCGCACCGCATCGGGGCCGAAGAAGAGGCCCGCGATCGAGATGATCAGGTAGAGCAGCGGCGCGATCGAGAACATCGAGTAGTAGGCGAGCGCCGCGCCCTTGCTCGGGGCCTGGTCGTTCCACCAGGCGGTCACGGCGTCTTTCAGCATGCCGACGTACTTGTTTTGCAGCAGGCCCTTGGCGTTCATGGCAGGGGCAGGCTCGTGGACGCGGCCGCGTCGCCCCGCAGGAGCTGCAGGGCGCTCGCCGGCTGGTTGTAAAGCGGCAGCGCGCCGTGCTTGTTGAAGTGCAGCCGCAGCAGCTCGCCCGCCCAGCTTCTCGGCGTGATCGTGATTTCCCAGGTGAAGTGGGTCGCGTGGATGATGCCGCGGCGCTTGAGGCCGAGCAGCTCGCCCAGCGCTTCGGGCAGGAAAACGCTGCGCGCGGTGGCGCCGATGTACACGATGCGGTCCTCGTCCCACAGGCCGAACACCCCTTGGGTGCGCGGCGTGCCGCGGATCGACTCGGCGTCGAACTTCCACTTGAGGCTGGTGACGAACATCGCTTGCTCTACGACGAGCAATCGCCATGCCGCAGCGCCGTCGGCGGCGCCGCTACAGCGGGTCGCCTGGTTTCGACGCCCTAGACCGCGATCGGCGCCTTGATCGCCGGATACGGCTCGTAGCCCTCGAGCGTGAAGTCTTCGTAGCCGAAATCGGCGAGCTCGCCCACCTGCGGGTTGAGGCGCATGCGCGGGAAGGGGCGCGGGGGACGCGCAAGCTGCTCGCGCGCCTGGGCCACGTGGTTGAGATAGAGATGCGCGTCGCCCAGCGTGAGCACGAACTCGGCGGCCGCGAGCCCGGTGACCTGCGCCACCATGCGCGTGAGCAGAGCGTAGGAGGCGACATTGAAGGGCACGCCCAGGAAGAGATCGGCGCTCCTCTGGTACATCTGGCACGAAAGCCGGCCGTCGGCGACATAGAACTGGAACAGCGCATGGCACGGCGGAAGCGCCATGCGCTCGACGTCGGCGGGATTCCAGGCGCTGACGATGTGGCGGCGCGAATCGGGCTTGTTCCTCAGGGACTCGAGCACCTTGGCGATCTGGTCTATCTCCCCGCCCTCCGGCGTGCGCCAGTGGCGCCACTGGTAGCCGTAGACCGGCCCGAGCTCTCCTGCCGGGTCGGCCCACTCGTCCCAGATCGTCACGCCCCGCTCCCGCAGCCACTTCACGTTGGTGTCGCCGCGCAGGAACCACAGCAGCTCGTAGATGATGGACTTGAGATGCAGCTTCTTCGTCGTGAGCAGCGGGAAGGTCGGCTCGAGCCGGAAGCGCAGCTGCCTGCCGAACACCGACAGCGTGCCGGTTCCGGTGCGGTCGCTCTTGCGGGCGCCGTGCTCGAGCACCTCGGCGAGCAGGTCGAGATACTGCTGCTCTTCCGGATTCACGGCGAGATCAGGCGCGCAATGGCGCCGGCAGACTGGAATCGCGCCTCCGGTTTCTTGGCGAGCAGGCCGTCGAGCAGGGCCTGGTGCTCGGCGAGGTGCGCGGGCAGCCGCGGCACTGGCGCGTTCACGTGCATGTTGACGACGCTGGCGGGGTTGGCGGAGTCATACAGACGCAGGCCGGTCAGCATCTCATAAAACATGACCCCGAGGCTGTAGAGGTCGGAGCGCCCGTCCACCGGCAGGTTGAGGCACTGCTCCGGGCTCATGTAGCGCGGCGTCGCGAGGAGCTGGCCGGCGATCGTCAGGGTGGAGTGGGCGCCGAGATCCTTGGCGAGCCCGAAGTCGACGATCACCGGGCGGCCGTCGGCGCGGAACAGGATGTTCGCGGGCTTGAGGTCGCGGTGCACGATTCCGGCGGCGTGAATCGCCTCGAGCGCGTGCGCGATCTGCCCCACGAGCCGCAGCGCGTCGCGCACCTCGAAGCCGTCGCGCATGCGGCCCGCCAGCGTGCCCGAGGGCACGAATTCCATGGCGATGTAGGCGAGCTCGCCGCCGAAGTCCTGGTCGTAGATCTTGGCGACGTACGGATTGTCGATCGACGCGAGCACCCGGTATTCGCGCTTCAGCCGCTCGAGGTAGACGCGGTCCTGGCGCGCGCGGCGGTCGAGGACCTTGAGCGCGACGGTGGCGCCGTCGGCGGCGCGCTCGGCGAGATAGACCATCGCCTGGCCGCCCTGCCCGATGGGATGCAGCACCCGGTAGCCCGGGATGCTCGGCTGCGCCATGGCGCCATTGTGCCGCGTTACAAGATCTCCCGCAGAAAGGCCGAGATATCGGCGATTTCCTCCGGGCACACCGAGTGCGGCATCGGGTAGGGATGCCACTGCACCTTGTAGTCCAGGCGCTCCAGGAACTGCCGCGACTGCTCCGCGCGCGCCAGCGGAATGATTTCGTCGTGCTCGCCGTGCGCCATGAAGATGGGCACTTCCCGGTTCTCCGGACTGCGCTCGGCCTCGAGCGTCCTATGCAACGGGAGGTAGGTCGACAGCGCGAGCACGCCCGCAAGGCGCTCGCGGTGGCGCAGCGCGGTCTGCAGCACGATCGCCCCGCCCTGGGAGAATCCGGCGAGCACGATTGTGCCGATGCCGCGCTGCTTCTCGGCGGCGATCATCGCCTCGAGCAGCTTCTGCGAGGCGCGCACTCCGGCCTCGTCCTCGGGCCCCGGGCCGAACTGCAGGATGTCGTACCAGGCGCGCATGCGCATGCCCTGGTTGATCGTGACCGGACGCACCGGCGCGTGGGGGAAGACGAAGCGCACCGGCTGGTCGAGCTCGAGCTCCGGAACGATCGGCTCGAAGTCGTGGCCGTCGGCGCCCAGGCCGTGCAGCCAGATGACGCTCGCCCGGGGATTCGCCCCGGTATTGATTTCCACCGCTTGCATGGGGTTCACTGTGAGGAAATAGGCTGAGGGGAGACGGATTGTGAATCAAATCGCTATTTTCTTCCCGATGGCCGCGCTCGCCGCGTGGACGTTCGCTGTGCTGCTGCTCATACCCATTGCCCGGTTCCGCGCCGGGGCCCGGGGCGAGGTGAATGCCGGCGACTTCCGCTTCGGCGAGTCCGCACGCGTGCCCGGCGCGGTGTCGCTTCCCAACCGCAACTTCATGAACCTGCTCGAGCTGCCGATGCTCTTTTACGTGGTCTGCATCGCGCTCTACGTCACCCTCAGCGTCGACGCCCATGCGGTCGCGCTGGCGTGGCTGTACTTCGCGTTGCGCGTGGCCCACAGCCTCGTGCATCTCACCTACAACAACGTGTTCCATCGACTGGGGGCCTACGCCGCGAGCGGCGTGGTGCTCGCGCTGCTGTGGCTGCGCTTCGCCGCCGGCCTCTTCACAGCCGGTTGAACCAGACGAGCGAGAAGCCGCCCGCCGCGAGCGCGAGCAGCGCCGCCAACGCGGTCGCGAGCGCAGTGACCTCGCGTTGTTCCTTGGCCAGCACGAACTTGCCGCTCAGCGCCTGGTAGACCTTCTTCAGCTCGTCGGAGCTCGCGGCATGGAAATATTGCGCCTCGGTGAGCTCCGCGATCGCCTTGAGGGTGGCCTCGTCGAACGCCATGTAGATGGAGTAGCCGTCCATCATCGCCGGGCCGCCCGCGGGCGAGCCGAAGCCGACGGTGAATACGCGGATGCCGTGGTCGGCGGCCATGCGCGCCGCGTCCAGCGGATCCGGGCCGGTGGTGCGCCGTCCGTCGGTGAGCAGCACGATCGCCGACGAGGTGTTGGAGCCCGGCGGGACCGGCTTCACCTCCTTTTTCTCGGCCTTCTTCTCCGGGGGCCGGTTGGTGCGCCAGGACTGGCGGCTGCCGAGCACCATCGACTCGAGGTCGATTCCCTCGTCGGGGAACAGGGTCGCGAGCGACATCACGATGCCGCTGCCGATCGCGGTGTGGCGGTCGAGCTGCAGCCGCTCGAGCGCGGCGATGAGGTCGTCTTTGTTGTTCGTCGGCTTCTGGATCAGGAGCGCGGTGCCGGCGAACGACACGATGCCTACGCGCAGGTCGGACGGCAGCTCTTCGATGAAGGACTTCGCGGCCGCTTGCGCCGCGGCGAGGCGATTGGGCTGCACGTCGGTGGCGCGCATGCTGAGCGAGACGTCGATCGCCATGATGATGGTGCGCTGCTGCGAGGGCAGGGTGATGACCGCGCTCGGGCGCGCGAGCGCGAAAATCGCGGCGGCGAGCGCCGCGAGCAGCAGCGCCGCGGGCAGGTGGCGCCGCCAGCGCGCCGCGCCCGGCATGGCGGCGCGCACCAGCGCGAGGCTCGCGAAGCGCACCGCGCGGCGTTGGTGCCGCCGCAGGATGTACAGATACAGGGCGACCAGGACCGGAAGCAGCGCCAGAAGAAGGAGGAGCTCCGTCCAGATGAAGTTCATGCCGGCTTTCTCTGGGCGGACTTCGGCCGGAACGCCTTCACGACCGATTCGTGCGTCTCGATGTACGGGCCGCCGATGAGGTCGACGCAATACGGCACCGCGGAGAAGATGCCGTGCACGCCCGCGTCCTTCAGGCCTTCCAGCGTCTCGCGGATCGATTTGGGCTGGCCCGGCAGGTTGATGATCAGCGCACCCTTGCGGACCACCGCCACCTGGCGGGAGAGGATCGCGGTCGGAACGAATTTCAGGCTGATCTGGCGCATCTGCTCGCCGAATCCGGGCATCACCTTGTCGGCGACCGCGAGCGTCGCTTCCGGGGTCACGTCGCGCGGCGCCGGCCCGGTGCCGCCGGTGGTGAGCACGAGATGGCAGCCCGCGCGGTCGACCAGCTCCTTCAGCGTCGCCTCGATCAGCGGCTGCTCGTCGGCGATGAGGCGGGTCTCGTCGCGCCATGCGGGCGCGGCGATCGCCGCGCCGAGCCAGGCCTTCAGCGCCGGGATGCCCTCGTCCTTGTACACGCCTGCAGAGGCGCGGTCGCTCACGGAGACGAGGCCTACGATCAGCTCTTCCTTCATACGACCTCGAACACCTCCAGCTCCACCGCAGCGGGGCGGCGCGCGCCGCTCGCCACGCAGACGATGCGGTTCAGCCAGGCGTAACGCTCGTCGCCCGTCTCGAAGAGCGGCGTGGTGCGCATGTAGTATCGGGCCGGATCGATATTTTCCCCCGCCCCGAGGCGCTTGAGGACCTCCGCGGGACCGTGGCGGTAGCCGCGGTTGCGCACGTAGACGAGCGCCCCGTCCGCCGTCTCGAGGGTGTAGCGCGCGTCCAGTTCGGCGACGCCGTCGGCGCGAATCACCTGCCAGTCGGCGCCGCCGGGAAGCACCCGGCCCGAGAGGCGCTCGCCGAAGAAGCGCCCCCCGGTGATGGCGATGATGCGCCTGCGCCCGAGCGGCCCGGCGCCGAGCTCCTGCGCCGGCGCAAGCGCGAGGTCAGCCTTGAAGAGAGCCTGCAGTTTCAAGGGTCTTCAGCACCCTGAAGAGCTCGCGGTAGGCGCGCGGCGGCTTGCCTTCCTTCTGCTCCTTCCTCGCGCTGCGGATGAGCGAGCGGATCTCCTGGAGGTCGGCGCGGGGATGCTCAGAGGCGAAATGGGTGAGCGCGGCGTCGTCGGCGAGCAGGCGCTCCCGCCACGCCTCCAGCCGCCGATGCGCGGCCGCGGCCTGCGACGAGCGGCCTTCGAGCGCGGCGAGCCGCGCGCGGATCGGCTCGGGATCGACCTCGCGCATCAGCCTGCCGATGTACTGCAGCTGGCGGCGCTTCGCCTCGTGGCTCGTAATGCGCTTCGCATCGAGCACCGCCTGCCTCAGCGCGGCTTCGAGCTGCATCTGGCCGAGCTGCGATTCGGGCAGCTCGACCAGCGCCGCGCCGAGCGCCTGCAGCTCGAGCATTTCGCGCTTCCTGCGGGTCTTGCTGACGGGTTCGTCCGGCACGCGAGTTATCATAGCGCCCCCATGCCAAAGCACCACGGCTTCACCTGCGGGCGCGGCGAACTGGAGAGCCTTGCGCAGGCGGTGCTAGACCAGGCGCGGCGCGCCGGCGCCTCCGGCTGCGATTGCGACGTGTCGGAGAGCTACGGCCTGTCGGTGACGGTGCGCAAGGGCAAGCCCGACACCGTCGAGCACAACCGCGACCGCAGCCTCGGCGTCTCGGTGTACTGGGGCGAGCGTCCGAGGGCGCGCCGCGGCCACGCCAGCACGTCCGATTTCTCGCCCGCGGCCGTCAGCCAGACCGTCGAGGCGGCGGTCGCGATTGCGCGCCACACGGCCGAAGACGACTGCGCGGGTCTGCCCGACCCGGACATGCTCGCGCGCGGCGCCCGCGACATGGATCTGTTCCACCCGTGGGCGCTGTCCACCGAGGAGGCGATCGACCTCGCCACGCGCTGCGAGTCGGCCGCGTTCGCGGTGTCGAAGAAAATCCGCAACTCCGAAGGGGCGAGCGTCTCGGCGCAGCATTCCCAGTTCGTGACCGCGAACAGCCTGGGATTCGTCGGCGGCTATCCCGGCTCGCGCCACTGGCTGTCGTGCTCGGTGATCGCCGAAGAGAAGGGCCTGATGCAGCGCGACGACTGGTACAGCGCGGCGCGCAGCCCGGCGCGGCTTGCCGATCCCGTGGTGCTCGGCCGCTACGCCGGCCAGCGGACACTCGCGCGCCTCGGGGCGCGCAGGATTCCCACCGGCAAGGCGCCGGTGCTGTTCGAGGCGCCGGTGGCGCTTCAGCTCATCGGCCACTTCATCTCCGCGGTGAACGGCGGCAATCTCTATCGCAAGACCTCGTTCCTGGCGGAGAGCCTCGGTCAGAAGCTGTTCGCGCCGCTCGTCGATATCGAGGAGCGCCCGCATGTGCCCGGGGCGATGGCGAGCGCTCCTTTCGACGAGGAAGGCGTGGCGACGCGCGATCGCACCATCGTGCGCGCCGGAGTGATCGAGGGTTATTTTCTCGGCACCTACTCGGCGCGCAAGCTCGGGATGAAGAGCACCGGCAACGCCGGCGGCCATCACAATCTCTTCGTGCGTTCGGAGGGGCCCGATTTCGCCGGAATGCTTAAGCATATGCGCAAAGGTTTGCTCGTCACCGAGCTGATGGGGCAGGGCGTCAACCTCGTCACCGGCGACTATTCCCGGGGCGCGGCCGGCTACTGGGTCGAGGACGGCGAGATCCGCTTCCCGGTGGAGGAGATCACCATTGCCGGCAACCTGCGGCAGATGTTCGGCGCGATCGTCGCCATCGGGAGCGACGTCGTGACGCGCAACGGCCGCTCGTGCGGCTCGATCCTGGTCGAGAACATGACGATCGCGGGGGATTAGAACCAGACCGTCGTCGGCTGGCAACGAACCAACCACGGGCGTATTGCTCTAACGTCCATGGTCGCCTGCACGCACGAGGATTTCCCGCGGCCGCCCAAAGACGAGCATCCGATCGTCGCCGTCCTAGCGGTCGCCGCCATCGTCGGCGCCATCGTGTTGATTATGTGGGCACGGGTCGCGCTGCACGGCACCGAGGACATCGAGGCGACGCTCACCGACGGCCCGCTCGCTCAGGATACCGACGAGCAACGCGAGCTCGACGCCGCGGTCACCTCGAACCGGTTCGCGGGCGGCATCTCGCCGCAATAAACCCTCAGGCATAATTTCCGCATGAAGATCCTGATCGCGCTCGGGGCGGCGTGCAGCCTCGCTGCACCCCTGCCGCTTCTCGCGCAGGCGCAAAAGCAGCCGGCGACGCAATACCCCGACGTCATCTTCGTTCCCACGCCGCAGGAAGTGGTCGAAGACATGCTGCGCCTCGCCAACGTGCAGAAAGGCGACGTGCTCTACGACCTCGGCTCGGGCGATGGCCGCATCGCGATCACCGCCGCGCGCAAGTACGGCATCAAGGCGACCGGCATCGACATCGACCCCGAGCGCATCCGCGAGGCGAACGAGAACGCGAAGAAGGCCGGCGTCACCAACCTGGTCCAGTTCCGGCAGGAGAACCTCTTCACCGCCGATTTCAGGGACGCCACGGTCATTACGCTCTACCTGCTGCCCGATCTCAACGTGAAGCTGCGGCCCAAGCTCTGGAACGAGCTCAGGCCGGGAACGCGCATCGTCTCGCACCAGTTCGAGATGGGCGCGTGGAAGCCGGAGAAGCGGCTCGAGTCGAACGGGCGCACGATCTACTTCTGGACCGTGCCGCCGAAGGACAAGCAGCCCAAGCTCAACGAGAAATAAGAAAACGGCACGAACAAAATAGGGACAGACCCTATTTTTCTCAAACGAGAAAAATAGGGTCTGTCCCTATTTTTTCCGGCGGCGGGCGTCGCCGGCGGCCGCGATGCCGTTCAGGTAGTGCTCCCACACGTGGAGATTGCGCTCGCACGCGGCAACCGCGGCGTCCTGCATGTGGAGCTTCTTCGCGAATTTCTCGACGGCGCGCCAGCCGGTGTCGGAATGCTCGATGTCGGCCTCGGTATGCAGCTCGAAGAATTCGAGCTCGTCGTCGCTCAGCCCGAAGAGCCTGCCCCAGCGGCCCCGCTCCATGCCGAACCAGCCGCGCCGCCTGAACTCGCCCCTGCCGTAGCCTGGCACGTTGATGCGCTCGGCGCAGGTGTTGGCGACGATCCCCTCCAGCCAGTGCTTGTTCGCCATCAGCCCTTCCCACGCGTTCCAGGCGAGCTGGGTCGAGGGCAGGGGCAACGCCCGCGTCAGCTCTCTGCGCCGCAGCCCGATGCGCACGCCGAGATCCTCCAGGATCGCCCAGTGCGGCCGGCCGCCGCCGTGCGCATGATCGGCGATCACCTCCTCGCTGCACGCCTGGAGGATGCGCATGCGCGTGTCCCAGTCGTCGCAGTTGGTGGCCACCTTGAGCTTCAGCACCGAATTGCGCTGGCGCGTGTTGAGGCGGTGCTGCATGGCGAACATCCTCGCCCGGCCCTCGGTCAGCGGCTCGTGGAACCAGCGGCAGCGCGCCGCGAACTCGTTCACCACCCGGTCCATCCTGGCGACCACGCTCAAGTTCAGTCAACGAGAAAAAACAGCGCGAGCAGCGTCAAGACCAGCGCGCCTGCAGCGAACATCATGAGCGTGGCGTCGGACACCGCGGGCAGGTCCGGGTCGCGCGGCACCGGCGCGGGATGCGCGTCCGCGTGCTCGTCAGCTGGGTGGGTTGCTCTTTCCATGCAGCTCGCCCACCTTCTGGTTGAAGTTGCGGAAGAAGTCGGCGGCGACCTTCTTCGCCGCGGCGTCGACCAGGCGCGAGCCGATCTGCGCGAGCTTGCCGCCGACGTTTGCCTTCACGTCGTAGACAAGCCGGGTCGATTCCCCGTCGGGCGACAGGCGCACCTGCGCGCCGCCCTTCGCAAAGCCGGCGGCGCCGCCCTGGCCCTCGAAGGAGATCGAGTACGAGTTCGGCGGCTGGATGTCGGAGAGCGTGAGCTTGCCCTTGAACTTGGCGCTCACCGGCCCGACGCGCGCGACCATCAGCACCTGATACTGGTTGTCGCCGATCGCGTCGATCGACTCGCAGCCCGGCACGCATTGCTTGAGCATCGCCGGGTCGTTCAACGCGTCCCAGGTCTGCTGCTGGGAGGCCGCAATCACCTGCTCGGCGCTCATTTCCATGCCCGGGTCTCCTGTTGTCTCGTCATCGGTCCGCTCAGCGCCTTGGCCAGGTCGAGCAGGCTGTCGAGATTATGCACCGGCAGGAACAGATCCACGTGCGGCAGCATCGCGCGCACGCCGGCAGGGCGCGCCTCGAACTTGTCGTAGCGCAGCAGCGGATTGAGCCAGGCGAGATAGCGGCAGGACTTCGCCAGCCGTTCCATCTCGTCGCCGAGCCCCTCGCCTGCCTCGCGGTCCAGTCCGTCGGATACGAGCAGCACGCAGGCGTTCTGGCCGAGCACGCGCCGGCTCCAGCGCCAGTTGAACTCGCGCAGGCTGGCGCCGATGCGGGTTCCGCCCGACCAGTCCTTGATCGCCTCGGCCACCCGCGCCATCGCCACGTCGACGTCGCGATGGCGCAGCTGCCGCGTGATGTTGGTGAGGCGCGTGCCGAACACGAACACCGACACGCGGTCGCGGTCGTTGGTGATTGCGTGCAGGAAGTGCAGGAACATGCGCGAGTACGGGTTCATCGAACCCGAGATGTCGCACAGGACGACGAGCGGCGGATGCAGCTCGCGCGGCGCGGCACGCACCAGCGGGATCACGTCGCCGCCCTCGCGCAGGGTTTCGCGCAGGCTCCTTCTAAGATCGATGCGCCTGCCAGCGCGGTGCGGCCGGAATCGCCGCGTGCGCACCACCGGGAGCGGCAGGCGCAGTTCGGCGATCAGCTTCTTCGCCTCGGCGAGCTCCGCCGCAGACATGGTGTCGAAGTCCATGCGCTGCAGCACCTCGCGCGAGGAGAAGGTGAGCCGCGCCTCCAGCTCGACCTTTTCAGCCTTGCTTTCTTGTTGTCTTTGGCTGAAAAGCGCGTCGGTCAGCCGCTGGCTCTGCTGCTCCTCGGGCTTGGGCGCCCGCCCGTAGGCCTGCGGCAGCATGAGCTGCATCATCCGCTCGGCGAGCTTCGGATCGCGCCAGAAGATGCGAAAGGCCTGGTCGAAGATCGGCCGCTGCTCGTTGCGCGAGAGCAGCACCGCCGACATGGTCCAGTACCAGTCCTCGCGCCGCAGCGGGAACCCGCCGGCGCCCGCCATCTCGAGCGCTTTCACGCAGTCGACCACCCGGTCGGGGCCGATGCGCAGGCCGGCGGCTCTGAGGAGCCGGGCGAAGTGCATCACGTTTTCTGCCAGACGACCTTCCCCCGAGCCTACCGGGCGAGCCTCATTCACGCAGCCTTGCCCTTTTCGGCAGCGGGCGCAGCCTCGCGCGCGAGCTTCTCCACCGCCGGCGCCGCGACGACCACGTGCTCGCGGAAGTAGCGCTCGTGGTTGCGCTCGACCTCCGCGAGCCAGTAGACGTAGTTCACCATCAGGCCCGCCGCGCGCGCCATGCCCTGCTCGGAGGTATCGCCCATCCAGTTCAGGCGTTCCAGAGACGCGCCGTTGCCGAGGTGAAAGCGCGCCACCGGATCGAGCGGCTCGTCGCCCTGCTTGGCGTGCAGCAGGTAACGGGCGCAGAGGCGCGTGAGCTGCGCCTGAACCGCCTCGGGCACCTCGCCGAGGTGCCAGGCCGGG
>JBIOYV010000145.1:0-45302 GCA_044870335.1 Burkholderiales bacterium | reverse complement strand
GACCAGCTGGTGGACCTGCTGCGCTCCGCCTATTCGCGGCACATCCTCGACGCCGACGCGCTTTCGATGATCGAAGGAGCGCTCACCGTCTCCGAGATGCAGGTGCGCGACATCATGGTGCCGCGCGCGCAGGTCGACTTCATCGACATCAACGAGCCGATCGAGAAATTCATCCCGCAAGTCATCGCGACCGCCCACTCGCGCTTCCCCGTGATCGACCAGAACCGCGACGACGTGATCGGGATCCTGCTCGCCAAGGACCTGCTGCGGCACTACGCCGGGGACGAAGGCTTCAACGTGCGCGAGATGCTGCGACCGGCGGTGTTCGTGCCCGAAGCGAAGCGGCTCAACGTGCTGCTGCGCGAGTTCCGCGCCAGCCGCAACCACATGGCCATCGTGATCGACGAGTACGGCGGCGTCGCCGGCCTGGTCACGATCGAGGACGTGCTCGAGCAGATCGTCGGCGAGATCGAGGACGAGTACGACTTCGACGAGGCCTCCGACAACATCCTGCCCGAGCCCGGCGGCCGCTACCGGGTGAAAGCGCTGACCCAGATCGCGGACCTCAACAGGGCGCTCGGCTCCGCGCTTCCCGACGAAACCGTCGACACCAGCGGCGGACTTGTCATCTCGCACCTCGGGCGGCTACCCAAGCGGGGCGAGACGGTCGTGATCGACGGGGTGCGCTTCCAGGTGCTGCGCGCCGACTCGCGCCGCGTGTACACGCTGCTCGTCGACAAGCCGAAAACATAAGAACAATTTTTCTGACCCCATTTTTCGCGGGCGCGGCGACCGTGCTCGCGTTCGCGCCGCTTGGCTTCTTTCCGCTCGCGCTGCTCACGTTCGCGGTTCTGGTCCACTTCTGGTCGGGCGCGACGCCGCGGCGCGCTTTCTGGTCGGGGTACGCCTTCGGCCTCGGGCTCTTCGGCGCGGGCGTGTCGTGGGTCTACGTCAGCCTGCATACCTTCGGCGCCATGCCGCTGCCGCTCGCGGCCCTCGCCACGTTTTTCTTCTGCGCGTTTCTCGCGCTCTTTCCGGCCGCGGCAGGATGGCTCCAGGCGCGCATCCCGGCTTCCGCGCCAGTACGCGCCTGGCTCCTGATCCCCGCCGCGTGGACGCTCTTCGAATGGCTGCGCAGCTGGATCTTCACCGGCTTTCCGTGGCTGTCCGCGGGTTACGCGAGCGTCGGCTGGCCGCTGCAGGGCTACGCGCCGCTCGTCGGCGTGCTCGGTCTCTCCTTCATCTGCGTGTCGCTCGGCGGCATGGCCTGGCTGCTTTTTCGTCGGCAGCGACCCGCCGTCTTTGCAACCGTTCTCGTCGCGATCGTCGCCGCCGGGGAAGCGTTGCGCGAGGTCCATTGGACCGAGCCCGCCGGCGAGCCGGTGAGCGCGGCTCTGCTGCAGGGAAACATCGAGCAGGACCTCAAGTTTCGCCCCGAGCGCTACCCGGCGATCCTCGCCGCTTACGCACGGCTTGCCGAAAGCACCGGCGCGAAGCTGATCGTGTTTCCGGAAACCTCCATTCCGCGCTTCCTCGACCGCATCGAGCCCGACTTCCTCGTGCGCCTCGAAAGCGTCGCCAAACGCAACGGCGGCGACCTGCTCCTCGGCGTGCCCTACCGCACCAGGAGCGGCGAATACTTCAACAGCGTCATTTCGCTCGGCAGCTCGCCGCCGCAGGCGTACCACAAGTCGCACCTCGTGCCGTTCGGCGAGTTCATTCCCCCGGGCTTCGGCTGGGTCCTGAGCGTGCTGCAGGTCCCGCTCTCGGACTTCTCGCGCGGCGGGCACGATCAGCCGCCGATCGGCGCCGCCGGCCAGCGCGTCGCCGTCAACATCTGCTACGAGGACGCGTTCGGCGACGAGATCGCGCGCCGCGTGCGCGAAGCGACGATCCTCGTCAACGTGTCGAACGTCGCCTGGTTCGGCGATTCGCTCGCGCCGGCCCAGCACCTTCAGATCGCGCGGCTGCGCGCCGTCGAGACCGGGCGGATGCACCTCGCCGCGACCAACACCGGCATCACCGCCGCGATCGACCGCGACGGCCGCGTGCTGGCGCGCCTTCCGCAGTTCGCCGAAGGCCGTCTCGAAGTGAGCGCGCAGGGTTATGCCGGCGCGACGCCTTACGCGCGCTACGCCGATTGGCCGGTCGTCATCGTTTCTCTGCTCGTGCTGGCCGGCGCGCTCGCCGTCGCCCGGCGCGCATTGAGCCGGTAGAATCGCCGGCTCCATGCTCAGCTTTCAAAGCCTCATCCTCCGCCTGAACGCGTTCTGGGATCGCCAGGGCTGCGTGCTGCTTCAGTCTTACGACATGGAGGTGGGCGCCGGGACCTTCCACACCGCGACGTTCCTGCGCGCCATCGGCCCGGAGCCGTGGAAGGCGGCCTATGTCCAGCCATCGCGCCGGCCCAAGGACGGCCGCTACGGCGAGAACCCGAATCGCCTGCAGCACTACTACCAGTACCAGGTGGCGCTGAAGCCCTCGCCTGCCGACATCCAGGACATCTACATCGCGTCGCTCCAGGAGCTCGGCATCGACCCTCGCGAGCACGACATCCGCTTCGTCGAGGACGATTGGGAGTCGCCCACGCTCGGCGCCTGGGGCCTGGGCTGGGAGGTGTGGCTCGACGGCATGGAGGTCACGCAGTTCACCTACTTCCAGGAAGTCGGCAGCCTCGCCTGCAAGCCCGTGCTCGGCGAGATCACCTACGGCCTCGAGCGGCTCGCGATGTACCTTCAGGGGAAAGAGAGCATCTACGACCTGGTGTGGACGCCGGGCGCGGAGACGCAAGCGTCGACTCCCATTCTGTATGGGGATGTGTACCACCAGAACGAGGTCGAGCAATCGCGCTACAACTTCGAGCTCTCCAGCACCGAGATGCTGTTCCGGCATTTCTCGGATTACGAGGCCGAGGCGAAGCGTGTGATCGAGGCGCAATGCGTGCTCCCGGCCTACGAGATGGTCATCAAGTGCTCGCACACCTTCAACCTCCTCGATGCGCGCGGCGCGATCTCGGTCACCGAGCGCGCCGCCTACATCGGCCGAGTGCGCGTCCTCGCGCGCGCCATAGCCCAGGCCTACTACGAGTCGCGCGAGCGGCTCGGCTTTCCGATGCTCAAGAAAGAGCCGCAACCGGCCTAGCGATGAAGGCTACGCTGCTGGTCGAGATCCTCACCGAGGAGCTGCCGCCGAAGTCGCTGCGCGCTCTTTCGGAGACTTTTTTTCTGAACATCTCCAAGGCCCTCACCAGCGCGCATCTGGCCGGTGAGGCTAAGGGACGCGCGCTGGCCACGCCGCGGCGCCTCGCCGTGCTGATCCCCGGGGTCGAATCGGATGCGCCGGATCGCGAAAGCGAGCTGACCGGGCCTTCGACCAAGGCCCCCGAGCAGGCTGTCGCGGGGTTCGCGCGAAAGGCGGGGGTCGAGGTGAGCCGGCTCGAGCGGCGCACTACGCCCAAGGGCGAGGTGTACCTGGCGCGCGTCAAGGCGAAAGGCGCGGTGCTCGCCGAGGTCCTGCCCGCCCTGGCAGAAGAGGCGCTGAAGTCGCTGCCGATTCCAAAGGTCATGCGCTGGGGTGCCGGCGAAGCGCAGTTCGTGCGGCCGGTGCACGGCGTGGTCCTGCTGCATGGCGAACGCGTGATCGCCGGAAAGGTGCTCGACATCACGGCGGGGCGCGAGACTTCCGGCCACCGCTTCCTGGGCGCCGCGAAGCTCAGCCTCAAATCCGCGGACGAATACGAAAAGCGCCTCGCGGCCGAGGGCATGGTCATGGCCGATTTCGCCGCGCGCCGCGCCGAGATCGAGCGCCAGCTCAAGGAGACGGCTGCGCGCGAAGGCGGCGGACTAGGCGAATACAGCGACTTGCTCGACGAGGTGACGGCGCTGGTCGAGCACCCGAGCGTCTATACGGGGAAGTTCGACGCCGGCTACCTGGCCGTGCCGCAGGAGTGCCTGATCCTGACGATGCGGCAGAACCAGAAATACTTCCCGCTGTTCGACGCCTCCGGACGCCTGCAGCCGAAGTTCCTGATCGTGTCCAACATGCGCGTCGCCGATCCGCGCCACATCGTCGGCGGGAACGAGCGCGTGGTGCGGCCGCGCCTCGAGGACGCGCGCTTCTTCTACGACCAGGACCGCAAGCGGCGCCTGGAGTCGCGGGTCCCCGAGCTCGGGCGCGTCGTGTACCACAACAAGCTCGGCACCCAGCTCGAGCGAGTCCAGCGGATCCAGTTGCTGAGCGGGCGGATCGCGCGCGACCTGAAGATCGACCCGGTTCTCACCGAGCGGGCAGCCTGGCTCGCCAAGGCCGACCTCCTGAGCGGGATGGTGGGCGAGTTTCCCGAGCTCCAGGGCGTGATGGGACGCTACTACGCGCTGCACGACGGCGAACCGCGCGAGGTCGCCGACGCCATCGAGGCGCACTACCGGCCGCGCTTCGCCGGCGACCGGCTTCCCGAGCATCCGGTTTCCTGCGCCGTCGCGCTGGCGGACAAGCTCGACGCGCTGGGCGGCCTCTTCGGCATCGGCCAGGTCCCGACCGGAGACAAGGATCCGTTCGGCTTGCGCCGCGCGGCGCTCGGCATGATCCGCATCCTGGCGGAGCGGCGCCTCGGGCTATCGCTGCGCGACTACGTTCGCGACCAGGCGCTCGAGAGCTTCATCTACGAGCGGGCGCGCGGTTATTTCCAGGAGCAGGGCTATTCCGCGAACGAGGTCGAGGCCGTGCTCGCGCAGCGTCCGGAACGCCTCGATCTGGTGCCGCGGCAGCTCGAAGCGGTGCGCGCGTTCGCGGGCCTGCCGGAAGCCGAAAGCCTCGCCGCGGCGAACAAGCGCATAGGAAACATCCTCAAGCAGGCGGGCGCGGTGCGCGCGGAATTCGACATGGCACTTCTCGTGCTTCCCGAAGAGAAGGCGCTCGCGGGCGCCTTCAAGCGGCTGCAGGAGCCGGTCGAGAAAGCTTACCGAGACCTCGAGTACACCAGCGCGCTCAAGGCGCTCGCCGCCCTGAAGGCGCCGGTGGACGCGTTTTTCGACAAGGTCATGGTGATGGACAAGGACGCCAGAGTGCGCGATAACCGGATCGGCTTTCTGGGCACGCTGCACGGCACGATGAACCGCATCGCCGACCTTTCCAAGCTCGCGAAATGAAGCTCGTCATCCTCGATCGCGACGGCACCATCAACTACGAGAGCGACGACTTCATCAAGTCGCCCAACGAGTGGCGCCCGATCGAGGGCAGCCTCGAGGCCATCGCGCGCCTCGCGCAGGCCGGCTACCGCATCGTCGTCGCGACCAACCAGTCAGGCATCGCCCGCGGCCTCCTGGACACGGCGACGCTGATTGCGATCCACGACACCGTGCAGCGCGCCGCAGTCCAGGCCGGGGGGCGCATCGACGCGTTCTTCTTCTGCCCCCACAAGGCCGATTCGGCCTGCGCCTGCCGCAAGCCTCAGCCGGGGATGCTACTCGAGGTGGCGCGGCGCTTCAATGTCTCGCTCAAGGACACCTACATGGTCGGCGATGCGCACCGCGACGTCGCCGCCGCCTCCGCCGCCGGCGCACGTCCGGTCCTCGTGCTCACCGGCCGCGGCCGCAAGACCCGGGAAGAGGGCAACCTGCCGCCCGGCACCGAGGTGTTCGAGAATCTGGCCGCGTTCGCCGAGCATCTGGCTCCGTGACGCTCGCGCGCTCGATCCTGTTCGCGGCCGCGCTCGTGGTCGTCACGCCGCCGTACGCCCTGCTCGCGCTGGCGACGTTTCCGCTGCCGCCGATGCTGCGCTATCGCGTCATTTCGGGCTGGTCGCGCGTCGTGCTGTTCCTCGCCCGGACGCTGCTCGGCATCCACTGGAAGGTCGAAGGCCACGAGCATCTTCCGGACTGCCCGGCCGTGATCCTGTCCAAGCACCAGTCGGCCTTTGAGACGCTCGCCTTCCAGCAGATCTTTCCGCCGCAGGTGCACGTCCTCAAGCGCGAGCTTCTCTGGATCCCGTTCTTCGGCTGGGGGCTCGCGCTGATGAGCCCGATCGCCATCGACCGCTCGCGCGGCGTCAAGGCGCTGCGCAGCATCGCCCGGCGCGGGCGCGAGCGGCTCGAGCAGGGCTTCTGGGTCGTGGTCTTCCCCGAGGGCACGCGGGTGGCGCCGGGGGAGCGGCGCACCTACCAGCTCGGCGGCGCCTGGCTCGCCGCGGCGAGCGGCGCGCCGATCGTGCCGGTCGCGCACAACGCCGGCCGGGTCTGGCCGCGCAACGCCTTCATCAAGCATCCGGGCACCGTAACCGTGCGCATCGGTCCGCCGATCGAGAGCGCGAACCGCGATCCCAAGGTCCTCAACGCAATGGCTGAGAAATGGATAGAAGAGCAACAGAAGGCGCTTACCTGATCGACTTCGGCGGACATTGCATCGATTACCGCTTCGTGCGCCGCCGCCGCCGCACCATCGGCATCACCATCGACGCCAACGGCCTTTCCGTGGCCGCGCCGTTGCGCGCGCCGTGGCGCGAGGTCGAGGCGTTCCTCCGGCAGAAGGAGCGCTGGATCAAGCGCAAGCTGGACGAATGGGCGCGCCTGCCGCGCCCCGCCATCCTCCGTGGCCACAGCGGCGAGTCGCTGCCGCTCTTCGGCTCGCTCGTCACGCTCGAAGTGCGGACCGGCAGCAGGCGCGCGGTGCATCACCATCGCCAGCGGCTGCTCGTGACCGCGCCCTCGGCGCAGCGCGCGGCGAAAGTGCTGATCGGCTGGCTGAAGATCCAGGCGCTCGATTCCCTGACCCCGCGCGCAGCGCACTACGCGGCCCATCTCGATGTCGCGGCCCCGCTCGTGGGCCTCTCTAACGCGCGCACCCAGTGGGGCGTGTGCACCGAAGACGGCACCATCCGGCTGTCCTGGCGCCTGGTGCACCTCGAGCCCGCGCTCGCCGACTACGTGGTGGCCCACGAGGTCGCCCACCTCGTCGAGCTGAACCACTCCAAGCGCTTCTGGAGCCTTCTCGCTAAGCTCTATCCCGACTGGCGGCGCGCCCGGCACCAGCTCGAGCTCGCCGGCGCCTCGCTTCCCGTCATCCAAGGAGCAGCCACATGAGAATCCTGCATACGATGCTGCGCGTGGGCGACCTGCAGCGCTCGGTCAAGTTCTACACCGAAGTCCTCGGCATGAAGCTCCTGCGCACCACCGACCGCCCGGAGCAGAAATACTCGCTCGCCTTCGTCGGCTACGACACCGAGGACCGCACCGCCGTGCTCGAGCTCACCTACAACTACGGCGTCGAGCGCTACGACCTCGGCGGCGCCTTCGGCCACATCGCGGTCGGCGTTGCCGACGTCGCCAAGGCCTGCGATGCCGTGCGCCACAGCGGCGGCAAGGTCACTCGCGAGGCCGGCCCCGTAAAGGGCGGCACTTCGGTCATCGCGTTCGTCGAAGATCCGGACGGCTACAAGATCGAGTTCATCGAAACCAAGCGTTGAACGTCAGGCGTGGATCTTTTCTTGGCGTGACAACATCGCGGCGAATTGACTGATCCGCCTGGCTCGGGTCTCGGCCTTTTTCGCCGTCTGAATCCTGTACAGCACGGCGTATCGGTTGCGCTTGTCGAGCGCAGCGAAGAACGCCTTTGCCCTTGGAATCCGCCTGAGCACGGCCGCGAAGTCGGCCGGTATCCTGGCGCCGCGCGGGGAATCGTAGGCCCGGTCCCAGCGGCCATCGCGCCTGGCTTTCTCGACCTCGCGCAGCCCCGCTGCCTTCATCCGCCCACGCTTAATGAGGCGGACGGCTTTTTCGCGATTGATCCTTGACCATGCGCTTCTCGCCGACCTCGGTGTGAAGCGCTGCAGCCAGTAGTCCTCCTCGCCCTTTTTTTTCTGGCCGTCGATCCACCCGAAGCAGAGCGCGGCATCCACCGCCTCAGGATAGGAAACCGACCCCACCTTGGCGCTCTTCCTGGCGATCCGGAGCCACACCCCGGCGCAGGCGCTGTGGTTCCGGCGCAGCCAGGCAAACCACGCTTTCTGGTCTCTAAGAATCAGCGTTTTCACGGTGTCGCGCGATGCGTACGTAGTCCGCCCGCGAGAGATTCTCGGGCTTGGCAGAACCCGCCTCCTGCCTGTTAGGCCGGGGTGTCAACTAAATCGGGGGAAGCTTGACGTCGGTCAACAACCGGCTGTTAGGCGTCTTATTGGATCTTCTCAAAGACAATGTCCTCCCACCCTTCGCTTCCTTGCCGGCGGCACGTGGGCTCGACCGTCGGGTTAGCCTTCACGTCGCCTGAAAACCAGACTGAAGTTGTTGGCTGGCATCTCGACAGTCTCCGCCAGAATGAACCCCGTGCCAGCAGCAACGTCTGACACAGCTTTCAGGTCACGAAGGCCCCACTCGGGATTTTGCGTACGAAGATCAAGATCGAACTGCGCGTTGCTCTCGGACGTGTGACGACCGAAGCGACGGTAGGGTCCGTATAAGAACAGAACCCCCTGTGTCGAAAGCAAAGCCTTCGCGCCTTCGAATAAGGCCTGCGTCGCCGACCACGGAGCGACGTGGATCAGGTTAATCGCGACCACCGCATCCGCCGTTTGCAACGGCCACGGGAGTTTGGCCACATCGAGGTCAATGGGCGAATTGACGTTGGCCCGGCGCTCCTCCTGAACGCGCAGCGCAATAGACTCGCGAAGTTCCGGGTCTGGATCGGACGGCTGCCAAGTGAGGTCTGAGAGCGCTTTGGCGAAATGCATAACATGCTGTCCCGTGCCGCTGGCGACCTCCAAGACCAGGCCGCGGCTGGGTAGAACCCGCGCGAGTACGCGAAGGATTGGGTCCTTGTTGCGTTCCGCCGCTGGTATGGACCATTTCCCGTCGGCTGTCTTTTCGCCTCGTTGCTTAAGCATCACACTGGTCCGTGAAGGCTAAACGTTCGCGTTAACCGGCGCGGGGCGCTTTATCGCGCGTCCGTGTTGAACGCGTTGTTAGACGTCGCTTAGCGTGGTGCTCCGCGTAAGCATCAAGAAGCCGACGGATCATGCGCTGATACTGCGTGTTGTGCTTACGCGCTTCTTCCTTGAAGAAGTCAACGCTCCGCTTACTTAGAGAGATGGTCACTTTGACCCCCTCGTCTCGGAACACAAGATCTTCGGGGCGCGGCAAAAAGTCGGGGACGACCTTGAGGTCTCCGAGGGATTCATCCGTGTATTTGATTCTCTCGCTCATAGATTCTCTTTCCTTTACGCCAATAGCCAGCTCCGCGGATTACGCCCTCGCGATAGATAAAGCGAACCGTGAGGACACCAGCACCCACCTGCCCGAAGCAGTAATACCGCTGTTCCCTGGAGCCATGGGCTAGGTCCTCCGCGATGACGCGCTTCGAGTCAGCAAAAGCAAGTTGCGCCAGCGCGAAGGACACGCCGTGCTTTCTCTGGTTCTTGTCATCCTTGTCCCGGTCCCAGTCGAACCGGGCCTTCGCCATATGCCAAGGCTAGCACGGATATGGCCAGAAAGCCATACGCGCGTATGGCCGTGACGGCGGCGGCCAGCGACGTCTAACGTAATGTGGACTTCATATAAGAAGCCTAATTAAACCCGGTCGGTCACTGTTCGTCATCGTAGTAATTGGCTGAAGGGTTTACGTCTGACTTGTATTCATATGGAGCTTGTTAGGCTGCGCGCGGTGCAGGCGTATTGGGCGAAGGCTCGCCGCGGCTACTCGACCCGTCGCGCAGAACGATGCGGCGCCTGTACCAGGTGCGGCCTGCGCTGCACTTCTCTATCGCAAGGCAGGTTCTCCAGAACCGATGTACTGCGCGATGCGGACGTAGTCGGCGGGCGAGAGGTTTTCGGGGCGAGCGCGCGGGTCGATGCCGAGCGCCGCGAAGTCGGCGGGTGCAAGGGGCAAAGCGTTGCGGAGCTGTTTGCGGCGCGACGAGAAGGCGCCGCGAAGGAGGTCGTCGAAGCGGGTGCCCTCGAGAGCCGGGGGGTCGGCAAGCGGCTCCATGCGCACGACCGCCGATTCGACCTTGGGTGGCGGGCGGAAAGCACCCTTCGAGACGTTGAAGAGCTTCTTCATCCTGAACCGCACCTGCAGTGCGACGGATAACCGGCCGTAGTCTCCCGTGGAAGGCGCCGCGACCATACGCTCCACGACCTCGAGCTGGAGCATGAAGTGCATGTCGCGCACGCCCTCGGCGTAGCGAGCGAGATGGAAGAGGAGCGGGGTCGAGATGTTGTACGGCAGGTTGCCCACCAGGCGCATGCCGGGCGGGAACTGGCCAAAGTCGAAGTCGAGCGCGTCCGCTTGATGCACGACGATGCGTTCGTCGCCGCTCAGGGCGGCGGCGAGGTCGCGGTCCAGCTCGATGGCGTGAAGCTTGCGAACCCGTTCGAGAAGGGGGCGCGTGAGGGCGCCTTCGCCGGGGCCGATCTCGACGACGAAGTCGTCGGGCGCCGGGTCGATCGCCTCGACGATGCGGACGAGCACCCGCGGGTCGTGCAGGAAATGCTGCCCGAATCTTTTACGTGGCCGATGCAAGCTCGATGGCGAGCTTCACCGCCTCGATCAGGCTGCCGGGGTCGGCCTTGCCGGTGCCGGCGAGATCGAGCGCGGTGCCGTGGTCGACCGAGGTGCGCACGAAGGGAAGGCCGAGCGTTACGTTCACGCCGCGGCCGAACGAGGCGTACTTGAGCACCGGCAGGCCCTGGTCGTGGTACATGGCGAGCACCGCGTCCGCATGCTTCAGGCGCTCCGGCACGAACAGCGTGTCGGCCGGGATCGGTCCGGCGGCGTCGACGCCGGAGGCCTTGATGGCCGGCGCGATGATCTCCTGGTCCTCGCGGCCGAGGTGGCCCGACTCGCCGCTGTGCGGATTGAGGCCTGCGACCAGGATGCGGGGCTTCGGTATTCTGAATCGCTTGCGCAGGTCCCGATCGAGGACCTTGAGCGATCTGATGATGAGCTCGCGCGTGATGGCACGCGGGACTTCGGCAAGGGCCAGGTGCGTGGTGGCGAGCGCCACGCGCAGGCCGCCGCCCACCAGCATCATCACTACATGGTCGGCGTGCGCCTTCTCTGCGAGGAACTCGGTGTGTCCGGTAAAGGCGATGCCGGCGTCGTTGATCACGCTCTTCTGCACCGGCGCGGTCACCATGGCGTGGTACTCGCCCGAGAGGCAGCCGGCGAGCGCACGCTCGAGCACTGCGAGCACGTAGCGGCTGTTCGCGGGATCGAGCCTGCCCGGGACACGCGGCCGCGCGAGGGGCACGTGCTCGATCTCGGGGAAACCGGCAAGCAGGGCACGGTCGCCGATCGCCACCAGCCGCGCGGGCAGGCGCTCGGCGGCGAGCCGCACGCAAAGCTCCGGGCCGATTCCCGCCGGCTCACCGGAGGTGAGCGCGATGACCGGGCGGGAGGCTATCGCTCCTCCAGCCGCAGCTCCACGTAGGCCTGGTCGCGGAGCTGCCTCAGCCATTCCTGGTAGGCGTCCTCGCTCTTGCGCTCGCGCAGCACCTTGCGCGCCTCGAGGCGGCGGCGCTCCTGGCTGACGTCCGAAGCGCGGCGCTCGAGGACCTGAATCAGGTGATAGCCGAACGGCGTCTTCACCGGCTGGGAGATCTCGTCGATCTTGAGCTCCTGCAGCGCGCGCTCGAAATCCGGCACGGTGTCGCCCGGGTAGATCCAGTCGAGCTCGCCGCCGCGTGCGGCGCTGCCCGTATCGTCGGAGTGCACCTTGGCCAGCTCGGCAAAATCGGCCTTGCCGTTGACGATGCGCTCGCGCAGGTCGGCCAGGCGCCGGCGCGCCTCGGTCTCCGACACCACCTCGCTCGTGCGCACGAGGATGTGGCGCGCCCGCGTCTGCGTGACCGGCGCGGCGCTCGCGCCGCCGTCGCGCCGGTCGTTCAGCTTGACCAGGTGGAAGCCCGCCGGGCTGCGCAGCGGCTCGGTGACCTCGCCCGGCTTCATTTTCGCCAGCACCGCGGCGAAAAGCTCGGGCAGCCGCTCGTGCGGGCGCCAGCCGAGGTTGCCGCCCTCGAGCGCGTCCGGGGCGTCGGAATAGCTCGCCGCGACCCGGGCGAAATCGCCGCCCTCGCGCGCCTCGGCGAGCGCCTTCTGCGCCCTCGCGCGCGCCTCCTCGATGCGCTCGGGGCTCGCGCCTTCCGGTACGCGCACGAGGATGTGCGACACGTTGTACTCCGAGCGCGCGGGATTCGCCTTGAGCTCTTCGAGGAACAGGTCGATCTCGCTGTCGTTCACCTGGATCTTGTCCTCGACTTCACGCTCGCGCAGGCGCGAGAGCAGGATCTGATCGCGCAGGTCCTGGCGCCAGGCGTCGAAGGGGACGTTGTCGCGCTCGAGCGTGCGGCGGAAATCGGCGAGCGTCATCTTGTTGTTTTCCGCGATGCGCTGGACCGCGCGGTCGACCTGGAGGTCGTCGATCCGGATGCCGGTGTCGCGCGCCTTCTGGATCTGCGCCTTGTCGAGCACCAGCCGCTCGAGGATCTGCCGCTCGAGCACCGCGCGCGAAGGGATCGCCGTCCCCTGCCGGCGCAGCTGGCGCTCGGCGGAGGCCACCGCGGCGTTGAGCTCGGAGAACGTGATCACTTCCTTGTTCACCACCGCCACGATGCGGTCGACGAGCTGCGGCGCCTGCGCCGGCGCGAAGCCAGGCAGAAGAAGCAGGAACACGAACGGCGCTAGGCGCATTGCTCGATTTTCAGTACACCTGCTGGAACGGCAGCGGCCTCTGCATGCTCGGCACCGCGGTTGCCGGATTCCTGGTGTTGGTCACCGTATATCCGGGGATGTTCCGCGACAAGAGGCCCACCACGTCCTCGGTGCCGATCTGGCCCACGCCGTTGAACTCGATCTGGAAGAAGAATCCGGTCGCCGCCACCTGCGTTGCAGCCTGCACCTTGGTCACGACCGCGCGAAACACCCAGCAGCCCGCGTTGTACTCGACGCCCGCCAGCCCCTCGAGCAGCCGCCCGTCCAGGAAGGAGTAATTGTAGCGCCCGATGCCGTACCAGCCCGCGGAGATCGGCCACTGGCTCGCCAGGTCGATCTGGCGCACGGTGCCCCGGGTGAAGCGGTAGCTCGCGTTCAGCACTTTGGCGACCTCGGGGTTGTACTTGAGCGAGACCTGGAAGCGCTCGGTCTCCTGCTGCAGCCGGCTGTACTGGGCGGTGGTGTCGAAGGTCCAGTAGCGGAACAGGCGCCCGCCCACCGAGCCCAGGATGTCGGACGAGTTCGAGGTGCGCAGCGGCGCGGTGGGAGTGAGCCCAACGCGCTCGTCGGCGAAATAGTAGCGCTGGCCGATGGTGGCGCGCAGCGCTTCCTGCCCGTTCGAGGTGAGAAAGCGCGAGCTCATGGCGAGCGTCAGCTGGTTCGCGTCGCCGAAGCGGTCGCCGCCCGTGAAGCGGTTCTCGCTGAAGAGCTGCGTGTAGTTGAAGTCGGCGAGCGCAGTGTCGAAGAGGGGGAACGCGTCCTGGTTGCGGTAGGGCGCGTACACGTAAAACATGCGTGGCTCGAGCGTCTGGGTCAGCGTCTCGCCGAAGAATCGCGCGCTGCGCTCGAACACCAGCCCGCTGTCCAGGCTCGCCCAGGGGATCGTGGCGTGCGGTGACATCTCGGCGCCGGGATCGGTGTGGTCGAGGTTGTAGTTCGCCGCGCGCAGCCCGACCCTGGGCGTGACAAACCATGCCGGAGCGAGGAAGGGCATCGCAGCCACCGGGTTGATGCTCATGCGTGTGCCTTCGACTTTCACGTCGTGCGTGAAGCGCACCAGCTCCGCCGGCAGCGTCGAGTCGATGAGACCCGCCACGTTGCTCAGGTTGGAGGCGAAGGTGAGCTGCGGCACGCGGTGGTACGGCGGATCGATCGGCGCCAGCGGATCCTGCAGCGTCTGGAATTTCTGGACGCGGGCCTGCGCGCTATAGGGATAGCGGCCCAGGGCGCCGTTGTAGGTGACGTAGCCGTCCTGCTGCAGGTTGCCGATCGTGACGACGCGCACCTGGCTCGCGAGGTCGGTGAAATAACGATCGTCCGAGACCCGGTTGTAGTCGAGGTTGCCGGTGAAGCTGGGCGTGAAGACCTGCGCGTGCTGCCAGGACACGCCGGCGCGGCGGTCCCCGAACTCCTTGTCGTCGGGCAGGTACTCGAGCCTGACCTCGCCGGAATAGCCGGGCTGAAGATAGCGTCCCCAGTTCTTGAGCTGGACCCCGCGCTTGCTCATGAACACCGGCGTGACGGTCAGGTCGGCCTCGGGGGCGATGTTCCAGTAGTACGGCACGCCGAATTCGAATCCGCGCTGCGAGGTCTGCGAGTAGTACGGCGCGAGCACGCCGCTGCGGCGGCGATTCTCGAGCGGGAACGTGGCGTAGGGAAAGGCGAGGATCGGCACGTCGTAGAAGCGCAGGCGCGGATTCTTCGCGCTGCCCTCCTGCTTGTCGTAGTCGAGCTCGATCTCCGAAGCCTGGAGCACCCAGTCATCGCGCCCCGCCTCGCAGCTGGTGAACGTGCCGTTCTTCAGGCGGTAGTGCTCGCGGTCGACGATCTCGACCGCGTCGGCCTCGCCGCGCGCCGTGGCCTCGCGCCGGATCAGGTACTTCGGGCTCTCCACCGTGCCGCTGTCATCGAGCGTGTTGAACCGCAGGCGCGGGCCGTAGAAGCGGTCGCCGTCGCGCTGCAGGCGCACGCCGCCCTCGCCCTGCACGCGGCCGAACTCGGCGTTGTAGCGCAGCAGCTCGCCGAAGATCGTGACGTCGTCGCGGCGGATCTCGGCCTTGCCGCGCGCGGTCACCTCGAGGTCGCCGACGCCCTCGATCGTCTCGGCGTCGACGGTGGTGGCGCCCTGCGCCTGCGCGGGTGGAACGCTCTGCGCAAGGGCTGGCAGCGAGAAATACAATGCCAGCAGAGCGACGCGGTACCGCATGGAGCGCGGGACCTTTTTTCGTTGATGTTAGAATTTCTATGATACACGCCGACCCTCGCCGCGAAGCGCTCGAGCGCTGGCTGGCGCGCGAGCTCGGCGGAGAGCGCTTCACCCTGACCCCGGCATCCGAGGACGCGAGCTTTCGCCGCTATTTCCGCGCGACGCTCGACGACGGGTCGAGCCTGATCGCGATGGATGCGCCGCCGGACAAGGAGGATTGCCGGCCCTTCGTGCACGTGGCGCGGCTGCTGCACGAGGCCGGAGTGCACGCGCCGGAGGTCCGCGCCCAGGACCTGGCGCAGGGTTTTCTGCTGCTCACCGACCTCGGCACCCGGACCTATCTGCGGGAGCTGGCGCCGGACACCGCGCCGCAGCTCTTCGCCGACGCCACCGACGCGCTGATCCGCTGGCAGCTCGCCACCCGGCCGGGGGAGCTGCCGCCTTACGACGAAGCCCTGCTGCGCAGGGAAATGCAGCTCTTTCCGGACTGGTACGTCGCGCGGCATCTAGGGGTCCAAATGCGCGACGAGCAGAAGAACCGGCTCGAGCAGGTATTCGCCCTCCTCGTGCAGAGCGCGCTGGCGCAACCGAAGGTATACGTGCACCGCGATTACATGCCGCGCAACCTGATGGTTTGCAATCCGAACCCCGGCGTGCTGGACTTCCAGGACGCGGTCATCGGCCCCATTGCCTACGACGTGGTGTCGCTCACGCGCGACGCATTTCTCAGCTGGGACGAGGAGTCGGTGCTCGACTGGACCGTGCGCTACTGGGAGAAGGCGCGCGCAGCGGGCCTGCCGGTCGCCGCGGACTTCGGCGAGTTCTGGCGCGCCTTCGAATGGATGGGGCTGCAGCGCCATCTCAAGGTGCTCGGCATCTTCGCGCGCATCAACTATCGCGACGGCAAGCCCAAGTACCTCGCCGATACGCCGCGGTTCATCCGCTATGCACGCGACGTCGCCAAACGCTACGCTTCCCTCGCTCCCCTCACCCGATTGTTGGACGAACTCAAGTGCGAGTGATGACCGAGCATTTATGCGAGTCATGATCTTGGCGGCCGGCAAGGGCGAGCGCCTGCGCCCGCTCACCGACACGGTGCCGAAGGCGATGGTCAAGGCCGGCGGCAAGCCGCTCATCGCCTGGCACCTGGAGCGCCTCGCCGCGGCGGGCTACGGCGAGGCGGTGATCAACGTTTCGCATCTCGCCGATCGCATCGTCGAGGGACTGGGCAACGGCGAGCGCTATGGCATGCGCATCACCTACTCGCGCGAGCGCGAGCCGCTCGAGACCGCCGGCGGAATCGCCAAGGCGCGCGCCCTTCTCGGCGAGGCGCCGTTCCTCCTCGTGAACGCCGACATCTATTGCGAGTTCGATTTTTCCTCCCTGCGCCGCGTTTCGCTCGGCGCGCGGCTGGCGCACCTCGTCCTGGTTCCCAACCCGCCGCACCGCAGCGGCGGCGACTTCACGCTCGAGGACGGAACGGTCGGCGATGGCTCCGGGCCGCGCTACACTTATGCCGGCATCGCCGTCATGTCGCCCGCCATGGTCGCCGGCGTAGCACCCGAACAAAAAGCGCCCCTCGCCCCGCTGCTGTACGGCGCCGCCGCACGGCGGCTCGTGGGCGGCGAGCTCTACCGCGGCGTGTGGCAGGACGTGGGCACGCGCGAGCGCCTCGCCGACCTCGAAGCGCATCTCGCCTCCGGATCAACCCAACGATGAAACCGAACGACGCCATCTCCCCCCATCTCGAGCGCCGGCGGCGCCTCGCTCAGGCGATCGCCGAAGGCGTCGCGCTCGTGCCGACCGCGCCTGAGCGCCTGCGCAACCGCGACACGCATTTCCCCTACCGCTTCGACAGCCACTTCTATTACCTCAGCGGCTTCGCCGAGCCGGAGGCGGCGCTCGTCCTCACCGCGCAGGGCAAGAGCATCCTCTTTTGCCGCGAGCGCAGCGAGGAGCGCGAAATCTGGGAGGGCTTCCGCTATGGCCCGCAGGCCGCGCGCGAGCGCTTCGCCTTCGACGAGGCCTACCCCATCGCGGCGCTCGACGAGAAGATGACCGGGCTGCTGGAGAACCAGCCCGCGCTGCACTACCCGGTCGGCGCCGACCCCGAGTGGGACGCGCGCGTCATGCGCTGGCTGAACGCGGTGCGCGCCAAGGGCCGCGCCGGCATCATGGCGCCCGATCGAGTGCAGGACGTGCGCGCCCTGATCGACAACATGCGCCTGGTCAAGGACGCGCCGGAGCTCGCGGTCATGCGCCGTGCCGCGCGCATCGCTTCGGCGGCGCACCGGCGCGCCATGCAGGCCACACGGCCGGGCCGTCGCGAGTACGAGATCGAGGCCGAGCTGCTCCACGAGTTCCGCCGCAACGGCGCGCAGTTTCCCGCGTACTCTCCGATCGTCGCCGGCGGGCCGAACGCCTGCGTGCTGCACTATGTGTTCAACGACGCCCCGTTGCGCGACGGCGAGCTCCTCTTGATCGACGCAGGCTGCGAGCTCGACGGCTACGCATCCGACATCACGCGCACGTTCCCGGTGGGCGGGCGCTTCAGCCCGGGCCAGCGCGAGGTCTACGAGGTCGTCCTCGCCGCGCAGAAGGCGGCCATGGACAAGGTGCGCCCGGGCAGCGCGTGGAACGAGCCGCACGAGGCCGCGGTGCGGGTGCTGGCGCAGGGCATGCTCGACCTCAAGCTCCTTTCGGGAACGCTGGACGAGGTGCTCGAGAAGGAAAGCTACAAGCGCTTCTACATGCACCGCACCGGACACTGGCTCGGGCTCGACGTGCACGACGCGGGCGAATACAAGCGCGCCGGGCAGTGGCGAACGCTCGAGCCCGGCATGGCGCTCACGGTGGAGCCGGGCCTCTACATCCGCGCAGCCGACGACGTGCCGGAGCGGCTGCGCAACATCGGCATCCGCATCGAGGACGACGTGGTCGTCACCCCTGGAGCATGCGAGGTCATCACGGCCGAAGCGCCCAAGGGCGTCGCCGAAATCGAAGCGTTGATGCGCGATGCCCGCCCCAGGGACTGACATCCTCATCCGCGGCGCCGGCCCGGTCGGCTGCGCGCTTGCGCTCGCCCTTCATGGTTCACACCTGAAGATCGCGATTCTCGGAAGAACCGAGACCAGGGCGGCGTTCCGGCCGCTCGCGCTTTCGCACGCGAGCCGGCTGATCCTCGAGCGTCTCGACGTGTGGCGCTCGCTCGAGGTGACGCCGATCGCGACGATCCACGTCTCGCAGCAGGAGGGCTTCGGCCGCACGGTCATGGACGCCACCGATGCCGGCGTCCCGGCGCTCGGCTACGTGACCGAGTATTCGGCGCTGGTGTCGGTGCTGCAGAGCCGCTGCAAGCCGTTGTTCGTCGACGCGGAAACGCAGGCGCGATGCGTGGTCCACGCCGAGGGATCGCTGCCGCAATCGCGCGAGAAGCGCTATGCGCAGGACGCGCTGGTCGCCCGGGTGCGCACCGAGCCCGCTTCCGGCGGCACCGCATTCGAGCGCTTCACGCCCGAGGGGCCGCTCGCGCTGCTGCCGCTCGCCGGGCGCTATGCGCTCATTTGGAGCTGCCGCCCCGAGCGCGCGGCGGAGCTCGCGCACTGCTCCGAGGAGATCTTTCTGGACCGGCTCGGCTTGGCCGCCGGGCGCCGCCCGGGCATGCCGGTGCAGGTCGAAGAGCGGGCGCTGCAGCCGCTCGCCCTGCGGGTGCATCCGACGCGCGTGACGCCGCGCGCCGTGTACATCGGTAACGCAGCGCAGACGCTGCACCCCGTCGCGGGGCAGGGACTCAACCTCGGACTGAGAGACGCCTGGGATTTGTCAAGAGTCTTTGTCGAATCGCCCGATCCCGGCGATGCCGCTGTGCTCGCGCGCTACGCCGCCAGCCGCAGTCTCGACGCGCAAGCGGCGATCCGCGTGACCGACGCGCTCGCCGGTGCATTTCTGGGCACGAATCCGCTGGCGCGCGCGGCGCGCGGCCTGGCGCTGACGGCGCTCGACCTCTTTCCCGCGCCGAGGCGATTCTTCGCGCGCCGCATGATCTATGGGCCTTCCGCGCTGCCGTGAAAAAACAACAGTGGTCGCGCTGGACGATTCTTTTTGCCAGGCAAAGCGGATAAAATTCGCTTCCCTGTTTTTCCGGAAGACGCCACGGCCAATGAGAATCGGCGCGCATGTTCTGCGCAGCGGATTGTTCGTCGCTCCGATGGCAGGCATCACCGACCGCCCCTTTCGCCGCCTCGCCCGGCGCTACGGCGCCGCGCTCGCCGTGTCCGAGATGGTGTCTTCGCGGCCCGAGCTGCGCGAATCGCGCAAGACCCGGTTGCGGGTCGACCACAGCGGCGAGCCGGGCCCGATCGCGGTGCAGATCGCGGGGTCCGACCCGCAGATGCTGGCCGACGCAGCGCGCCACAACGTGGCGCTGGGCGCGGAGATCATCGACATCAACATGGGCTGCCCGGCGAAGAAGGTCTGCAACGTGCTGGCCGGCTCTGCGTTACTGGAAGACGAAGCGCTGGTCGCGCGCATCCTCGAGGCGGTCGTGAAGGCGGTCGAAGTGCCGGTGACGCTCAAGATCCGCACCGGCCCCAGCCCCGAGCGGCGCAATGCGCTGTCCATTGCCCGCATCGCCGAGGCCGCGGGCGTTCGGATGCTCGCCATCCATGGCCGCACCCGGGCCTGCGCTTTCCGCGGCCATGCCGAGTACGAGACCATCGCCGAGGTGAAGTCGCGGCTGCGGATCCCGGTGGTCGCGAACGGCGACGTCGAGACGCCGGAGGAGGCGGGGCGGGTGCTCGAAGCCACCGGGGCCGACGGCATCATGATCGGCCGCGCGGCGCAGGGACGGCCGTGGCTGTTCCGCGAGATCGCCCATTTCCTCTCGACGGGAGAGCCGGCGGCGCCCGCGCCGCCTGCCGAGATCCGCGCGGCGCTGCTCGAGCATCTCGAAGGCCTGTACGAGCTCTATGGCGAGGAGCAGGGGACGCGCGTGGCGCGCAAGCACATTGCATGGACGGTGCGTGCGCTGCCCGGCGGCGAGGAGTTCCGCTGCGCGGCGGTCCGCATCGACAGCGCGGTGGCGCAGCATTCCGCAGTGAACGACTATTTCTCCAGGCTCGCCGCATGAACCGACAAAACGAGCTCGCCGACTCGGTCAAGCGATCTCTCGAGCGCTACTTCAAGGACATGGACGGCGAGAAGCCGACCTCGATCTACGACATGGTGCTGAAGAACGTGGAGAAGCCCATGATCGAGATGGTCCTCGCGCAGGCCAAGGGAAACCAGACGCTCGCCGCCCAGATGCTGGGCATCAACCGCAATACGCTGCGCACCAAGATGCAGCAGCTGCGGATCAAAGGGTAGTGTCGAAAGTCCGCAGGGCTCTCCTCAGCGTCTCCGACAAGTCGGGCATCGTCGAGCTTGCACGCGCGCTGGGCGCGCTCGGGGTCGAGCTCGTGTCCACCGGCGGCACGGCGAAGCTCCTGCGCAAGGAGGGCATCGCCGCGACCGAGGTCTCGTCGTACACCGGCTTTCCGGAGATGCTCGACGGGCGGGTCAAGACGCTGCATCCGAAGATCCACGCCGGGCTGCTCGCGCGGCGCGACGATCCGGCCCACGTCGCCGCGCTCCAGGGCGCCGGAATCGGCACCATCGACCTGCTGGTGGTGAATCTCTACCCGTTCCAGGCGACCGTCGCCGATCCCGAATGCCGTTTCGAGGACGCCATCGAGAACATCGACATCGGCGGACCGGCGATGCTGCGCTCGGCGGCCAAGAACCACGCCGGGGTCGCCGTGGTGGTGGATCCGGCCGACTATGCGCGCGTGCTGGACGAGATCCGCTCCGCCGGCGAAGTGTCGGCCGCTACGCGCCTCGAGCTGGCGACAAAGGTGTTCGCGCACACCGCGGCGTACGACGGAGCGATCGCCAACTATCTTTCGTCGCTCGACGCCGGGCGGCGGCGCGAATATCCCGCGGTGCTGAATCTGCAGTTCCGCAAGCTCGAGGACCTGCGCTACGGCGAGAACCCGCACCAGAGCGCGGCTTTTTACCGTGAAGAACGCGCGACGCCGGGCGGGCTCGCCGCCTACCGCCAGGTCCAGGGAAAGGAGCTGTCCTACAACAACATCGCCGACGCGGACGCGGCATGGGAGTGCGTCAAGAGCTTCACCGACCCGGCCTGCGTGATCGTCAAGCACGCCAACCCCTGCGGCGCCGCGGTCGCGGAGACGCTCGCCGAGGCCTACGCGAAGGCGTTCAAGACCGATCCGGTGTCGGCTTTCGGCGGGATCCTGGCGTTCAACCGCGCGCTCGACGCGCAGACCGCCGAAGCGCTCGCCGCCCGGTTCGCCGAGGTGGTGATCGCTCCGCGCGTCGAGCCGGAAGCACAAAAGATCTTTTCCAGGAAAGGAAATCTCCGGGTGCTGGAGGTGCCGTTGGCCCACGCCGCGCAGGCGCACGACTACAAGCGCGTCGGCGGCGGGCTGCTCGTGCAGACGAGCGACTCGCGAGCCCTCGACGTCAAGGACTTCAAGCTCGTCACGCGCGCCGCGCCGAGCGAGGCGCAGCGCTCCGACCTCGTCTTCGCTTGGTGCGTCGCCAAGTACGTGAAATCGAACGCCATCGTGTTCTGCGGCGACCGCATGACGCTCGGCGTGGGCGCGGGACAAATGAGCCGCGTCGACAGCGTGCGCATCGCCGCCATGAAGGCGGCGGGCGCCGGCCTCTCGCTCAAGGGCTCGGTCGTGGCGTCGGACGCATTCTTCCCATTCCGCGACGGGCTCGACGTCCTCGCCGAAGCGGGCGCCGCCGCGGTGATCCAGCCGGGCGGCAGCGTGCGCGACGCGGAAGTGATCGCGGCCGCGGACGAGCGCGGCATCGCCATGATCTTCACCGGCGTGCGGCACTTCCGCCACTGACATGAAGCTCCTCGTGATCGGGTCGGGCGGACGCGAGCACGCCATCGCGTGGAAGCTCGCGCAGAGCCCGAAAGTGCAGAAGGTCTTCGTCGCTCCCGGCAACGGCGGCACGGCGCGCGAGAACGGCCTCGAGAACGTCGCGCTCTCCGAGGTCGCCGAGCTGGTGGCGTTCGCGAAGAGGGAAAGCATCTACCTGACCGTGGTCGGCCCCGAGGCGGCGCTCGCAGCCGGCGTGGTGGACGCCTTCCGCGATGCCGGCATGAAGATCTTCGGTGCGACCCGCGCGGCGGCGCAGCTCGAATCCTCCAAGGACTTCGCCAAGGCGTTCATGGTGCGCCACAACATCCCGACCGCGCTGCATCGCACGTTCCAGAGCGCGGATCTCGCCAAGGCCTTCGTGGGGAAGCGCGGCGCGCCGATCGTGATCAAGGCCGACGGGCTGGCAGCGGGAAAGGGCGTGGTCGTGGCGGCGAGCGTCGAGGAGGCACAGGCCGCCATCGACCGCATGATGACGCAGAAAAGCCTCGGCGAAGCCGGCGCGCGGGTCGTGATCGAGGAGTTCCTCCAGGGCGAGGAAGCGAGCTTCATCGTCATGAGCGACGGCACCAGCGCGCTGCCGCTCGCCACCAGCCAGGACCACAAGCGCCTGCGCGACGGCGACGAGGGCCCCAACACCGGAGGCATGGGCGCCTACTCGCCGGCCCCGATCGTCACGCCGAAGATCCACGCCCGCGTGATGCGCGAGATCATCCAGCCCGCCATCCAGGGCATGGCGCAGGAGGGCCTCCCCTACAGCGGCTTCCTGTACGCCGGCCTGATGATCGACCGGGCGGGAAACCCGAAGGCGCTCGAGTTTAACTGCCGCCTCGGCGACCCGGAGACCCAGCCGATCATGCTGCGGCTCAAGTCCGACCTGCTCGAGCTTGTCGAACGCGCGCTCGCGGGCAAGCTTTCGCGGGTCGAGGCCGAATGGGACCGCCGCGCCGCGCTCGGCGTCGTGATCGCCGCGCACGGCTATCCCGACGATCCGCGCAAGGGCGACCCCATCACGGGGATTCCCGCGGCCGCGGACGATTGCCGCGTGTTCCACGCCGGGACCCGCGCGGACGGCAAGGCGCTGGTCACGAGCGGCGGCCGCGTCCTGTGCGTCACCGCGCTCGGCGACTCGGTGAAGATGGCGCGCACGCGCGCGTACGAGGCGGCCGAGCGCATCCGCTTCGACGGCATGCAGTACCGCAAGGACATCGGCCACCGCGCGATCAAGCGGAGTTAGGCTGCCGGCAATGCGAACCGAAGCCGTCTGCGATTACTTCGTCGCGCTGCAGAAGTCGATCGTCGCCGCCCTCGAGGCCGCCGACGGGCATGCTTTCACGACCGACGATTGGAAGCGCGCCGAAGGCGGAGGCGGAACCACGCGCGTGATCGAAAACGGCGGGCTGTTCGAGCGCGGCGGAGTGAACTTCTCCCGCGTGAAAGGCAGCCAGCTTCCGCCGTCCGCCACCGCGGCGCGGCCGCAGCTTGCCGGGCAGGCCTGGGAGGCGATGGGGGTATCGCTCGTGCTGCATCCGCTCAATCCCTACTGCCCGACGGTGCACCTCAACGTGCGCTTCTTCGCCGCGAACGACACGTGGTGGTTCGGCGGCGGCATGGACCTCACCCCCTACTACGGCTTCGAGGAGGACGCGCGCCACTTCCACCTCCGCTGCAGGCAGGCGCTCGACCCGTTCGGGCAAGACTACTACCCGCGCTTCAAGGCCTGGTGCGACCGCTATTTCCATCTGAAGCATCGCGACGAGCCGCGCGGCATCGGCGGCATCTTCTTCGACGATTTCGCCGAGCGCGATTTCGATTTTTCCTTCCGCCTCGTACGCTCGGTGGGCGACGCCTTCCTGCCCGCGTACCTGCCGATCCTGGAAGGCAGGAAAGGAAAGGCGTTCGGGGAGCGGGAGCGCAGCTTCCAGCTCTACCGGCGGGGGCGCTACGTCGAATTCAACCTGGTGTACGACCGCGGCACCCTGTTCGGCCTGCAGTCGGGCGGCCGCACCGAGTCGATCCTCATGTCGATGCCGCCCCACGCCGCCTGGCGCTACGACTGGAAGCCCGCGCCCGGGTCGCCCGAGGAAAAGCTCTATACCGACTTCCTTAGGCCGCGCGACTGGGCCTGACGGGACCCGTCTGAGCGGACAATTGTCACCGACCCGCGCAGCGCCCTCCGGTAGGCTGGCGAGCAAACAACAAGGGAGGGTGGCATGCGCAGCTTCTTCGCACCAATCCTGCTTGCGTTCTTCCTGGCGAGCGGGTGCTCCAGCACGGTGCTTGTGTCGGTGCCGCCGCGCGTCGACCTGAAAGGCTACGGCACGCTCGGGGTGGTCGACTTCACCTCCAATTCCTCCGGCGCCGTCGGCGCACGCGCGACGCAGCAGCTTCAGGAGCAGATCCAGGCGGCACAGCCGGGAACGCGCTTCATCGACCTCGGCGGCCGCGAAGCCGTGCTCGCCGCCGTGGGCCGCAGCCAGCTCGATGCCGACGCGGCGAAGCGCATCGGCAAGCGGTACGGCGTCGACGCGGTGTTTGTCGGCGAGATCGCCTACTCGGATCCGAAGACGGACGTCCGGGTGAACGACCTCGCCAAACTGGACGCCGGCCTGCGCACCGAGGTGAAGGGCGACATCTCCGCCCGGCTGGTGGAAACCGCCAGCGGCGCGAGCGTGTGGAGCAACTCCGGCTGGGTGCGCAGGCAGGTCGGCCGCCTCAACGTGTCCGAGCAAGGCATCAGCGGCTCGATGACGAAGTCCGATCCGCGCGAGGAGATGGTGCCGGCGCTCGTGTACCAGCTCACGCACGACTTCCGGCCCACCACCGAGCGCCAGCGGGCGAAGTAGTCGGTCGGATGTGCGCTCAGGAGATCTCCGCGGCGCGGCGGTAGTGCAGCTGGGCGTCGTTCGGCTGGCCGAGGCGCTCGGCGAGCCGCGCGAGCTCGAGGTACACCGAGCGGCTCTCCTCGAACGAGACGCTCGCCTCGAGGAAGCTCCGCGCCTTGCCCCATAGCCCGGCCTGGGCGCACAGGCGCCCGAGCGCCGCGAGGAGCTGGGCGTCGCGCGCGTGCTCGAGGAGCCAGCTCTCGGCGCGCTCGATGCGCTCGCGCGCCTCGGCGGTCCGCGCTTCCTCGGCGATTCCGCCCGGCAGCTCGGCGTAGAGCGCAACCAGCTGCGGCGACCATTCCGCCGCCAGCGCGCGCTCCAGGATGTCGCGCGCCATTTCGGCCTTGCCGAGCTCGGTGGCGTGACGCGCCGCCGCCGCGGCGATGCGCGGATGGATGCGGTCTTTCGCCTCGATGCCGCGCCAGCGGCGCTCGAACGCGCCCTCGTCGGCCGCCGAGCGCCCGAGCAGCTCGATCATGGCCTGAACCTTGTATTCCTCGGCGAGCGCCGGCGCGATGGCGTCGCGCTTGCCGAGCTGAGTGGCGAGGCGCAGTACCTCGTCCCACGCGCCGGCGCCGCGCTCGGCGCGCAGGAGCATGCGGGTGGTGGCGATCTGCTTCGGGCGCACGCTGTGCAGGTTGCGCAGCGCGTCGCGCGCGGTGGCGAAGTCGCGGTCCTCGAGCGCGAGCTCCGCGCGCGTGGCGAGCGAAGCGCTGTGCATGCGCTCGCCTTGCGCGTCGGCGCGGTCCAGCCAACGGTCGCGGCGCTGAAAGTCGCGCATCTGGTGGGCCGCGCGCGCCGCGAGCAGCGCGGCGAGCGCGGGCGCCGACCCGCCCTCGAATGCGACCGCGGCCTCCTTCTCCGCGCGCGTGTAGCGGCCCTCGTAGTAGGCCTGGAGCGCGGCGGCGAGCGCGGCGTGGGCGCGCTCGCGGCGGCGCCGCGCGCGGTAGCCGCGGACATACGCGGGCAGCGACAGCGCGTGCCCGAGCAGTCGGATCAGCGCGTACAGCAGGGCAAAGCCCGCCACCGCCGCGATGGCGAAGAACAGCATCGACACTTCGACGCGGTAAGGCGGATAGATCAGGAGCACGTAGCCCGAATCGATCCGGCCGACGATCACCAGGGCCACGGCCGCCGCGAACACCACGAGCAGCCAGAACAGCGATCTCATTCCAAGCTGCTCATCCCGCGCGTCTCATCCGGGTTGTCGCTCCCGCCGCGACTTGTAGCCGCGCACCGCCTCGAGGCTCTCGGTGATGCTCGGCAGCTCGAAGCTGACCGTAGTCGAGGAGAGCTGCTTCAGCTGGTTGAGCGCGGCAGCGGTCTGCTTGGAGCGCGGATCGAAGTAGCGCTGGATCCAGAGCTGCGCCGTGCGCAGATGCTCGCGGTATCCGGCCTCGTCGCGCGCGAGCAGCGAAAGCCGTGCGTTGAGCAGGCGTAGCCTCAGGTTCTCGCGCACAAAATAGGCCTGCGAGGGCGGCAGCAGCGGCGGCTCGGCGTTGCCCACGTGCCTGACCACGACGAGCTGGCGCAGCTCGTTCCACACCTCGGCGGAAAGCCGGGACCAGAATCCGCGCTCGTCGGCGGTGGCCTCCTTGGCCGGCGGGCTGCGCTCGGCGCGCTCGTCGAAGGCGAGCGGCAGCGTGTCGACCTGGGCGGCGAGGTTGTCGATGCGCAGGCTCATGCCCGCGAGATCGAGCGTCGGCAGGGTCTTCAGCCGATCGATGTCGCGTGCCAGGGCGCGCCGGATGGGAACGAACTGCGGCCGGTCGGCCCGCGCCAGGCGCTGCTCCGCGAGCTGCAGCGCGAGCAGCGCCGCGCGCACGTTGCCGGCGAGCTGCAACTGCTGCGAGGCAATGGCGAGCACCTGCTCGATCTCGGCGAGCTGCCATTCATCACGGTTGCGCGAGAGCTCCTGGTAGAGCGATTCCAGCGCGAGTTGCTGGCTCTGCGACTCGGCCACGCGCGTCTCGAGCTGGACGAGCTTGCCGCGGGTGTCGCGCTGCGCTTCCTCCGCCTGGCGCGCCACGCTGCGCGCCTCCCGCGCGTCGGCCTCGATGTCGCGCAGCCGGCGCGCCAGCTCCTGCTGGGTGGCGTCGATGCGCTGGCGCGCGTCGAGCCAGAACACCGTGGCGAGCGCCGCGGAAAGGAGGACGGCGCAGAGGAGCAGCCACGAGGTCCGCCGGCGCGGCCGGGGATTTTCCGGCGCCTGCTCTTGCGGCTGCTTGTTTTCCTGCGTGTCTTCCATTGGGCGGGAGGCGAAGTATGCCACCAGCGCTTCGGCCGTTTCCTCGTCGCCGGGACCCGCCACGACCAGCTCCGGGATGCCGACTTCGCGCGCACGCTCGGCAACGCGGGCATGGTTGACGAAGAGCGGCCTGGCCGCCAGCCGCGGGACGCCGAGCAGCGTGATGAGGTTGTCGAGGCTTGCGCTCGACGACACGGTGAGCGCATCGACTTCGCCCCGGTCCCATGCCGCGATGAGCGGCGCCATGTCGGCGTGCGGCAACATCCGCCGGTAGCACTCGAGATACTCGGTGCGCGCCCCGCGCGCCGCCAGGGTGTCGGCGAGAAGCTCTCGCCCCCCCTCGCCGCGTACGATCAGGATCCGCTTGCCCGCCACCTCGTGGAGCTCCGCAAGCGCGAGCAGCGCCTCGCTATCGGCGCCGTTTTCAGGCGCGAGAACCTCGCGCGCCCCGAGCGCCTCCAGCGCCCGCCGGGTGCCGCTGCCGACCGCCGCCACCGGGACGCCCGCTTGCTTGATGCGCTCGAACGCGCACTCGACTGCGGTCGGGCTCACGAACACCGCGAGATCGAACTCCTCGAGGCGCGCCAGCGGCCGCTCGGGCAGCCGTTCGATTTCGATCGCCGGGAAAAGGAACGGCCGTCCGCCGGCCGCCGACACGAGCGCAGCGAGCCGCTCCGCCTGCGCCGCCGGACGAGTGACGACGATACCTCGGCCCTGGAGCGGTTTACGTTCCAAGCGCTGACAGGATTTCGCCCGCGCCGTGGCGGCGCAGCTCGGCCACGGCGTCGGCTGCGACCGCGGCAGGATCGGCGCCCCGGCAATCGGCCCGCGCGATGCGTCGCCCATCGAGCGAAGCGACCAGGGCGCGAAGCCTGAGCCCCGCGCCGGTCAGCTCGGCGTACGCCCCCAGCGGGAGCGCGCAGCTTCCGCCAAGCGCCCGGCTGACCCCCCGCTCGGCCTGCACGCAGCGCGCGGTCGCCGGATCGTTCAGCGGGTCGAGCAGCGAAGCAACCTCGCCGCGCCCGTCCAGGCACTCGATGCCGAGCGCCCCCTGTCCGGGGGCGGGAAGGCTGTCGTCGACGTCCAGGCGCGAGCGGATGCGCGCGGCGAGCCCCAGGCGCACCAGGCCCGCCACCGCGAGGATGATCGCGTCGTACTCGCCGCGATCGAGCTTGGCCAGGCGCGTCTCGACGTTGCCGCGCAGCAGCTTCATCTGGAGCTGCGCGTGGCGCTGCGCGACCTGCGCCGCGCGGCGAAGGCTCGACGTGCCGACCACCGAACCCGCTTTCATCTCATTGATGCTTTGATGGTTATTGGAGACAAAGGCATCTCTTGGGTCCTCGCGAGCCATGACTGCGGCCAGGACAAACCCGGGCGGCAGCTCGGCCGGCACATCCTTCATGGAATGCACCGCGAGATCGGCGCGCCGATCGGCGAGCGCGTTCTCGAGCTCTTTCACGAACAGGCCCTTGCCCCCGGCCTGGTCGAGGCGCCGGTCGAGGATCTCGTCGCCGCGCGTGGAGAGCGGCAGCAGCTCCACTGCGAGCCCGCCATGCAGCGCCTCGAGGCGCTGCTTCACGTGCTCCGCCTGCCACAGCGCGAGCCGGCTTCGCCTCGTGGCGATGACGACGCGCTTCATTTCTCCGCCACCAGCTCGCGCAGCGCCGGCCACTGGCGCCGGCTCACCGGCAGCTTTTCCTCGAGGCCGTCGAGCACCACGACCCAGTGCGGCTCGTCGTCGCCGTCGGCGCCGCGCTCGAAGCCGCGGATCGCGGCGCGCGCCACCAGGCAGTTGCGATGGATGCGCACGAAGCTCGCAGCGAGCTCGCGCTCGAGCGAGACCAGCGGCTCCTCGATCAGGTGCTCGCGGTTGCGCGTGCGCAGGGTGACGTATTTCTGCTCGGCGCGCAGAAAAATGATCTCGCGAACCGGGACGAGCACGATGCGGTTGCGTTCCGAGACCGAGATGTACTCGCGTGCGCTCTGCGCGGCCTTGGCCAGCTGCTCGCGGTTGGGCACGCTCGCTTTCTTCAGCGCCGCGGCGAGGCGCTCGGCGCGCACCGGCTTCAGCAGGTAGTCGAGCGCGTTCAGCTCGAACGCCTCCACCGCGTGCCGGTCGTGGGCGGTCACGAACACGACGGTCGGCGGCTCGGGCAGGGAAGCGAGATGGCGCGCCACCTCGAGTCCGCCCATGCCGGGCATCTGGATGTCGAGCAGCAGGAGCTCGGCGCCGCTTTGCGGCAGCCGCTCGAGCGTCTCGAGCCCGTTGCGGGCCTCGCCCACCACCGAGGTGGGGAGCTCCTCGGCGATGTCGCCGAGCAGCTCCTTCAGCCGCTCCCGCGCCGGCTCCTCGTCGTCCGCGATGAAGACCTTGATCATGCCCCTTCCGATCGGTACGGTATCTCGATCTCGACCCGGTAGCGGCGCCCGTCCGCGCTCGTCTCGATGCGCGCCTCGGCGTCGAAGAACAGCGCCAGGCGCTCGCGGATGTTCTCGAGCGCCATCCGGTTGCCGACGCGGCGCTGCTGGTCGGCCACGTAGGGATTCTCGATGCGGGCGAGCACCCGGTCGCCGCGCCGCTCGATGCGCACCAGGACCTCGCCCGCCCCCGTGCCGGGCTCGACGCCGTGGAACACCGCGTTCTCGAGCAGCGGCTGCAGCACGAGCGGCGGCAGCAGCGCGTCGGTCGGCGCGGTATCGAGCTCCCAGGTGATGCGCAGTCGCTCGCCGAGGCGCAGCTGCTCGATGCCGGCGTAGCGCTCGAGGAGCGAGATCTCGTCGGCGAGGCGCACGAACTGCCTCGGCTCCGACATCAGCGTGCGGAAGACGTCTGCGAGATCCTCCAGGGCACGCTCGGCGCGCTTCGGGTCGCGCCGGATGAGCGACAGCACGGCGTTCAGGCTGTTGAACAGGAAGTGCGGCCGGATGCGGGCCTGGAGCGCCTGAAGGCGCGCCTCCACCAGGGCCGGCGAGTACGCCTTGGCGAGCAGCCTCAGGTAGCCGAGCAGCCCTGCGGCGACGAGCGCCGCCAGGACGAGCGCGGCGCCGAGCGACGGGGGCGGCTCGGCGGGAAGACGCACCACCAGCGCGTGATAGAGCGCCACCAGCACGAGCACGATTGCGACGACGGCGCCGTATCCGGACCAATACGGCAGCCGCGCGAGCAGCGGCGACAGCGCCGCGAGGGCGAGCAGCTCGATCAGCAGCAGCGGCTCGAGATACGCCGCGGTGCTCATGAACTGATCGAGCGCGCCGCCGGGATGCGGGGCGGCAAACAGCACACCGCCGGCCGCCAGGGCGTTCACCGCCACCAGCACACGCGCCATCACGCCCAGATTGCGGAAATCGGGCAGCAGGTCGGGATAGGCGGATTGCCCTATACTCGCCATAGTTGCGTAGGGATCTTCAACCGTATTCTGTGCCAAAAAAAGAAAAAGCCCAGTGGTCGGGTCGATTCAAGGAGCCGGTCGACGAGCAGGTCAAGCGCTTCACCGCATCGGTCGCCTTCGACCGGCGCCTCGCGAAGTATGACATCGAAGGCTCGCTCGCCCATGCCCGGATGCTCGCCGCGGCCGGCATCCTGCCGCGGCGCGACCTCGCGGCGATCGAGCGCGGTCTCGGGCGCGTGCGGCGCGAGATCGAGGCCGGCCAGTTCGAGTGGTCGCTCGATGCCGAGGACGTGCACCTCAACATCGAGCGGCGCCTGACCGCGATCGCCGGCGACGCCGGCAAGCGGCTTCACACCGCGCGCTCGCGCAACGACCAGGTCGCCACCGACCTGCGGCTGTGGCTGCGCGACGAGATCGACCAGATCGTGAAGCGCATCGTGGCGCTCGAGCGCGCGCTGCTCGAGCAGGCGCGGCGCCACGCCGCCCTCGTCATGCCGGGCTTCACCCACCTTCAGGTGGCGCAGCCGGTGACCTTCGGCCATCACCTGCTCGCCTACGTCGAGATGCTGGAGCGCGACCGCCAACGGCTCGGCGAGGTCCGTTCGCGGGTGAACCGCATGCCGCTCGGCGCGGCGGCCCTGGCGGGGACCAGCTTCAACATCGACCGCAAGCGGGTGGCGCGGGAGCTCGGCTTCGAAGGGCTGGCGGAGAACTCGCTCGACGCCGTTTCGGACCGCGATTTCGCGATCGAGTTCTGCGCCGCCGCGGCGCTCGTCATGGTGCACCTCTCGCGCCTTTCCGAGGAGATCGTGCTGTGGATGAACCCGCGCTTCGGCTTCGTGCGCCTGCCCGACCGCTACTGCACCGGCTCCTCGATCATGCCGCAGAAGAAGAACCCCGACGTGCCCGAGCTCGTCCGCGGCAAGAGCGCGCGGGTGATCGGCGCCACCGTGGCGCTGCTGACGCTGATGAAGGGCCAGCCGCTTGCCTACAACAAGGACAACCAGGAGGACAAGGAGCCGCTGTTCGACGCGGTCGACACGGTAAAGGATTCGCTCTCGGTCTTCGCCGGCATGGTGGCCGGGATGCAGCCGGTGCCGCGCGCGATGCGGGCCGCGCTGCTCGAAGGCCATGCCACCGCCACCGATCTCGCCGACTACCTCGTGCGCAAGGGCGTGCCGTTCCGCGACGCCCATGAGGCGGTGGCGCGCGCGGTGCGCGAGGCCGAGCGGCTCGGCGTGGATCTCGCCGCCCTGCCGCTTTCGAAATTGAGGCAGTTCTCAAAACAAATCGGAGCTGACGCAAAACGCGTGCTGACTCCCGAAGGCTCGGTGGCGGCGCGAAACCATGTCGGGGGTACCGCGCCGCCGCAGGTCCGCGCCGCGATCGCCCGGGTCCGCAAACGACTGCCGAGATAACTGCGCCCGGTGGAGCACGTCGCCAACTATCCGGTCATCCGCAAGCTCGGCGAGGGCGCCACCTCGGAAGTGTTCCTCTGCCAGGACCCGTTCCGCGGGCGCGAGGTGGCGGTCAAGCGCATCTTTCCCGAGGCCCTGCGCGATCCCATGCGGGGCCGGGTGTTCAGGAAACTCTTCTACACCGAGGCATCGCTCGCCGGCAAGCTCGAGCACCCGCACATTGCCCAGATCTTCGACGCGGGCATCGGCGAGGACTCGGGCTACATCGTGATGGAGTATGTCCCGGGAGGGACGATGGAGCGCTTCTGCGCGCCTGAAGCGCTGCTCCCCGTGGAGCAGGTGCTCGAGATCGCGTTCAAGTGCGCGCGCGCCCTCTCGTTCGCGCACGCCCGCGGCGTGACGCACCGGGACATCAAGCCCGGAAACATCCTGTACGCGGCCGAGCCCACCGACGTTCGCATCGGCGACTTCGGCCTCGCGATCAACATGGGATCGGAAACCACCCAGGTCACCGGCGTCGGCTCCCCGGCCTACATGTCGCCCGAGCAGATCCGTGACGAGGTCGTCGATCACCGCACCGACCTCTATTCGCTCGGCGTCGTCATGTACCAGATGCTCTCGGGCACCCTGCCTTACCGCGGCGGCAACAAGTTCAGCATCATCTTCCAGATCACGCAGTACGAGCCGCCGCCCCCTTCGAGCCACCGGCGCGGCGTGACGGAATCGCTCGACCGCGTGGTGCGACGCGCGATGCAGAAGGATCCCGCGCAGCGCTACCAGAGCGGCGACGAGCTCGCGGAGGACCTGATCGAGGTGCTGCGCGCCGGAACCGGCGAGCAGCGCCGCGGCGAGCTGGGCGACGCCGACAAGTTCGTGGCATTGCGCAACATGCGCTTTTTCTCGGCCTTCGCCGATCCGGAGCTGTGGGAAGTGATCGCGCTCGGATCATGGAAGCGCGTCCCGGCCGGCGCGCCCATGGTCCGGGAGGGAGAGCACGGCGACTTCTTCTGCATGGTGGTCCAGGGCGAGGCGCGCGTAACCAAGAACAAGAAGCTGCTGTCGGTGCTCGGTCCCGGCCAGTGCTTCGGTGAGATGGCCTACCTTTCGGTCTCCAGCCATGAGCGCGGCGCCACCGTGGCGGCCGCGCGCGACTCGGTCATCATGCAGGTGAAGGTGGGCGATCTCGGCAAGGCCTCCGCCGACTGCCGCAGCAAGTTCGACCGCGCCTTCATCGGCATCCTGGTGGAGCGGCTCAATCTTGCCAATACCCGCCTCACTTCGGGCTGAACTCGGCATTGAGGGCATTGCCCGCGTCACCGGTGGCTGCATCCATGACTGCTATAGGGTAAGCATCGCTGGCGCGGCCCGCTTCCTGAAGACCAATTTCGCCGAATACGAGGACGCGTTTGCAGCCGAGGCCGACGGCCTGGCAGCGCTGCGGGCGGGCGGGATGCGCGCGCCCGAACCCCATTCCCACGGGGTCGCCGCCGGGCACGCCTACCTCGTGCTTGAATATCTCGACCTGAGCGGCAGGAAAGACTTCGCCGCGCTCGGACGCATGCTCGCAGCCGCCCACCGCAACGCCGGGCCGCGCTTCGGCTGGCGGCGCGACAACTACATTGGCGCCACGCCGCAGGCGAACGGCTGGTGCGATGACTGGCGGGAGTTCTGGATCGAGCGCCGGCTGCGGCCGCAGATCGAGCTGGCGCGACGCAACGGCTTCGGCGTCGAAGTTCCAGATGGTTCTCTTTTGGAGAATCATGCGCCGACGCCATCGCTTCTGCACGGCGACCTGTGGAGCGGCAATGCCGGCTTTACCGGCAGCGGCCCGATCGTGTTCGATCCCGCGGTGTACTACGGCGACCGCGAGGCGGACCTCGCCATGACCGAGCTCTTCGGCGGGTTTCCGCGCGAGTTCTACCAGGCCTACGAGGACGGCTGGCCGCTCGAGGAGGGCTACCAGCGACGTAAGCACCTTTACAACCTCTACCACCTGCTGAACCACCTCAACCTCTTCGGCGGCGGCTACCTCGCGCAGGTGGAGTCGACGCTACGCCTTTTGCTTCTCCGCTAGGAGCTTCTGCAGCTCGCCCGACTGGTACATCTCGCGCATGATGTCCGAGCCGCCGACGAATTCGCCGTTGACGTAGAGCTGCGGGATGGTCGGCCAGTTGGCGAATTCCTTGATGCCCTGGCGGATCTCCGGATCGGCGAGCACGTTCACCGTATGGAACTGCTCGACGCCGCAGGCATTGAGCACCTGCACCGCGAGCGCCGAGAAGCCGCACTGCGGCATCTGCGGCGTGCCTTTCATGAAGAGCACCACGGGATGGCTGTCGACCTGCTGCTTGATGCGCTGTTGGGTATCCATGGTGCTCATTTTACCTTTCCGCCCGCGACCCGGGGTATTCGCGCCAGATCTGGGCAGCCGTCGACTTCTTCAAGGCCCGCCTGCGACAGCATCGCGCGCACATGGCCGTCCTGTCCCATGCCGTGCTCGAGGAGCAGCCAGCCGCCGGGGGACAGGTAGCGCGGGGCTTCCCGAGTGATCTCCCGGATGGCATCGAGGCCGTCGGGACCCGAGACCAGGGCGCCGCGCGGCTCGAATCCGAGGTCCCCGAGGTGGGGATCGCCCTCGGCGACATAGGGTGGGTTGGCGAGGATGAGGTCGAAGCGCTCGCCCGCGAGCGGCTCGAGCCAGCGTCCGTGCCGGAATTCGATCTCCAATCCGTGCTTGACCGCATTGCGTTGCGCGACGACGAGCGCCGCGGCACTCGCCTCGACGGCCACTACGCGGGCCTGCGGCCGCTGCCGCTTGATCGCGAGCGCAATCGCTCCGCTGCCCGTGCCGAGATCGACAACGGAGGAGAACGGCCGCTGCAGGCCCAGATCCACCAGCAGCTCGGTCTCCGGCCGTGGGATGAGGACCGCGGGGTTGACCGCGAGCTCGAGCCCGTAGAACTCCTTGCGCCCGAGGATGTACGCCACCGGCTCGCCGCCGCTTCGTCTTTGAATGAAGTCCTGGAACCGGCTTTGCGCCTCCGGCGGGAGCTCGCGCTCGGGGTAGGCCACGACGCTGGCTTCCGAAAAACCGGTCGCCGCGGCCAGCAGCAAGCGGGCTTCACGCGCGTCAACCGAAGCGGTGAGAAGCGCTTCCTGGACCTTCAAGCGGCTTCTTCGGCGAGCTGCGCGAGCTGCTCGGCCTGCTGCTCGGCTGAGAGCGCGTTGACGATCTCGTCGAGCTCGCCGTCCATGATGCGGTCGATCTTGTACAGGGTGAGGTTGATGCGGTGGTCGGTCACCCGGCCCTGGGGAAAGTTGTAGGTGCGGATGCGCTCGGAGCGATCGCCCGAGCCGATGAGGGACTTGCGCGTCGAGGCGGTCTTGGCCTGCTGCTCGCGCTCCTGCTTGTCGCGGATCTTGGCCTTCAGCACGCTCAGCGCCTTCTCGCGGTTCTTGTGCTGCGAGCGCGAATCCTGGCACTCGACCACGATGCCGGTCGGCAGGTGCGTGACGCGGATCGCGGACTCGGTCTTGTTGACGTGCTGGCCCCCGGCGCCCGAGGCGCGGAAGGTATCGATGCGCAACTCCGCCGGGTTGAGCACCACGTCGTCGACGGCATCGGCCTCCGGCAGGACGGCGACGGTGCAGGCGGAGGTATGGATGCGTCCCTGCGCCTCGGTCTCGGGCACGCGTTGCACGCGATGTCCGCCCGATTCGAACTTGAGCTTCGAGTAGGCACCCTGGCCGACGATGCGGACGATCACCTCCTTGTAGCCGCCGAGCTCGGACGGGCTCTCGGAGATGATCTCGACCTGCCAGCGCTGGCGCTCGGCGTAGCGGGCGTACATGCGGAAGATCTCGCCGGCGAAAAGCGCCGACTCGTCGCCGCCCGCGCCCGCGCGCACCTCGAGGAAGATGTTGCGCTCGTCGTTCGGGTCCTTGGGCAGCAGCGCCTGTTGCAGCTCGGCCTCGAAGCGCTCCATGCTGGCGCGCGCCGTCTTGAGCTCCTCGTCCGCGTAGGACTTCATGCTGGCGTCGGCGGCCATCTCGCGCGCCTCCTCGGCGTCGCGCTCCGCCTTTCGATAGCTCTCGTACAGGGAAACCAGGGTCGAGAGCTCCGCATGCTCGCGCGAGAGCTTCCTGAACTGGTCCAGGTCGCGCGTCGCGTTCTCGGACGCGAGCAGGCCGTTCAGGTCGTTCAGGCGCCCGACCAGGCTGTCGAGCTTCGAGCGCAACGAAGGCTTCACTTGATGCGAAACGCCCGCGAGAGGGTTTCAGCGAGGACGCGGCCTTCGTCCCCGGCGGCCTCGTTGAGCGCCTGCGTCGGCGCGTGCAGCAGCTTGGCGGTCAGTCCCTGCGACAGTCCCTCCAGCACCGCGGCGGGATCGTCGCCGCGCTGCAGGCAACGCAGCGCGCGCTCGAGCTCATGGCGCCGCGCCTGCTCGCCGTGCTCGCGCAGCGCGCGGATGAGGGGCACGTTCTCGCGCGCCTGCATCCAGCGCATGAACTGGCCGACCTGGGTCTCGATGATCACCTCGGCCTGCTCCACCGCCGAGCGCCGCGAGTCGCGGTTTTCCGAGACGATCTGCGCGAGGTCGTCGACCGTGTACAGGAACACGTCGTCCAGCTCGCCCGCCTCGGGCTCGATGTCGCGCGGCACCGCGAGGTCCACCATGAACATCGGCCGGCGCCGGCGCGCCCGCAGCGCCCGCTCGACCAGGCCCTTGCCGAGGATCGGCAGCGAAGAGGCGGTGCACGAAACCACGATGTCGTACTCCTGCAGACGCTCGGGCAGGACCTTGAGCTCGATCGCCTCGCCGTTGAAGCGATGTGCGAGCCGCTCGGCACGCTCCGCGGTGCGGTTCGCGACGGCGATTCGCGCCGGGGCCTGGGCGGCGAAGTGGGTCGCGCACAGCTCGATCATCTCGCCCGCCCCGATGAAGAGCACCTTCTGGTCCTTGAGGCTGGGGAAGATGCGCGCCGCGAGCTTCACCGCCGCCGAAGCCATCGACACGCTCGCCGCGCCGACGCTGGTGGTGCTGCGCACTTCCTTCGCCACCGCGAAAGTGCGCTGGAACAGCTTGTGCAGCAGCGTGCCGAGCGTTCCGGCGGACTCGGCCGCGCGCGCCGCCTCCTTCATCTGGCCGAGGATCTGCGGCTCGCCCAGGACCATCGAGTCGAGCCCCGAGGCCACGCGGAACGCATGGCGCACCGCCTGCTCCTGCGGCAGGGTATACAGGTAGCGCCCGAGCTCGGCCGGATCGAACCGGTGATAGCGCGCAAACCACTCGGCGGCGGCAGCCGGGGGCTGGCCCGCCGCAAGGTAGAGCTCGGTGCGGTTGCAGGTCGACAGGATGGCCGCCTCGGCGGCGACATCGCTGCGCAGCGCCGAAAGCGCCTCGCGCAGGCGCTCGACGTGGAACACCACGCGCTCGCGCACGGCGAGCGGCGCCGTGTGGTGGTTCAGGCCAAGAGCGAAGAGCGCCATCGTGAGAACCTAAGTCCTCAGATTATAAGCGCTATTTGCTCGCTCAGGCTTTCGCCCGGAACAGTTCCTGGAGCGCGGAGAATTCCACGGGCTTGGTGAGATGGTGGTCGAAGCCGACGGCCGCGGTTCGCGCGCGGTCGTGGACCTGCCCGTAGCCGGTAATCGCGACGAGGGTGGTGTGCTTCAGCTCCGGGTCGCCGCGCACGCTTGCCGCGATATCGTAGCCGTTCAGCCGCGGCAGGCCGATGTCGAGCAGCAGGTATTCGGGGCGGTACTCGCGCGCGAGCGCCAAGCCCGACACGCCGTCGTGCGCCACCCTGACGTTGTGGCCGTCGTTTTCGAGCAGCATGCGCAGCGCGTTCGCGGCGTCGCTGTTGTCGTCGATCACGAGCACCCTGCGCGGCGTCGAGCACAGCCGCTCCGGCGCCGCGGCCTCGCTCACGGGCGCCTCGTGCAGCGCGGGAAGCCGCACGATGAACTCGCTCCCGCGGTCGAGGCCGGCGCTGCGCGCTTCCACCGTACCACCGTGGAGGCGCACGAGCCGCTGCACCAGTGTGAGCCCGATGCCGAGACCTCCCTGCGGCCGCTGCACCGCTTGCTGCCCCTGCTTGAAGAGATCGAACGCCGAGTGCAGCAGCTCCGCGTCCATGCCCACGCCGTCGTCCTTCACGCAGATGAGCACTTCGTCGTTCTCGCGGCGAGCTGCGATGGACACCTGCCCGCCCTCCGGGGTGTATCTCGCGGCGTTGTGGAGCAGCTTGTGCAGCACCTGCGTCAGGCGCGCCTCGTCCGCCAGCACCGTCAGCGCCTCGTCCGGCGGCAGCTCGATCGAGAGCCCATGCCCGCGCGCCTGTATCCACTGCATCGATCCCTCCACGGCAGCGCGCACCACGGCGCGGGCGTCGAGCGCACGCCGGTTGAGCGGGATCGCGGCGCGCGTGATGCGGGACACGTCGAGCAGGTCGTCGATCAGCCGGGTGATTTGCCCGGTCTGGCGGTGGAGCACTTCGCGCACCCACTTCTCGGTGGCGTCGGCAGGCGGCTTGAGCGCGAGAAGGTGCAGCGCGTTGTTGATGGGCGCGAGTGGATTGCGCAGCTCGTGCGCGAGCATGGCGAGGAACTCGCTCGTGTGGCGCTCGGCCTGCTCGAGCGACTCGGCCCGCTTGCGGTCGGTGAGGTCGCGGATGACGTTCGCATAGCCCATCAATACCCCCTCCTGGTCATAGAGGGGGCTCATGACCACGCTGGCCCAGAAAGTGGTGCCGTCCTTGCGCAGCCGCGGACCCTCGTCCTCAAAGCGTCCGTGCTCGCGGGCCATGGCGAGCTCCTGCTCCGGCAGCTTCCTGTCGATTGCCGCCTGCGGATAGAACAGCCCGAAGTGGCGTTGCCCGACCTCTTCCGCCTGGTAGCCGGTAATGCGACGCGCACCGCTGTTCCAGCTCGTAACGCGGCCGTCGGTGTCGAGCATGAAGATGGCGTAATCCTTGAGCCCCTCGACCAGCACGCGGAAGCGCTCCTCGCTCTGGCGCAGGGTCTCCTCCTGGTGCCGGCGCTCGGTCAGATCGCGCGTGATCTTCGAGAAGCCGCGCAGCGCGCCGCTCTCGTCGTGCAGCGACGTGATCACGACGTTGGCCCAGAACCGGCTGCCGTCCTTGCGCACGCGCCAGCCCTCGTCCTCGAGCCGGCCGCTCTCCTGCGCCATCTTCAGCTCGCGCTCCGGGGAGCGGCGCTCGATCGCCTCCGGCGGATAAAGCACGGAGAAGTGCCGGCCCATGATCTCGGCGGCGGCGTATCCCTTCAGCTTCTCGGCGCCGCGGTTCCACGACACGATGTGCCCGGAGCGGTCGAGCAGGTAGATGGCATAGTCCTGCAGGCCGTGCACCAGCTGCCGGTACGGATCGTGGAGCTCGAGAGGGCTGCCGCTTTGGATATCGCTCATGCCGACTGCTATTTCACGCGCCGCGCAAAATCACTCGCTCGCGGCAGGAGCGGCAAATATAGTGGATTGATGCGAACCGCGTCTGCGTAGCGGTTTCTACTACGGAGCTGTGCGGCGGCATCAGAAAGCCCCGCCGCGGCGGGGCTTTCTCACATCACACCGGAACGGGATCCGGCTGTTGTTGCGGCTTGGGTTGCGGCTTGTCCGCGGTCCCGGGCTTGGGCGTCGGAGCCGGCGCCTCGTGCGCGCGTTTCAGCTTTTCGGCCTGTTCCCGCAGCAGACGTTCATCCCACCACTCTTCGCACATGGAGTCTCCTTTCAAGCGAGACCGGACCATCTTACGGCGGCCCTGGCGCATGGGCCAGAAATAGCTATCCGTCCAGCTTGCAACAAATCAGACTTCTCGGCAGGAACATCCCGTAAGCCGCGAAGGCAGCGCGAAATCCGAAGTGTGTAGTCCCGGTTAACCACCGCTTTCCCACAGCCTTATTCACACAGATAGTGAATCCGCCGTGTACAGAGCGGCTTTAGCCGCTACTGTGCGCGCTTCCGCGCGGCCCATGCGCGGTTCAAGCCCCGGTCCTCAGGTCCCCCCCTGCCGGGGCTTTTCTTTTTTGTCGGCACGCCGGCGAGCGCGCACGCGGTGCGAATGATCGCCAGGAACTCGGCGTGGCACGCGGCGAGCGCAGCGCTCCGTAGCGCCCGTACATTCGGAAATTGCACGATCATCGGGGCCTCCGTCCGTAAAGGCCCCCCCAACGCAAAAAATTCTATAGCGCGCGCTTTTGGCCCGCGGCGTGAATCTCGCTGCGAATGTGACTTACTTCACAGGCCGCGGCGGCCCGGTTCGCAGGGGCGATGGGACCAAAGGCCAATATCGTTCGCAGCGTACCCAAGACAAACTGGCCAGCGTTGAGCACCGCGTCGTACGGCTTCATTCCCGGCTTGACCTGGCTGCGGCAATACCGCGGCGAGTGGCTGCGCCCGGACGTCACGGCCGGCCTGACCGCGGCGGCGGTGGTCATTCCGAAGGCGATGGCCTACGCCACCATCGCCGGCCTTCCGCTGCAAGTCGGCCTGTACACGGCGTTCGTGCCTATGGTCGTCTATGCGCTGCTCGGCACATCGCGCGCGCTCAGCGTCAGCACGACGACGACCATCGCGATCCTCTGCGCCGCCGAGCTTGGCCGGGTCGCCCCCGGCGGCGATCCGGCGGCGCTGATCGCTGCCGGCGCGACGCTCGCCATCCTGACCGGCGCCATGCTTTTTCTCGCTGCGGTGCTGCGCCTGGGCTTCGTCGCGAACTTCATCTCGGAGCCGGTGCTGACCGGCTTCAAGTCCGGCATCGGCATCGTAATCGTCGTGGACCAGATCCCGAAGCTGCTCGGCGTCCACATCCACAAGGAAGGGTTCTTCCGGGACCTGGTTGCGATCGCGGGCCAGATCCCTCATGTCTCACTCGTCACCCTGGTACTTGCGCTCGCGCTGTTCGTGCTCATCTTCGGCCTCGAGCGCTTCACGCCGCGCGCGCCGGTGCCGCTGATCGCGATCGCCGTCGCCATCCTGGCATCGGGGCTGTTCGGGCTGAGCGACGCCGGCGTTGCGACCGTCGGCAACGTCCCGGGCGGCCCGCCCGCGCTGCTCTGGCCGCGACTGGATCTCGCTTTCGAAATGTGGCCCGCCGCAGCCGGCATCGCGCTCATGAGCTTCACCGAGACGATCGCCGCCGCGCGCGCATTCGCCGCGCCCGCGGAACCGCGGCTGGAGCCCAACCGGGAGCTCGCGGCGCTCGGCCTCGCCAACATCGCCGGCGGCTTGTTCGGCGCCATGCCCGCAGGCGGCGGCACTTCGCAGACCGCGGTCAACCGCAAGGCGGGTGCGCGCACGCAGGCGGCCGAGCTCGTCACCGCGGCGAGCGCCGTGGCGACCTTGCTCTTCGTCGCGCCGATCATCGCGCTCATGCCGCAGGCGGCATTGGCGGCCGTCGTGGTGGCCTACTCGCTCGAGCTCATCAAGCCGTCGGAATTCCAGGAGATCCGCCGCGTGCGCCGCGTCGAGTTTCGCTGGGCCCTGATCGCGTTCGCAGGCGTGGTGCTGCTGGGAACGCTGCAGGGAATCCTCGTCGCCGTCATCGCCTCGCTCCTCGCCCTCGCGCAGCAGGCCTACAACCCGCCGGTCTATCCGCTGGGTCGCAAGCGCGGCACGCAGGTGTTTCGCGCGCTGACCAGCGAGCATCCGGACGACGAGACCTGGCCGGGCCTGCTCATCCTGCGCACCGAAGGGCGGCTGTTCTTCGCCAACGCCCAGCGCGTGGCCGAAAAGATGCGACCGCTCGTCGAGCAGGCGAAGCCGCGCGTCGTGGTGCTCGACTGCAGCGCCGTCATCGACGTCGAGTACACCGCGGTCAAGATGTTCACCGAGACGGAGGAGCGGCTGCGCGGCCAGGGCATCACCGTGTGGCTCGCCGCGCTCAACCCGGAAGCGCTCGCGGTGGTGCAGCGCTCGACGCTCGGTGCGGCCCTTGGCCGGGAGCGCATGTTCTTCAACCTGCAGGCGGCGGTCGAGCGATACGAGAGGGACATACGATGAACCGGAAGAAGAAGGGCAACGGAGGCGCCGGCGCGAAAGACGCCGCGCCGGCTGAAAAACTCAAGGGCAAGGCCTACGCGAAGCAGCTGTCGAAGCTGCACGTCGAGCTCGTCAGGCTGCAGGAGTGGGTCAAGCACAAGGGACTCAAGATCTGCATCGTGTTCGAAGGACGCGACGGCGCCGGCAAGGGCGGCACCATCAAGGCGATCACCGAGCGCGTGAGCCCGCGCGTGTTCCGCGTGATCGCGCTGCCCGCTCCGACCGAGCGCGAAAAGAGCCAGATGTACATCCAGCGCTACCTGCCGCACCTGCCGGCGGCGGGCGAGGTGGTGATCTTCGACCGCAGCTGGTACAACCGCGCGGGCGTCGAGCGGGTGATGGGCTTCACCTCGGAAGATGAGGTGAAGAAGTTCCTGAAAGCGGTGCCGGGGGTCGAGAAGGCGATCGTGGATTCCGGCGTCATCCTCATCAAGTACTGGCTCGAAGTAAGCGAGGAGGAGCAGACGCGCCGCCTCGAGTCGCGCATCGACGACGGGCGCAAGATCTGGAAACTCTCACCGATGGATCTCAAGTCCTTCAGCCGCTGGTACGACTACTCGAGGGCGCGCGACGACATGTTCGAGGCGACCGACGCCGACTTCGCTCCGTGGCACGTGGTCCGCTCCAACGACAAGCGCCGTGCCCGGCTCAACCTCATCACCCATCTCCTCGAGCAGATTCCCTACAAGACCGCGCCGCGCGAGAAGGTGAAGCTGCCGAAGCGCCAGAAGCGCGGCGGCTATCGCGAGCCGGACCATCCGTACAAATACGTCAAAGAGCGCTTCTAGAGGATCATGGTGGCCAAGGGCGGAATCGCCCTTGGTCGATTTTGCGCTGCGCGCGAAATCTGGTGGCCAAGGGCGGAATTGAACCACCGACACACGGATTTTCAGTCCGCTGCTCTACCAACTGAGCTACTTGGCCGTCCGGGAAGCGCGGCAGGACGCCGTGCCCTTCGAAGGCGCGAATTATACCCCGCGCCAACTCTGCAGATCGGGCTCGTGGCTCGCGGGCTTCTCGAGGCTGTAGCCGAGCCCGCGCACGGTCACGATGCGCACGCCGCCGGGCTCGAGCTTCTTGCGCAGGCGATGCACGTACACCTCGATCGCGTTGGGCGACACCTCTTCGCCCCATTCGCACAGGTGGGACACGAGCTGATCCTTGGAGACGAGTCGCCCCGCGCGCTGGAGGAACACCTCGAGCAGGGAGAGCTCGCGCGCCGAGAGCTCGAGCGCTCTGCCGTTGAGGCAAGCGCCGCGGCCGACCTGGTCGTACGTGAGGGCGCCGTGCTGGAGGAGGGTCGGGCAGCCCGCCATGCCGCGCCGCGTGAGGGCGCGCACCCTCGCCTCGAGCTCGGCGAGGTCGAAGGGCTTGGCGAGATAATCGTCGGCACCCGCGTCCAGGCCGCGCACGCGGTCGCTCACGCCGTGGAGCGCGGTGAGGATCAGCACGGGGAGCCGCGAGTCGGTCGCGCGCAGGCGCCTGAGGACGTCGAGGCCCGACCTCTTCGGCAGGCCGAGGTCGAGGATCAGGAGATCGAACTGATTGGCGGCGAGCGCGCTGTCGGCCTCGGCGCCGTTCTTCACGCGGTCGACCGCGTAGCCGGAGTGGCGCAAGGTCTGCATCACGCCTTCGGCGAGGACCGCGTCGTCCTCGGCCACCAGTATCCGCATCTGCCCTCCTCAGGGCAGTTTAATACAAGCCGCAGTGCAAAAAGAAAAGGGCCCTTTCGGGCCCTTTCCCAATACTGGCAATGGATCCCCGCCTGCGCGGGGACATGTCCCCGCGTAAGCGTTGGGATAACTCCGCGGAGGCGGAGTTACATGTCCATGCCGCCCATGCCGCCCATGTCGGGCATACCGCCATGGGAGTGGCCGGCGCCGCCCTTCTTCTCTTCCACCAGCTCCGCGACCATCGCGTCGGTGGTGAGCATCAGGCCGGCGACCGAAGAGGCGTTCTGCAGCGCGGTGCGCGCGACCTTGGTCGGGTCGATGACGCCCTGCGCCACGAGATCGCCGAACTCCTCGGTCTGGGCGTTGAAGCCGTAGTTGCCCTTGTTCTCGAGCACCTTGTTCAGCACCACCGAGGGCTCGGCGCCGCTGTTGTCGACGATGATGCGCATCGGCTCTTCGAGCGCTTTCATCACGATCTTGATGCCGGCATCCTGATCGTGGTTGTCGCCCTTCAGCTTGCCCTCGAGGGCCTGCTTGGCGCGGATGAACGCCACGCCGCCGCCCGGGACGACGCCTTCCTCGACCGCCGCGCGCGTGGCATGCAGCGCATCCTCGACGCGGGCCTTCTTCTCCTTCATCTCGACTTCGGTGGCCGCGCCGACCTTGATCACCGCCACGCCGCCGGCGAGCTTCGCCACGCGCTCCTGCAGCTTCTCCTTGTCGTAGTCGCTGGTCGCCTCGTCGATCTGGACGCGGATCTGCTTCACCCGGGCCTCGATCTGCTTCTTGTCGCCGGCCCCGTCGATGATGGTGGTGTTCTCCTTGCCGGCCTCGACTTTCTTCGCGCGGCCCAGGTCCTTGAGGGTCACGTTCTCGAGCTTGAGCCCGAGCTCTTCCGAGATCACGGTGCCGCCGGCGAGGACGGCCATGTCTTCCAGCATCGCCTTGCGGCGGTCGCCGAAGCCGGGCGCCTTGACCGCGACGGTCTTGAGGATGCCGCGGATGTTGTTGACCACCAGCGTCGCCAGCGCCTCGCCTTCCACTTCCTCGGCGATGATGAGCAGCGGCTTGCCGGCCTTGGCGACCTGCTCGAGGATCGGCAACAGCTCGCGGATCGACGAGATCTTCTTGTCGTGCAGCAGGATGTAGGGATCCTCGAGCACTGCGATCTGCTTCTCGGGGTTGTTGATGAAGTAGGGCGAGAGGTAGCCGCGGTCGAACTGCATGCCCTCGACGAGGTCGAGCTCGTTATCGAGCGACTTGCCGTCCTCGACCGTGATGACGCCTTCCTTGCCGACCTTGTCCATCGCATCGGCGATGATCTTGCCGATGTTGGCGTCCGCGTTCGCCGAGATCGAGCCGACCTGGGCGATTTCCTTGGAGCTCGAGCAGGGCTTGGAGATCTTCTTCAGCTCATCGACCACCGCGACCACCGCCTTGTCGATGCCGCGCTTGAGGTCCATCGGGTTCATGCCCGAGGCGACGAACTTCATGCCCTCGCGCACGATCGCTTGCGCGAGCACCGTGGCGGTGGTGGTGCCGTCGCCGGCGACATCGGAGGTCTTGGACGCGACTTCCTTCACCATCTGCGCGCCCATGTTCTCGAACTTGTCCTTGAGCTCGATCTCCTTGGCGACCGAGACCCCGTCCTTGGTGACGGTGGGGGCGCCGAACGAGCGCTCGAGCACGACGTTGCGGCCCTTGGGGCCGAGGGTGACTTTGACCGCGTCGGCCAGAATGTTCAGGCCGTGGACCATCTTGGCGCGGGCGCCC
>JBIOYV010000144.1:0-113692 GCA_044870335.1 Burkholderiales bacterium | reverse complement strand
ACGGGCATTCCGAGGACGTCTGCACCTACGAGAAGGCCGACCTCGGCATGATGCTCGGGGGCGAGACCGGCCCCACCGGCGAGGCGCTGCCGCGCCCCGACGTGCTGCTGCTCTCCTACACCGGCTGCTTCACGTTCATGAAGTGGTTCGAGCTGATCCGCCAGAAGTACGACTGCGAGACGACCATGCTGCACGTCCCCTACCAGGGCGACGGCAGGATCAACCCGGGCATGCGCGAGTACGTGGTGAAGCAACTCAAGGAGAAGGTGATCCCGACGCTGGAACGGGTGTCGGGCGTGAAATTCGACATCGACCGCCTGCGCTCCTACCTGCGGGAGTCGCAGAAGGCCGAGGACGACCTGGTGCGCGTGCTGCAGAGCGCCAAGCAGCGCCCCAGCCCGATCGACGGCTACTTCGGCGCGGTGTACTACATCGGGCCGATCTTCACCGCCTTCCGCGGCGTGCCCGAGGCGACCAGGTACTACGAGGTGCTGCGCCAGGAGGTCGAGGCGCGCCTGCGGGAAGGCAAGGGCCCGGTGACCCCCGAGGGCGACCATCCGGGCGAGAAGTACCGCCTGGTGGTGGAAGGGCCGCCCAACTGGACCAGCTTCCGCGAGTTCTGGAAGATGTTCTACGACGAGGGCGCGGTGGTGGTCGCGTCGACCTACTCCAAGGTGGGCGGGGTGTACGACTTCGGCTTCCGCCACGATCCGGACCACCCGCTCGAGTCGCTCGCCGAGTACTGCCTGGGCTGCTACACCAACCTCAACTTCCCGCAGCGGATCGACATGATCTGCCGCTACATGGACGAGTACCAGGCCGACGGCCTGCTGATCAACTCGATCAAGAGCTGCAACAGCTTCTCGGCCGGGCAGCTGCTGATCCTGCGCGAAGTCGAGAAGCGCACCGGCAAGCCGGCGGCGTTCATCGAGTCCGATCTTGTCGACCCGCGCTACTTCTCGGCGGCCAACATCAAGAATCGCCTCGAGAGCTACTTCCAGATGATCAAGCAGAAGCGCGGCGTGAAAAATGAGGCGGCGGCGGCGGCATGAAGACCTTCATCGGCATCGACCTCGGGTCGACCACCACCAAGGCCGTGGTCATCGACGAGGCGCGCAACGTGCTCGGCCGCGGCATCACCAACTCGCGCTCCAACTACGACACCGCCGCGGCGGTGGCGAAGCAGGAGGCGCTGGTCGCCGCGCGCTTCTTTCTTTTTCGCCAGGAGCTGTCCCGCAGGGGCGCCCTGGGCGGGAACCTCGAAACCTTCCTGGCGCAGCTCGAGCGCGACTTCCGCCTGGAGCAGTACCTCGAGCAGCTTGCCGACCTCGAGGGGGTGTGCCGCAGGAACGTCGAGACCGCCAAGTTCGGCGACGCGGCCAAGGGGGTCGCCGCGGCCCTTGAGACGCTGTTCAAATTGCTGCAGGACGAGGCGCCGGAGCTCTTCGCGCCGGGCGCCAAGAGAAAGAGCGACTTCTTCCGCGACATCGCCGGCGCCCAGTACCTCGCGCAGGGCGAGCGCGTGGCCAAGGACGCCGGCGTGCGCTACGACCAGCTCCTCAACGTCTTCGACCGCTCGATCATCGAGGTCGAGAACCGCGTCTATGGCGCGTCGATCAAGCCGCACCTTCTGTCCGCTCTCGAGCGCACCTACCGCACCCTGCCGCAAACGGGGGCGCAGAAGGAGCGGATCACGGCCCCGATCCAGGCGATCCTGGATACAGGGCTGGAGGAAACCTACGTGGTCGGCACCGGCTACGGCCGCGCGCGCCTGCCGTTCTCCAAGCAGCACATCCGCTCGGAGATCCTGTGCCACGGGCTGGGGGCGCACGTGATGTATCCGCACACGGCGACGGTGCTCGACATCGGCGGCCAGGACACCAAGGCGATCCAGGTCGATCCCAAGGGCATCGTCGAGTCGTTCCAGATGAACGACCGCTGCGCCGCGGGCTGCGGGCGCTACCTGGGCTACATCGCCGACGAGATGAACATGGGCCTGCACGAGCTCGGGCCGCTGGCGATGAAAGCCACCAAGACGGTCCGCATCAACTCGACCTGCACGGTGTTCGCCGGGGCCGAGCTGCGCGACCGCCTGTCGCTCGGCGAGAAGCGCGAGGACATCATGGCGGGGCTGCACCGCGCAATCATCCTGCGCGCGATGTCGATCCTCGCCCGTTCGGGCGGCATCCGCAACGAGTTCACCTTCACCGGCGGCGTGGCGAAGAACGAGGCGGCGGTGAAGTCGCTCACCCAGCTGGTGCGCGAGAACTACGGCGAGCTGACGCTCAACATCAACCCCGACTCGATCTACACCGGCGCGCTCGGCGGCGCGACCTTCGCCTGGAGAGCGGTGATGGAGGAAGGAAAGATCATCGAGCACCGGGAGGCCGCATGACCTACACCGCAGGCATCGACATCGGCTCGGGCGCGGTCAAGACCGTGCTCTTCAGGGACAACGAGTGGATTGCCAAGCGCGTCGAGCGCATCCGCCGGCGCGATCCCATGGAATTGGCGAAGCTCGGTTTTGATGAGGTGCTTCAGGAGACCCATCTAAGACCGGAGGACGTCGCCTACATCGCCACCACCGGCGAGGGCGAGAACGTCAAGTTCGCCACCGGGCACTTCTACTCCATGACCACGCACGCCCGCGGCGGCGTATTCCTCCACCCCGCGGCGCGGGCGGTGGTCGACATCGGCGCGCTGAACGGGCGCGCAATCTACATCGACGAGCGCGGCAAGGTGCTCGCCTACAAGATGACCAGCCAGTGCGCCTCGGGCTCGGGCCAGTTCCTCGAGAACATCGCGCGCTACCTCGGCGTCGCGGTCGAGGAGATCGGCCCGCTCTCCCGGACCTCGAAGAACCCGGAAAAGGTGAGCTCGATCTGCGCGGTGCTCGCCGAGACCGACGTCATCAACATGGTCTCGCGCGGCATCGCCACGCCCGACATCCTGAAGGGCATCCACATCTCGATGGCCTCGCGCCTGGTCAAGCTGCTGAAAGTGACCGGAATCACCAAGGGCACGGTGCTCCTCACCGGCGGGCTGGCGCTCGACGAGGGGCTGCTCGCCGCCCTGCAGGAGGAGCTCGTGAACGAGAAGATCGCCGGGCTCACCGCGATGAGCCATGCCGACTCGATCTACGCGGGGGCGATCGGCGCCGCGCTCTGGGGCGCGTTCCGCCACCGGAAGCTCGCGGAGATCCAACAGAAGATGGCGGCGTAACGGAGGCTCAAGTGGCCCTGCTGATCAACGAAGCCTGCACCCTGTGCGACGCCTGCGTACCGGTGTGCCCGAACGAGGCGATCAAGGCGGGCGACCCGGTCTACGTGATCGACGCGCTGCGCTGCACCGAGTGCGTGGGGGCGAAGGACGAGCCCCAGTGCAAGCTCGTGTGCCCGTCCGACTGCATCGTGCTGAACCCCGATTTCGTCGAGACGCCCGAGCAGCTTGCGGAGAAATACGCCGCACTGCACGGGTGAGCGCGAGGACTGGATTTCTAGGCAGCGAGCTGGCGCGCGATGAAGGCCTTCACCACCTCGTGGGCGCGCGTGGTCTGCGGCCCCGGCGCGGCGACCCACTCGTGCACGCTGTTCGCGAAGAGCTCGTACTGGACGTCGCCGCCGGCGGCGCGGTAGGTCCTGGCGAACTTTTCCTGCACCGCGGGCAGCACGTTGTCGTCGAGCTCGCCCTGCATGATGAGAATCGGCCGCAGCGTGGCGGCCTCCTTGCGCTCAAGCATCTGCTGCGGGTTCGCCTCGTGGATCGCTTCCCAGGGCTGGAAGAAGGTCTTGCTCGCCTTGATCAGGTTCTCGTTCTTCTTCCTCTCGGCCTGCTGCCAGCGCGCGTACGGGTCGCTGATCGGCGAGCGCGTGGCGACGTAGGCAACGCGCGTGTCGACGCTCGGCGCGTTCGCCAGCGGGATCGCGTTGTAGCGCTGGTCGTTCGGGCGCATGGCGATGAGCTCGGCGACGTGGCCGCCGCTCGAGCTGCCGTAGAGGCCGAGCGTGGAAGGATCGCCTTTCCACTGCGCCGCACGCGCTTTCAGCCAGCGCACACCGTAGCTCGCGTCCTGGACTGCGGCCGGGTAGGGCGCCTCGCCGGAAAGCGTGAGGTCCACCGCCACGACCAGCACGCCGCTTGAGGCGATCGCGCGGTCCATCGGCTCCTCCGCCTTGCGGTCCTTGCGCTGCCAGGCGCCGCCGTGCAGGTCGAGCACCACCGGGAAGGGCCCCGCATTTGTTCCATTCGGCTGCGGCTCATAGATCCGTGCCATGAGCTCCCGCCCTTGCGCGTTCTTGCGGAACGGCACGTCGCTCACCTTGAGCTCGTAGCGCGCTGCCGGGTCGTAGCTCTTGCTCCTTGCGGTGGCGATGCCGGGAAATCCGATGGCGGCCAAAGCGGACATCTCCTTCAGGAAACTGCGGCGGGCGTGCGGATCCATGGCGCGAACCTCCGTGTCTCGGTGCGTTTTCCTAGAGCGGCCTGATCTGGACCTTGCGGAAGCGGATGGGGCCGCCGGGCTCGCCCTTCGGCGGCAGGGTGCCGTACTGCAGCGCGAACGGCCCGCTCGGGAACTCGACGGTGTCGATCTCCGCGGTCTTGGTGCCGTTCAGCACCACCATCATCTTCGGGCCCTGGACGGTGATCTCGTAGGTGTTCCACTGGCCGCCGGCCTTGACGGGCTGCAGCACCTTGCCCCGGTGCACGATGCCGCCGGTGGCATAGGTCTGGTCGGGCCGCTGGTCGAAGATGTTCGCTTCGTAGCAGGTCTTGTCCGTGAGGTTCTTCGGCTCCGAGCAGCGCATGTAGATGCCGCTGTTCGCGTTGTGCGCGGCCCAGAACTCGATGCGCAGCTGGAAGTCCTTGTACGAATCCCTCGACAGCAGGAAGCCGCCCTTGCCCTTGTCGGCGACGATCGCGCCGTCCGCGGCGCGCCAGTTCGCGTCGCCCACCGGGGTGAAGTTGTTCATTCCCTTCTCGCCGTCGATCAGCGTGGTCCAGCCGCCGCCTGGCATCCACGCCGGCATCGAAGAGCAAGCAGCGAGCAGCAATGCGGCCGCGATCGCGAACAGACGTTTCATGACTCCTCCTCTCTCGTGCGGCAAGTGTATGTCAAACGAAGCCCCGCCGAAATCGCCAGGCGGCCCCCTCGGGCGCGAAATGACGCGATGCAACCAAGGATCCCGGTGTACGAGCTTGCGCTGGATCAATTCGAGCGGGCGTCGCTGCGCTAACGTGGCCGCTGGAGGAAGGCGATGGATGAGTTTCCGATTTTGATCTCGGACGCGAACGATCCGCTGCTGATCATCGGCTTCGCCTGGCTTGCCATTCTCGCCATGCTCGCGTGCGGCCTGGTGGCCGAAGCGTGGCACCTGCTGCGCGGGCGCGAGAGGGTGCTCTTCGTCCGGATGCTCGAGCGCGGCGGCCTCACGCTGCACGAGGCCGTGCAGGCCGAAGGCTACGACGGCCTGGTGCGCGCGGTCGATCGCTGCTTCAACTGCAGCGACCGGCGCGCCTGCCGCCGCTCGCTGCGCTGGGGCTGGCTGGGCGCCCGCGATCCGCAGTGCCCGAACGCCGCGCTGTTCGAACAGGTCCGCGACGCCCGCAAGAAGGACGTTGCGACGTGACGCGCCAGGTTGCGCTCACGGTGAACGGCCGCCGCCGGGAGGAGGCGCTCGAGGACGAGCTGCTTCTGATCGACTACCTGCGCGGCAGGCGCGGACTCACCGGCACCAAGCGCGGCTGCGACGGCGGCGAATGCGGCGCCTGCACCGTGCTGGTGGACGGCGCGCCGCGCCTCGCCTGCCTGACGCTCGCCGCGAGCTGCGAAGGCCGCGCGATCGAAACCATAGAAGGCCAGGCGGCCGACGGCCGGCTAAGCGCGCTGCAGCGCGCCTTCCACGAGAAGCTCGGCGCGCAATGCGGCTTCTGCACCCCCGGAATGATCATGGCGGCCGAGGCGCTCCTGCGCCGCCGGCCGCAGCCGAGCGAGGAGGAAATCCGCGAGGCTCTCGGCGGGAATCTGTGCCGCTGCACCGGGTACGTGAAGATCATCGAGGCGGTCACGGCGGCGGCAGGATGACCGAGAGAGTCGTCGGACGCCCGACGCCGCTCGCCGACGGCGTCGAGAAAGTCACCGGGCGCGCGCGCTTCACCGCCGACCTCGGGTCGAGTTGCCTGTCCGGGGAAATCCTGCGCAGCCCCCATGCCCATGCCGAGATCCTGCGCATCGACACGGCCCGCGCGCGGGCGCTGCCCGGAGTGCGGGCCGTGCTGACAGGCGCCGATTGCAGCGTTCCCTACGGCATCCTGCCGATCGCCCACAACGAATATCCGCTGGCGCGCGAACGCGTGCGCTACTGGGGCGAGCCGGTCGCCGCGGTGGCGGCGGAGGACGAGGCGACCGCGCGCGCGGCGCTCGGGCTGATCGAGGTCGAGTACCGGCCGCTGCCGGCTCATTTCAGCGCCAAGGATGCGCTCGCGCCGGGCGCGGTGGCGCTGCATGCAGGCAAGTCAGGCAACATCGAACGCGAAGTGGATCACGCGTTCGGCGACGCGCAGGGCGGTTTCGCCGCGGCGGACCTGGTGCGCGAGGCGCGCTTTCACTACGCAGAGGTGACGCACGCGCAGCTCGAGCCCGACGCGGCGCTCGCCGAGTACGACGCCGAGCGCGACCGGCTGACCATCCAGTCGGTGAGCCAGGTGCCTTACTACGTGCACCTCACGCTTGCTCAGTGCCTGGGGATGAGCCCGTCGCAGATCCGCGTGGTCAAGCCCTTCGTCGGCGGCGGCTTCGGCCACCGCACCGAGTGCCTCAACTTCGAGATCATTGCCGCTCTCCTCGCGCGTGCGGCAAAGGGAACTGTCCGGATCGAGCTCTCGCGCGAGCAGACCTTCGTCATGCACCACGGCCGCCCCGAGAGCGACATTCGCCTGAAGATCGGCCTCAAGCGCAGCGGGGAGATCACCGCGGTCGACGCCGAGTGCGTACAGCGCGGAGGCGCTTACGCCGGCTACGGCGTGGTCACCATTCTCTATGCCGGCGCGCTTCTGCACGCGCTCTACCGCGTCCCCGCGGTCAAGTACCGCGGCGTGCGCGTCTACAGCAACACGCCGCCCTGCGGCCCGATGCGCGGCCACGGCTCGGTCAAGATGCGCCACGCGTTCGAATCGCTGCTCGACTCCATGGCGGTCGAGCTCAGGCTCGATCCGTTCGCCGTGCGGCGCGCGAATCTCATCGCGCCGCCGCACCGGACCGCCAACGACCTGCAGGTGAACTCCTGCGGCCTCGGCGAATGCCTCGACCGGGTCGAGGCGGCCTCGCAATGGAAGGCGCGCAAGGGACGCCTGCCCCGCGGCCGCGGCCTCGGCATGGCCTGCTCGCATTACGTCTCGGGCGCCGCGAAGCCGGTGCACTGGACCGGCGAGCCGCACGCCACCGTCAACCTGCGGCTCGACTTCGACGGCTCGGTGACGCTTCTCACCGGCGCCGCGGACATCGGCCAGGGCTCTTCGACGCTCCTCGCGATGGTCGCCGCCGAGGTGCTCGGCATCGGCCTCGAGCGCATCCGCGTGATCGCCGCCGACAGCGCGCTCACGCCGAAGGACAACGGCTCCTATTCGTCGCGGGTTTCCTTCATGGCGGGAAACGCAGCTCTTGCGGCGGCGAGGGAACTGAAGAAGCTTCTAGATCCAAACCTTTCATTTGACGAAGCGGTTCGAAAGGCCCTCGCCGAGAACGGACCCATCACAACCCGCGGCACCTACACCGTGGCGCCCGAGCTGCAAGGCGGCAAGTTCCGCGGCGCGGCGGTCGGGCCGAGCCCGGCGTTCTCCTATGCCGCGCAGGTGGTCGAGGTCGCGGTGGACGAGGAGACCGGCGAAGTGAAGGTGGAGAAGGTCTGGGTGGCGCAGGACTGCGGCTTCGCGATCAATCCGCTCGCGGTCGAGGGCCAGATCCAGGGCGCGGTGTGGATGGGCATGGGCCAGGCGATGGGCGAGGCGACGCGCTACGACGCGCCGCACGGCCTGCCGATGGCGGCCAACTTCGTCGACTACCGCTTCCCGACGATCGTCGACTCGCCGCCGATCGAGGTGCAGATCGTGGAGGCGCGCGATCCGAACGGGCCCTTCGGCGCCAAGGAGGCGAGCGAGGGCGCGCTCGCAGGGTTCATCGCCGCGTTCACCAACGCGCTCGCCGATGCGATCGGCGTGCGGCCGAGCGAGCTTCCGCTCACCCAGGATGGCTTGTTCGAGCTGCTGCGCGAGCGCCGGCGTGCCGAGAAGCTCAGGTCCGCCGCATGATCACGCTGCCGCACTTCACGCTGCTTCGGCCCGCCACCCTGGCGGAGGCGGCGCGCCTTGCCGGCGCGCCCGAGGCGCGCGTGGTTGCCGGCGGCACCGGCCTCATTCCGAACCTGCGCCTCGGGCTCGGCGCGCCGCTCACGCTCGTGTCGCTCGACGCGCTCGAGGAGCTGCGGCGCATCGAGGTATCGCCTCACGGTACGCGCATCGGCGCCTGCGTATCCCTCCAGATTCTTTCCGAAGCGCCGGGAATTCCGGCTGCGCTGCGCGAAGCCGCGCGCTCGGTCGCGGCGCCGGCGCACCGGGCGGCGGCGACGCTCGGCGGGAATCTCTGCCTCGACACGCGCTGTGTCTACTACAACCAGGGCGAGTATTGGCGCCGCTCGAACGGCTATTGCCTCAAGTTCGGCGGCGATACCTGCCACGTGGCGCCCCAGGGAAAGAAGTGCCGCGCCGCTTATTGCGGCGATCTGGCTCCCGCCTTGCTCGTTCTCGAGGCCGAAGTAGAACTTGTGGACAAAGATGGGATGCGCCGTGCCGGTTCCTTGGAAAAGCTCTATCAGGACGACGGAGCAAAACACCTCGCGCTCCAGCCTGGCGAGATCGTCGCGGCGGTGCATCTGCCGCCCGCGAAGGGCCGCTCGGGCTACGCCAAGCTGCGCGCGCGCGGCTCGATCGACTTTCCGCTCGCCGGCGTAGCAATGATGCTTTCGTTAAGTAACAACCTTATTCGTGAAGTGCGCGTCGCGCTCACCGGCACCAACTCGCGGCCGGTGCTGATCGAAGGCACGGAGGCGCTCGCCGGCGCGGAGCCGGGCGAGGCCGCGGCCGCCGCGATCGCGAAGCTGGTCCAGAAGCAGGCCGGGCCGATGCGCACCACGCTCACCGCGGCCGACTATCGCCGGCAGGGCGCGATGGTGCTCGCGCGGCGCCTGCTCGCGCGGCTGACCGTGGGAGAGATTCAGGGGGAGATTCAGGGAGAGACACCATGATGAAACTGGACGGCAAGACCGCGGTCGTCACGGGCGCGGCCTCGGGCATCGGCCGAGCCACCGCCGAGGCGTTCGCCCAGGCGGGCGCGCGCGTCGTGGTCGGCGACATCAACGAGGGAGGCGGGGATGCCGTCGCGGGCGCGATCTGCGCCCGCGGCGGCGTCGCCGAATACATCCGGGTCGACATCACCGATCCGGCTTCGGTGGAAGCTTTCCGCAACGAGGCGCTCGCCAAGTTCGGGCGCATCGACATCGTCGCCAACGTCGCCGGCTGGGGCCGCACCGAACCCTTCGTGCAGAACACACCCGAGTTCTGGAAGAAGCTCATCGACCTCAACCTCGTCGGCACGATCCTCGTGACGCGCGCCTTTCTCGATCCGATGATGGAGCGCCGCTCCGGCAAGATCGTGTGCGTGGCGAGCGACGCCGGCCGCGTCGGCAGCCTCGGCGAGACGGTGTATTCGGGCGCGAAGGGCGGCGTCATCGCGTTCTGCAAGGGCCTCGCGCGCGAGATGGCGCGCTACAACATCACGGTCAACTGCGTCTGCCCGGGGCCGACCGACACGCCGCTCATGGCGGCGGTGCCCGACAAGATCAAGGACGCGTTCAGCCGCGCCACGCCGATGCACCGGCTGGCACGGCCCGAGGAGATCGCCGACGCGATTCTGTTCTTCGCGAGCGGCCATTCGGACTTCGTCACCGGCCAGGTGCTCTCCGTGAGCGGCGGCCTGACCATGGCGGGATAGGAGCCCATGCATACCCTCAAGGCAGCGGACTGGCAGCCCAAGCACTTCAAGTGGCAGGTGGCGAACCGCGTCGCGACCGTGACGCTAAACCGTCCCGAGCGCAAGAACCCCCTCACGTTCGAGAGCTACGCCGAACTGCGCGACACGTTCCAGCGGCTGCACTACGCCGAGGACGTGCGCGCGGTGGTGCTCACCGGCGCCGGCGGCAACTTCTGCTCCGGCGGCGACGTGCACGAGATCATCGGCCCGCTGACCAAAATGGACATGACGGGGCTCATGGCCTTCACGCGCATGACCGGGGCGCTGGTCCGCGAGATGAGGAGCTGCCCGCAGCCGATCATCGCCGCGATCGACGGCGTGTGCGCCGGCGCCGGTGCGATCCTCTCGATGGCGAGCGACCTGCGCTACGCCACGCCCGAGGCGAAGACCGCGTTCCTCTTCACGCGCGTCGGCCTCGCCGGCTGCGACATGGGCGCTTGCGCCATCCTGCCGCGGATCATCGGGCAGGGCAGAGCTTCCGAGCTTCTCTATACCGGGCGCTCGATGAGCGCCGAAGAAGGCCTGGCGTGGGGGTTTTTCAACCAAATCCTCTCCTCTGAACAGGTCCTGGCGCACGCCCAGTCCATGGCGCAGTCGCTCGCCGACGGACCGGCGTTCGCGCACGCGATGACCAAGAAGTGCCTGCACCAGGAGTGGAACCTGTCGATCGAGCAGGCGATCGAGACCGAGGCCGAGGCGCAGGCGATCTGCATGCAGACCAACGATTTCAAGCGCGCCTACCACGCGTTCGTGGCGAAGCAAAAACCGAAGTTCGAGGGCAACTGAGCGTGAGGAGAGAGGAGGCCTTTCTCGCCTGGCCCTTCTTCGAGGAGCGCCACCGGCGCCTCGCGGACGAGCTCTACTATTTTTCGGAATTAATTTCGGTCGACCATTCCGACGTAGAAGGCGAATGTCGGAACCTGGTGCTTCGGCTCGGCGAGGCCGGGCTCCTGCGGCACTGCTGCGTCCTCGAGGAAGGAGCGCATTTCGACGTGCGCAGCCTCGCCCTTTCGCGCGACATCCTTGCACGGCGCGAACCGCTCGCCGATTTCGCCTTTGCGATGCAGGGGCTTGGCACCGGACCCCTCTCCCTCTTCGGAAGCGCCGAGCAGCGCCTCCGGTACTTGCCTCCCGTCATAACGGGCCGGAAGATCGCGGCGTTCGCGCTCTCGGAGCCGCAGGCAGGCAGCGACGTCGCCGCCATCGCCACGAGTGCGCGGCGCGAAGGCGGCCAGTGGGTGCTCGACGGCACGAAGACCTGGATCTCCAACGGCGGCATTGCCGACCACTACGTCGTGTTTGCACGGACCGGCGAAGACAAGGGGGCGCTGGGGGCTTTCATCGTCGAGGCGGGCAACGGCGGCCTCGCGATCAGGGAACAGATCGAAACGCTCGCGCCGCATCCGCTGGCGACGCTCGAGCTCCGCAACTGCAGGGTCAAGGACGACGCGCTGATCGGCCAGCCCGGCCAGGGCATGAAGATCGCACTGGCGACGCTGGACGTCTTCCGCACCACCGTAGGCGCCGCCGCGCTCGGCCTCGCGCGCCGGGCGCTCGACGAGGCGCTCGCGAGGGTCAGAAGCCGCCAGGTCTTCGGGAAGGCGCTCGCCGAATTCCAGCTCACCCAGGCGCGCCTCGCCGATATGGCGCTCGCGGTGGACGCCTCCGCACTGCTCGTCTACCGGGCGGCATGGGTCAAGGATGCCACCCGGGGCCGCGTCACGCGCGAGGCGGCGATGGCCAAGCTCTTCGCCACCGAATCGGCGCAGCAGGTGATCGACAGCGCGCTCCAGCTCTTCGGCGGGACGGGCGTGGTGTCGGGCATGGCGGTGGAGCGCCTCTACCGCGAGATCCGCGCGCTGCGCATCTACGAAGGCACGAGCGAAATCCAGAAGCTCGTGATTGCAGACAGCCTGCTCAGGGAGGAGGCCGCATGAAGATCGACGCCTTTACGCACATTTTTCCGAAGGCCTACTGGGAGCGCATGCTGCGCGTGGTGCCCGACGGGCGCGACATGAACAAGCGCGTGCGCGCCATTCCGAGCATCGTCGAGCTCGACGCGCGCTTTCGCATCATGGACCAGTTCGGCGACGACTACCGCCAGGTGCTCACGAACGGTTCTCCTCCTATCGAAGCCTTCCCGGAAAAAACGACGCAAGACCTGGCCCGGATCGCCAACGACGGCATGGCCGAGCTCGTCGCCCGCTACCCGGAGCGCTTCGTCGGCTTCGCCGCGTCACTGCCGATGAACGACATCGACGCGGCGTGCGCGGAGACGAGCCGCGCGATCGAATCGCTCGGCGCGATCGGCGTGCAGGTGTTCACGAACATCAACGGCAGGCCGCTCTACTGCCGCGACACGCTGCCGCTCTTCGATCTCGTCGCGCGCTACGACCTGCCGATGTGGATGCACCCGGCGCGCGGCGCCGAGTTCGCCGACTACGCCGGAGAAGCGAAGAGCCACTACGAGATCTGGTGGACGCTCGGCTGGCCCTACGAGACCAGCGTCGCGATGGCGCACATGGTGTTCGGGGGCCTCTTCGACCGGCATGCCGACTTCAAGCTCATCACTCACCACATGGGCGGGATGATCCCGTACTTCGAGGGCCGCGTCGGCCCGGGCTGGGACCAGCTCGGAACCCGTACTTCCGATGAAGACTACACAAAAATCATCGCGAAAATGCGTTCTCTGGGGAAGCGTCCCGTCGATTACTTCCGCAACTTCTACGCCGATACCGCGCTTTTCGGCGCGCACGAGGCGACGAAGTGCGGCCTGCGCTTCTTCGGCGTCGAGCGGACCCTGTTCGCCTCCGACGCGCCGTTCGATCCGGAGGGCGGGCGTGCCTACATCCGGGACACGATCGAGATCGTGGAGCGCCTCGAGCTCTCGCCCGCCGAGCGGCGCGCGATCTACGGCGGCAACCTGCGGCGGCTTTGCAGGCTCGACCAGAAGGGGCGGACATGGAAGGCCTTGCCCTCGACGCTCGCCGCATAGCCGCGGAGCGCGCGCGCGGCATCTGGCCCGAGCGCGTCGCCACGGACTATCTCGACCGCTGGGTCGGGGAGAAGCCCGACGCGACCGCGATCGTCGGCTGGAGACTGGAGGAAGAAGCGGCGACCACGCTCACCTGGCGCGGGCTCGCGACCCGCGTCGCGGGCGCCGCCGCGGCGCTCGAGGCCGCCGGCGTGCGCCAGGGCGACGTGGTGTCGTTCCAGCTGCCGAACTGGTGGGAGTTCGTCGTGCTCTACCTCGCGACGGTGCGCCTGGGCGCGGTGGCGAATCCGCTGATGCCGATCTTCCGCCAGCGCGAGCTCTCGTTCATGCTGCGGCAGGCCGAAGCGCGCGTGTTCGTCGTGCCCGGGCGCTTCCGCGGCTTCGACCACGGCGCGCTCGCGCGCCAGCTCGCGGACGAGATTGCGGGCATGAAGCTCCTGGGGTTGGAGATCTGCAACAACCCCTTGCAGCGCGAATTCGAAAAGGGGGCGCGGCTGCGCCCGAACGACGTCACCGAGCTTCTCTACACCTCCGGCACGACCGGCGAGTCGAAGGGCGCGCTGCATACCTCCAACACGCTCCTCGGCGCGGTGCGCGCATGGGCGGCGTACATGCGCTTCGGCGCCGACGACGTGATCTTCATGCCCTCGCCGCTCGCCCACCAGCTCGGTTTCTGCTACGGCATGCTGCTCGCGCTCGGGCTGGGCGTGCCGCTCGTGCTCACCGACGTCTGGCGCGCGGCGCGAGCCGCGCAGCTCATCCAGGAGAACGGCGCCACCTTCTGCTTCGCGGCGACGCCGTTTCTCTCCGACCTGGTGGAGCGCGGCAAGCGCCTGGGACGTCTGAGACTGTTCGCGACCGCGGGCACGACCATTCCGCCCGCGATCGTCGAGGCGGCGCGCTCGAAGCTCGGCATCGCGGTGGCCGCGAGCTGGGGCATGACCGAGTGCATCAGCGTGACCGCGACGGCGCCCGACGGCAGCCGCGCCGACACCTCGGACGGCTGCGCGCTTCCCAACGGCGAGGTGCGCATCGTGGGCGACGACGGCCGCGAGCTGCCGCGCGGCACGATCGGCGCGCTGCAGGTGCGCGGCTCGTCGCTCTTCGTGGGCTATCTCAAGCGGCCGCAGCTCTACCGCCTGGATGCCGACGGCTGGTTCGACACCGGCGACCTCGCGCGCATGGACGAGGAGGGCTACATCCGCATCTGCGGCCGCAGCAAGGACGTCATCATCCGCGGCGGCGAGAACATCCCGGTGGTCGAGGTCGAGGCGGCGCTCTACCGCATGCCGCAGGTGGCCGACGCGGCCCTTGTGGCGATGCCCGACCCGCGGCTCCAGGAGCGCGCGTGCGCCTTCGTCACGCTGAAGCCGGGGCACTCGCTCGATCTCGCCGTGGTCGCGCGCCAGCTCGCGGCGGAAGGCTTCACCAAGCACTTCTGGCCGGAGCGCCTCGAGGTGCTCGCCGAGATGCCGCGCACCGCGACGGGCAAGATCCAGAAGTTCGTGCTGCGCAGCCTGGCGAAGGAGCTGCGCCCGCAGGCCGACGAAACGGCGCGCGCCGCCTGAATCTCGATCAGGCGTGCAGCGACTGGTACTTCGCGAGCAGCTCGTCGCGCGACTCGCGGAAGTCCGGGTTGGGGACGATGCAGTCGGTTACCGGGCAGACGAGCTGGCACTGCGGCTCGTCCTCGGCACCGACGCACTCGGTGCACTTGAACGGGTCGATGACGTAGATCGCGCCCGCCGAGATCGCCTCGTTGGGGCATACCGGCTTGCACGCGTCGCACGCGGTGCATTCGCCGTTGATCGAGAGCGCCATGGCTACCTTTCCAGCATGCGTTCGAACAGGGGATACATGCGCTGCTCTTCCTCGGCGGCGTGCGCGTCGAACGCGGCCTGCAGCGCTGCCAGCTCGGCGCGATAGCGCTGCGGCTCGTCCGCCGGCGTTATGGTCGCGAGCACCCAGAGCGAGGCGCGCATGTCGTCGTGCTGCGCGCAGAAGGGCTCGGTCGCGCCCTCTTCGCCGCTCGTCTCCTCGTACAGCGGGAAGAGCCGCTCTTCCTCGTAACGGAAGTGCTCGAGCACCGCCTCGCGCAGCGCGCCTACGGCTGCCGGCAGCGCAGCCCACTCGCCGGCCGCGGCCACGCGCCGTGCCGACGCGAACAGCGTTTCGCAGTGGCGATGATGCCCGGCGAGGGTTCGGGAGGCGGTGACGACCATGCATCGATTGTGAAAGCGCCGCGCGCGGCCGCCTTGATCTGAATCAACGGCCTTCCGCGCCGCGCTGCCATGCTCGCCCGATGATCGCTTTGGACGTCGACGGACCGCTCGCCGTCGCCACGCTTTCGCGCGCGCCGGTGAACGCGATCGACGAGCACTGGCTCGAGCGCTTCGACGAGGTGCTTTCCGCCGTCCAGGCCGCTCCGGCGGTCGCAGTCCTGCTGATCCGTTCCTCCGAGCGCGCCTTCAGCGCCGGCGCGGACCTCGCCCTCATGCGCAGCCGCTTCGACAGCCCGGACGGGCGCGCGCGCATGGCCGGCTTCGTGCGCGAGATCCAGCGCGTCTACGCACGCCTGGAGACCCTCTCGCAGGTGACGCTCGCCGAGATCGCCGGTCCCGCCCTTGGCGGCGGACTCGAGCTCGCGCTCGCCTGCGATCTCAGGATCGCATCCAACGGCGCGAGCCTCGGGCTTCCCGAAGCTCGACTCGGCCTCCTTCCCGGCGCCGGCGGCACCCAGCGCCTCACCCGCATCGCCGGCGAAGCGACCGCGCGGCGCCTGATCCTCGGCGCCGAAGTCGTGACCGGCCTGCAGGCCGCAGCCCTGGGCATCGTCCAATGGGTCGCTGCGCCGGACTCGCTTTCCTCCCGGGCGCGAACCCTCGCGAACGACATCGCTTCCCTTCCCGCCTGCGCGCTCGCCGCAGCGAAGCGCTGCATCTCTGCCGCGGTCACCCCGGGTGCCGATGGCTACGAGCTCGAGCTCCTAGCCACGGCCACGCTCCTCGCCCAGGAAGAAACGCAGTCCCGCGTCCGCGCTTTCCTCGAGAAGCGCCGCTAAGCGACCTGTAGCACCCGCCTGCACTTACTGACCCTAGCGGTACGCGTTTGGCTTTTGCAGTAAGCCTCGGAGGGCCTGCAGAGCCCCAATTACAAACACGAGCGTTGCTAGATAAATCGGCCCCAGGTGAGTCACCCAGTTGAAGGCGAAGTGACCAAAGTAATGCATCGGCAGAGCAACGGCTAAGCCAACTACCGGGGAGACTAATGCGGTCCACCACGCCCACCATTCTCCTTTGCGGACGCCCCACCAGGAGAGGGCTGCAACGGCGATACCGGTGGCGGCAATGAAACCGGCGGTCGCAATGTGCAGATGATTAATGTAGTAGACCACCGCAGGGTTAAGAGCGTTGAGCTGCTCCTTGGTTACGCCATTCAAGGTCTCTACGCCAAGCTCAAAACCAGTACCGGTAAAACTGCGGAGAAAAAAGACTACGGCATACCCAATGAAAGCCAGACCGGCAATCAACATCAGAGTGGAGCCGCCACGAACAGATGAATTGTCTTGTTGCATGTTGTCGCCCCCTTTTGTTGCTACTTAAAACACACGGCGGAATAGAACGTGATCGTTGCCGGTCGTTCAGTACTCCCGGCGAGGTTTGAACTATACGCCAGCGTCCGACGGTGAGGTTCCGTCTTGCAGCCGACTAAGGGAGCGAGAGACCGAGGCGTCTTCTGAGCAGAACGACGATGCCTTCGCGGAAGGCGACGAAGAGGACGATCAATAGGACGCCGTAGACGAGCACGTTGAGCTGGCCGAAGGGGCGGACGAGCTCTTCGATGACCGCGAAAGCGGCGGCGCCGAGGATGGGGCCGAGGCGGGTTCGCATGCCGCCCAGCAGTAGGCCGATCAGAACCGGGATGTCCACGCTGACGAACGAGAAGACGCTCGGGCTGACGATGCCGTTGTAGAAGGCGTAGAGCGAGCCGGCGAGGCCGAGGATGGCGGAGGCGACGGCGGCGGCGAGGACCTTGTAGCGGGTGACGTCGATGCCGGAGAGCTCGGCGGTGAGCTCGTCGTCGGAGAGGGCGCGTACGGCCAGGCCCATGCGCGAACGCATCAGCGCGCCGTAGACGGCAAACGCGAGGAGCAGCACCGCGAGGAAGATGTAATACGCGGGAAGCGCCTGCTCGAGCGCGGGAAAGCCCAGGCCGCGGGTGACGAGGCCGGTCTCGCCGTTGGTGAACTGGCGTAGCCCCAGCACCAGGTTGTGGAAGATGAGCGAGAAGGCTAGGGTCACGATGCCGAGGAAGATCACGCCGAGGCCGCGCAGCACGGAGACGTAGCTGAAGAGGGCGCCCAGGCCGGCGGCGGTGGCGACGCCGAGCGGCACCGAGAGCCAGGGCGAGAGCGCGAGCTGCTTGGTCAGCACGACTGTCATGTACGCGGCCGAGCCGGCGAGGGCGCCCACGCACAGGAAGAGCTGCTTGGTGTGGCCGAAGATCAGGTTGAAGGCCACGGTCCAGGCCATGTACACGAGCGCCAGGGTCGCGAGCCGCATGTAATAGGGGCTGCCGCCGGCGGCGAGCGGCACGGCGGCGAGGACGAGGGCCAGGATGAAAAGGTCGCTGTACTTCTTCATGTAAATCGAGCGAGCAGGCCCGCCGGGCGCACCAGGATGGTCGCCATGGCGAACGAGAGCAGGATGATGTAGGCGACGTACGCTCCGACGAAGTGGCTCGCGAAGGCGTTCACGATGCCGAGGAGGATGCCTGCCGCGAGCGTGCCGTTGATGCTGCGCACGCCGCCCACAACCGCCACCAGCAGGCCGAGGATGGTGAACTCCGGTCCCATCTCGGTGCCGAGCGAAGAGAACAGCCCCTGGGTCACGCCCGCGACGCCGGCCATCATGGCGGCGAGGCACACGATGAGCGTGCGGGTGCGCGAAGGGTCGATGCCGCAGAGCTCGGCGCCGACCTCGTTCTCGATGATCGAGCGGATGCATTTCCCGAGCAGCGTGAGCTTCAGGAAGGCGAACAGGCCCGCGAAGATCGTGAGCGCGACGAGCGAGGCCGCGAGGCTCGCGGTGCGCATCGGGATTCCGGCGAATTCGACCATCGCGACCGGGAGCTGGAGCGTGAGCGAGAACTCGGGCAACTGGTAGTTGAGGTAGCCGTCGATGACGAACGACAGGCCCAGCGTCAGGATGAGCCCGAGGAGCAGGCGCTCCTCGCCGCGGAAGCGGTAGGCCGGCCGCAGCAGGGTGCGGTCGACGACGATGCCGAGCACGCCGGCCCCGGCGATGCCGCCCAGGCAGGCGATTCCAGGCGGGATGCCTTTTGAAATCAGGAGAGAAGCGAGGACGCCGCCGACGATCGCGAACTGGCCATGGGCGAGGTTGAGCACGCCGCCGAGGCCGTAGATGAGGGTGATGCCCACGGCGAGGAGCGAGAGCTGCAGGCCCTGGACGATGCCGTCGAAGAGGATGGCGCTCACGCGGCGACCCCCAGGTAGGCCTTGCGGACCGAGGCGTCGCCGGCGAGCTCGCACGAGCGCCCGGAGAGCCGGATCGAACCCTGCTCGAGCACGTAGGCCCGATCGGTCAATGCCAGGGCGAGCGCCACCTGCTGCTCGGTCACCACGATGGTGAGCCCGGCGGATTTCAGGCGGAAGAGGTTGCGGTAGAGCTCGGCGACCGCCTTCGGCGCGAGGCCGGTGGAGGGCTCGTCGAGCAGCAGCAGCTTGGGCCCGGCCATCAACGCGCGGCCGATCGCGAGCATCTGCTGCTCGCCGCCCGACATGGTGCCGGCGAGCTGGCTGCGACGCTCCGCGAGGCGCGGAAAAAGATCGCACACCTTGTCCAGATGCGAATAGGCGGCGCCGTTAAGGCGGGCCTTTTGCGCATACGCACCGAGCTCGAGGTTCTCGAGCACCGTCATGGTAGGGAAGAGCTCGCGCTCGGCGGGCACGTACGCGAGGCCCAGGCGCGCCACCTCGAAGGCGCGCAGGCCGTCGAGGGGACGATCCTCGAAATGCACCCGGCCCCTGCTCGGGCGCAACATCCCGACGATCGCTTTCAGCAGGGTGGTTTTGCCGGCGCCGTTCGGGCCGATGACCGCCACCGCTTCTCCTGCCCGCGCGTCGAGGCTGATGTCGCGCAGCACCGCGGTGAGGCCGTAGCCGGCGTGCAGGCCCTCGACGCAAAGCAGCATCAGGCCCCCGTCCCGAGGTAAGCCTCGATCACCGCCTCGTTGCGGGCGATTTCGGCCGGCCTGCCGGTGGCGATCACCTCGCCGAAGTTGAGCACGACGATGCGCTCGACCACCTGCATGATCGCCTTCACCAGGTGCTCGACCCAGATGATGGTCACGCCGGTCTCGTCGCGCACGCGCCGGATGAGGCGCATCGACTCCTCGACCTCGGTGGGATTGAGGCCGCTCATCGCCTCGTCGATCAGCACCACCCGCGGTGCCATGGCGAGGGCCCGCGCCAGCTCGACGTTCTTGCGCTCCTGGAGATTCAGGCTCGCCATCGGCGAATCGCGCCGCGAACCGAGGCCGACGAGCTCGAGCGCCTTCACCGGACAACTTCCGCCGTTCTTGTTTCCGAATACAGAACCGACGGCGACGTTCTCGAGCACGGTCATGCTCTGGAACGAGCGCGGGGTCTGCAGGGTGCGCGCGATGCCCATGCGGGCGACGGCGTGGGTCTTGAGGCCAGTGAGGTCGCGCCCGCCGAAGAGGACCCGGCCGGCCGACGGGCGCAGCACGCCCGAGAGCAGGTTGAGCAGCGTGGTCTTGCCTGCGCCGTTGGGGCCGATCAGGCCGACGATCTCGCCCGCGTCGGCGCCGAAGCTCACCTGCCTCAGCGCCGCGGTGCCTCCGAAGTGCTTGCTGAGCGATTGCGCCTCGAGGAGCGCCTCATTCCCCCGGGACATACGGCTGCGCCGTCTGCGAGCGGAACACCACCTTCGGGCGCCAGGTCGCGCCGGGGTTCATCTTCCCGGGCGCGCCCTTCTCGTACGAGTACAGGATCGGCGCGGCTTCCTTCATCTCGCCCCACTCGGTGTAGGAGAGGGGCCAGGCGTAGCCGTCGATCTGGAAGCGCCCGGCGTGGACCGCGGCCGCGAGCGCCTTGGGATCGGCGTTCTTCCCGCCCGCCATCGCGGCGGCGACGATCTTCACGATCGCGTAGCCCGAGAGCGCGTTGTTGTCGAGCAGGCGCTTCGACTGCGCGTGGAATTTCGCCGCGAGGTTCTGATAGGAGGCGCTGTCGAAGTCGGCGCAGGAATAATCGACGAAGCGGCCGAACATCAGCTCGCCGACGCGCTCGACCGTGAACTCGGTCGGATACCACGGGCCGATGATCGGGCCCTTCAGGCCGAGCTCGATCGCCTGGCGCATGATGGTCGCCTGGCCCGGCGGGTGGCCGGTGGCGATCAGGATCTCCGGATCCATCGCCTGGAGCTTGCGCAGGTAGGGCGTGAAGTCGCGCTCCGGCACCGGCGCCACCTCGATCTGCAGCTTGACGCCGGGAAGCGGCTTGATGTGCTTCTCCACCGACTGGCGCACTGCGTGGCCCCAGGCGTAGTCGGCCGAGATCACCGCGACGCGCGTGTATTTCTTCTCCTTGATGAGCCCGGCGATGTAGGCCATGCTCATCGGGGCGGCCGGCAGGCAGGTGCGGAAGGTGTAGCGGCTGTCCTTCGTCAGGATCTCGTGCGCGCCCGACATGGTGAGGAAGAGCGGCACTTTCTGCGCCTCGGCCTCGCGCGAGACCGCCAGCCCGACGTCGCTCGAGATCACGCCGCCGGCGGCGACGATGCCCTCGCGCTCGACCAGGTACTTGAACGCGGTGACGCCTTCGTTGGCGTTGTTGCGGTCGTCGCGCTCGACGAGCACGATCGGCCGCCCGTTCACGCCGCCCGCGGCGTTGACCTCGGCGATCGCGAGCTTCATGCCGTCGCGGACGTTGATGCCCCAGGGCGTGAACGGCCCCGAGAGCGAGCTGAGGAACGCGATCTTGATGGGCTGCTGTGCGCGGGCGTCGCGAACGGTTGCGGCGGCGAGCGCCGCTGCGGACAACACCGCGGCGAGCCCGATGCTGAAGCTACGTCTCATGGTCTTCTCCTCCTGACCTTCAATGGTGTTCCGCTTTGCGGGGCTCGACTTGATCTACCTCAACCGGACAGCTTGACGAAGGCGAGGCGCTGCGAAGGCCGGAAACCCGCGGCGTCGAAGAAAGCGGCCAGCGTCCAGTCGCCCCAGGCGACCACGGTCTCGACGCGCTCCACGCGGAGCGCCGCGAGGTGGAAGAAAAGCTGCGACAGCAGCGCGCGGCCGACGCCCTGGCGCATCTGCATCGGGTCGACGCCGATCGAGTCGATCACCGCCACCGGCTCCGGCCGGCCGAAGTCGCCGTAGTCGACGCGCGCCATGACGAAGCCGGCGAGCGCGCCGTCGCCGAACGCCGCGAGCGAAACTCGCACCGCGGAATCGGCGAGCGTCTCGCCCAGCGCGCGGCAGAGGTAGGCGCGGCGCGCCCGGCCGGTGACGCGCCGGTCGATGCGGGCGATTCCATCCACGTCGTCCTCGCGCAGGGTGCGCACCTCCCAGGCGTCGCGGGCTTCGGCGTCGAAGTCGACGCCCGAGTCGAGCGTACGCTCCAGGATCCGCGCGGCGCCGAGCCGGAAGCCCTCGCGGTCGAGGAAGCGCAGCAGCTCGTACTCGCGCCACGACGCGGTGGTGCGGATCGCGGCGGCACCGCGCCGCGCGGCTTCGGCCGAGAGCGTCTCGGCGAGACGCTTGCCGATGCCGCGCCGCTGCGCCGCCGGGCGCACGCCGAGCGCCTCGATGCGAAGCTCGGGCTCCGAGCGGCCGAACTCGCCTTCGAGCGCCTTGCACAGTACATAGCCCGCGAGCGCGCCGTCCGAGTCGAGCGCGAACTGCACGTGGCCGTCGGGGTCGCGTCGCGCCGCCGCCAGCCGGCGCTCGAAATAAGCCCGCCGCGAGCGCCCGCCGAGGGCGGCGTCGATCGCGGTCACCGCATCGAGGTCCCGCGCCGCGAGCGAGCGCACGGCCGCCGTGCCTTCCATGAGCGCGCTCATGACGCGTACGCGAGGCTGAGCGCCTCGTCGGCTTCGTCGTCGAGGACGTCCTCCACCAGCGGCACGAGCCCCAGCTCCTCCTTGTGCACGTGCGCGAAGATGCGCTCGGCGAGCTCCAGGCCGAGCGGCCGCAGCTCGCGCAGCGAACCGCCGCCTCGCGCCAGCTCGATGAAGCGCCGGCCCGCTTCGCGGATCACGCCGTGCTCCTCGGTGAGGAGCTCGCCGATGTCGGCATCGCCCGCGGCGGCGAGGCGCGGAAACAGCTCCTTCTCCTCCAGCTCGAAATGGGTCGCGAGCTCGCGCTCGAGGGCGTCGGCCGCGCGCCTCACGAGCACGGGGTCCTCGCGGCCCGCGGCGAGCGTCGCCTGCACGCTCGACCACAGGGCGAGCGTGGCCTGGTGATCAAGGTGCAGGCGGTTGCAGACATGGCGCTTGAACATGGGGCTACTCCTCCTAGTTCTGGGATTTGGGACGCAGGTCGCGCACGCGCACGGCCTTGCCCTGAGAGCGGGGGACTTCGCCGGGCTTCTTGGCCGCGACGCTTGCGCTGACTCCGATCAGCGACTTGACGTGATGCGCGACCTTGCGCTCGATCGCGCGGTTTTCGCCGTCGGAGCCGGGGCGCAGCGTCTCCACCTCGATCGTGAGCTCGTCGAGGCTGCCGCGGCGCTCCACCACCAGCTGGTAATGCGGGGCAATGCCTTCCATGCCGACCAGCACCGCCTCGATCTGCGACGGATACACGTTCACGCCGCGGATGATCAGCATGTCGTCGTTGCGGCCGGTGATGCGCTTGATGCGCACATGGCTGCGGCCGCAGCCGCAGGGGCTGCGCGAGAGGCGCGTGATGTCCCGCGTGCGGTAGCGGATCATCGGCAGCGCCTCCTTGGTGAGCGTGGTGATCACGAGCTCGCCCGTCTCGCCCTCGGGGAGCGCCTTGCCGCTCTGCGGATCGATGACCTCGAAGAGGAAATGGTCCTCCCAGCCGTGCAGGCCGTCCTGCGCCTCGCATTCCACCGCGACGCCCGGGCCCATGATCTCGGAGAGCCCATAGACGTCGACTGCGCGGATGCCGAGCCGCGACTCGAGCTCGCGGCGCAGCGCCTCGCTCCAGGGCTCGGCGCCGAATACGCCGATCTCGAGCGGGCCTGACCTGAGGGCCACACCCTCGCGCTCGGCGACCTCGGCGATGTTCAGCGCGTAGGAGGGCGTCGCGCACAGCACTCGCGCGCCGAAGTCGCGCAGCAGCGCCACCTGGCGCTCGGTCATGCCGCCCGAGGCCGGCACCACCGTCGCGCCGAGCCGCTCGCCGCCGTAGTGGGCGCCGAGCCCGCCGGTGAAGAGGCCGTAGCCGTAGGCGTTGTGGATGACATCGCCGGGGCGGGCGCCGGCGCAGGCGAGCGAGCGCGCCATGAGCTCCGCCCACGTGGCGAGGTCCTGGCCGGTGTAGCCCACGACCGTGGGCTTGCCGGTGGTGCCCGACGAAGCGTGGATCCGCGCGATCTGCCGGCGCGGCCGGGCGAAAAGGCCGAACGGATAATGTTCGCGCAGGTCGCTTTTCGTCATGAACGGCAGGGCGGCGAGCTCGCCCAGGCTGCGCACGTCGCCCGGCGCTTTCACGCCCGCGGCGCGCAGGCGCTCGCGGTGCAGGGCGACGTTCTCCCAGGCGTTCTCGAGGCTCGCGCCCAGCCGCTTGAGCTGCAGCGCCTCCAGGCGCTCGCGCGGCAGCGTCTCGGCCTCGCGGTCGAAATACCTGGTGAGGGTGGCGCGATGGATCTTGAAGTGGAACTGGGGCTGCAGCATGGCGTTCACCGAATCCTCCTCATCGAGCGCCGCGCACCGGCAGGTGCGGCAGGCTGAAGCCCTGGTAGGCGCTCGCACGCGTTACCAGCGTGAACTTCAACCACCAGCCGGTGCCGACCGCGGCGAATGCGGCAAGCCAGGCGAGCGGCGTGAAATAGAGCCCGCCCACGGCGCAGGCCAGAGCCCCGGCAGTGCCGATGACGAGCAGGTTCTTGCCCGCGGGCGCGAGCGTCGCGTTCCTCGTCGTCGCGGCGTAGCCAAGCCAGGCGCCGGCGCGTGCCGCCACGGCGAGCGAGAACGCGGCAAGGAGCACAGGCTCCTGCGAGAAGAGGAGCGCAAGCCCGGCGCCTTCGGCCAGGCCGGTCGACATCACGAGCGGCACGACCCGAGGCGTGCACCAGGCCGGGATGCCGCGCGCCGCGAGCAGGATGCGCGCCTGGCACCACAGGAAAACGAGCGCCGCCATCGCGGCGGCCGGGATGAGGCGCAGCGTCAGGATCGATCCGAGCGCGAGCGGAAAGAGGATCAGCGCGGCAAAAGACTCGCGCGCCATCCACGAGGTGTAAGGGTTGAAGAGGACATGCAGCGCGCGGCTCTTCTTGCCGATCTCGAGCCACACCGCCGCCAGGCCGATGGCGATGAGCGCGGCCGCACAGGCGAGCGGCCACGGCGAAGGCGGCTCGACGAGTGCGGCGGCCGCCATCAGCCCGGCGCCGCTCCCGCCGAGCATGAAGTTGAGCGCGGCGCGCGCATCCCAGTGGCGTTGCGGCCGGCTCATGGCGCCTTGTCCCAGAGGTAATAGAAGCCGGGGCCGGTGCCGAGCGCCTCGCTCATGCGGAAATGCTGGTTCTCGGCGAGGAGCCGCGCGACGTTGCTCGCCGGATCCTCCGCGTCGCCGAAGTGCAGCGCCTTGGCGATGCAGCTGTTGACGCAGGCCGGGGTCGCCTCCGGGTCGACGCCCGGCGTGAGCCCCTTGGCGGTGCCGGCGTCGATGCGCTCGACGCAGAACGTGCACTTGGTCGCCACGCCGTCCACCTTGTAGCGGGCCTCGTAGGGGCACGCGACCGCGCAGTAGGCGCAGCCGATGCAGAGCTCGGGATCGATCGTGACGATGCCGTCGGAGCGCTTGCGCGTCGCGGTGCTCGGGCACACGTGCATGCAGGGCGGATCGTCGCAGTGCATGCAGCCGACCGGGACGAAGGCGCGCTTCACCGCCGGGTATTCGCCGACCTCGAGGTCGAGCACCCGGCGCCACTGCACGCCCGGGGGCGTGCCGTTCGCCTGCTTGCAGGCCGCGGTGCAGGTCTGGCAGCCGACGCAGCGGCGAAGATCCGCGACCATCGCCCAGCGCGTCATGCTGCTTTCCTCAAGGAAACTCTCACCAGGTCGGCGCCGGATCCGGTCGCATCGGTGAGCTCGAGCGACATCGTGGCGAGCTTGTTGAGCGAGGGCATCTCGAAGTCCCTCGCCACCGGGGTCGCCCAGTGGCCGAATTGCCCGAGCAGGAGCAGCGTGTCGGGCCGGATGCCCTGGCGCAGCACCGCGCGCGCGCGCACTTCGGCCTTCGGCGTGGCGATGCGCACCCAGTCGTCCTCGCCGATGCCGAGCTTTTCGGCCGCGCCCTTGTTGATGATCACGCCGCGATGGCCGGCGATGTTGTCGGCGACCTCCTTGATGAGCTGCATCCCGACGTTGGCGCCCCACGCGTACTGCATGGAGCGCGCCGTGAGCAGCCAATAGGGGTATTCGTCGCGCCCGCCGCCGAGGGCGGCGAGCGCGCTTTCCCATTCGCCGGGGAAATCTTTCCAGGCCGGAAGCGCCTGGTACTCCGCGAGCTGCTTGTCCCACCAGCGCATGCCGCGCTCGTGCATGCGCTTCTCGAGCTCCTTGCCGATGCGCATGAGGCGTTCCTGGTAGGGCATCTCGAAACGCAGGCCTTTTTCGACCAGCGTCGGGAAGAGGTACCAGGCGCTCTTGGGAAACGGCCGGGTCGCGAAGCCGTTCTCCTTCCACCACTCGAGGCCGTGCGCTTCGCGGCCTTGCGTGAGCTCAGCGCTCGCCGCCTTGCATACCGCGTCCCAAACAGCGTCGCGACCATGAGCAACCGAGGGTTCGAGCGAAAACTGCTTCAACTTGATCCCCAGCGCGCCGCGGTTGATCGCCGCGTTGTACGGCTCGAGCAGCCCGGTTCGGCTGGCGAGCTCGGTGGCGATGTCGGTGAAGTCGCGTGCCTCGCCCTGCGCCGTCACCGCCGGCTGGCGCAGCGCAAAGCCCTCGTGCTCCCAGAACTGCTCGATGTACTTGGTGCCGCCGATGCGGATGAGCTGCAGGCTCTCGAGGTCGGTCGCCTCGGGCAGCAGCACGTCGGCGAAGTGGTTGGTCTCGTCGCGCGTGAACGCGAACGCCACCACGAAAGGAAAGCGCGCCATGCGCTCTGCGATCGCGTCGGTGTCCCAGAACGAGATCGCCGGATTGGTGCGATAGACGAACCACAGCTCCGGCGGCGTCACCTTCGGCAGCCCCTCGGGCGTGCCGTCGAGGAACAGCCACGAGAAGTGCGTCGGTCCGAGCGCCTGGCTCCAGGCGCCGTCGGCCGCGAGCGGCACCAGGCTGCGGTAGGCGTTGCGGATGTTGGGGCGTGCGCTCCACCCTTCCCGCGAGGTCGGATTGAACGGGTAGTCCATGAAGCCGTCGGGACCGGCCTTTACGCTCTCGTGGCGTTCCGACATCGGGCGGTTGAGGCGCACCGTGGTGCCGAGGATCCCGCCCGGAACCTCGAGCGCGCCGACCAGCGCGGCGAGGAGCGTGCGCGCCCAGCAGCACTCGTAGCCGCCCCAGCCGTTGGTGACGGTCTTGCCCAGGCTCACCGCGACCGGGCGGAACGGCAGGCGCCGGCCGTCGATTTCGATCGTCTCGCCGACGCAGGCGGCGTCGAGGTATTCGTGCGCGATGCGGCGGATGGTCGCCGCCGGCACGTCGCAGATCGTCTGCGCCCACTCGGGCGAATAGGGTTTCATATGCGCCACCAGCTTGGCGAACGCGGTCTCGCCGTCGAGCTTCCCTTCGGCGAGCACTTCGCCGTCGGCGCCGAGCTCGAGCGCGTCGGCGTTCCGAACCAGCGCCTCGATCGAAGCGGCGACGAGCGGCTTTCTGGTCGCGCGCTCGCGCAGGTAGAAGCCGTGCGCGCCGACGAGATAAGGAGATGACGTATTTTTAAAAAGAAAATCCCAATCCAGGCGCGATCGCGGCTGCTCGTACAGCAGGACGTGGATCAGCGCGAAGAGGAACGCGGCGTCGGTCTTCGGCCTGATCGGCACCCATTCGGCCGAGCACGCGCCGGTCACCGAAAGGTGCGGCTCGACCTGGACGCGCTTCAGGCCGCGCTCGCGCGCTTCGGCATGGCGCCAGACGCCCGCGACGCCGCCGGAGGCTTCGACGTTCGCGCCGCACGAGATGAGGAATCGCGTGAGGGGCGTGTCGGGCGACACGGTAAAGCCGCGGTGCCAGAACTCGCCGTAGAGGTGCTCGGAGTGATAGCACTTCACGCCCTGGCCGGAACCGAGGCCCAGGTCGACCGGACCCCAGGCGGCCAGAAAGGCGGGGAAGCTCCCCATATAAGACTGCGGCGTTCCGCCGCCGCCGAAGCTCGCCGCTACGCGTGGATAGCCGGACTCGTCCAACAGGCCCGTCGCTCTCAATTCATTCAGTTTTCCCGCGATAAGACCCAGGGCTTCTTCCCAAGAGATGGGAACGAACTTCGGATCCTCGTCGCGGCCCTTGCGAGGGTTGGTCCGCATCATGGGATGCAGCACGCGGTCCGGGTGGTAGGTCTTCTCCACCAGGCCGTAGGCCTTGACGCACACCTTGCCCCCGCCGGGATGCACGCACGCCGCGGCGAAGTTCGGCTCGACCTCGACCGCGGCGCCGTCTCGCACCTTGAGCGTGAGCAGGTCGGGCCCGGCCACGCACTGGTAGCAGTAGGTGGGAACGCGCTTCACGCAGCCTTCGCCTGCTTGCGCCTGAGGCGCTCGCGGGTCTGCGCGACGTCGACCACGAAGCGCGTATGCCGCCCGCGGCAGATCGCCTCGTGGCCTTCCGCGCCGCCGAGATCGAAGGTGACCGCGCGGCCCTTCACTTCGGTGGCGCGCACCGAGAGCACGACTTTCGCGCCGAGGAGAGAAGGCGCGAGATGGTCGAGCTCGATGCGCGTGCCGACCGAGTCCTCTCCCGGGTCCAGGTGCGCGAGAAGGAGCTCGCGGCAGGTGACCTCGATGTCGCGCACCAGCATCGGCGTGGCGTACACGCGGGCTTGGTCGCCCATGAAATCGATGGTGCGTTCGCGGTCCACCACGAACTCCCGGGTTGCGTTGATTCCTGCGGCGAGTGTGTTCTTCACGTGGTCTCCATGGTTTGATGCATGTCAAAGGCCGAGGTAGGCGGTGCGCACGCCGGCGTCGGCGGCGAGCGCCTGGCCGGTACCGGTGAGCACGATCCGGCCGGTTTCCAGCACGTAGGCGCGGTCGGCGATCGCGAGCGCGGCGCGCGCGTTCTGCTCCACGAGCAGCACCGCGGTGTCGGCCGCGCGCAGCGCCCGGACGCAGCCGAAGATCTCGGCCACCAGGCGCGGCGCGAGGCCCATGCTCGGCTCGTCGAGCAGGAGCAGGCGCGGCTCCGCCATCAGGGCGCGGCCGATGGCGAGCATCTGCTGCTGGCCGCCCGAAAGCGTGCCGGCGGTGTGGCGGCGGCGCTCGGCGAGCGCGGGAAACAGCGCGTAGACGCGCTCGAGCGAGCGTGCCCGGCTGCGCCGGCCCCGGCGGTAGGCCCCGAGGCGCAGGTTGTCTTCCACGCAGAGCGGTCCGAACACCTGCCGGCCTTCGGGCGCGTGCACCAGACCGAGCGCGACGCGGCGCTCCGCAGTGGTGTTTTCGATCTCCTGTTTATCGAAGAAGATCCGTCCTGACGAAGGCTGTACCCCGGAAAGCGCGCGCAGCAGCGTGCTCTTGCCGGCGCCGTTGGCGCCGACCAGGGCGACGAGCTCGCCGGCCTCCACGCGAAGGTCGATGCCCTGCAGCGCCGGGATGCGGCCGTAGCGCGCCTCGAGGCTGCGCACTTCAAGCATGCTCGGCTCCGAGATAGGCCTCGAGCACGGCAGGATCGGTGCTCACCCGGCGCGGCTCGCCGTCGGCGAGCTTGCGGCCCTCGTGCAGCACGAGCACGCGCTGCGAGAGCTCCATGACGAGCTTCATGTTGTGCTCGACCAGCACCACCGTGATGCCGCGCGCGGCGATGCGCCGGATCAGGCCGTCGAGCTCGCGCGCCTCGGTGGGATTGAGGCCGGCGGCGGGCTCGTCGAGGAGGAGAAGCTTCGGCCGCGCGGCGAGCGCGCGCGCGATCTCGAGCCGCTTCAGCGCGCCGTAGGGCATCGCGTCGGAGGCGGCGTGGGTCCAGCGCGCGAGGCCCACGAACTCGAGCAGCGCCTGCGCCTCCTCGCGGGCACGCTGCTCGGCGCGCGCGAGCCGGGGCGGGCGCAGCAGCGCCGCGGCGAGGCCGCAGGCCTGGTGCAGCCAGGCGCCGGCCATCACGTTCTCGAGCGCGCTCATGTTGAAGAAGATCTGCAGGTTCTGGAAAGTGCGGCCGATCCCGGCGGCGGCGAAGCGGTGCGGCGGCGCTCCGGTGAGCGCCGCGCCGTCGAAAAAGATCTCGCCGAGGTCGGGGCGCTCGATCCCCGAGAGCAGGTTGAGGAGCGTGGTCTTGCCCGCGCCGTTCGGCCCGATGATCGAATGCACCGCGCCCGCGGCGATCTCGAGCGTGACGTCGTGGACGGCGCGCACGCCGCCGAAGCGCTTAGCGAGGCTTGCGGCGCGCAGCATCGAGGGCCTTTTCGAGCGTCGGCACCAGGCCGCGCGGCATGAAGATCATGGTGAGCATCATCAGCGCCCCGAGCGTCACCATCTCGTAGTCCTTGAACCCCGCCAGGAGCTGCGGCAGCGTGGTGAGGACGGCCGCGCCGACCACCGCGCCGAAGGTCGAGGCCATGCCGCCGAACACCACCATCGTGACGAGCTCGATGGAGTGCAGGAACGAAGCCTTCGAAGGCGTGATGAATCCGGAGTAGTGCGCGGTGAGCGCGCCGGCGAGCGCGGCGAGCGCTGCAGAGAGCACGAAGGCTGCGAGCTTGTGGCGCGCGGCGTCGATGCCGGCCGCCGCGGCCGCGATCTCCGCGCCGTGCAGCGCGCGCAGCGCGCGCCCGCGCGGCGAATCGATGAGGTTCTGCGCCAGCCAGACGGTCGCGATGAGGACGGTCCCGACGATCCAGTACCAGGATTTTTCCCCCGTGATGAACATGGGGGGCACCGCCATCCCGTCTGGCCCGCCGGTGATCCGGTCTTCGGTGGCGAGCACTTGCGAGACGATGATCCCGAGGCCGAGCGTGGCCATCGCGAGGTAGTGGCCCTTCAGCCGCAGGATGGGCCGACCGACGAGCCAGGCGAGGACGGCGACGCCGGCCACCGCGGCCGGCAGCGAAAGCGCCGGCGGCCAGCCATAGCGCGCGGCGAGAATGGCAGAGCCATAGGCGCCCAGGCCGAAGAATCCGGCATGACCGAGGCTGATCTGGCCCGCGTAGCCGACGAGGAGGTTCAGCCCGACGCACACCACGGCGTTCAGCCCGACCAGGATCGCCACCTCGTAGGTGTAGTTGTTCGGCAGCGCCAAAGGCGCCGCCGCCACGACGAGGGCGAGGAGCGCGAGCCCCTTCCTAGACGCGCTCGGCCGCGCCGCGGCCGGCGAGGCCGTTGGGAAGGAAGACGAGCGCTGCGAGGAGGACGGCGAAAGCGAAGACATCCTTGTATGCCGAAGAGAGGTAGCCGGCGCCGAGCGCCTCGATCAGGCCGAGCGCGAGGCCGCCGGCGACGGCGCCGGGGCCGCTGCCGATGCCGCCCAGCATCGCCGCGGCGAAGCCCTTCAGGCCGAGCATCACGCCGACGTCCCAGGCGGTGAAGGAGATCGGCGCGATGAGGACGCCGGCGAGCGCGCCGAGCGCCGCCGACAGGCCGAAAGAGACGAGCAGCACGCGGCGCACGCTGATGCCCACGAGCTGGGCCGCGAGGCGGTTATGCGACACCGCGAGCATGGCCTTGCCGGAGAGCGTGCGGTTGAAGAACCACCACAGCGCCGCCACGGCGGCGAGCGTCGTCCCGAGCACCCAGAGCGTCTGCGGGAGCAGCGTCGCGCCGCCGATCATGAGCGGCGCCTCGCCCGAAAATGCCGGCAGCGTGCGGATCTTCTTGTCCCACACGAGCGCGGCCAGCCCGCGCAGCAGGATCGAGGCGCCGATCGTGATGATGATGAGCGTGACGACCGGGGCGCCGCGCGCCGGCTCGACCGCGAGCTTCTCCAGCAGCAGCCCGACCAGCATGCCCAGGCCCACCGCGACGACGACGCTCAACGGCAGCGGCAGTCCGGCGTCGACGAACACCGCCGCCGCCATCCCGCCGATCATCACGAACTCGCCCTGGGCGAAGTTGATGACGCGGCTCGCGTTGTAGATGATGGCGAAGCCGAGCGCGACCAGCGCGTAGATGGCGCCGACCGTGAGCCCCGAGAAGAGGGACTGGAGAAGCTGGGCGCTCAATTGCGGGAATCGACGAGCTTCCAGTCGCCGCTGCGCACCTCGAGCATGCGGAAGGCGGCGAGATCGAGGCCCATGTGGTCCTGCGCCGACATGTTGACCACGCCGCCGGTGCCCACATAGCCTCGCGTCGCCTCGATGGCGTCGCGCACGCGGCCCTTGTCGGTGGTGCCCGCGCGGCGCATCGCGTCGAGGACGATCATCAGGCCGTCGTAGGCGTGGCCGCCGAAGGTCGACACCTCCTGCTTGAAGCGCGCCTCGTACTCGCGCTTGTAAGCCGCGACGACCTTCTTCTGCGCGTCGGCGTCGGGAAGGGTGTCGGCGACGAGCAGCGCTGCGGCAGGCAGGCGCACGCCTTCGGCCGAGTCGCCGGCGAGCTTCACGAACTGCTTGGAGGCGACGCCATGCGATTGGTAGAGCGGCGCGCCGATCGCGAGCTGGCGGTAGTTGCGGGTGACGATCGCCGGGCCCTGGCCGAAGCCGGCGTTCAGCACCGCCTGTACGCCGGGGGTTGCCTTGATCTTGGCGAGCTGCGCCGTCATGTCGCTGTCGCCCGCGCCGTAGCTCTCGTCGGCGACGATCTGGACGCCGGCGCTTGCCGCGACCTTGAGGCATTCCGCGCGCATCGAGCGGTCGAACCCGCCAGCGCCGGAGATCAGCGCGACGCGCGTGGCGCCGCGGCTTCGCATGTCGGCAAAAATCTTCTCGCACGCCATTCGGTCGGTGTGCGGCGTCTTGAACACCCATTTCTTCACCGGCTCGACGATCACCACGGCGCCGGCGAGCGAGATGAACGGCAGCCCGGCGGCCTCGGCGAGCGGCACTGCGGCCATCGTTTCGCCGGTGGTCGAGCCGCCGACCAGCGCGTCGACCTTGTCCTGCTCGATCAGGCGCTTGACGTAGGCGCGGGCCTTCTCGGCGTCCCCCGCCGAGTCATAGGCGTAGAGCTGGACCTTGCGGCCGAGGACGCCGCCGGCAGCGTTGACCTTTTCCACGTACAGCTCGAGGGTTTTCTGTTCGGGGTCGCCGAGAAACGCGGCCGGCCCGGTCACGGAGAGAAACGCGCCGATGCGGATCGGCTCGGGCTGCGCGCCGGCGCCGAAAGCGAGCGTCAGCGCCGCGATCGCCCAAAGGCTGCGGATGGCCATGGATCCTCCTCCATTCGTTTTGTCCGGCCACACCCTAGACCGGATCGCGCGCCGCTGTTCTGATCCAGATCAAACGCTTGACAGCATTGGGGCCGCGGGCAGATACTAAACCTAATGGTTAAGTATTCGGACGAGCAGCTCGACGGGATCTTCGCGGCGCTCTCCGACCGCACGCGCCGCAAGGTTCTTGCATCGCTCGAGGAGGGCAGCCGTCCCGTGACCGAGCTGGCGTCTGCGCACGACATGTCGCTTCCAGGCTTTATGAAGCACTTGCGCGTGCTCGAGGACGCGGGGCTGCTCGAGCGCACCAAGGAAGGGCGCGTCGTGCGCTGCACGCTGCAGCCCGAGCCCATGAAGGAAGCGGCCTCGTGGATCGCGCAGTACGAGAAGTTCTGGACCGAGAAGCTCGACTCGCTCGCCCGTTATCTCTACCAGCAGGAGGAACTGCAGACATGGAAGAAGCCCGGCTCATGGACAAGCCCTCCCTCACGCTCACGCGCGAATACGCCGCGCCGCCCGAAAGGCTCTGGCGGGCGTGGACCGACGCGAAAGCGCTGAAGCAGTGGTGGGGCCCGGGGCCCGGCGAGCCGGTGTCGGTCGCCGAGCTCGACGTGCGCGCCGGCGGCCGCTTCCGCATCTGCTTCGGCGGCGCGGACGGAAACGCGCACGAGTGCGCGGGCGCCTACCAGGAGGTCGAGAAGCCCAGCAAGCTCGTCTTCACCTGGACCTGGCCGCGCAGCACGCCCGAGCGCGAGTCGCTCGTCACGATCCTGTTCAAGGCGAAGGGGCGCGGCACGGAGCTCGTGTTCAAGCACGAGCGCTTCTTCGACGAGAAGGTGCGCGACGACCACAGGCGCGGCTGGACCGGCCTGCTGGAAGGCCTCGAGCGCTACCTCGCGGGAACGCTGCTCGCTGGCGAATCAAGGATTTAGGCAGGCCGGGGTTTTTTCGGGCGCGGCTGTCGATTTGCGGCCCGCTCGTTCGACTAACCGCATATGGAGGAACCTGTGAAGCCGTTCGTGATTTCCCGCGTGTTCGAAGCGCCGCGCGAGCGGGTATGGAAGGCCTGGACCGACGCGGCCGAGCTGAAGCAGTGGTGGGGTCCGCGCGGCTTCAAAGTGAAGAGCTGCACGCTCGATTTGCGGCCCGGCGGCATGTTTCTCTATGGGATGACGGCGCCCGACGGCACCGACACGTGGGGCAGGTTCGTTTACCGGGAGATCGCCGCGCCCAGGAAGCTGGTCTGCATCGTCTCGTTCTCGGACCCGCAAGGCGGAGTGACGCGGCATCCCTGGTCCCCGGGCTGGCCGCTGTACTGGCACTCGACGGTGGAGTTCGAGGAAGAGGGCCCGACGAAGACCCGGGTCACCGTCACGTGGTTGCCGCACGAGGCGAGCGACGCCGAGCGCACGACCTTCGACGAAGGCCGCGACAGCATGAATCAGGGCTGGGGCGGAACCCTGGACCAGCTCGCAGGACACGTGGAGAAGCGCTGAGTGAGTGACCCAGCCTCCATCGTGATGACGCGCATCATCGACGCGCCGCGCGCCCGGGTGTTCGAGGCCTGGACCCGCGCCGAGCATCTCGGCAAATGGTACGCGCCGAAGGGCTTCACGATCACCGACTGCGCCGCCGAACCGCGCCCGGGCGGGGTCTTCAGAATGCGCTGGCGCGCGCCCTGGGGCGGCACGTTCGGAATCCGCGGCGAATACCGCGAGGTGGTGCCGCCGGTGCGCGTGGTCATCGCCTGCACCCTCGAAGACGAGCAGCGCGCGACCAGCCTGGAAGAGATCATCAACGTGGACTTCGAGAGTAGCGGCAGCAGGACGAAGCTCCTCATCGAGAGCAGCGCCCGCGCGAGCGGCGCGAACGCGGCGGGCATGCTCGCCGGACTGCAGAAAGGCTGGACGCAGACCGTGGACCGGCTCGGCGTCCTGGTCGAACCCGGATCGAAGGATATCTAGACCGCAAAGGAGATCTCAATGGCCATCCAGCCCTACCTCTTCTTCGAAGGACGCTGCGAGGAAGCCCTCGAGTTCTACCGCAAGGCGCTCGGCGCCGAGGTGCTGATGCTCATGCGCTACAAGGAGAGCCCCGAGCAGCAGCCGAAGGGCGCGCGCACGCCGCCGGGAGACAAGGTGATGCATTCGTGTTTGCGCATCGGCGACGCGGAGGTCATGGCCTCCGACGGCTTCGCGCAAGGCAAGCCCAGCTTCCAGGGCTTCTCGCTCTCGCTCAACGCGCGCGACGACGCCGAGGCGCGGCGCTGGTTCGACGCGCTCGCCGCCGGCGGCGAGGTGCGCCAGCCGCTCATCCAGACCTTCTTCAGCTCGAGCTTCGGCATGGTCGCCGACCGCTTCGGCGTGCCCTGGATGGTGGTCGTGCCGCAGCAGAAATGAAAGAGCCACGCTACGGGTGGGTGATGGTGGGGCTCGGCGCCTTCATGACCTGCATCGCGATCGGCGCCATGTTCTCGCTCGCAGTGTTCCTGCAGCCAATCACCGAATCGACCGGCTGGTCGCACACGGCGGTGTCGGCCGCCATGACGATCGGCTTTCTGGCGATGGGGGCGGCGGGCTTCGGCTGGGGCGCGCTCAGCGACCGCATCGGCCCGCGCTTCGTCGTGCTGGCCGGCGCGGTGCTGCTCGGACTCGGACTGTTGCTCGCCAGCCGAGCGCAGAGCCCGCTCCAGTTCCAGCTCGCGTTCGGGCTGCTGGTCGGCATTGCCATCGGCAGCTTCTTCTCGCCCATGATCGCAGCGGTGATGGGCTGGATGACCGGGCATCGTGGCCTCGCGGTGGCGCTGGTTTCGGTCGGGGTCGGCGTCGCGCCGATGACCATGTCGCCGTTTGCTGCCTGGCTCATCACGCAGATGGACTGGCGCAGCGCCCAGGTCGTGCTCGCCGTGCTGGTGTGGGCGACGCTCGTGCCGGCGGCGCTGTTCGTCCGGCGCCCGCCGGCGCTGCAGGCAGCGGACGAGCAGGGCGCGGCGCAATCGGGAATGGACGCGAGAGCGCCGATGAAGCTGCGCGACGCCTTCGTTTCGGCGCCGTTCCTCGTCCTCGCATTCACCTTCTTCGCCTGCTGCGCGGCGCACGCCGGGCCGATCTTCCACACGGTCACCTATGCGATGACTTGCGGCCTCGCCCCGCTCGCCGCGGTGACCATCTACAGCGTCGAGGGTCTCGCCGGGCTGGGCGGCCGTCTGGCGCTCGGCATACTTGCCGACCGCCTGGGCGTGAAGCGCGTGCTCATCGCCGGGCTGCTGATCCAGGCGGTCGCTGCCGGCATGTTCGTCTTCGTTGCGCGGCTCGGCGAGTTCTATGCGGTCGCCGCCACGTTCGGCTTCGCCTACGGCGGCGTGATGCCGCTGTACGCGGTGCTGGCGCGCGAGTACTTCGGGCAGCGCATCCTCGGCGCGGTGTTCGGCGCCGCCGCCATGGTCTCGAGCCTCGGCATGGCGCTCGGGCCGGCGCTCGGCGGCTGGATCTACGACACCTTCGGCCGCTATACATTGATGTACGCCGGCTCAGCCGCGGTCGGCCTCGGCGCCGTGGCGATCGCGCTGGCCTTTCCGCCGTTTCCCAGGGAGTCCCTCAAGCTGAAGGAGGTTGCAACATGAAGATTCCACAAGGCATGCATTCCGTGACACCGCACCTCGTCCGCGCCGGCGCGGCGAAGGCGATCGATTTCTACAAGCAGGCTTTCGGCGCGCAGGAGACTGCGCGCATGCCGGGGCCCGACGGCAAGCTCATGCATGCCGCCGTGCGCATTGGCGACTCGACCGTAATGCTGGCCGATGAGATGCCCGAGTGGGGTTCTCTCGGGCCGAAGTCGCTAAAGGGCTCGCCGGTCACCATTCACCTGTACGTCGACGACGTCGACAGTTTCGTCGCACGCGCGGTCAGCGCGGAAGAGGCGCAGAACGCGATGCGCAGGATGGAGAAGTCGATGCAGAAGGGAAATTGATCATGCCGAAAGCCAATCCAGCCCCCGGCTACAAGGAGTATCCGGAGCACCGCATCGAGACGCGTCCCGCGTCCGCGCGCGTCCGCGTCACGTACCAGGGCGAGGTGATCGCGGACACGCGCGACGCGCTCGAGATGCACGAGTCCATGGGCGAGGGGAAAAAGACGGCGGCGCCGGTCGTCTACTACATCCCGCGCAAGGACGTGAAGATGGGCCGGCTCGCGCGCACCGGGCACCGCACGCATTGCCCGTTCAAGGGCGACGCGTCGTATTTCTCGCTGGTCGGCGGCCCCGAGAACGGCGTGTGGAGCTACGAGGCGCCGTACGACGAGATGCTCGCGATCCAGGAGCGGCTTGCCTTCTATCCGGACAAGTTTGAGATCACGCCGTCCTAACACAAGGAGATTCGCATGGCTTATGTCGATGGATTCGTCGTTCCTGTTCCGAGGAAGAACGTGCAGAAGTACAAGCAGATTGCACGCAGGATGGGCCGCATCTGGCGCGAGCATGGCGCGCTGTCCTACACCGAGTCCATGGGCGACGACGTGAAGCCGGGCAAGGTCACGTCGTTCCCGCAGGCGGTGAAGCTCAGGAAGGGCGAAGTGGTGTGGCTCTCCTGGGCGATGTACAGGAACCGCGCGCACCGCGACCGCGTCAACAAGGACGCCATGAAGGACCCGCGCGTGGCGAAGATGATGGACCCGAAGAAGTTCCCGTTCGATGGGAAGCGCATGTTCTTCGGCGGCTTCAAGGTCGCGATCGATCTCTGACCATGCTGAAGATCGTCCTCGCCGCCGTCGTCCTCGCGATCGCCGCGGTGCTTGTCATCGCGGCGCTCAAGCCGGATACGTTCAAGGTGCAACGCCGCGCGGTGATCAAGGCGCCGCCGGAGAAGATCTACCCGCTCCTCAGCGACTTCCAGCGCTGGGGGGCGTGGTCGCCCTGGGAGAAGAAGGACCCGGGCATGAAGCGCTCCTTCGGCGGCCCGAAGGAGGGAAAGGGCGCGACCTACGCCTGGGACGGCGACAAGAACGTCGGACAGGGTCGCATGGAGATCGTGGAGGCGACGGCGCCGAGCAGGGTGGCGCTCAAGCTCGACTTCATGAAGCCGTTCGAAGCGCACAACACGGTCCAGTTCGACATCATCCCGAAAGGGGAGCTCACTGAAGTGGTATGGAATATGCAAGGACCCGTGCCGTACGTCGGGAAGATCATGCACGTCTTCATCAACATGGACCGCATGGTGGGCGCCGATTTCGAGGCCGGCCTCGCCAACCTGAAGTCGATTTCCGAGTAATGGTCGAAGAACGGAAGAAATGGCTCGCCCTGTACATGCTGTGCGCGGGCGAGCTCATGATCGTGCTCGACACCACGATCGTGAACGTCGCGCTGCCGTCGATCCAGGGAAGCCTCGGCTTTACCGACAGCGCCCTGGTGTGGGTGGTCAACGCCTACATGCTCACGTATGGTGGCTTTCTGCTGCTCGGCGGGCGCCTCGGCGACCTCTACGGCAAGCGCCGGCTGTTCCTTGCCGGCATCACGCTCTTCACCGCGGCGTCTCTGGTCTGCGGGATCGCCGGGACGCAGGCGATCCTCGTTGCCGCGCGCGCGCTCCAGGGCCTCGGCGGCGCGGTGGTGTCCGCCATCGCGTTGTCGCTCATCATGAACATCTTTACCGAAGCCGGGGACCGCGCGAAGGCGATGGGCATCTACGGCTTCGTGTGCGCGGGCGGAGGCAGCATCGGCGTGCTGCTCGGCGGCCTGCTGACGAGCGCGCTGTCGTGGCACTGGGTGTTCCTCGTCAACCTGCCGATCGGCATCGCCGTGTACAGCTTCTGCCTCAATCTCCTCAAGCGCGACGCGCCAAGCGTGCCGGGCAGGCTGGACGCGGGGGGCGCAGCGACCATCACCCTGTCGCTCATGCTCGCCGTTTTCGGCATCGTCGACGGCAACCAGGCGGGATGGACGTCGCCGCAGACCCTGGGTCTCATCGGCGGGGCCGTCGTCCTGCTGGCGGCATTCCTATGGATAGAGCTTCGTGTTTCGGCGCCGCTCGTGCCGCTGGGCCTGTTCAAGGTCAAGACGGTGGCCGCCGCGAACATCCTCGGCGTGTTCTGGGCGGCGGCGATGTTCGCGTGGTTCTTCCTCTCCGCGCTCTACATGCAGACGGTGCTCGGCTACGACCCGATGCAGATCGGCCTGGCGTTCCTGCCGTCGAACCTGATCATGGCGGCGTTCTCGATCTGGCTGTCGGCGAAGATGGTGATGCGCTTCGGCATCCGCATGCCGATCGTGGCGGGTATGCTGCTCTCCGCGGCCGGGCTGGGCCTCTTCGCCCTTTGGCCCAAGGACGCGTCGTTCATCCTGCACGTCATGCCCGGCATGCTGCTCCTCGGCATGGGCTGCGGCATGGCGCTCAACCCGGTGATGCTGGCGGCGATGCAGGACGTCGCGCCGGAGCAATCCGGCCTCGCCTCGGGCGTGGTCAACACGTCGTTCATGATGGGCGGCGCGCTCGGGCTCGCGATCCTCGCGAGCCTGTCCGAGCGCGCGGGCTACCACGCCGCGTTCGCCGTCGCCAGCCTGTGCGCGCTTGTCGCGGCAGGCGCCGCCGCCTGGCTGCCGCGCGCCGCGCATTCCGAGAAGGAGGTCGAATATGCTCACTAGATACGCCGGAAGCTGCCACTGCGGCGACGTCATTCCGCGCGACCGGTTCCGGCTCGAGGGCATCGATCTCTCCGGCTTGCCGAAGAAACAGTTCAATGGAAGGGCACTGTGAGGGGGCTGTGAAGGAGCAAGTCATGAAGCGGGATATGCACCGTCTTGCCGTGGCCATCGACCGGCCGGCGGCAGAAGCCTACGAGTTCCTGTCGGCGCCCGAGAACTTTCCGCGATGGGCCTCCGGCCTGGCCGCATCGCTGCGCAAGGTCGGGGACGAGTGGGTCGCCGATACCCCGGAGGGGCGGGCCGTAGTGCGCTTCTCGGAGCGCAACACCTACGGCGTGCTCGACCACGCGGTGACGCTGCCGCGCGGCGTCACCGTCTACGTGCCTCTCAGGGTGGTGGCGAAGGGCAGCGGCTGCGAGCTCGTGCTCACGCTGTTCCGCCAGCCCGGGATGTCGGACGAGCGCTTCGCCGCCGACGCGCAATGGGTGATGCGCGATCTCGACGCGGCGAAGCGGCTGCTCGAGGCCTGATTACGGCGCCGGGGCGATGAAGTTCCAGGGCAGGGCGAGCCGGAGGCGGCGTCGAGTAAACTTCACGGCGGTCGCAGTCGATGTCACGAAACGTTCAACCGTCCAGCCTCGGCCTGCGCGATATCGAGCTCCTCGAAGGGCTTGCGCCCGAGAAGCTCGATGCGCTGGCGCGGCAGTGCGTTTGGCGGAATTACGAGGCTGGCAAGCGCATTATCTCGCGCAACGCCGACGACCGCGACGTCTACCTGCTGGTGTCGGGACGGGTGCGCATCACCACCTACTCCCAGGGCGGCCGCCAGGTCACGTTCCGCGACATCGCGGCCGGCGAGCTCTTCGGCGAGGTCGCCGCGCTCGACGAAAAGCCGCGCAGCGCCGACGTGATCGCGCTGGACAGCGCGCTGCTCGCGTCGATGTCGCCGCCGGTGTTCCGCCGGCTCCTCGCCGAGGAGCCGCTCGTCGGCGGCCGCGTGATGACGCGGCTCGCGGCGCTGGTGCGCTCGCTCTCCGAGCGCGTCATCGACCTGAGCACGCTCGGCGTGCAGAACCGCATCCACGCCGAGATCCTGCGCCTCGCGCGCGCGGCGGGCGTGGCGCGAAACCGCGCGCGCCTCGAGCCGGGACCGAAGCACGCCGACATCGCGAGCCAGGTCAGCACCTATCGCGAGCAGGTGACGCGCGAGCTGTCGGCGCTCGCCAGGGCCGGCATCCTCGAGAAGGAGGGCGCCGCGCTCGTCGTGCGCGACGTCGCGCGGCTGGAGAAGATGGTGGAAGACGTGCGCGGCGCTGCGTAGAATCGAACGATGGGAGCGTACGAGCACGCATCGGGGTCATTCGCCTGGCGCGCCGACGCCGCGATCCTGCGCGTCGGGGTCGATTCCGACCTGAAGGCGGCGTACGAGGAAGTACGCTCGGGCAAAGGCGTGGTGCTGGTGCGCGGCCTCCCGGTGGACGGGACGCTGGAGCAGTTCAGCGCGGCAGTTTGGGAGATCGGCCGGCATTTCGGCGCGGCGCTGTCGCAGAACGCGCAGGGCGAGCTCGTCGGCCACGTCATCGACGCGACCGCGGACGATCCGACGCCGCGCATGTACCGCAGCAACCTCGAGCTGCGGCCGCACAACGACATCACCGCCATGATCGCGCTCGCGTGCTGGCAGAAGGCGCGCTCGGGCGGCGCTTCGGTACTGGTGAGCGGCGTCACCGTGCACGACGAGATGCGCCGGCGCGCGCCCGAGCTGCTCGCGCCGCTTTACCGCGGCTACCACTACCATAGACTCGGCGAGGAAGCGGCGGACGAAGAGCCGACCACGCCTTACAGGGTCCCAGTGTTTTCGATCATCAAAAACCAGTTGAGTTGTCGTTATCAGCGCGCCGGCATCGCTGCCGGCCACCGCGCGCGCGGGGTGCCGCTCAGCGACGAGGACATCGCGGCGTTCAACCTGTTCGACGAAATCGCCAAGGCGCCGGAGAACCGGCTCGCCTTCTACCTCGAGCGTGGCGAGATGATGGTGGTCAACAACTACACCGTGATGCACGCGCGCTCGCAGTTCACGAATCATCCCGAGCCCGAGCGCCAGCGGCGCCTCGTGCGGCTGTGGCTCGACGCACCGGGATTGCGCGACGTGCCGCGCGAATTCAACCTCTTCAAGTCGAACGGCGTGCCGCCGCAGAGCGGCAGGCGCGCGACGTACGACTTCAGGAAGCTCTACGCTGACGACCCGGTTGCGAGCGGCGGCGTGCCGAACCTCGATGCTTAGGCTGCTCCTCGCCGCTCTTCTGGTTTGTGGAAATGCGTACGGGTTCCCGACGAAGCCCGTGAGGATGATCGTTCCCTTTCCGCCGGGCGGCGCGACCGACATCATCGGGCGCCTGCTCGGCGCGAAGATGCAGGAGGTCTGGGGCCAGCCGGTGGTGGTGGAGAACCGGCCGGGCGCGGGCACGGTCGTGGGCACCGATCTCGTGGCGAAATCAGCGCCCGACGGCCACACCCTCGGCGTCGTGGTGACCGCGCACGTCATCAACCCGAGCCTGCGGCCGAACATGCCGTACGACACGGTGAAGGATCTCGCCGCGGTGACCCAGGTATCGGTGCAGCACCTCGTGATCGCTGCGCATCCGTCGCTGGAGGCGAATAGCTTCGCCGAGCTGATCGCGCTGGCGAAGAAGAATCCCGGCAGGCTCGGCTATGCCACGCCAGGCAGCGGCACGGCGATGCACCTCTCGATCGAGCTTCTCAAGAGCCAGGCCGGAATCGATCTCGTGCATGTCCCCTACAAGGGCGGCGCCCCGGCGCAGCAGGACGTGATAGGCGGGCGCGTGCCGATCCTGCTCGACGTCCTCTACGCCGTGCAGCCGCTCGTCAGCTCCGGGAAGATCAAGATCATCGCGCTTCTCAGCCCGACGCGCCCTGCGAGCGCGATGAAGTACGAGCTCGTCACGGAAAGCGTCCCGGGGGTAAGCGCGCTCAGCATGGTGGGGCTGGTCGCGGCGGCGGGCACGCCGCGCGAGCTGGTGCAGAGCATCTCGTCCGACGTCGCGCGCGCCGTCAAGGCCTCCGACCTGACCGAGCGCATGACCCAGCTCGGCATGGAGCCGGTCGGATCCACGCCCGCCGAGTTCGACGCGCTGATCCGCGCCGAGATCGAGAAGTGGGCGCGCGTCGTCAAGGCCTCCGGCGCGAAGGCCGACTAGCGCGGGGCCTCGCGTATCATGGACGCATGGTCCTGACGGTGTTTCGCAGCCGGCTCAAGCCGGGGGTGGCGGCGGAGCTCGAGCCCGTCGGCGCGCGCATGTACGAGCTCGCAGCCTCGATGCCGGGATTCGTGTCCTACCGCGAGTACCAGGCGGCCGACGGCGAAGGCGTCGCCATCGTCGAGTTCGAATCCGAGGCCGCGCTCGCAGCGTGGCGCAACCATCCGGAGCACCGCGAGGTGCAGGCCCGGGCGCGCAGCCAGTGGTTCGCCGACTACCACATCCAGGTCTGCGAAGTGGTGCGCGACTACTCGTTCAAGGCCTGACGGCAACCCCTTCGAGCAGCGCCGTGAAGATTTTCGGCGTGGCGGCGCAGATGTCTCCCGATTCCATGAATCCCGCTTCGCCCTCGAGGTCGCCCACCAGGCCGCCCGCCTCCTGGATGAGGAGCGCCCCGGCCGCCATGTCCCAGGGCGCGAGGCCGAGCTCCCAGAACGCGTCGAGGCGGCCGCACGCCACGTAGGCCAGATCGAGCGAGGCGGCGCCCGCGCGGCGCACGCCGGCGGCCGTCTGCATGAAGCGCGCGAGCTGCTTGGTGTAGAGGTCCAGCCGGCCCACCTCCTTGAACGGGAAGCCGGTGCCGACCAGAGCGTCCTGCAGCCGCGCGCACTTCGAGACCCTCACGCGCCGGTCGTTGAGAAAGGCGCCGCGCCCTTTGGAGGCGGTGAACAGCTCGTTCCTGGCCGGGTCGTAGACCACCGCGTGGGCGAGCGCGCCGCGGTGCTCGATGCCGATCGATACGCCGTACTGCGGAAAGCCGTGGATGAAGTTGGTGGTGCCGTCGAGCGGATCGATGATCCAGCGGTACTCGGCGTGCTGCCCCGTCGTGCCCGATTCCTCGGCGACGAAGCCGTGCTCGGGGTAGGCCCTGCGCACGATCTCGATGATCGCTTCCTCGGCCGCGCGATCCACCTGGGTGACGAAGTCGTTCGCGCGCTTCGTCTGCACCACGAGCGCGTCGCCGCCCAGCGCCGCGCGATTGATGATCGAGCCGGCGCGGCGCGCGGCGCGCACCGCGATGTTCAGCATGGGATGCATATAGGTGCTAGATGCGCGGTACCAGATGCAGGGCCGCGTATTCTACGGGCTGTGCCAAGAATCCGGATCGTGCTCTGCCGTCCCAGCCATCCCGGCAACATCGGCGCCGCGGCGCGCGCGATGAAGACGATGGGCCTCACCGACTTGCGCCTGGTCGCGCCCGAGCGCTTTCCGGCGCCGGAAGCCGAATGGATGGCGACCAATGCAATCGATGTCCTCAAGGCTTCGACCCTCCATGCGTCGCTCGCCGATGCCATCGGGGATTGTGTCGGTGCCTTCGCCATGTCGGCGAGGCCGCGCGAGTGGTCGCCGCAGGTGCTCGACGCGCGCAGCGCCGCGGCGCGCGCGGTGGCGCTGGAGGGGGATGTGGCGTTCGTCTTCGGCAACGAGACCGCCGGATTGACGAACGATGAGGTCTTCGCCTGCCAGTTCCTGGTCCACATTCCGGCCAGCGCGGAATTCAGCTCGCTCAACCTAGCGCAGGCGGTGCAGGTCATGGCGTACGAGCTCTTCATGGCGCGAACCCCGAGGGAAGTGAGCGGGCGAAGCGAGAAAGCGGCGACGGTCGCCGACCTTGAAGGGCTCTACGCCCATCTGGAGGAAGCGGCACGGCAGACGAGCTTCATGGCGAGCGGATCGCGACTGCGGGAGCGCTGGCGCCGGCTTTTCTCCCGCGTGCCCGCGCTCGAGCGCGAGGAGGTCAATATCATGCGGGGCCTCCTGAGGGCGTTGCTCGGAAAATGAGCGGCAAATAGTTGATCAAAACAGTCGGAAACCCTAATATGGCCTTTATGTTCACCAAGCTGCGCGCCGACATCGCCTGCATCCTCGACCGGGACCCCGCCGCGCGCAGCGCATGGGAAGTGCTCACCTGCTATCCGGGACTCCATGCGATCTATATCCACAAGCTCGCGCACTGGTTCTGGCTGCGTCGGCTGCTTTGGTTGGGACGGTTCACTTCGCACTTCGGCCGCTGGCTCACAGGCATCGAGATCCACCCCGGGGCCCGGATCGGAAGCTGCGTGTTCATCGACCACGGCATGGGCGTCGTGATCGGCGAGACGGCCGAGGTGGGCGACGGCTGCACCATCTATCAGGGGGTCACCCTGGGCGGGACTTCCCTCTACCGAGGCGAAAAGCGCCATCCCACGCTGGGCGAGGGGGTGGTCGTAGGCGCGGGTGCCAAGATCCTGGGCGGCTTCGTGGTCGGCGCCGGCGCGAGGATCGGGTCCAACGCGGTGGTCGTGAAGGCTGTCCCGGCCGGTGCCACAATCGTGGGAATTCCCGGCAAGATCGTGGAAGATCCCAGCACGAAGAGCGCAGAACGCTTCGCGGCATATGCAGTGGTCCAGGACCAGGAAGACCCGCAGTCGAAGGCGATCCAGCAGCTCGTCGAGCACTCCGAGGAGCTCGAGCGCACGATCGAGAAACTGCAAGACCGCCTCACCCGTCTCGAGCGCCACGCAGCCGCCGCCGAGACCGACAAAAACCTGAGAGCGGTCAAATAATTAGTACTTGAGGGTTTCAGTCGGCTTTCGATTGCGGTATACTTGAGCATCCTTATCGGGTATTGGACCGGATTACACGCACATGAGACTGACTACCAAAGGTAGGTTCGCAGTGACCGCGATGGTCGACTTGGCGATGCGCCAGAACCGCGGCCCGGTTACGCTCGCGGCGATCAGCGAGCGTCAGCACATTTCGCTTTCCTATCTCGAGCAGCTCTTCGGCAAGCTGCGGCGCGCGAAGCTGGTCTCCAGCGTGCGCGGCCCCGGCGGCGGCTACAACCTCGCGCAGGCGACGCAGTCGGTCACCGTGGCGGACATCGTCACCGCCGTGGACGAGCCGCTCGACGCGACCCAGTGCGGCGGCAAGGAGAACTGCCACGACGAGAAGCGCTGCATGACCCACGATCTCTGGGCCACGCTGAACGAGAAGATGCACGACTACCTCTCGTCGGTGAGCCTCGCGGACCTGGTGGCGCACCAGAGCGGCAAGCCGGTCGCGGTGATCAAGGATTTCAGACACGAGAAGCAGCAGCACGACAAACCCGCCGAGGAGAAAGTAGCCGCATGAGGCTGCCGATCTATCTCGACTACTCGGCGACCACCCCGGTCGATCCGCGGGTCGCCGAGAAGATGATCCCGTACCTCACCGAGTTCTTCGGCAACCCGGCGAGCCGCTCGCACGCGTTCGGCTGGAAGGCCGAGGCCGCGGTGGAGGAGGCGCGGGCGCACGTCGCCGCGCTGATCGGGGCCGATCCGAAGGAGATCATCTGGACTTCGGGCGCGACGGAAGGGAACAACCTCGCCCTCAAGGGCGCGGCGAACTTCTACAAGACGAAGGGCAAGCACATCGTCACCCAGAAGACCGAGCACAAGGCGGTGCTCGACACGGTGCGCGAGCTCGAGCGGCAGGGCTTCGAAGCCACCTACCTCGACGTCGAGCCCAATGGAATTGTTAGTTTAGAAAAGCTAAGAGCGGCCATTCGTCCCGACACCGTCCTGGTCTCGATCATGATGGTCAACAACGAGATCGGCGTAATCCAGCCGGTCTGGGAGATCGGCGAGCTCTGTCGCGAGAAGGGCATCGTGTTCCACGTCGACGCGGTGCAGGGGGCGGGGCGCGTCGAGATCGACATGGCGAAGCTCAAGGCCGACCTCCTGACGATTACCGCGCACAAGATCTACGGCCCGAAGGGCATCGGCGCGCTCTATGTCCGGCGCAAGCCGCGCGTGCGCATCGAGGCGCAGATCCACGGCGGCGGCCACGAGCGCGGCTTCCGCTCCGGCACGCTGGCGACGCACCAGATCGCCGGCTTCGGCGAGGCGGCGCGCCTCGCCAAGGCCGAGATGGCGACGGAGAACGCCCGGGTGCGCGCGCTGCGCGACCGGCTGTGGAACGCCATCAGGGACATGGAAGAGGTGTACGTGAACGGCGACCTGGAGCGCCGCATCCCGCACAACCTCAACGTGAGCTTCAACTTCGTCGAGGGCGAGTCGCTCATCATGGCGGTGAAGGACATCGCCGTGTCCTCGGGCTCGGCGTGCACCTCCGCGTCGCTCGAGCCCTCGTACGTGCTGCGGGCGCTGGGGCGCAACGACGAGCTCACGCACAGCTCGATCCGCATCACGCTGGGCCGCTTCACCACCGAGGACGAAGTGGACTACGCCGCGCAGCTCATCCGCAGAAAGGTGGAGAAGCTGCGCGAGCTCTCGCCGCTCTGGGAGATGTACAAGGACGGCATCGACTTGAACTCCGTGCAGTGGGCTGCACATTAGACCGGATACAGAGGAACAACCATGGCATACAGCGACAAGGTCATCGACCACTACGAGAACCCCCGCAACGTCGGCGCCTTCGACAAGGGCGACGAGTCGGTCGGCACCGGCATGGTCGGCGCCCCGGCCTGCGGCGACGTGATGAAGCTGCAGATCAAGGTCGGCGCCGACGGCCGCATCGAGGACGCGCGCTTCAAGACCTACGGCTGCGGCTCGGCCATCGCCTCGAGCTCGCTCGTCACCGAGTGGGTCAAGGGCAGGACCCTGGACGAGGCGGCGACCATCAAGAACACCCAGATCGCGGAGGAGCTGTCGCTCCCGCCGGTGAAGATCCACTGCTCGATCCTCGCCGAGGACGCGATCAAGGCGGCGGTCGAAGACTACAAGAAGAAACATTCCGTTGAACAAAAGAAGGTGGCTTGATGGCGGTCACGCTCACTGAGAAAGCGGCAACCCACGTCCAAAGCTTCCTCGCAAAGCGCGGGAAGGGCGTCGGCCTGCGCGTGGGCGTGCGCACCTCGGGCTGCTCCGGCATGGCCTACAAGCTCGAGTTTGTGGATCAGCCCGGCCCGGACGACCTCGAGTTCGAGAGCCACGGCGTGAAGGTGCTGGTCGATCCCAAGAGCCTGCAGTACATCGACGGCACCGAGCTCGACTACGCCCGCGAGGGCCTCAACGAGGGCTTCAAGTTCCGCAACCCTAAGGTCAAGGATGAGTGCGGGTGCGGCGAGAGCTTTAACGTCTAGCGGTTTGCACAGCCACTTCGAATTGTTCGGGCTGGCTCCCGCCTTCGGCCTGGACAAAGAGGTGCTGGAAAAAGCCTACCGCGACATCCAGTCCAGGGTGCACCCCGACCGCTTCGCGCATGCCGGCGACGCCGAGCGGCGCGCCTCGCTGCAGTGGACCACGCGCGTGAACGAGGCCTACCGCGCCCTCAAGGACCCGGTGCAGCGCGGCAAGCATATCCTCGAGCTCCACGGCGTCGACGTGGCCTTCGAGACCAACACCCAGATGCCCACCGACTTCCTGCTGCAGCAGCTCGAGCTGCGCGAGGAGCTCGAAGCGGCGACCGGCGGCAGGGACGCGTCCCGCCTGGACCGGCTGCGCTCCGGCCTGCGCCTGCAGCAGGCAAGCCTGGAGAGGCAGATCGGCGACGCGATCGACGCGAAAAAGGACTATCCGGCCGCCGCGGAGCTGGTGAGGAAGCTCATGTTCCTCGACCGGCTCGATAACGAAATCGACGCGGCGTACGAGGAGATCGAGTAACGCCAAATGGCACTTCTCCAAATCTCCGAGCCGGGCATGTCGCCGGTGCCGCACGAGCAGCGGCTCGCGGTCGGCATCGATCTGGGCACGACCAACTCTCTCGTCGCCACGGTGCGCAGCGGCGCGGCGACGGTGCTGCCCGACGCGCTCGGGCGGCCGCTGCTTCCGTCCATCGTGCGCTACATCGAGGGCGGCAAGGTCGAGGTCGGGTTCCCGGCGCAGGCAAAGCAGGCCACCGATCCCAGGAACACCATCGTTTCGGTGAAGCGCTTCATGGGCCGCGGCCTCAGGGACGTGGCGCACATCGAGAACGCGCCCTACGATTTCGTCGATGCGCCGGGCATGGTGCAGATCCGCACCGCCGCCGGCGTGAAGAGCCCGGTCGAGGTTTCCGCCGACATCCTTCGAGTCCTGCGCGAGCGTGCGGAGCTGTCCCTGCAAGGCCATATCACCGGGGCCGTGATCACCGTCCCGGCGTATTTCGACGACGCGCAGCGCCAGGCGACCAAGGATGCAGGCCAGATCGCGGGCCTGAACGTGCTGCGGCTCCTGAACGAGCCCACCGCGGCGGCGATCGCCTACGGCCTCGACAACGCCGCGGAGGGCATCTACGCGGTGTACGACCTCGGCGGCGGCACCTTCGACATCTCCATTCTCAAGCTCTCGCGCGGCGTGTTCGAGGTCATCGCCACGAGCGGCGACTCGATGCTCGGCGGCGACGACTTCGATCAGCGGGTGTTCTGCTGGGCGGTCGAGCGGGCGAAGCTGCCGCCGCTCGGCCCGAAGGACATGCGGCTGCTGCAGGTGAGGGCGCGCGAGGCCAAGGAGCATCTGACGTTCCACGGCGAGGCGCCGATCACCGCCCGGCTTTCCACCGGCGACGTGGTGGACCTGAGCATCGATTCCGAGACCTTCTGCGGCATCACGCAGACGCTGGTGAACAAGACGCTGGGCCCGGTGCGCAAGGCGCTGCGCGATGCCGGGCTCGCCGTCGGCGACATCAAGGGCGTGGTCATGGTCGGCGGCGCGACGCGCATGCCGCAGGTGCAGCGCGCGGTGGGCGAGTTCTTCCGCCGCGACCCGCTCAACAACCTCGACCCGGACAAGGTGGTGGCTCTCGGCGCCGCCATGCAGGCGAACGTGCTCGCGGGCAACAAGCCGCAGGGCGAGGACTGGCTGCTGCTCGACGTGATTCCGCTGTCGCTGGGCATCGAGACCATGGGCGGCCTCGCCGAGAAGATCATTCCGCGCAACACCACCATCCCGGCGGCGAAGGCGCAGGAGTTCACCACCTACAAGGACGGCCAGAGCGGCATGACCTTCCATGTGGTGCAGGGCGAGCGCGAACTGGTCACGGACTGCCGCTCGCTGGCGCGCTTCGAGCTGAAAGGCATCCCGCCGATGGCGGCGGGTGCGGCGCGCGTGCGCGTGACCTTCCAGGTCGACGCCGACGGCCTGCTCTCGGTGAGGGCGCAGGAGAAGAGCACCGGCGCGGAGGCGTCGATCACCGTGAAGCCGTCCTACGGCCTCGCCGACTCGGACGTCGAACGCATGCTGCGCGACTCGTTCGAGCACGCAAGAGAAGACGTCCGGGCACGCGCGCTCGCAGAGTACCGGGTAGAGGGTCAGCGGCTCCTCCAAGCAACACGTTCTGCCTTGCAGGCCGACAGCGCTCTTCTCAGCGAAAATGAAGCAGGGGCAATTCAGGACGCGGCAGCACGGCTGGAGCAGCTGCTGCAAGGCGTGGATCATCGCGCGATCAAGCAGGCGAGCGACGCGCTCAACCGCGCCACGGACGAGTTCGCCGCGCGCCGCATGGATCAGGGTATCAAGCGCGCACTCGCGGGCAAGAAAATCGGCAGCCTGTAATGCCCAAGATCAAGGTGCTGCCAGGACACGTGCTCTGTCCGCAGGGCGCCGAGGTGGAGGCCCGGCCCGGCGTGTCGATCTGCGATACGCTGCTCGCCAATCACATCGACATCGAGCACGCCTGCGAGAAGCAGGCCGCCTGCACCACCTGCCACGTGATCGTGCGCAAGGGTTTCGATTCGCTCGACGAGGCCTCCGAGAAGGAGGAGGACATGCTCGACAAGGCCTGGGGCCTCGAGGCGACCTCGCGCCTTTCGTGCCAGGCCAAGGTTGCCGAAGAGGACCTCGCCATCGAGATCCCGAAGTACACCATCAACTACGAGCGCGAAGGGGGCGCGAAGAAGCCGTGAAGTGGACGGACACGCAGGACATCGCGATGGCGCTCGCCGATGCGCATCCCGACAAGGACCCCAAGGCGGTCAACTTTGTCGATCTTTACAAGTGGGTGATGGCGCTCCCGGGCTTCAGCGACGACCCGAAGCGCTGCGGGGAAAAGATCCTCGAGGCCATCCAGATGGCCTGGATCGACGAAGCGGGATAAATGCCGGGCGCGGCTCCGGCGCGGGAATAGAATATGCAGGCCGTGCGCGCGCTCGCCTACGCGATTCTTCTCGTTGCCCTGCCGGCCGCGGCGGAGGTCTATCGCTGGGTCGATGAGAAGGGCACGGTGCATTACTCCAACGAAACTCCGCCGAAGGGCGTCAAGTCGACCAAAGTCGACATCGAGGCCGAGCCTCGGGCCCCGGTGAACGATGGCGCCGAGTGCTACACCGTGCGCTGCCAGGGTGAGCGGATGGAGCAGCGCCTGGCACGCCGCGAGCAGATCGAGGCGCGCGAGGCCGCCGAGCGCGCGGCCGTCACGCCGCGGCCGCCGAAAGGGCTCGACTTCCGCAAGTACGTCGCGATCCACCGCGGCATGAGCGAAGGCGAGTTCATCACGATCGCCGGCGAGCCCGATCTTCTGCTCTGGGACTCGGGGCCGGTCAAGACCTACACCTACTTTCCCACCCCGGGCGATCCCTTCACCACGACCGTAGTCTTGCGCCACGGCCGCATCAGCGAAATCGAGCGCGTGCGCAAGTTCTGATTTTCTGGCACGGACCTTGCAAACCTTTCCGGTCAAACCAGGAGATACACATGGACCGCAAGGACAAGGTCGAAGGCGAAGGCAGCTACACGGGCACCAAGGACTACAACAAGCGCACGAAGAAATTCGTCGACTCCGGCAAGGTCCAGGAGGCGGCGAACGACGCCGCGCCGAAGTCGGAGCAGGAGGCGCGCGAGATGCAGGAGGCCGAGCGCATCGGCAAGCAGCACGTCAAGGATGAAGACCCGGCGGTACGCGGAAAGAAACCCTGATTCAGTGTTTCCGTAGCGCGCCCCAGAGTTGATCCAGGCGCGCGTAGCGCCCGCATCCGGTCACGTAGAAGCGGTACTGCACCGGGTTCTTCTTGTAGTAGTCCTGGTGGTAGTCCTCGGCCGGATAGAACTCGCTCGCAGCCGTGACCGGCGTGAGAAGCGGCTGCCGGAAGGGCTTCGCCTTCTCGTACTTCGCCTTCGAGGCTTCGGCGAGGCGCTTCTGCTCCTCGGAGTGGTAGAAGATCTCCGGCCGGTATTGCGAGCCCCCGTCGCAGAACTGCCGGTCGGTCACGGTCGGGTCGTGGTTGAGCCAGAAGGTGTCGAGGAGCTTCTCGTAGCTCACCTTCGACGGGTCGAAGGTCACCTGCACCGCCTCGGTGTGGCCGGTGCGGCCGCTCGAGACCTGCTCGTAGCTCGGGTTCTTGACCTTGCCGCCGGTATAGCCCGAAACCGCCTGGATGACCCCGGGAACCTTTTCGAACGCCTCCTCGGAGCACCAGAAGCAGCCCATTGCGAACGTCGCCTTTTCGGTCTGCTGCGCGTGCACTTCGCCCGCGAGGGCGAGCGCCAAAAGAAAGAAGAGCCGCCTCATGCCTTCATCTCCTTGAGAACTGCATCGATGACCGGTTGGTCGCGCAAGCATAGCCGCACATTACGCAGGGGCGAGGCACGCGCGGCCCGCAGGTAGGCGCGGGCGCAGATCTCCAGCGGCACCGCGAAGATGCCGCTCGAGACCGCGGGGAAGGCCACGGAATTCCAGCCGTTCTCCAGAGCAAGCCTGAAGGAATTTGCCAAGGCCTCGAAGAGCTTGCGCTCCTCGTCGCCTTCGCCGTAGCGCGGCCCGACGGCGTGGATGACGCCCCTGAAGGGAAGCGCGCCCGCGGTCGTGACGACGGCAGAACCGGCCGGCAGCGGGCCGCGTGCTGCCACCAGCGCGCCGGAATCGGCCTGCAGGGCCGGACCGGCGGCGCGCGAGATGATTCCGGCGACGCCGCCGCCGTGCGCGAGCTGCCCGTTGGCGGCGTTGACGATCGCTTCGACCGGTTCCTTCAGCAGATCGCCGCGCACCACCTGGAACAGGCGCCCCGGCGCTACTTCTTCCTGCGCGAGGACTTGCGCTTTCTGCCCTTTCTGCGCGGCACTTTGGCGCCGGCGCGCCGCGCCTCCGACAAGCCGATGGCGATCGCCTGCTTGCGGCTCTTCACCTTCTTGCCGGAGCGGCCGCTCCTCAGCTTGCCGCGCTTCCTCTCGTGCATCGCCCGCTTCACCTTCTGCCGCGATTTCCTGCCGTACCTCGCCATGGTTCCTCCTGTGAGGTCCGCTACTCCACCTTCGCCTTCGCGCGCAGCGACTTCACCAGCTCGTCGATGCGGGTCTGGGTGATCTGCTGGCTGATGCGCTGGCGCACTTCGTTCAACGCCGGAAACTTCACCGGGCGCACGTCCTCGAGCATGATGATGTGGTAACCGAAGCGGGTTTGCACCGGCTTGTCGGTGTACTTGCCCTTCTCGAGCTTCACCAGCGCGTCGGCGAACTGCTTGTCGTAGGTACCGGGCACGTTCCAGTCGAGGTCGCCGCCGCGCTGCGCGCTGCCGGGGTCCTTCGAGTTCTTGGTCGCCAGGTCGTCGAACTTGCCGCCCTTCTTCAGCTCGTCGATCAGGCTCTTCGCCTGCTCCTCGGTCTCGACTAGGATGTGCCTGGCGTGGTATTCCTTGTCGCCGGTCTGCGACCTGGCGCGCTCGTACTCCTTCTGCACGTCGGCGTCGGTGACGGGATGGGTGCGCACCCAGTCGCGCACAAAGGCGCTGACGATCACTTCCTGGCGCGCCATGTCGAGCTGCGCCTGGACCTCGGGCCTCTTGCCGACGCCGCTCTTCTGCGCCTCCTGGTAGAGCACCTCGCGGTTGATGAGCTCGTCGCGCACCAGCGCGCGCGTCTGCTCGTTGTCGGGCATGCCGCGCGTGCCCTGCTGCTGCATCAGGAGGTCCTGGCGGGCGCGGGGCACCGCGACGCCGTTCACCTTGGCGATGTTCGTGCCCTGGGCCCCGCCCTGTGACTTGGCGGCTTCCTTCTTCGCGGCTTCCTTCTTGGCGGGTTCGTCCTTGGTCGGCAGCGGCAGCTGCGCCAGCGCCGGGGCGGCCAGCAGGACGGCGGCGTAGATCCAGTTTTTCATTGCTTTCCTTTCGTCTCTTCCGGGCTGCGTGCCGTGATGGCGAGCGCGTGGATGGGGTGCTGCATGAGGCTGCCGAGCGCGCCGTAGATCATGCGGTGCCGCTCGAGCGTGCTGCGGCCGCTGAAGCGCCGCGATACGATGGACAGGCGCCAGTGCGTGCTGCCGCCTTCCCGGTAACCGGCGTGGCCGCGGTGCTGCTCGCTCTCGTCGACGAGCTCGAGCGCCTGCGGCTCGAGCGCGGCGAGCCGCTCGCGGATCGTTTCGGCGACGCTCATTGCTTGTCTTCTACGTGCCGCGCGAGGAAGAGGGCCTGCACCACGACGAACACCAGCATCAGGCCCATTCCACCGAACAGCTTGAAGTTGACCCAGAGGTCGGTCGAGTAGTTGAACGCGACGTAAAGGTTGAGGCCGCCCATGAACACGAAGAACCCGACCCAGCTCCAGTTCAGGCGGCTCCACACCGGATCGGGCAGCCGCACCTGCTCGGACAGCATGGCGCGGATCAGGTTGCGGCGGAACACGAGCGGCGCGCCGCCGAGCACGGCGCCGAGCAGCCAGTAGAGCACCGTCGGCTTCCACTTGATGAAGGTCTCGTCCTGCAGCACGAGGGTCGCGCCGCCGAACACCACGATGATCACGAGGCTCGCCCAGAGCATCGCGTCGACGCGCTTGCCGCGCAGCTTCAGCCACGCCACTTGCACGAAGGTGGTGGCGATCGCCACGGCGGTCGCGACATAGATGCCGGCAAGCTGGAAAGCGACGAAAAAAGCCAGCACCGGCAGGAGATCGAAGAAAAACTTCATTCTGCGGCCCGCATTCTACAGTGACTTTACTTCCAGCCGCCGAGCGCTTGACGGGCGGCGTCGTTGGCGGGGCGCACGACCAGGCCGCTCGCCGACACCGACACCACGTACTCGGCGCCTTCGGCCATCGGCACGTAGGCCGCGCTGCCGTAGAGCGCGTCGGCGAACGGCAGGTAGCGAGGATAACGTCGCGCCACGCTCCAGAAGTCGACGCCCGGGTCGGCGGCGAGCTCGTACACCGTGCGCGGGCTGCTGCGCTCGGACTGGAGGTCGCCGTAGCGGCCCGAAAGCCGCTCCAGGCGGTACACGGTGTCGAAGCCGAGCAGGGTGCCGAGCGCACGCCATTTCAGGACGCGCGCATCGATCTGCCACTCGTCGCCGCGCACCTGGAAGTGCCGCGGCGGCCCGCCGGGCGTGTGCACGCTGACGGCAAACTGGCGCTCGCCCAGCTGTCGCGTGGTGACGCGCGCGGCCTCCTGCTCGTGCGTGAGGCGCGCATAGGTGACGAGGTTCGTCGCCACCAGGCCCGCGGCCACGCCGGCGAGGACCACCACGCCGCCGAAGAGCAGGTACAGCGTTCCGCGGACGAGCTTCACCTGCCGCAGCCGCCGCAGCGACGCGACGAAAAAGGGGACCGAGAGGAATACCCCGGCGAGCGCAATGCCGAGGATCATGAGGCCGGGGTCGAGCGCGCCGAGCCAGTGCGTCATGGTTCGAGCAATCCCCGGCTGCGATGCCAATCGACGATCGCTTCCTTGGGATAGGTCTTGAATTTCTTACCTTCGGGAAGGAACGCCCAGCGCGGCCTGGACTCGAGGAATATGAGCTGGCGCTCCCTCGGCTTGGGCAGCGGGGTGTCGATCGCGGAGGCGAACGGATAGATCCAGCGCGCCCAGCGCTTGTCCCACACCCACAGGGCCGAGGCGCACCTGCCGCAGAAGTGACGCTCGCCGCCGCCGCGCATGGCGCGATACACGCTCGTCTTTCCCTTCACTTTCAGCGTATCGGCCTCGCCCATGATGTTGATGGCATAGCCGCCCCCGCCCGCGGTCTTGCGGCAGATCGAGCAGTAGCACCACATGTAGGGGTAGGGCGTCTTGGACTCGAGAGAGAAGCGAACCGCTCCGCAGTGGCAGGATCCCCTCAGCTTCATCCGTTTACTATACCGGCAAGCAACAGGAGGCCACGTGGCACTTGTCCCGCTCATCGAATATCGCGACGCATCGACGGAAGTGCGGTCGGTGTACGACGACATCATGAAGACGCGCGGCGTCGACTGGATCAACAACTTCTGGAAGGCGCTGGCAAACGATCCGAAGGAGCTCGCCCGCGTCTGGCGCAGCGTCAAGCAGGTCATGGCGCCGGGCGCGCTCGACCCGCTGGTGAAGGAGATGGTCTACGTCGCGGTCAGCGCGACCAATGGCTGCGAATACTGCACTTACTCGCACACCGCGGCCGCGCGCAAGAGGGGAATGACGGACGCGATGCTGATGGAGCTGCTGGCCGTGGTCGGACTCGCCAACGAGACCAACCGGCTCGCCAACGGCCTTCGCATCGACGTCGACCGGCAGTTCAAGCCCTAGAAAAGGGGGACGCCAGTGGCTCTCAAGGAGACGCCGTTGGCTTTGGCCGCCTGGATCGGGGTCACGCAGCTCCTTTTCGTGACGACCTGGACGCTGTACGTCGTGTACCTGCCGCAGCTCGCCGCGCAGGCCGGGATCCCGAAGCACTGGGTGCCATGGATCCTGGTGGCCGACCAGCTCATATTCGCGCTCACCGACGTGCTCACCGGGTTCTGGCTCGACCGGGTGCGGGCGGGTCTCGCCCGGATCGGCCCCTGGATGCTCGGCGTCACGGCGGTTTCCTGCATCGCCTTCATCGCTCTTCCCTTCGCCGGCGCGAGCGAGGTCGTGCTGCTCGCGTCGATCGGGGTATGGGCCGTCACCTCGGCCGCCTTGCGCTCCCCGCCTTGGGTGCTGCTCTCACGTCATGCCGCGACCCCGAGCATTCCGTGGCTCTCGACGCTCGTGCTGACCGGAACCGCGGTCGGCTCGGCGCTCGCCCCCTATCTCGGCATCGCGCTGCGCGGCGTCGATCCGCGCTTCCCGTTCGTCCTGTCGAGCGTGACGCTGATCGCTACCGTAGCGGGCCTCGTCGTGGCCGAACGGCGCCGCTCGCGGGACACCCGCAGCGAGCCGCAGCCTGCGCAGACGCTGCCACCGTCGAGCCTGTTCCTCGCGCTGCTTTTCCTCGCCCTCGGAATCCAGGTGCATTACTCGCTCAACTCCGCGCCGCGCTACCTGCAGTTCGCCTCGCCGGCCGAGGTGGTCTATCTCATGCCGGTGTTCTGGGTCGGCTTCAACCTCCTCATGTTTGCCGCGGGGCGCATGGTGAGGCGGATCGGGCCCGGCGACGCGATAGCGATCGCGGCCGCCTGCGGCGCGATCGCGACGCTCGCAGCGGCCGTCGCGCCCAATCTGCCTGTGCTCCTTGCGGCGCAATTTCTGGCCGGCGGCTGCTGGGGCGCGGCCCTGGTCGCGGCCTACACCGCTGCGGTGGCGCTGGGGCGAACCGGCCGCGAAGGCCGCTTCCTCGGCACGCTGTTCGGCGTTCTCGCTGCGGCGGTCGCGCTGCGCATCGCGGCCGTGGCGACTGGCGCGGAGCGCGAGCCCGTGTTCAGCGCGCTGCTGCCGTGGCTGCCCGAGGTGGCGTGGCTTGCGGCTGCGCTGCTCCTGCTGCTGGCCGCACGACGCGCCTCCCGTCCGGGCTGACGTAATAGCGCCGCCAGAGCGTACCGCCGGAGCGCACCTCGACCGGCCAGTAGCAGCGGCCCTGGCTGCGGTGCGGAGCGTCGAGCAGCAGCGCGTACTGCGCCACCGCGCCGCTCTCGTGCACGGCGCTCGCCCAGGCCTGTGTTTCCGGGAGGTACTTCACCTTGCTCACCGCGCGGCGCAGCGGCAGGTTCCCCTCGTCGGGGTAATCGCAGGCAAAGGCCGGCGCGCAGATGAAACACAGGACGATGAAGCATCGCACGGACGCCATAATGCCATTCCAATGCAGCTTTCGCCGCGCCTGGGGATCGCAATTCTGCTGGGCGTGGGCGTCTCGTTCGCCTCCAACCATTTGGCTGCGCGCGTCGCCTTCGACCACGGCGCGAGCGTGGCCGCGGGCGTCGCGGTGCGCGCGTCGTGCACGGCGCTCGTCCTGCTTGCCCTCATGCAGCTGCAGGGCGTGCGCCTCGCGATCCCGGGCGCGCTGCGTCCATGGTCGCTCCTCGCCGGGCTGCTGATCGCGACCCAGAGCTACTGCCTTTACTCCGCGGTGGCGCGCATCCCGCCCGCGCTCGCGCTGCTCGTCTTCCAGACTTCGCCGATGCTCTACGTGCTCATCTCATGGGCGATGCGCAAGGAGGCGCCGCGCTGGAGGGCGCTCGCGCCCATGGCGCTCGGTCTCGCGGGCCTCGCGCTGGCGCTCGACCTGCGCCTCGAGCACCTGCAGGCGCGCTGGAGCGAGATCGGGGCCGGCGTGCTGTGGGCGTTCGCGAGCGGCAGCAGCATGGCCGTGGTCTATTACCTCAATACCCACGTGCTCAAGGGACTGGACGGCCGGGTGCGCACCTTCGCCATGACGGCGGTGACCGCGGCGCTCGCGATCGCCGGTGGGACCGCGGCGCACGCCATCGTGTTCCCCGCGGACGCGACCGGGTGGCTCGGGCTCGCCTGCCTCACCGTGTTCTATTGCCTGGCGATCATCTCGCTCTTCTTCGTGCTGCCGAAGCTTCCTTCCACCCACACCGCAGCGCTCAACATCGAGCCGATCGCGCTGCTTTTCCTCGCCTGGCTCATCCTCGGGAATACCGTGACGCCGCTGCAGGTCGCCGGCGCCTTACTCACCGTCGGCGCCATCGTATGGCTCGGCGCCTCTAAGCGGTGACCACGCCTTCGCCGCTGGCGTAGAGGCGCTCGACCAGGGCAGCGCGCCTCTCGAGCACCGCGCGCTGGTTCACGTAGCCCTTGTCGGTGATTTCGTTCGCGTCGATCGACGGCGGCTCCGTCAGCACGAGCAGGCGCACCGGATGCATCGAGCTGCCGCCTTCGGCCTTCAGCCGGGCGAGCGAGGCCGAAAGCCTCGCGCGAATCCGTTCCGGCTCGAGCTCCTTCGCCGCGGCGCTCAAGAAAACGAGCGCCCCGACCTCGGCGCGGTCGTGGCCGGTGATGACGGCATCCTGCACGATCGGGTCGGCCGCGGCGATGAGCTTCACCCGCACCATGCCGACGTTGACCCAGGTGCCGGTCGAGAGCTTGAAGTCCTCGGCGACGCGGCCGTCGAACACGATGCCTTTCGCGGGCGCGCCGGGGTCGGCGAGCTTCACGGTGTCGCCGATGCGGTAGAAACCTTCCTCGTCGAAGGCGTCCGAGGTGAGCTCGGGCCGCCGGTAATATCCGGGCGTCACGTTCGGGCCGCGCACCCGCACTTCGTGCTTGCCGCCGAATGGCGCGAGCTTGAGTTCGCAGCCCGCGACCGGAAGGCCGATCACGCCGGGGCCGTCCATCGGGAAATGCACCGAGGTCGCGAGCGGCGAGGTCTCGGTCGAGCCCCACGCCGAGAGCATGGCGAAGTCGCCGCCGCGCTTCTCCTCCCGCGCGAGGCGCACCAGCCGGTCCCACAGGTTCTGCGGCAGCGCCGCCGCGGCGTAGAACACGACCTGAAGCTCGCGGAAGAAGCTGCGGCGCAGCTCCGTGTCGCGCTCCAGGAACGGCAGCAGCAGGTCGTAGCCGCGAGGCACGTTGAAATACAGGCTCGGTGCGATCTCCTTGAGGTTGCGCACGGTGGCCTCGACCAGGCCGGGCACGGGCTTGCCGCCGTCGATGTAGAGGGTGCCGCCGTTGCGCAGCACGAGGTTGAAGTTGTGGTTGCCGCCGAAGGTGTGATTCCACGGCAGCCAGTCGACCAGCACGGGCGGCTTGTCCTGCACGAACGGCCACGCCTGCGCCAGCATCTGCTGGTTCGCGCACAGCATGCGGTGGGTGTTGACCACGCCCTTCGGTATGCCGGTCGATCCCGAGGTGAACAGGATCTTCGCCACCGTGTCCGGGCCGACCTTGCGGTGCTCGCGCTCGAGCGTCGAGCCCGGGTTGGTCTCGAGGAGCTCCGCCACCGGCGTCGAGCTCGCCTCCACCGCCTCGAGCGCAGCGGCGAATTTTTCGGGCTCGGCCGCGTACACCAGCCCCGGCTTCACCAGCTCGAAGATGGCCTTGAGCTTGCCGAAGTCCTTCGACATCAGCGAATACGCCGGCGAGACGGGCACGGCCGGAACGCCCACGTGCATCGCGCCGAGCGCGAGCAGGGCATGGTCGATGCCGTTGTCGGAGAGGATCGCGACCGGCTTTTCGGCGCCGAGCCGGCGGTCGAGCAGCGCCTGCCCGATGCGGCGCACGGCGCCGTAGGCCTCGCGGTACGAGATCCTGCGCCACGCTTCGCCCCTGCGCTCGGCGAGAAACAGGCGCGCCGGGTCGCGGTCGGACCACTGCATCAGCCATTCGGTGATGCAGCGCGAATACGGCCCGAGCTTCTGCGGCGAGCGCAGAATCAGGGTGCCGTCGGCGCGCTTCTCGAGATCGACCTCCGCCGGCGCAAACCGCATGACCGAAGTCTACAATGTGCCGATGAAGCCCCGCCGCCGGGTCGCAGTCCTGCTCTTTCTTGTTTTCTCCGGCGCGGCGCTCGCCCAGGCCTTCCCCAGCCGCAGCGTGACGCTCGTGGTGCCCAATCCGCCCGGCGGCGCGATCGACATCCAGGCGCGCATCTACGCGCAGAAGCTGCAGGAGCTGTGGGGTCAGCCGGTGATCGTCGACTACAAGCCGGGCGCCGGGACGCTTCTCGGCATGGAGCACGTAGCGAAGTCGGCGCCCGACGGCCACACGCTGTGCCTGGTGGTGACGCCGCTCGTCATCCTGCCCGCCCTGCGCGAGAAGATGCCGTACGACACGCTGAAGGACCTCGCGCCGGTGACCCTGACCGGCGTGTCTTCGATCATGATCGCGGCCTCGCCGGCGCTGCAGGCCGGCAGCATCGCGGAGCTGATCGCGCTGGCGAAGAAGCAGCCGGGCAAGCTGACCTACGCGAGCCCGGGGCTCGGCAGCTCGATGCACCTCGCCGGAGAGCTTCTCAAGATGGAGGCGGGCATCGATCTCCTGCACGTCCCGTTCAAGGGCGGCGCGCAGGCCTATCCCGAGCTCATGGCCGGGCGCATCGACCTCCAGCTCGATCCGACCTTCGGCATCTACCGCCACGTCAAGGCCGGAAAGATGAAAGCCATCGCCGTGACGAGCGCGAAGCGCGACCCCTCGGCGCCGGAGGTTCCCGCGGTAGCCGAAACCCTTCGCGGGTTCGACGTCCTCAGCATCAACGGCATCGTGGCCGCCGGCGGCACGCCGCGCGAGCTCGCCCGCAGGATCAGCGGGGATTTCCGCAAGCTCCTGCGCGAGCCCGACACCGCGAAGCGGCTGGAGGAGCTCGGTATCGAGCCGGTGGGCAACTCGCCCGAGGAGTTCGGCGCCTTCATCAAGAGCGAGATCGAGCGCTGGACCCGTGTGGCCAGGGCTGCAAATGTGAAGATGGAATGACATGACTTTCTTTACCGAGATCTCGGGCGTGACGATCAAGGACCTCGACGTCGACGAATTCCGCCGGGCGATGGACCGATACGCGGTGTGCGTGATCCGCAACGCGAAGCCCGTCAGCGACGCCGAGCACGTCGAATTCAGCCGGCGCCTCGGGCCGCTCCTGCCGATGAAGATGCTCACCATGGTGGGAAAGTCGAAGTCGCGCTTCGCCCATCCCGAGATCATCGACATCGGCAACATCGACGCCGATGGCAGGCTCCTGCCCGAGGACGACCGGCGCCGCGCGTACAACCGCGGCAACCTCCTCTGGCACACCGACGCCTCCTACGACCGGGCGCGCGGCGTCTATTCGCTGCTCTCCTGCCATTCGATCCCGCCCGGCGGCGCCGACACCGAGTTTGCCGACATGAGGCTGGCGTACGAAGCCCTCCCGGGGAACAGAAAAGAGGAGATTGAAAATCTCGTGGTGGAGCACTCGATCTGGTACTCGCGCGCGCTCGCCGGCATGACCGACGTGAGCGAAGCCGAAAAGGCGACCCGGCCCCCGGCGCGCCATCGCCTGGTGCACACGCATCCGGGCTCGGGCCGCAAGGTGCTGTATCTCGCGTCGCACGCCTCGCAGGTGCTCGGAATGCCGCTCGAGGAGGGCCGCGCGCTGCTTCGCGAGCTGATCGAGTTCGCGACCCGGCCGCAGTTCGTGTACCGCCACAAGTGGCGCGTCGGCGATCTGCTGGTGTGGGACAACCGGCAGACCATGCACCGCGGCACGGCGTTCGACGACACGAAGTATCCGCGCGACATGCGGCGCACCACCGTGATCGAGGAAGCCGCGGCGTGAAGCGCAAGCTCCGCAGCAATCTCGAGCGCGGCGGCACCGTGTGGGCCGGGCGGCGCGCGCAGTGGCGCGCGCTCGGCCTGTCCGAGGCCGACATGGAGAAGCCGAAGATCGCGGTGGTGAACAGCTCCTCCGAGCTCTCGAGCTGCTTCAGCCACCTCGACGGCGTGGCGCGCGCGGCGAAGGACGCAATCCGCTCCGCCGGCGGCCTGCCGTTCGAGGTCCGCACCGCGGCGCCGAGCGACTTCGTGACCTGCGCGGGTGGCCGCGGCGGCTACATCCTGCCCACCCGCGACCTCATCACCAACGACATCGAGGTGCAGGTCGAAGGCGCGCTGCTCGACGGGATGCTGTGCCTCGCGTCCTGCGACAAGACCACGCCCGGTCAGCTGATGGCCGCCGGGCGCCTGAACATCCCGACGATCGTGGTCGTCTGCGGCTACCAGCAGAGCGGCGAGTACAAGGGCGAGCACGTCGACATCGAGGAGGTGTTCCTGAAGGCGGGCTATCTCGCCTCGGGCGGCATCACGCTGGAGGACCTGACCGGCATGGCCGACAACGCGGTGCGCTCGCCCGGCGTGTGCGCGGGAATGGGCACGGCGAACTCGATGCACATCGTGTGCGAGGCGCTCGGCATGGCGCTTCCTGGCGCCGCGCCGGTGCTCGCCAACAGCGCAAGGATGATGGACTACGTGCGCCGTTCGGGCGAGCGCATCGTGCAGATGGTGTGGGACGACTGCAAGCCGCGCGACGTCGTGAGCGCCGACTCGATCGCCAACGCCGCCGTGGTGGTGCTGGCGCTGTCGGGCTCCATCAACTGCGTGAAGCACCTGCAGGCGATCGCGCACGAGAGCGCAATCGACGTCGACGTGTACGCGCTGTTCCAGAAGTACGCGGAGAAGGTGCCGCTGCTCGCGGCGATCCGCCCGAACGGCGACGGCCGCATCGAGGAGCTGGAGGCCGCGGGCGGCGCGCGCGCGGTGATGAAGCGCCTCGAGCCGCTTTTACACAAGCATGCACGTTCCATCACGGGCGGCACGATGGGCGAAATTCTCGAGTCGGCAACCGTCAAGGAGGACGGCGTCATCTCCAGCCTCGAGCACCCGCTCTCGCGGCGTCCGTCGATCGTCATCGTGCGCGGCTCGCTGCTGCCGGGCGGTGGAATCGTGCGCCAGGGCGGCGCCGGGGCGCGCATGACGAGCTTCCGCGGCCCGGCGAACATCTTCCATTCCCGGGAGGAGGCGCTGGAGGCGATCAAGCGCAATGCCGTCAAGCCCGGCGAGGTGCTGGTGCTGCGCGGACTCGGCGTGCGCGGAGGTCCCGGGCTCGCCATGACCTCGGCCGTGGTGTTCGCGCTCGACGGCGCCGGCCTCATCGACCGCGTGGCGGTGATCACGGAAGGGCAGCTCTCGGGGCTGGTGAACAAGGGCCTGGTGGTCGGCGAGGCCTCGCCCGAGGCGGCGGACGGCGGGCCGCTCGCGCTGCTCGATCAGGGCGATCTCATTTCGCTCGACGTCGAGAAGCGCGAGGTAAACCTCGAAGTTCCCGAAGCCGTGCTCGAAGCCCGGAGGAAGGAAAAGCGCGTGTTCGGCGCTCAGGACGTTGCCGGGTACCTCGGCCTCTACCAGCGGCTGGTGCGGCCGGTGCACAAGGGCGCAACCGTCACATGAATACCATCAGCGAAGCGCGGCGCGAGACGCCGGTGTACGGAGAGTTCGACGTCGTGGTGGTGGGCGGCGGGCCCGCGGGCATCGCCGCGGCGGTGGCCGCCGGCCGCGCCGGGCGCTCGACGCTGCTCGTCGAGCGCTACGGTTTCCTCGGCGGCGCCGGCACCGCGGCCGGGCTGTCGACGTTCTGCGGCCTGCACGCCAGCGTGCACGGCGAGCACCGCCGCGTGATCCGCGGCGTGTGCGACGACGTGCTCGAGCGCCTGGAGCGCAGGAAAGCGCTGCGCGAGCCCCACCTTTCGGTGCAGAAGCGCATCCAGGCGCAGGCCTACGACATGTCGGCCTACAAGATCGTGGCCGACGAGCTGGTGCTCGAGGCCGGAGCGAAGCCGCTGTTCCACGCCTTCGCGGTCGGCGCGCTGAAGTCGGCCGACGACGCGATCGAGGCGCTCATCGTCGAGACGAAGTCGGGCCGGCGCGCCGTGCGCGGCCGGATGTTCATCGACTGCTCGGGCGACGGGGATCTCGCCGCATGGGTCGGGGCGCCGTACGAAGTCGGCGACGGCAAGGGCAACATGCTCTATCCGTCCACCATGTACCGCATCAGCGGCGTCGACCCGGCGAAGGCGGGCGAGGCGTGGGAGAGGATCCCGCGGCTCATGGAGGAAGCCGAGCGCAAGGGCCGGCGCTTCCCGCGCAAGAAGCCGATCGTGCGGCCGCAGCCCAACCCCATCGAGTGGCGCGCCAACCTCACCCAGATCAGGAATCCGGACGGCAGCGCGGTGAGCGGCATCGACGCCGACCAGCTCACCTACGGGGAGATCGAGGGGCGGCGCCAGTGCTGGGACACCTTCGAGTTCATCCGCGGCGCCACCCCGGGCTTCGAGGACGCCTACATCGTCGAGATCGCCCCGCAGATCGGCATCCGCGAGACGCGGCGGGTGCGCGGCGAATACATGCTCACCGAGGACGACGTGCTCGACTGCGTCGACTTCCCCGACGCCATCGGCGTCAACGGCTGGCCGGTCGAAGCCCATGTCGCCGGAGATGTGAACTTTCTTTTTGCAAGAAAGAAAAGGGGCTTCAATCAGCTGCCCTACCGGATGATCGTGCCGCAGAGGATCGACAATCTCTTCGTCGCCGGCCGCTGCGCCTCGATGACCCACGGTGGCCAGTCGGCCGCGCGCGTGAGCGGGCCGTGCTTCGTCATGGGCCAGGCCGCGGGCACCGCGGCGCACCTCGCGCTCCAGTCGAACGTGGCGCCGCGGCGGCTCGACGTGGGCAGGCTGCAACAGGCGCTCGAGCGCGAAGGGGCCTATCTCGGCCGCGAGCTCGCGGCGATGCAGGCATAACCAGGATTCTTTCGGGAGGGACAGATGGACGAGTCGCTGCAGACGCTGGATCAAATCACTACCACCGCCTTCGATCTGGCGATGAGATTCGGGCCGAGAGTCGTGGTCGCGATCCTCATCCTGGTCGCAGGGTTCTACGCCGGGCGCTGGGCAGGGCGCGCGCTGCTGCGCGCGCTCGCAGGCGTGCAGCTCGACCCGCCGGTGCGTGCGCTGCTCGGGCGCATCGCTGAAGTGCTGGTGCTGGGGCTCTTCGCCATCATGGCGCTGCAGAACCTGGGCGTGGAGCTGCTGCCGCTCATCGCGGGACTCGGGATCGCCGGCGCCGGGGTCGCGCTCGCGATGCAGGGCGTCCTCGGCAACATCGTCGCGGGGCTGACCATCATGCTGACGCGCCCGTTCCGCGTCGGTGATTACATCTCGATCGTGAAGGAGGAGGGCGTGGTCAAGGACATCAGCCTCTTCAGCACCACGCTCGAGCATGGCGATCTCTCGTACGTCGTGATTCCGAACCGCAAGATCGTCGGCGAGATCCTGCACAACTACCGCACGATCCGCCAGCTCGCGATCGAGGTCGGCGTGTCCTACAAGACCGACGTCGTCGCCGCGGTCGAAACCATCCACGAAATCCTGCGCGCCAATCCGCGCGTGCTGAAAGATCCTGCGCCGGCCGTCGGCATCGCCAGGCTGCGCGATTCGTGCGTGGTGCTGGCGGTGGCACCCTGGGTACAGGCGTCCGATTACGCCCCGGCGGGCGGCGAGATCAACCAGGCGATTCTCGAAGTGTTCCGGGCGCGCGACATCGTGATCCCGGCGCCGCAGCGCGAGGTGCGCGTGCTGTCGACGACCGCCTACCTAGGGGAGAGCGCGAAGGAGCGCTTCGCGAACCGCGACGCCGCGTAGCGCCGCTAGTCGCACTGCGTGTATTCGCGGTTGTGCGACTGCAGGACGGCGTTGCCGCTCGAGCTGAGCCCGAGGCGCAGCGGCTGCGGCGCCCAGCTCAGGCCGTCGGCGGAGAGCTCGAGCGTTTCGTTCTGCACGCGCCAGCGCGATTGCTTGCCGGGCGTCTGGCTGACCAGGCCGTTCGGATTGAAGGCGAGGCGCTCCTTGGTGCGGTTGCCGCTGATGTCGTAGGCGAAGCTGCACCAGGCGTTGCGCGTGAGCGCCCGGCTGAGCTCGCCGTCCTGCACCGCGACCTTCGCCGGGAGCTTGGCGAGGCGCAGCTCGCGCGCGCGCTGGGGGTTGGGCTTTCCGCCGAGATCCGATTCGGTCAGCACGATGCTGAGCTCGTCGCCGTCGAGGCGGCCGGCCAGGTAGAGCATGCCGAAGCTGTTGGCGGCGGTGCCGCGCAGGCCGTCGCTCTCGACGCGCGCCTGCACCTGCAGGCTGTTGTTCCCGTGGCCGGTAAGGGTCCCGCTCACGCGCTTGCTCCCGTCCTGCGCGAGGGTCAGCATCACGTTGCCGCCCGAAGCGTTCTTGGCGGTATAGGTGCCGCCGTAGTTCTGGGCGAGCGCCGGAGCGCTGGCGGCGAGGAGCACGGCGAGAAAGACGGCGCGGAGCATGGAGGCCTCCTTATCGATTTTCTCCATGCTACGCGCAGCCTCGGCCGGCGCTTGCGGCATACGTCACGCCTCGCCGCACATGGCAGCCGCTAGGGCGGCAGAGCTTGCAGCACCCTTTCGCACGCGGCAATGCTGCGCAGGTGCGAGTCGCGCATTTTCGCGAATACGTCACGCGCTTCGGGGCCGAGCGTCGGAGCCGCCTCCTCGAAGCGCTTTACCGCCCACTTGAGCCCGCGCACGAGGTACTCGATGCGCGCGCGTGCGCCCTGCACCGCGACCGCCTTGTCGTAGAACTCGCCGGTGGCATGGCTGTACGCGGCGCCTTCTTTCTCGAGCAGCCGCCCGATGAGCGCGCAATTGTGCGCCTCGTCGTTCTGGATCGCCCGCAGCACCTTCCACGCGTCACCGTGGCGCGGATGGTCGTCCATGAATACCACCAAGGCCTTGGCGCCCGCGCGCTCGGCCTCGAGCATGCGGTTGAAGAAGTCAGCTTTGCTTGAGGTGCTCATTTCCGGGCTCCGCAGTAGCATAAGCGTAGACTGAGTTGCGGGGAGGGGGGCATGACGTCAAACGGCCAGTTTCTCGCGATTTTCCTCGGGTGGTGTCTCGGCGCCATCTCATCGGTTGCGCCCGCGCAGAGCTACCCGCAGAAGCCGATCAGGGTCATCGTCCCCGTGGCCGCGGGCGGGGCCACCGATCTCACGGCGCGGCTGGTAGGCCAGAAGATGGCCGAGCGCCTCGGGCAAGCCGTCATCGTCGAAAATCGGCCCGGCGGCAACGAGACCATAGGAACCGACGCCGTGGCGAAATCGGCGCCCGACGGCTACACCATGCTGCTTGCCGCACCGGCATCGATCGTCATTCTGCCGCACCTGCAGAAGCTGCCTTACAGCGCAGAAAGGGACCTGGCACCCGTGTCGCTTGCGGCGATAACGCCGCTCATCCTCGTGGTGCATCCTTCGGTCGCGGCGCAAACCGTAAAGGATCTGATTGCGCTCGCGAAGGCACGGCCGGGCCAGCTGTCGTACGCCTCGGCAGGGAGCGGCGGCGTGCAGCACCTTGCCGCCGAGCTCCTCAAGGCGACGGCGAAGATCGACATCGTGCACATCCCCTACAAGGGTGCAGGACCGGTGATGCAGGATCTGGTCGGCGGCCAGGTGCAGATGTTCTTCGCGGGGATGCCGCCCGCCATGCCGCATGTGCGCTCCGGCAAGCTGCGCGCGCTCGCGGTCACGACGACGACGCGCTCTTCCGCCGCCCCGGAGGTGGTGACCATGGAGGAAGCGGGCGTGCCGCGCTTCGACATCAGCAACTGGTTTGCCTACTTCGTGCCTTCGGGGACGCCCCGGGATGTGATCGGCAGGCTCAACGGCGAGATCGTTCGCGCGCTCAAGCAACAGGACGTCAGAGAGAAGCTTGCCGCCGCCGGCGCGGACGCCCTGGGAACCTCACCTGAGGAGCTCGCGAGCTTCATGCGCGCTGAAAGCACGAAGTTCGCGGAGCTGATCAAGGTCTCCGGCGCCAAGCTGGACTGAGCCCGGAGCTGCTTGACCAGTCCGAGCACGCCTTCAGTGCAGCTTCACGTACTCGTATTCCACCGGCAGGTTGTTGATGCCCCGCTCCGGCGGCGCGATCCAGGCCGCCATCTTGCCCGGTTGCACCACCTTCCTCATCAGCGAATGCACGAACGCCCGGTCCGCCTCGGTGGGGATCCACTCGGCGAGCTTGCGCTCGTAGTCCTCCCTGGGGATGAGCTTGCCCTGCGGGTCCACCGGCAGGCCGACCCAGGCGCCGATCGAGCGCCGAAAGCGCGACGAGGGCAGGGTGAGGCGCAGATCGAAGCCCGCGCGCTCGATCTGGCGGTTCCAGCGCTTGAGCCCGATCTCGCAGTCCTTGAGGTAGGACTCGCGCATCACCTCGTTCAGCGCGTTCAGCATCGGAACGGCCTGCTCCCCTTCGGGCGTGAGAAGCCGGAAATTGGCATCTCGCAAGACGTGATCCTCGTACTGGCTTTCGTCCGGCCGGCCTTTCAGGCCGCTCGCGAAGTTGGCCGCCGAGTTCGACGAGATCTCCGAGCCGAAGAGGTCGAGCGAGCTCGAGCACCAGAAATTGAGGTACTTCTGCAGCGTCGGCAGGTCGATGGCGCCCTGCGCGCGGATCCTCGCCGGGTCGTCGCTGCCGAGCTCCTTCATCACTTCGAGGGTGCGCTTCACCACGCGGCCGATGCCGGTCTCGCCGACGAACATGTGGTGCGCCTCTTCCGTGAGCATGAAGCGGCAGGTGCGCGAGAGCGGATCGAACGCGCTTTCGGCGAAGCTCTTGAGCTGGTACTTGCCGTCGCGGTCGGTGAAGTAGGTGAAGCAGTAGAGCGAGAGCCAGTCGGAGATGGGCTCGTTGAAGGTGGTGAGGATGCGCGGCTTGTCGCGATCGCCGGAATGGCGCGCGAGCAGCTCCTCGGCCTCCTCGCGGCCGTCGCGGCCGAAGTAGGCGTGCAGCAGGTACACCATGGCCCAGAGGTGGCGGCCTTCCTCGACGTTGATCTGGAAGAGATTCCTGAGGTCGTAGAGCGACGGGCAGGTGTGGCCGAGCAGGCGCTGCTGTTCAACCGACGCGGGCTCGGTATCGCCCTGGGTGACGATGAGGCGGCGCAGCGTCGAGCGGTATTCGCCCGGTACCTGCTGCCACGCCGGCTCGCCCATGCGGTCGCCGAAGCCGATCCTGCGGTCGGCCACCGCGTCGGCGAGGAAGATGCCCCAGCGGTAGTCGGGCATGTGCACCGCCCCGTAGTGCGCCCAGCCCTGCGCATCGACCGAGATTGCGGTGCGCAGGTACACGTCGGCGGTCTCGAAGTCGCTCGGCCCCATCTCGTGCCACCACTGCAGGAAGTGCGGCTGCCAGTGCTCCAGCGCGCGCTGCAGCGTGCGGTCGCCGCCGATGTTGACGTTGTTCGGAATTTTCTCTGCGTAGTCGATGCTGCTCATTAGACGCGTTCCCAGTCGAATTTCGCCTTGGCGCCCGTCCCGTAGACTTTGAGCGCGCCCTGCCCGCCCACCGCATTGGGGCGGACGAAGATCCAGTTCTGCCACGCCGTGAGGCGGCCGAAGACGCGCGTGAGCATGGTCTCGGGCCCGGCGAAGCGCAGGCTCGCCTCCATGCCGGTGAGGGCGTCGGGCGAGAGGCTCGCGCGCTCCTCGATGGCGATGCGCACCTCGTCTTCCCAGTCGATGTCGTCGGGCGCCGAGGTGACGAGCCCGAGCTCGAGGGCGGTTTTGGCATCCAATGGCTGCTTGTACTCCATCACGGGCGCATCGCCGCCGAAGCGCGTCTGCAGGCGCGAGAGACCGTTGGCCATCGGGTAGGCACCGAAGTTGAGCGCGGACAGCGCGACCTTGGGGCCGCTCAGTTTCCCATCCTCGGCATCGAGCATGTAGCTGCGGTCGGCCGCAAGCGCGAGCTCCATCAGCGTGCCGGCGAAGCACGAGCCGGGCTCGATCAGCGCGAAGATCGAGCGCGAAGATACGTCGAGGCGCGACAGCGTGCGGCGCAGGTAGCCGAGCGTCTCGCGCACGAACCAGTCCTTGCGGTGCTCCTGAAGCAGGACGTCGAGCTCGAGCGCAGGCGCGAGCTCGCCTTTCGTCTTCAGCAGCCACAGGCCGGCGTCGAGATGGTTGTGGCGCAGGTCGAGGATCGCGCGGTCGAGCTCGCGCGCGAGGCGCAGCGGATACCAGTCGGCGCCGCGCTCCAGGTTCGCGCTTGCCGGTCCCTTGACGGTGATGCTCGCCGTTCGCGTCTCTTTATTGACATGGACCTCGAGCAACCGGTTCGGCCCCAGCTCCGTCAGCGTCACGCCTTCTCCGCCGGGCCGGTCGGACTGCTCGGCGAGCGCGAGCGCGCGTGCCCTGACCACCTGGGCGAACTCCTGCGGTTTCGCGACGTGGTCGACGAGCTTCCACAGCTTCGCGCGGTCGGCGCGCACCCCTTCGGCGGTGGTGCAGAAGAGGTCGGCCAGGTCCCTTCTGACTTTTCTCTTGTCGATAATTCTTGTCAACCCTCCGGTGCCCGGGAGGACGCCGAGGAGCGGCACCTCGGGCAGGCTCACGGTGGAGGAGCGGTCGTCGACCAGCGCGATCTCGTCGCAGGCGAGGGCGAGCTCGTAGCCGCCGCCGGCGGTGGTGCCGTTCAGCGCGGCGAGGAACTTGAGCCCGGAGTCGGCGCTCGAGTCCTCGATGCCGTTGCGCGTCTCGTTGGTGAACTTGCAGAAGTTCACCTTCCAGGCGTGGCTGGAGGTGCCGAGCATGTAGATGTTGGCGCCCGAGCAGAACAGGCGGCTCTTGGCGCTCGTGATCACGACCGCCTTGACCTCGGGGTGCTCGAAGCGGATGCGGTTGAGCGCGTCGTGCAGCTCGATGTCGACGCCGAGGTCGTAGCTGTTGAGCTTGAGCTTGTAGCCGGGCACCAGGCCCTTGTCCTCGGCGACGTCGAGCGCGAGCGTGGCGAGCGCGCCGTCGAACGAGAGCTTCCAGTGGTTGTAGCGGTCGGGCCGGGTTTCGAAGGAGATCATGGCAGCGCCTTGCGCAGTTCCTGCAGCGTTTGTCTCACAGTCTTGCCGCTCGTGTCGAGCGCGAGCGGGGCGCGCGCGTAGAGCCGCTCGCGGTCGGCGAGCAGCCTGCGGATCTCGTCGAGCGCGGCCGAGCGGCCCTGCGTCCTGCCGGAGAACGGGCGCAGGTCGCCCTGGGCGACGACGCGCGACATGTGCTCCTGCGGCGAGGCCTTGAGCCAGACGCAGTAGCAGCGCTCGAGCAGCAGCTCGTAGGTCGAGGGGTCGGTGACCAGCCCGCCGCCGGTCGCGATCACCGCGCGCTCGTTCTCGTCGAGCACCCGCTCGAGCGCGCGGCGCTCGAAGCGGCGGAACGCGTCCTGGCCGTACAGGGCGAAAACCTCGCCGAGCCTGGCGCCGGCCTCCTTCTCCACCTCGCGGTCGAGCTCGACGAACGGCGCGCCGAGCGCCTGGGCGAGCTTCGCGCCGAGGGTCGACTTGCCCGCGCCGCGCAGGCCGAGGAGCGCGATGCGCGCCGTGCGCGCCGCCGGCTCCTCGCGCACCAGCTCTTCCACCGGCACGCGCATCGCGTGCGCCACGCGACGCAGGAGCAGCACCGAGATGTTGCCGCGGCCCGCCTCGAGCTGCGCGAGATAGCGCTCGGAGACCCCCGAGGACTCGGCGAGCACCCGGCGCGTCATGCCGTGGGTCTGCCGCCAGGCGCGCACGCGCTCGCCGAGGCGGCCGAGATAGAGCGCGTCCTGCGCTTCGGTGGGGAGGGCGGCGTTCATGAACTATAATGCTTGACGTTGATTCTAGTAGTGCACTATAGTGGCTGTCAATGCGAATCCACATCCTGGTCGGCACCATGACCGGCACGGCGCAGCTTTGCGCGCAGGAGATGGAGCTCGCCCTCGACGACGGCGAGACCCAGGTCGCGACGCTCATGATGGACCGGCTTGACGCCTCGGTCTTTTCTAGAGAGGGGGTGTTCCTCATCTGCACCTCCACTTACGGCCAGGGCGACGTCCCGGACAACGCCCGCGCTCTATACGAGGACCTGAAGGCGAGGCGCCCGGACCTTTCGCACGTGCTCTACGGCGTGTTCGGGCTGGGCGATCGCACCTACGCCGAGACCTTCAATTTCGGCGGCAAGCGCTTCGACGAGCTCCTCGCCGAGCTTGGCGCGCGCCGCGTCGGCGAGCGCCACATGCACGACGCCTCGAGCGGCATCCTGCCGGAGGAGACCGCGCTCGAGTGGTGCCAGGAGTGGCTCGCCAAGGTGAAGGACTGCGTCGCGGCGGGTTGACACGTTGTCGCCGGGCCGCCTAGGAAAATGAGGGGGCACGCGTTTTGCATCCTGCGCGGATATGCGCACCGCGCTCAAGTGGACTGTCGGCGTCGTGCTGGCGCTGCTTGTGGCGCTCGCGCTCTTCATCTCCTTCGGACTGAACACCCTGCGGGGGCCGATTACCCGGGCCGTGAGCGAGGCGACCGGTCGCGAGCTCGTCATCGACGGGAAGATCCAGGCGGTGTGGAGCCGTTTCCACCCGCGCTTCCGCGTGGAGAGGGTGACGTTCGCCAATGCCGACTGGGCCAAGGAGGACTATCTCTTCAGCGCGGACGCGGTCGAAGCCGAAGTCCGCCTGCTGCCGCTTCTGCGCGGGCTGGTGGTTCTGCCGCAGGTGCGCCTTGAGGGCGCCGAGGTGAACCTGGAGCAGGACGAGGAGGGGCGGCGCAACTGGATCCTCGACACCCAGAGCGACAAGGAGAAAAAGGACTCGCGCGTGGCCATCGAGCTCCTGACGCTCGACCGGGGCCACCTGAGCTATGCCGACGCCGCGCTCGATATCGATCTCCAGGCCGACCTCAACAGCGACCAGACCGGGGTCGTCTTCGCCGTGATCGGCACCTACCAGGGGCTCGACCTTTCGGCCTCGGGGCATTCCGGCCCGGTGCTGTCGCTGCGCGACGAATCCAGTCCGTTCCCGCTGAAAGCGGAAGCCAAGATCGGCGATACCCAGGTAAAAGTGGACGGCACGATTACCGGCCTGGTCGGGCTCAAGGCGATCGACACCCGCGTCTCGGTGAGCGGCAAGACGATGGAGGAGCTCTACTGGATCGTGAACGTGGCGCTGCCTTCCACCAAGCCCTACAGCACCACCGGTCACCTGACCCGGAAGGGCCCGTTGGTGCGCTACGACGATTTCACCGGCAAGGTGGGCGGCAGCGACATCGCCGGATTCCTCCAGGTCGACACCGCCGGCAAGCGCCCGGTCATGCAGGGCGAATTGCAATCCAAGGTCGTCGACCTCGCCGACCTCGGCGTCATCGTCGGTACCGACGAGCCCAAGGAAGACGGCGTGCTGCCCGACAAGCCGTTCGATCCCGCGCGCTGGGACAGCGTCGACGCCGACGTGCGCATCAAGGCCGGCACCATCCGGCGGCCCGAGCAGCTGCCTCTGCAGAACCTCTCTGCCCGCATTCAGATGAAGGACCGCGTGCTGACGCTGAATCCGCTCGAGTTCGGCATCGCCGGCGGCAAGTTCGCCGGCCCGGTAACGCTCGACGGCCGCAAGGAGACGATCCGGGCGGACCTGCAAATGCGGGTACAGAAGCTGCAGCTGGGGCAGCTCTTTCCGACGATCCAGAGCAACAAGGCCTCGGTGGGCGACATCGGCGGCCTGGTGGAGCTCAAGGGTGCCGGCAACTCCGTGGCGCAGATGCTTGCGAGCTCGAACGGCAAGATCGGCTTCTTCATGGACGGCGGCGAGATCAGCCAGTTCATGATGGAGCTGGTGGCGATGGACCTGTGGGGCGTCGCCAAGGTCAAGCTGCAGGGCGACAAGCCGGTCGACGTGCGCTGCGCGGTGGCCGACTTCGCAGTCAAGGACGGCGTGATGAACACCAACGCGTTCGTGTTCGACACCGCGATCGTCAAGGTCGAAGGCGGCGGCACGATCAACCTCAAGAACGAGGAGATGGACCTCAAGCTCAATCCCCGACCCAAGGACTCGAGCGTCGCCTCGCTCAATTCGCCCCTCTACGTGCGCGGCACCTTCAGCCATCCGCGGCCCTCGCCCGACGTGGGGCGCCTGGCGGCGAAAGGCGTGGGCGCGGTGCTGATGGGCATCATCAATCCGCTGCTCGCGGTGCTGCCGCTCGTCAAGGAAGGCAAGGGCGAGGACAGCCCGTGCAACCAGCTCATGGCCGAGGCGACCAAGCTGAAGAAGGAGGCCGCCCGGGTGCCCAAGGAGGCCGCCCGGGTGCCCGCTACGGCGTCTTCTTCAGACCAATCAGCTGCATCAGGCGCGACAGCGCCGCGTCCTCCTTCGCCACCAGATCGCTGAACCGGGCTGCCGGCAGGAAGGCGGGCCGCACGCCGACGTTCTCCGCGCTCTTCTGGAATTCGGGCGACTCCGCCGTGCGGCGGATCGCTTCCTCGAGCGCCGCGATCGCAGCGCGCGGAGTGCCGCGCGGCACGGCGATGCCGCGCCAGGCTTCGAGCGACACGTCGAGGCCTTGCTCGCGCGCCGTAGGCACGTCCGGGAGCGCGGGATCGCGATTCGGAATCAGCGCCGCCAGCAGGCGCACCTGGCCCTGCTTCACCGGCGCCGACAGCGCCGCCGGAAGCTGCACCACCGCGTCGACGTGGCCGCCGAGGAGGCTCGGCACCACCTGCGCCGCGCCGAAGGGCACTTCGTTCACCTCGGCGCCCGCAGCGCTGAAGAGCGCGGCGAGCGAGATGTGCGTGTGGCTGCCGATGCCCGAGTGGCCGACGCTCAACGCCTTGGGCTTCGCCTTCGCCTCGGCGACGAGATCGCTCAACGTCTTCCAGCGGGCATCGGCGCGCACCGCGACCACCACGGACTCGACCAGCACCCGTGCCACGGCGTCGAACGCCTGGTAGTCGAACTCGAGCTGGCCGGAATGGTAGGTGGTCGAAATCGAGTTCGAGTTCCACACCAGCGAATAGCCGTCCGGCTTCTGCGCCCGGACGTACTTGTATCCGATCGCGCCGCCCGCGCCCGGCCGGTTCACGACCAGCACGCGCTGCCCCAGGTGCTTCGCCATGCCGTCGGCGAGCATGCGCGCGGTGACGTCGGCCGAGGTGCCGGCCGGGAAGAGCACCGTGATCTCGATCGGGCCGCGGTGCGGAAACGCAGGTTCCTGCCCTTGGGTGTCGAAACCAAAGAGGGCGAAAAAAAACAGCACGGCTCTTACGGCGCTTTTCACGAAAGGATCTCCTGTAACTCCACCCGCCGGCCCTCCCGCGCCGAGCGGATGCCGGCCAGGATCACGGCGAGCGAGGCCGTGGCACGCTCGCCGTCCATTTCCGGCTCGCCGTCGCCGCGCGCCGCGCGCATGAACTCCTCGAGCTCCTCGACGAGCGTGTCGTTCTTCTCGGCCGGCACCGGGGTCGCGCTCTTCGTCCCTCGCTTCAGCACGCGCAGTCCCTGGTGCAAATCGTAATAGGCGGTGGCTTCCTTGCCGTAGATGTTCATCAGGTAGTACTCGGATGCGGAGGCGTAGCTCGCGTTGAGCGTCGAGAGCGCGCCGCCCTCGTGCTCGAGCACGAGGCTCGCGACGTCGGGATTGTCCCCGGGCAGAACGAGGCGCACGAATTGCCCGCTCACCGCCTTGACCGGCCCGAGCAGGTACTCGAGGACGTCGGTGTAGTGGATGCCGATCTGCAGCATCACGCCGCCCGGCATGCCCTCGGCGCTGTAGCGCCACGAGTTGAGGTCGACCTGGCCGAGGCGGTCGCGGCTGATGTTCGCCTCGGCGTTCACCAGCTTGCCGAAGGCGCCCTCCGTGATTTGTTTCTTAACCCATCGAAAGTGGCTTTCCCGCCGCCGTTGATACCCCAGCGCGAGCACGACTTTCGCCTTGCGGCAGGCCTCGGTGAGGGCGCGCGCATCGGTGACCGTGTTGGCGATCGGCTTGTCGAGAAACACGTGCTTGCCGGCCTCGGCCGCGGCGCGCGTGGTCTCGAGGTGCGCGGCGTTCGGGGTAGTGTTGACGATCGCCTCGATGGTGCGATCGGCGAGCACCGCCTCGTAGGAGGGATAGGCGCGGCAGCCGTACTTGGCGGCGAACTTGTCGCGCTTGTCGGGTGAGCGGGTGTAGCAGCCGGCGATGACGAGCTTGCCCGAACGCTTGATCGCGTCGGCGAGCACGTCGGACCACCACCCCATCCCGATGCACGCCACTTTCATCAACAGCTCCTCAGGAGAGCGATGCCGCGGCTTCCTGCGCCACGCGCTCGTCGAATTCCCAGTTGCCGCCGGCGACGCCGACGCCGCCGATGCATTCGCCGCCCGCCATGATCGGGGCGCCGCCTTCCATCGCGGTCCAGCGCTCGGGCCCGGCGGCGAGGGCGAGGCCGAGCGCGTGGGCGACGTCGAGCGTCTGCCCCACCGCGCCCCTGGATCCGGTGCCGCGCTTGTTGGATGCGGCGCACACCGCCTTGGTGGTGGCCGAGTGCACGGTATGGAACTTGCCGCCTTCCATGCGCTCGAGCGCGAGCAGGTGCCCGCCGGCGTCGACTACCGCGACCGTCACCGCGATGCCGGTGTCTTTGGCTCGAGCGAGCGCCGTGTCGAGGGCCTTGCGCGCGCCCGCCGTCGTCAGGCGCTTTCCGTCTGCCACGTACATGCCTTCCTCCTCGTTATATATTAGTGCATGCCGCTTTCGCACATCGAGCACTTCCTGGTCGCGGCCGACGACATCGACGCCACGCGCGACTGGTACGCGCGCGTGCTCGGGATGCGTGCCGGGCCGCACCCCGATTTCGGCTTTCCGGTGCACTGGATGTACCTCGGCGACACCGACGTGGTGCACATCGGCCCGAGCGCGAGGGCCGCGAGCGAGAATCAGAAGACGTATCTCGGGAGAACTTCCCAGGACCACGGAACCGGCACGGGCGCCATCGACCACATCGCTTTCCGCGCCTCGGGGCTGCGGGCGATGCTGGAGCACCTGGCGCGGGAGAAGATCGCGTTCACGCGGCGGCGTGCGAGCGGCCAGGCGCTGTTCCAGGTCTTCTTCTACGACCCGAACGGCATCAAGATCGAGCTCAACTACGACGCCGCCGAAGCCGACGGCGTCGAGGCCGAGGTCGTGGCGTCCGACTTTACTCGGCGCTGAGGAGCAGCGCCGCGAGCCCGGCGACGCCGGCGGGCAGCGCGTAGCGCTCGAGGAGTCCCGCCTGGCCGCGAGCGAGCACGCTCACCGGGATGTCGGTGCGCGCCATCACGCCCTGCGCGATCGACGGGTTGATCCAGCGCAGCCACTGCGGATGGCGGCCGACGCCCATCATGATCTCGTCGACCTGCTCGCGCTCGGCTACCGCGGCGATGCGCTCGGTCGGTCGACCGACCTCGGCGAAGGCGCGCCAGCGAAGCCGCGTGTGCGAAAGGGCCTCGATCGCCCTTGCCATGGCCAGCTGGCTGCGCTCCTGGCGCAGCAGGTCGCGTGCGCACCGGCTCGTGAACTGCGCGATGTGCCGGTGAAACCGCGGCTGGACGTTGAGGAGCAGGACTTCGATCTCCACGCCCGAGGCGCCGAGCGCCTGCAGGTGCGCGATCGGAGCGAGCGCGACGGTGGAAGCATCGACCGGGACGAGAACTTTCATTGCACTGCCTCCTTTCGAGCGTCTTGCCGCGCGGCGGCGGCCTTGCGGTTGCGCAGCCAGGCGAGGCCCAGCACGCCGCCGATGATGACCACGAAGAGCGAAGTCCTGAGGCCCGAGCGCGCGTCCAGGAATTCCTGCAGCAGCGGCTCTTCGGCGAGCATCTTGGCGGCGGTCCAGGCGAGGACCGCGCCGCCGACGTAGAGCAGCCCGGGGAAGCGCTCGAGCCAGTTGAGGATCAGGGTCGAGCCCCAGACCACGATCGGGATGCTGATGACGAGGCCGGCGACGACGAGCAGCACGCTGCCATGGGCCGCGCCCGCCACCGCGAGCACGTTGTCGAGGCCCATCACCGCATCGGCGACGACGATGGTGCGCATCGCGCTCCAGAAGCCGCTTGCCACGGCGACCTCGTGGTCCTTGCCCCCGTCGTCTCCCGCGAGCAGGCGGTAGGCGATCCAGACGAGCAGCACGCCGCCGGCGCCCATGAGCCCGGGGACCTCGAGCAGCCACAGCACCGCCACCGTGAGGCTCGCGCGCACCACCACCGCGCCGACGGTGCCCCAGATGATGGCGCGGCGCTGCACGGCCTTGGGAAGATTGCGGGCGGCGAGGGCGATGACGATGGCGTTGTCGCCGGCGAGCACCAGGTCGATCACCACGATCGCGGCAAGGGCGGACCAGAATTCGGGGGTGGCGAACATGCAGCCGATTCTGTCGGCGCCGCCGCCGAAAGAAAAATGACGTTGTGCGATGTGACCTATTGCGAATCGCAATGGGTCGAATTCGGGGTCAGACCCCAAAAAAGAAGAATCGGGGTCTGACCCCGATTTCCGAATTCCTGTATGCTCTGTTGACCCGCAGGGGAGTAGCTTTCCGCGGGATGGCCGTCAATACGGAGAACATCCCCGGTCATCCCGGCAGCGCCGCAACGCTGCAAGCGAGACCTCGGTTACCGAACAGGAGCCGAGATGTCCCGCGCGCATCCGCGTCGATTTTTCCGCCATGGGCTGTTGCCGCAGCTTCTCGTGTTCGAGGCCGTCGCCCGCCTCGGCAGCGTCACGCGCGCGGCCGGGGAGCTGCACCTCGCCCAACCCACCGTGTCGCTTCAGCTGAAGAAGCTCGCCTCGACGCTCGAGGTAACGCTGTTCGAGCAGCAGGGAAGGGGCCTGCGCCTCACCGGCGCGGGCCACACCCTGCTCGAGACCTGCGATGAGCTGATCCATTGTCTCGCCCGCGCGGAGGCCAAGCTCACGGCGTTCCGTCGTGCGAAGGCCGAGCGGCTGCGCCTCGCGGTCGAGCCCGAGGTGCGCGCGAGCGCGGCGCGGCTCATCGCCGGCTTCTGCGCGCGCCACCCCGGCGTGCAGGCGAGCCTGCACGTGGGCGAGCGCGAGGAGCTCCTGGAGCGGCTCGCCGCCGGCGCCGACGACCTCTATCTCTTCTTGCTCGAAATCGAGGGACTGCCGGCCCACCGGCGCTGGAGCATCGCGCATCCCAAGGGGGCGCCGAGCGAGGTGAGCGCGATCTTCCTGCGCGAGGCCGTGCTAGGCGCGGTGCCGGGGATCGAGGGCGTCGCGCAATCCATCGCCGAGCAGGTTGAAAGAAAGGACCAGGAGAAAGATTGACAGCCCGGGCCAGATTGCGATCCACGGCGCCTGGTCGACGTAGTTGCGCGCGGTGTTGAGCATGCTGCCCCAGCTCGGTGCAGGTGGTTGCTGTCCTAAACCTAAGAAGGACAAACTGGCCTCGGCGATCACCGCGGCCGCGATCGCGAGGGTCGCCTGCACGATGAGCGGCGCCACGATGTTGGGGAAGATGTGGCGCAGCGCGATGCGCAGGTGCGGGTTGCCGAGCGCGCGCGCCGCCTCGACATAATCCTCGGACTTCGCCGCCAGCACCTGTGCGCGGGTGAGCCGGATGAACACCGGCGTGGCCGAGATGCCGATCGCGATCATCGCGTTGGTGAGGCTCGGGCCCAGAAAGGCGGCGAGCGCGATGGCGAGGATCAGGAACGGGCAGGCGAGCATGGCGTCGGTGACGCGCGAGATGAGCGCGTCGGCCCAGCGGCCCAGGTAGCCCGCCGCCATGCCGATCGGCACGCCGAGGGCGAGCGAGATCGAGACCGACACCAGCCCGGCGAGAATCGAGGCGCGCGCCCCCCAGATGATGCGCGAGAGCACGTCGCGGCCCAGCTCGTCCGAGCCGAAGAGGTGCGCCGCGCTCGGCGCGCCGCGCACCTCGCTCCAGCTCGTCGCCAGGGGATCGTACGGCGCGATCCAGGGCGCCGCGAGCGCGATCAGCACGAACAACGCCACCACCGCCAGGCCGAAGAGCGCGCCGCCCCGGCGCAGGAGCCGTCTCCACGTCTTTCGTCCTGGTGTGGTTTCAGCTTTTTGAAAAACGACGGCGGCCATCAGTGTCTCATGCGTGGGTTGACGAAGAAGTACGCGAGATCGGCAAGCAGGTTGAGCGTGATGTACACGGTGGCGGTGAACAGCACCACGCCCTGCACCACGGAATAGTCGCGGTTGAACACCGCGTCGACGATCAGCTTGCCGAAGCCGGGAATGGTGAACACCTGCTCGGTGAGCACGGCGCCCGAAAGGAGGGTGCCGAACTCGAGGGCGCCGAGGGTGATGATCGGGATCAGCGCGTTGCGCAGCGCGTGCTTCAAGACCACCACCCTTTCGTCCAACCCCTTCGCTCTGGCCGTCCTGACGTAATCCGAGGAAAGGACCTGCAGCATCGCGCTGCGCGTATGGCGCATCAGGACGGCGGCGATCGCGTTGCCCAGCACGAACGCCGGCATGATCATCGCCGCAAGGTTGGCCTTCAGGTCTTCGAACGGACTGACGTAGCCCGACGCCGGCAGCCAGCCGAGCTGCACCGCGAAGACCAGGATGAGCAGGATGCCGAGCCAGAAGTTCGGCGTCGACAGTCCCCAGAGCGCGAACACGTTGGCCGCATAATCCAGCCAGCTGTCTCTCTTCACTGCGGAAATCACGCCCGCGGTCACGCCGATCACGAGCGCGATCAGCATCGCCATGGTGGCGAGCTGGATCGTGACCGGCAGCTTCTCCAGGATCAGCTCGGTGACCGGCTTCTGGATGCGCACCGAGTCGCCGAGGTCGCCTTTCAGCACGCCCGACGCCCAGTACCAGTAGCGCACCGCTACCGGCTCGTCCAGATGAAATTTTTGTCTCAAATACCTGATTGCTTCCGGATCACGCTCTTCGCCCGCAAGCGCGGTGGCCGGATCGCCCGGGAGCAGCTGTTGCAGCCCGAAGATCAGGACCGAAACGAAGAACAGCGTCGGAACGATCGTCGCCAGCCGCCGCAGCAGGAAGTTCAGCACGCCAGGGAACCGCTCAATATGTCGTCCCCGCGAAGGCGGGGACCCCATTTAGCAACGTAGAAAGCCTGCACAAGGGATATGAACGGCTTAACTGGGTCCCCGCCTCCGCGGGGACGACGATTCGGCACTTTTCAAGAGTTCCCTAGTTCATTCTCAGACCCTGCACCCGAACCATCCCGTCGGGAACGGTACGCAGCCCCGTCAGCTTGGCGTTGTGCGCCCACAGCCAGTTGCGGTGAAAGAGGTAGATGATGGGGCGGTCCTTCGCCACGTGCTGCGCCACGGTCTCGTACAGCTTGGCGCGCTGCGCGGGGTCGAGCGTGACGCGCGCCTTCTCGATCGCTTCGTCGGCCTCGGGCTTGCACCAGCCGGAATTGTTCAGCGGCCCCTTGCAGGCGAGGAAGATGTGCAGGTTGCCGTCCGGGTCGGCGCGGCCGCTCCACGCCAGCAGGAATGCCTCGAACTGACCCTGGTCGGACAGCTTGAGCGCGGCTGCGAACTCGGTCGACTGGATCTTGACGTCGAAGCCCGCGTCCTTGGCCATCGCCTGGATCACCTGCGCCATGCGCTGCGCATCCGAGGCGGTCGGCGTCATCAGGGTGAAGCTCGGACTCGGCACGCCGGCCTCCTTCAGGAGCTGCTTCGCGCGCTCGACGTTGCGCTTGGGCAGCGGCACCGATCTTGCGTAGTAGCGGTTGTTCGGCGCCACCCACTGGTTGCCCGGCTGCGCCTCGCCTTCCATCGCCACCCGCACCAGGGCGTCGCGGTCGAGCGAGAGCTCGAATGCCTCGCGCACGCGGGCGTCCTTGCCGAGCGGGTTCTTCTGCGCCAGGTCGCTCTTGCCGATATTGATGGTGATGCCCTGGTAGCCGATCTCGACGATCTTGGCGATGCGGAAGCGGCTGTCGTTTCGCAGTTGCGGCACGTCGGAGGGCTGCAGGCGCTCGACGAAGTCGAGCTGGCCCGAGCGCAGGTTGGCGAGGCGCACCGTGGCGTCCGGGATCGGCTGGTACACGATGCGCTCGAAGTGGATCTGGCCCTTGTTCCAGTAATTCGGGTAGCGCTCGAGCGTGATGCGGTCCTGGGCGATGCGCTCGACGAAGCGGAACGGGCCCGAGCACACCGGCTTGGCGCCGAATTTGTCGCCCGCGGCCTGCGCCGCCTTCGGCGACACCATCATCCCGGCGCGATCGGTCAGCACCGTGAGGAGCGGCGCGAACGGCGCGGAAAGGTTGATGCGCACGGTCGAAGCGTCCACCGCATCCACGCTCGACACCACCGCGAGCTCGCCCTTGCGGTTCGAGCCCGGCATGTCCTTGTGGCGCTGGAGGTTGAACTTCACCGCCTGGGCATCCATCTTCTCGCCGTCGTGGAAGGTGACGCCGTTCCTCAGCTTGATGGTGAGGGACTTGTTGTCCGCGGACCATTCGTACGAGGTGGCGAGCTGCGGCACGACGTTCAGCTTCTCGTCGAGGTCGAAGAGCTTGTCGCACAGGCCGGCGAAGACGATGCGGCCGACAAAGGTGCGCGCCATCGTCGGGTCGAGGATGTCCGGGTCTTCGGCGAGGCCGATGCGCAGCGTCTGGCCTTGTACGGTCGAAGCGAACAAAAGCAGGACGAACGCCTGGCGGATCCTCATCATTGCCTCCGGAAGTGTGCCTGTAGCTTAGCAAGGCGCGGATTGGCCGGGGTGCCCGCGCGCGCGGAGTCGAAAGGGAGTTCGCTCCAGAAATGGCACGCCGTTGCATGTCCCTTCGCCTCGACGAGCAGCGGCTCTTCGGCGCGGCAGCGCTCACGCGCATGGGGGCAGCGCGTATGGAAGCGGCAACCCGCCGGCGGCGCGTAGGCGCTCGGCACGTCGCCCTGCAGCAGCGTGCGGCTCGCGCGGCTGGCGCCCGGGTCGGGCACCGGCACCGAGGCGAGCAGGGCGCGGCTGTAGGGATGCCGCGGCTCGGAGAACAGCGCACGGGTGTCGGCCAGCTCGACGATCTTGCCGAGATACATCACCGCCACGCGCGTCGCGATGTGCCTTACGACCGCGAGGTCGTGGGCGATGAAAATGTACGCGAGCCCCAGGCGCCGCTGCAGGTCCTGGAGCAGGTTGATGACCTGGGCCTGGACGGACACGTCGAGCGCCGACACCGGCTCGTCGCAGACGATGAGCCGCGGCTCGACCGCGAGCGCGCGGGCGATGCCGATGCGCTGGCGCTGCCCGCCGGAGAACTCGTGCGGATAGCGGTTCGCGTGCTCCGGCGCCAGCCCGACCAGGCCCAGCAGTTCCTTCACCCTTTCTTTGGTTCTTCCTTTGTGAAGGCCGTGAAGCGCCAGCGGCTCGGCGAGCATGGCGCCCACGGTCATGCGCGGATTGAGCGAGCTGTAAGGGTCCTGGAAGATCACCTGCATTTCCCGCCGCAGCGAGCGCAGTTCGCGCTCGCCGAGCGCCGAGAGCTCGCGGCTGTCGAACCAGACCCTGCCCGAGGTGGGCTCGAGCAGGCGCAGCACCAGGCGGCCGGTGGTCGACTTGCCGCAGCCCGATTCGCCGACCAGGGCGAAGGTCTCCCCTGGATGGACCTCGAAGCTCACGCCGTCGACTGCCTGGACGCCGCCGCGGAAATGCTTAACCAGGCGCTCGGCGCGAAGCAGCGGCTTCACAGCGGCGCCCTCCAGCATGCGGCGAAGTGCTTTGCTGTTATTTCAACCAGGGGAGGTGCTTCTTTCAAACACCTTTCCACTGCGAAGGGACAGCGCGCATGGAAGCGGCAGCCCGCGGGCATCGCCGCGGCATTCGGCACCGTGCCTTCGATGGCGGAGAGCCGCTGCTGCTCCAGGTCGAGGCGCGGGATCGAGCCGAGGAGACCGATGGTGTACGGATGATGCGGCTCGGCAAACAGCGCCGCCACCGCGCAGCGCTCGACCACCTCGCCGGCGTACATCACGATGACGTCGTCGGCGAGCTCGGCGATCACGCCGAGGTCGTGGGTGATGAGGATGATCGCGGTGCCGAGCTCCGAGCGCAGCGCGCGCATGAGCTCCAAAATCTGCGCCTGGATGGTGACGTCGAGCGCGGTGGTGGGCTCGTCGGCGATCAGGAGCCGCGGGTTGCAGGCGAGCGCCATCGCGATCATCACGCGCTGGCGCATGCCGCCCGAGAGCCGGTGCGGATAGTCGCGCGCGCGGCGCTCCGGCGACGGAATGCGCACGCGGCGCAGCATCTCGATCGCCTGGACTTCCGCTTCCTTCTTGCCGGTGCTTCCATGGCGCACGAGCGCCTCGGCGACCTGATCGCCGACGGTGAACGCCGGGTTGAGCGAGGTCATCGGTTCCTGGAAGATCATCGAGAGCCGCGCGCCGCGCAGCTCGCGCAGCCGCGCCGGCGCCAGCTTCAGCAGGTCCTCGCCTTCGAAGCGCACCTCGCCGGCGACGATGCGCCCGGGCGGCCGCGGCACCAGCCCCATGATGCTGAGCGCGGTGACGCTCTTGCCGCAGCCCGATTCGCCGACGATTCCGAGCGTGCGGCCGCGCTCGAGGGTGAAGTCGACGCCGTCCACCGCCCGCACCTCGCCGTCGTCGGTGTCGAAGACGGTGGTGAGGCCCCTGACTTCAAGCAGCGCTGCGCGATCGGACATGCCGGGCGACCTCGTCCTCGATCGCCTGGCGCTCGAGGAGGCCCCACGGCCGCGCCTTGCTCGGGCCGCAGGCCATGAAGGGGATGAAGCGCTCGTGTGCCTTCTCGTACAGGCGGCGCAGCTCCGCGAGGGGCTCGGCGTGGTCGTCGACCCGCAGGCTCAGCTGCGGATACGCCTCGGTCGAATGGATGAGGAGCGCCGCCGACTGCTTGCCGCGCTTGTCGCCGCCCGCGGCCTCGCCCGCCTCGAGCGCCGCGAGCAGGCGCTCGGCAAACGGCAGCGAAGAATTTCTTTGGTAGGTATCCGCGGTGTCCCGTATCACGGCGGGACCCGCCAGCATGTTTCCCGCAACTGAGAATCCCTCGCCCGCGATCGCGCCGCACCAGTCGATGCAGCTTTTCCCGGTGTGCTGGCCGACGCGTCCGGCGGCGTCGATGACGTGGAGCTGGCGCTGCTCGCGGCCTTCGTCGGGCGCGATGAGGCGCCGCACCACGGCCTCGGCAGGCAGGCCCTCGCGCAGCAGCTTCAGGCCCTGCGCGCCGTAATGCGGATTGACGAGCGCCTGCGTGGAGAGCGCGCCGACCCCGCTCTCGGCATGCGGGCACAGGGCGCCGACGGCGAAGAAGCGCGTCGCGATCGCGACTCCGAACGCGCCGCTCGCGGGATCGCGCGCGATGATCGACCAGGTCATGGGCGGCGATGATACCCCGAGGGTTACAATGTGCCGCCATGCTCGAGCTGCCGCGCGACTACAACGCCGCCGTGGATCTCGTCGGCCGCAATGCCGGCCGCGGTGCCAAGGTCGCCTACATCGACGACGGCGGGAGTTGCACCTACGCCGAGCTCGCCGAGCGCGTCGACCGCGCCGCGAATGCGCTCCTCGCGATGGAGCTCGGGCGCGAGGACCGCATCGGCATCGCGATGCTCGACAGCGCCGACTGGGTAGCGCTTTTCCTCGGCGCGATCAAGGCGGGCATCGTGCCGGTCGCGATGAACACCCTTCTCACGCCGAAGGACTACGAGTACCAGCTGCGCGACAGCCGCTCGCGGGCGCTCTTCGTCTCCGAGCCGCTGCTCAAGAGCTTCGAGGGCATCAACTGCCCCGACCTCAAGCGCGTGGTTCCGCATGCAGAACTCAAGAAATTGATCTCTTCTGCAGTGGGAAAGGCGCGAGCTGCGCCCACCACGCGGGACGACATCTGCTTCTGGCTCTACTCGTCGGGCTCGACCGGCGCGCCGAAGGGCACCGTGCACCTGCACTCGCACCTCATCGCCACCGCCGAGCTCTACGCCAAGCCGATCCTGGGCATCCGCGAATCCGACGTGGTGTTCTCGGCCGCGAAGCTCTTCTTCGCCTACGGCCTCGGGAACGCGCTCACCTTCCCGCTGTCGGTCGGCGCCACGACCGTGCTGATGGCCGAGCGTCCCACGCCGGACGCGGTGTTCAAGCGGTTGGTAGAGAAGCAGCCGACGATCTTCTACGGCGTGCCTACGCTGTACGCCGCTCTGCTTGCCTCGCCTCATTTCCCGGAGAAGTCGAAGCTTGGGCTTCGGATATGCACTTCCGCAGGCGAGGCGCTGCCGGAAAACCTGGGCAAGCGCTGGACCGAGCGCACCGGGGTGGAGATCCTCGACGGCATCGGCTCGACCGAGATGCTGCACATCTTCATCTCCAACCGGCCCGGCGAAGTGCGCTACGGCACCACCGGCAAGCCCGTGCCCGGCTACGAGGTGCGGCTGGTCGACGACCACGGCAACGCCATCTCCAAGCCGGGCGAGCTCGGCGAGCTGCAGATCAGCGGACCGACCTCGGCGATCATGTACTGGAATCAGCGCGAGCGGACCAAGAACACCTTCCAGGGTCCGTGGACGCGTAGCGGGGACAAGTACAGCTTCGACTCGGAGGGCTACTACACCTACGGCGGGCGCTCCGACGACATGCTGAAGGTGAGCGGGATCTACGTCTCGCCGGTCGAGGTCGAGGCCGCGCTCATCACACACGACGCGGTGCTCGAAGCCGCCGTGGTCGGCATCGAGGACGAGCAGAAGCTGGTGAAGCCGAAAGCGTTCGTGGTTCTTAAACCGGGTCAGTCGCCCTCGGAGGGTTTGAAAAGCACGTTACAACAGCACGTGAAGGACAAGCTCGCGCCTTACAAATACCCGCGCTGGATCGAGTTCATGAGCGAGCTGCCGAAGACAGCGACGGGCAAGATCCAGCGCTTCAAGCTCCGGTCCTGAGGGCGGAGGGGTAAAATCCGGGCATGGCTACCAGAGAACAGACGACGAGCGACATCAAGGTCGACCCGAAGGCGCTCTACCTCGAGGAGGTCTTCACCGACCGGCGCATCGGCACCATCCGCAGGCTCACCCCGGTGACCAAGGACGGCACGCGCGATGCTGCGCGCCCGGTGCTCTACGCGGGCGAGACGCAGGTGCTCACGCCGGCCGGCGCGCTGCCGATCGGCTTCGAGATCGCCGCCGGCTCGCTCGAGGAAGCCGCCGAGAAGTTCGGCCAGCTCGCGAAGGAAGCGATCGAGCGCACGGTGAAGGAGCTGCAGGAGCTGCGCCGCCAGGCCGCCTCGCAGATCGTGGTGCCGCAGGGCCCGCTGCCCCCGCTGGGCGGCGCCGGCGGCGGCGGCAAGATTCAAATGCCGTAAAAAAAACAGGGACAGACCCTATTTTCCTGCGCGCTATACAGCAACGGAAAATAAGGTCTGTCCAGGTCTGTCCCTGTTTTTTAGGCTGCTAGCTTGGCGCGCGCGTAGTCGAACGCGAGCGGCTGGATGTCGCCGCGGTAGATCGCCTGAACCCGCTCCTCGGAGAGCGGATGGCTGAACTGGGCGTTGCGCATGCGAATGCGCTGGTGCAGCTGCTCGACGATGAGCTTCTCCAGCAGGCTCCAGTCTGCCGCGGTGAGGCCTTCTTCGCCGATGCCGGCGATCCCCGAGAGCATGTGGCCGAACTCGTCGTCGTAGACCTTGCCGCAGGCCTCGGCGATCAGGCCGTCAATGCCCGGCCGGCCGGCGAGCTTCATGCCTTCGGAGAAGAGCGTGCAGTAGCCCCCTTCGGTGGTCCTGGATGCGCGCATGCCGAGCGCGCCGTGCGCCTGGCGATGGCGGAAGCGCAGCGCGGTGAGCGCCTTTTCCTCGGGCCATTCCTCGAGCATGCCGGGGTGGAGCTTCGGCGTGCCTTTCGGCCGCACCGCGTCGTAGACGTCGGCGAAGAAGGTGTAGTGGCTGAACTCGGCCTTCACGCCTTCGAGCGCGTCGAGAAACTCGTGGCGATCCAACGTGCGGTCGATGTTCGCCGTCTCCGCGGCGAGGTTCTTCAGCGATCCGGGGATGAGGCCGCCCTGGTCGAACTTGGTGATCCCCGAGCCCCAGAATTCCTTGAAGCACTGGCGCTTGAGCCAGAGGAGATCGGTCTCGAGCGTTCGCGCGGGCGAGGTCCAGTAGGAGCGCACGAGCTCGGCCTCGCCGGCCCAGAGCGGCGCCGCGACCTCGATCACCCGGCGCAGACTAGAATTGGCCATGGCCATGGAGAATACCGAGCGCGTGCGCGCCTGGGTAGAGGGGGCACGCCGCGTCGTCGTCCTTACCGGGGCCGGCATCTCGACCGACTCCGGGATTCCCGACTTCCGCGGGCCCCAGGGGCTGTGGACCCGCGATCCGGCGGCCGAAAAGATGTCCGACATCCGCTACTACCTTGCCGATTCCGAGGTGCGCAAGGCGTCGTGGCAGAACCGCCTCTCCAGCCCGGCCTGGACCGCGCAGCCCAACCCGGGCCACCTTGCCCTGGCCGAGCTCGAAAAAAAGGCCAAGCTGCACGCGCTCATCACGCAGAACATCGACGAGCTGCACCAGATCGCCGGCAACTCGTCCGAGCGGGTGATCGAGGTGCACGGCTCGATGCGGCGGTTCATGTGCTTCGGCTGCGGCATGCGCGGCCCCATGCAGCTCGTGCTCGAGCGCGTGCGCGCCGGCGAGGACGATCCGCGCTGCCGCGACTGCGGCGGCGTCCTCAAGAGCGACACCATCTCGTTCGGCCAGCAGCTCGTGCCCGAGGTGATCGAACGGGCGATGCGGGCGGCGGCCGAGGCCGACCTCTTCATCGCCGTCGGGACCAGCCTGCAGGTCTACCCGGTCGCCGGCACCGTGGAGCTCGCGCGCAGCGCGGGCGCGAGGATCGTGATCGTGAACGCCGAGCCGACGCCGTTCGACCGGGTCGCCGACGCGGTATTCAACGAGTCGATCAGCGCAGTGCTGCCGCAGATCATTTCAAGCCGAGAAAGCGTCGCGCGTTCCCTGCACTGATGGCGGAGTGCGCGTCGGCGTCGAGCTCGAGGCGCTCGAGGGCGCCGACCGGGTCGCGATCGCCCATCACGAACGGGTAGTCGCTGCCGAGCATGATCTGCGAGAGGCCGAAGCGCTCGATCAGCAGCCGCGCCGCGGCGGGATCGAACACCAGGTGGTCGTAGAAGAACCGCCGCGCCGTGGCGGCCGGAGATTCCTTCAGCGCTTCCTTCGCCTTGGGCGTCATCTGCCAGGCGTGCACCAGCCGCGGCAGCAGCATCGCCATCGCGCCGCCGCCGTGGCTGAACGCGATGCGAAGCCCCGGATGCCGCGCCGCCACGCCGCCGGTGATCATCGAGGCGCAGGCGAGCGCGATGTCGCCGGGAAAGCACACCGCCTGCTCCGAGAAGGGCCCGACGATCCGGTCCTGGCCCGCCGGGCGCAGCGCGTGCACGAAGATCGCCGCGCCCAGTTCCTCGGCAGCGGCGAAGAACGGCTCGAATTTCGGGTCGCCGATGGAAGTCCCGTTGACATGGCTCGCGATCTCGACGCCCGAGAATTTCAGGGTTTTTGCTATGTAATCCAGTTCGTGAAGGGCGGCGTCGACATCCTGCAGCGGCACGGCTCCCAGGCCGACCAGGCGCTGAGGCGCGCGCTCCACCATGGCGGCGATCGCATCGTTCAGGTGCCGGATCAGAACCTTCGCATCCTCGAGCGGCAGCCAGTAGGAGAGCAGCTCGGGCATCGGCGAAAGCGCCTGGCGCGCTACGCGCATCTCGTTCATGTCCTCGACGCGCCGCGGCACGCTCCAGCAGCCATCGGACACTGTGCGATAGACCTTGCCCGAGATCATGACGTGCCGGTGGCACGCGTGCGCCTCGGCCATGGCGGGCCATGGGATGTCTCGGCCGCTTCCCCGGTACGGCGGGAAATTCTCCGGGACGACGTGCGTATGAACGTCGATGCTCTCGCTCATCGCATTGATTATAGAATCGTCGCCATATGAACCGCCTGCTTCTCTCTTTCGCGTTCGCCCTGCTCGGGAATGCTGCGCTCGCACAGTCCTGGCCGGACAAGCCGGTGAAGATCATCGCGCCCTTCGCGCCCGGCGGCAGCGCCGACACGCTCGGGCGCATCGTGGCGCAGAAGCTCACCGAAAGCCTGAAGGAGAACTTCGTGGTCGAGAACCGCCCGGGCGCGGGCGGCGTGATCGGCTCGGAGGCGGTGGCCAAGGCGCCGCCCGACGGCTACACGCTGCTCGTGTCGGGCGTGGCGTCGCACGCCGTCGCGCCGGCCCTGCCGCGCGGCACGCCCTACGATCCGGTGAAGGACTTCAGCCACATTGCGCTCTTCGGCGGCCCGCCCGCCGTGCTGGTGGTGAACCCCGCCGTTCCGGCGCAGGACCTGAAGGCGTTCGTCGGCCTCCTGAAGAAGGAGCCGGGCAAGTACTCGTACGGCTCGCCCGGCAACGGGACGCACGGGCAGCTCGTCGGCGAGCTCTTCAAGCAGCTCGCCGGCGTCGAGATGCAGCACGTTCCCTACAAAGGCGCCTCGAACGCGATGGCCGATCTCATCGCGGGGCACATCCAGATCGCCTCGACGACCCTCTCCACCGCGGCGGGACAGATTCACGGCGGCAAGGCGAGGGCGCTTGCGATCAGCTCGGCGAAGCGGCTGCCCGGGTATCCGAACGTGCCGACTTACGCCGAAATGGGTTACACGGACCTCGTCGCGACGATCTGGTTCTCGCTCTCGGGGCCGGCAGGCATGCCCGCCGACATCGTCGAGCGTCTGAACGCCGAGGTGCGCAAGGCGCTCGATGCGCCGGACACGCGCGAGCGGCTGCGGCCGGAAGGTGTCGAGCCGGGCCGGCTCACCGCCGCCGAGTTCTCCTCCTTCGTCGCCTCGGAGGTCAAGCGCTGGGCACCGGTCGTCAAGGCTTCCGGCGCCAAGAACGACTGAGCGCGCACGTGCAACCGGAATTCCCGCGCTTCTCGGAGGCCGAGTATTCGAGGCGGCACCACGCGCTCGCCATGGTCATGCAGCAGCGCGAGGTCGACCACCTGCTGATCGTCACCGACCAGCGCAGCGGCAACGCGCCGCAGTGGGTCACCGGCTGGCCCGGGACGGTCGAGGCTTTCGCGCTGTTCAGGCCGGGCGAGCGCACGACGATGCACGTCGAGTGGTACAACCACCTGCCGCTCGCCAGGCGCATCGCGCAAGGGGTGGACGTGCGCTGGGGCGAGCACCGCGGCATCGCGCTCACCATCGAAGAGCTCGCGCGCCGCGGCGCGAAGCGCGTCGGGCTGATCGGGCCGCTCGCGAACAGGAAACTGAAGGAGCTGGAAGCGCGTTTCGAGGTGGTGTCGCTGGACGCCGATTACATCCGGCTGCGCCTGGTGAAGTCCGAGGAGGAGATCGAGTGGCTGCGGATCGGCGCGCGGCTCTCCGACGCCGGATTTCACGCGCTGCTTTACGGTACGCGGCCCGGTCTCGCCGAGTACGACCTCGCCAACCTGGTCGAGCGCGCGTACGTGGGGGAGGGCGGAACCACGTTCATCCATTACATCGGCGTCACCTCGATGGCCGAGCCTCGCCTGTGCGTGCCGCCGCAGTACGCGTCGTCGCGCCGGGTGCAGAAGGGCGACGTGGTTTTCTGCGAGCTGTCGGCGTACTGGTGGGACTACCCCGGGCAGGTGCTGCGCAGCTTCACCGTCGGCGCCGACCCAACGCCGCTCTACCAGTCGCTGCACGACACCGCCGAAGCCGCTTTCGACGCGGTCACGGGCGTGATCCGCCACGGCACCACGATGGAGGAGATCGTCGCCTCGGCGAGCATCATCGAAGAGCGCGGCTTCACCATCTACGACGATCTCATGCACGGCTTCGGCGGCGGCTACCTGCCGCCGATCGTCGGCTCGCGCAGCCGCCCGGCCGGAGCGCTGCCGCAGCTGACTCTGGAAGAGAACATGACGGTGGTGGTGCAGCCCAACGTCATCACGCCGGACCAGAAGGCCGGCGTGCAGGTCGGCGAGCTGGTGCGCGTGACGCGCGACGGCTTCGAGCGCCTGCACGCGGCGCCGCGCGGGTTCCTGCGCGCTCCCGAGCCTATCGGCCGTCTCGGAGTTCTGCCAGACGGCATCGTTTAGAGCATGGCGTAGTGTAAGAAAAGGGGTCAGAGCAATTTACCTGTAACAAGTTGCGCGTCGCCCCCGCGAAGGCGGGGGCCCATTTTTGGCTTTGAGAACATGGGTTCCCGCTTGCGCGGGAACGACGATGCCGACAGTCAAGGTGTTACAGGAAAATTGCTCTGACCCCTTTTCTTCACAGCATGGCGGAGCCGCCGTCGACCACGATGGTCTGGCCGGTGAGGAAGGCGGCATCCTCGCTCGCGAGGAAGCTCGCCGTGCCGACGAGGTCCTCGGGCTTCTCGTCGCGCTGGATGGCGCGGGTCATCCTGGTGATCTCGCCCTGGCGCACGTGGGCCGGGTGCTGCGCCACGTTTTCCGACAGGGTGAAGCCCGGCGCGAGCGCGTTCACCGTGATGCCGTCCTTGCCCAGCTCGCGCGCGAGGCCGCGCGTCATGGCGATCACGGCGCCTTTGCTCGAGATGTAGTGCAGGAAAAGCGGCACGCCCTTCAGCGGCGCGCCGGAGGCGAGGTTGACGATGCGCCCGTAGCCGCCGCGGCGCATGTGCGGCGCGCACGCCCGGCAGCAGAGCCAGACGCCCAGGATGTTCACCTCCATCACCCGGCGGAATTCCTCGACCGGAATCTCCTCGAAGGGGCGCAACTCGAGCGAGCTGAAGACGGCGGCGTTGTTCACCAGGATGTCGAGCCGCCCGAGCGCCTTGAGCGTTTCGGCAGCCATCCTCAAAACATCGGCCTCTTTGGAAACATCGGCCTGCAACCCTAGCGTGCGGGAGCGGGTTGTCTGCGCGATCTCGGCGGCGGCCTCACCGTATTTCTGCAGGTCGGCGATCACGATCGAGGCGCCGTCCCGGGCGAGGCGCAGCGCGATCGCCTTGCCTATGCCCGTCGCGCCCCCGGTGACGATCGCGACCTTGCCCTTCAGCCGTTCCATACCACGTCTTCGTAGCCGACCGTCCTCGAGAGGAGCCCGAGCTCGCGCGCGAAGCGGTTCATCGACTCGACCGAGCGCGGCGAGATCTCCGGATCGTAGAACGGCGCATCGCGGCGGATCAGCTCGGCGATCAGGCTCGCCTCGGTCGCGGGAAAGCGCTTCTTCCCCACCTCGGTGGCACGGCCCGGATCGCGCTTCAGGATCTGCTGCGCCGCCTTGACCGCTCGAATCGCCGCCCTCACTGCTTCGGGATTTTCACGGATCGACCTTTCCGAGGTCGCGAGCGCCGGAAAGGTGTATCCCTTCGCCTCCGTGCTTCCCTCGCGGCGGACGTCGAGCACGAGCGTACCGACGCCGCTTCGCACCGCGACCTCCGCGCCCATGCCGTTCGCCCAGAAGCCGTCGATCTTCTCCTTCTCGAGCGCCTTGGCGGCGAGGAGGCCGAAGGACGCGCCCTGGCCGAGTGCGCCTGGCACCGGGCCGATCTCCACGTCGCGCTCCGGATCGATTCCGGCCGCCCTGAGCAGCTGCTTCAGCCCGTCGACCGGCCCCGGCGCGGCTCCGATCCTTTGACCTCGCACGACCTCCAGGTCCCCGCGCTTCGCGTCCAGGCTTTTTCGAACGACCAGAAACCAGTACATGTGCTGTGCGAGCGCGCACAGGAGCTTGCCGCCCTGCCAATCCTTGAACGCATACAGCGCGGCATGCGAAGCGCCGCCTACGAAGTCGAGCCCGCCCTCGCGCAGCGCCTCGTAGGTCTTGGTGACGGGGAAAAGAAGCTCGACCGCGGCGTCGAAGCCTTCCCGCCGGAAGCAGCCGAGCTCGACCGCGGCGATCGCGGGGAAATACGACGGCGAGACGAGGTCCGGAATCGCGACGCGCAGCCTCATTGCGGCTTGATCCCGGCCGCCTGCACGGCTTCCTTCCAGAGCGCGAGGTCGTCGCGCACGGCGCGCTCGAACTCGGCAGGCGTGCCGCACACGGGATCGACGCCGATCTTCTCCAGCCGGGCGGCGAAGGCGGCGTCCCTGCATCCCGCGGCGATTTCGCGCGCGACGCGCTCGACGATGCTCTTCGGCGTGGCCGCCGGGGCGACATAGCCGTTCCACGTGACCGTGCGGAACCCGGCATAGCCCTGCTCGGCTACCGTCGGGACCTGCGGGAGCTGCGGCGCGCGCGTTTCGCCCGAGACCGCGAGCACATTGATCTTGCCGCCGCCCGCGTGCGGCAGGATCTCGTTCAGGTTGCCGAAGTAGCAGGGCACGTGGCCGGCCACGACATCGGCGATCGCCGGGCCGCCGCCCTTGTAGGGCACCGCTTCCATCTTCAGTCCGGCGCGCGCGAGGAAGAGCTCCATCGTGAGATGGCCGACCGAGCCCGAGCCGGGCGAGGCGTAGCTCAGCTCGCGCGGATGCGCCGTGGCGTAATCGACGAGCTGCTTCAGGCTGGTGGCCGCGATCTTCCGGTTGCAACCGAGCGCGAAAGGATTGGTGCCGACGATCGAGATCGGCGCGAAGTCCTTCACCGGGTCGTAATTGATCTTCTGCACGTGCGGCACGATCGCGAGCTGGGGCGTTGCCGCGGAGAACAGGGTGTAGCCGTCGGGCTCGGCGCGAGCCACCAGCTCGGCCGCGATCGCGCCGCTCGCGCCGGGGCGATTCTCCGCGATCACGGGCTGCCCCAGCCTCTGGGTCAGCCAGTCGGCGGTAATGCGCGCGAGCGAATCGGTTACGCCGCCGGGCGGAAACGGCACGACGACCTTGACCGGCTTCTGCGGCCAGGTCTGCGCGTGTACGCAGAAGGCCATGCAGGCGAGGAGAAAGGCGATGCGCCTCACGAGCGGCTTTCCTTCACCCGGGATTCGATCCAGCGCGCGCAGGCGAGGGTTCGCGCATCCTCCCCGATACGTCCGATGACCTGCAGCCCGAGCGGCAGGCCGTTGGGGCCGACGCCCATCGGCACCGATACGCACGGCGCGTGGAGCAGCGTCCACACCACGTTCATCGCCACGTTGCCGGTAGAGCCCAATCCCTCGGGGGCCTCGCCGGTCGCCGCCGGGGCGATCAGCACATCACAGTCACCGAAGGCATCGCTCGAGGCGGCGCGGCAGGCAGCCGCGTACGACAGCGCCTCCTGGTACTTTCGCGCGTCCGTGGCGTAGCCTTCCTCGCAGCGCCGGCGCAACGCCGGGTCGAGCGAATCGGCGAAGCGGCGGTATTCGTCGGCGAGCGAACGCGCGCCCTCGTAGCGGATGATGGTCGCATGCGCTTCACGCAGATGGCGCCACGACTCGGGCAGGCGAAGCTCGGCCGCTTCGAGCTTCTTCGCCGCGGTCTCGAAGGCCGACGCCATGGGCGCTTCGACCAGCTCCCACTCCCAGGTGCGGCAGGCGCCGATGCGCGGCCGATCGATGCGCCCCTGCAAATCCGTGCGCCCGGTGAGCGCCTCGAGAAAGAACGCGACGTCCTCGGCGCTGCGCGCGTAAACCCCGATCGTATCGAGCGAGTCGGCGTTCGGATGCACGCCCGCGCGGGGCAGCAGATTGTAGGTCGGCTTGCAGGCCACCACGCCGCAGTAGGAGCCCGGGCGAATCACCGAGCCGGCAGTCTGCGTACCGAAGGCGAGCGGGACCATGAAGTCCGCGACCGCGGCGACCGAGCCGCTCGAGGAGCCTCCGGGCGTATGCGCGGCATTGTGCGGGTTGCGCGTCCTTGCGGGCACGAACGTCGCGAACTCGCAGGTCACGGTCTTGCCGAGGATCACGCCGCCGGCCGCCCGCGCGAGCGCGACCGGCGCCGAATCGGCGCGCGGCCGGTGGCCGGCATAGATGCGCGAGCCGTACTCGGTGGGCATGTCGTAGGTATCGAAGATGTCCTTCACGCCCACGGGCACCCCTTGCAGCATGCCCTTTTTCGCTGAATCTATTTGCGAAAGGGCGATCGATTTTTCCAGGAAGGCCCAGGCCTGCACCTCGGGCTCGCGCGCGGCGATGCGCTCGAGGCAGCTCTCGAGCAGGCTGCGTGCGCTGAGCTCGCCGCGCTCGATGCGCAAGGCGGCTTCTTTCGCTCCCAGTCGGCAAGGCTCGATCACCGGCTCAGTATAATCGCCGCGATCCATGCAGCGACGAAACATCCTCGTCGTCGGCGCGGGCCCGGTGGGCAGCGTCGCCGCGCTCGCCGCCGCGCGCCTGGGCCACTCGGTCACGCTGCTTGAAGCGCAGGAGCGCATCGACGACGCCCCGCGCGCCTCGACCACGCAGCCGCCGACGCTCGAGATCCTCGCCGAGCTCGGCCTGATCGACGAGTACATCCGGGTGGGGCTGGTGGCGCGCACCTTCGAGTTCTGGGACCGGCCGACGCTCGAGCGCATCGCCGAGTTCGACTTCGAGCGGCTGCGCGGCGAGACCGACTTCCCGTTCGTGGTCCAGACCGAGCAGCACAAGCTCGCCCACATGGCGCTGGCTCGGCTGAGAGGCATGGCGAACGCCGAGGTCTTTCTGGGAATGCCAGTCACTGGGCTCGAGCAGGACGAACAGCAGGTCAGCGTGATCGCCGGGGACAGAAGCTTCGCCGCCGATTACGTCATCGGCGCCGACGGCGGCCGCAGCACGGTGCGCAAGCTCCTCGGCATCGAGTTCGAGGGCTACACCTGGCCGGAGCGCTTTCTCGTCGTCACGACGAAATTCGACTTCGCGGCCGCGCTCGGCTGCTGCAACCGCAGCTACATGGCCGACCCGACCGAGTGGACCAATCTCTTCAAGGTGGCCGGCGACGACCTGGAAGGGCGCTGGCGCGCCGTGTTCAATACACGCGCGGACGAGACCGACGAGGAAGCGCTTTCAGACGCCTCGGTGCGCGCGCGCCTCGCGCGGATCTACGTCCCCGAGAAGGAAAGGGACTACCTCCATCTCAACGTCTACAACGTGCACCAGCGCGTGGCGAAGCGCTTCCGCCAGGGGCGCGTGTTCCTGTGCGGGGATGCGGCACACGTGAACAATCCGATCGGCGGGCTCGGACTGAACTCGGGGATTCACGAGGCGTGGGATCTCGCCGATCTTCTCGACAGGGTCATCCGGAAACAGGCGGATGAAAAGTCGCTCGATGCGTACGAGGCGAGGCGCAGGCCGCTCAACATCGAGTATGTCCAGGAGCAGACCGTGGCGAACAAGCGCCGCCTGGAGGAGCGCGATCCGGCCCAGCGCGCGCGCCGCTTCGACGAGCTGCGCGCGAGCGCCGCCGACCCGGCGCGGCACAAGGCCTTCCTCATGAAGGCTTCCTTACTGGAGAGCGCCCGCCGAGCTGCTCAGCAGCAGCGCCTCTAAACTCCTGGCGGCGGCGGCGGAGGATTGCCCGGGGGCGGCGGAGGCGGGCTGGCCGAACGAGACGACGGCGGAGTGTAGGCCGGCGGCGGCGGAGGCGGGCCGTAGGACGGCGGCGGCGGCGGGCGGTAATAGGAAGGACCCGAGGAGGCAGCCTGACGGCGTGGCGCGAGCGCCATCGGCACCTTGTTACCCTTGGCGTACATGCACTGCGTGAAGGCGTTGTCGTAGCGGCGCTGCACGCTGTACGAACCCTGCGCCGCGGCGCTCGTGCCGAGCATCGCACCGGTCGCGGTGCCGACGCCCGCGCCCGCGAGCGCGGCGTGGCCATTTCCGCCGAGCGCGGCGCCGGCCGCGGTCCCGACAATCGCGCCGACCGCGGCGCTATTGGCGGTTGCGTTGCTTGCAGCCTGGTCGGCCCCCTGAGCGCCGCTCTGCGCGTAGGCGTATCCGCGGCAATCGTGATCGTCGTGGCGGAATTCGTCGAAGCTCTTGCCCGTGCCGGGAAGCACCATCACGCTCGGCCCGGGCGGGGGCGTCGACGCGCAACCGGCGAGTGCCAGCACGCCGATTCCGACGAGCAGCTTCTTCATGGGGTCAGTTCGGCGGCTGCGCCGGCACGCGCATCCAGCCGCCGGGGCACTGCTTCACGTACGGGTAGTACCCGTTCGCCTCGCGGCAGAAGTACCAGGTGGCCGGCGGCTGCGCGGGCGCTTCCTCCGCCACGTCGCTACGTTCGACGTAGGTGGTCGGCGTGGGCGGCGCGTATACGGCTGGCGGGTAGTAGTACGCCGGCGGGGCGTAGTACCAAGGCGCATACCAGCCGACCGGGTAGCCGAAGTTGAAGCCGACGACGACGCGGCTATGGCCGTGGCCGTGCCAGCCGCCCGCGACGGCCGAGCCGCTCGCGACCGCGAGGATGAGGAGTATCAGCACGCGCTTCATGGTCAAGGCAGCGTACACCCCGGGAGCCGCCGAGTCCGTAACCGATTGTTACGGAACATTGCTAGGGTAACTGCCGGATCCCTATGCGATTCCGGCGCAAGGCCGCTGCGGTCCGCCGAGCGTGAGCCGCCGGAAAATGAAACCGCCACCGCCCGGACGGACCACGGAACGCCTTCGAACCAGCTTCGTCCGGATCATGGTGCCACGCGGAAGGTCGACACGTTCGAGTCCCACACTACGCCCGGGCGATTCCAGGGATGGGTGGTTTATGAAGCGATACGTAGCGTGTGCCGGTGTCTTGTTGCTTGCGGGCCTGGTAGTTTCCTGCGGCGGCGGCGGAGGCGGCGGCGACAGTCCGAGCACTCCCGCTACCACCAATGGCGGCACTCCCCCCAACAACGGCGGTACCCCCAGCGTCAGCAAGCCTGGCCGCTTCGAGGAAACCGACACGAGCGTCACCTTGAGCCCCGGCGACTGGAAGCCGGCCGACGCGAAGTTCGGGTGGAGCGGCGGCAAGGCCGTGCGATCCACGGTGCCCGGAGCCACGGTGTCGTTCACGTTCAGCGGCAGGTGGGTCACCTGGATCGGCGAGCGCAACGGAGACGGCGGAATCGCGGAGGTCAGCGTGGACGGGGGTCCGGCCAGGCGAGTCGACCTCTTTGTCCGCCCGCAGGAAATCCGCACGCCTGTCATTACGCTGCACGACTTGAGCCCCGGCCAGCACACGCTGACGATTCGGGTGACCGGGGAAAGGAACCCGGACTCCACATCAGCCGCGCTTCCGGTCGTGGTGGTGGATGCTTTCGATGTGGAAGCGCCGATCGTTTCTCATTTGCAGGACAGGGACCCCGGCGCCAAGTACAGCGGCACCTGGGCGATCTTGAGCCCGACAACATACGACCCGCCGAGGGACCCGACCCCGGCCACGGACCCCATTGACCACTCCGTAAACTGGAGCGGTGGCGGCGTCGAATCCGCGCCCGAAGGGCCGCATGGAGGTGCCTCGTTTACCGCGACGCCGGGCGATAGTGTCGAGTTGACGTTCCGCGGAACCTCCATCACCTGGCAAGGCGGGCACGGCCCGGACGGCGGCATCGCCAATGTGCAGGTGGATGGAGGCCCGGTCACCCCGGTCGATACGTATGGTTCGACGCAGAAGTTTCAGGAAATCATGTTCTCGAAAACGGGACTCGCCGACGCGACGCATACGTTGACGATCACGGTGACCGACCAGAAAAATCCGGCGTCCGCCGGCACCAGGATCTTTGTGGACGCGTTCGACGTGACGACGCCCGGAAGGCGCTTCCAGGAAGACGATACCCTTCCCAACAGCCAAGTGGCGGCGACGACCTATACCGGCAGGTGGAGCCGCAACATCAACCGAACCTGGAGCGAGGGGGCGGCACAAAGAGCCGATGCGGCCGGCTCGATCGCCAGGTTTACCTTCACCGGGACCGGTGTGAGCTATATCGGCGTCCAGAAGAACAGCATCGGGCCGGTCAAGATCCGTCTTGACGGCGTTGACAAGGGACAATTCGATAACTTCTTAAAGTCCCCGATCGAAGCCTACGCGCACGCAATCTTCTCGATCGACGGGCTGTCCCCGGGTCAGCACACGCTCGAGGTCGAGTCCGTGAGCAGTACCGCCTTCATCGTCGTGGATGCCTTCGACGTCCGCGGCGGTCCGTAGATCTTCGACCGCATGGCGGACGCGAGTCCGCCATGCGATGAATCTGCTGGCGCGCCTTACTTGGGCTGCTGGGTGATCCGCAGGTAGGGCTTGGGCGATTTCCAGCCCTGCGGGAAGAGCTTCTTCGCCTCGTCGTCGCTCACCGAGCCCGCGATGATCACGTCCTGCCCCTGCTTCCAGTTGGCCGGTGTGGCGACCCGGTACTTGGCGGTGAGCTGGATCGAGTCCAGCACGCGCAGCACCTCGTCGAAGTTGCGGCCGGTGGTCATCGGGTAGTAGAGGACCAGCTTGACCTTCTTGTCCGGCCCGACGACGAACACCGTGCGTACGGTCTGGTTGTCGGCCGCGGTGCGCTTTCCCGGCGTGGCTTCGGCCGGCAGCATGTCGTAGAGCTTCGAGATCTTGAGCTCGGCGTCGCCGATGATCGGATAGTTCGGCGCCGTGCCCTGGGTCTCCTCGATGTCCTTCGCCCAGCGCTCGTGGTCGTTCACCGGATCGACCGAAAGGCCGATGATCTTGGTGTTGCGCTTGTCGAACTCGGATTTCATCTTGGCCATGGTGCCGAGCTCGGTGGTGCACACCGGGGTGAAATCCTTCGGATGCGAGAACAGCACCGCGTAGCCGTTGCCGATCCACTGGTGGAAATCGATCGGGCCTTGCGTGGTTTCGGCCTTGAAATTGGGGGCTTCGTCGCCGATGCGTAGCGTCATATGGGTATTCCTCCGGGGAACGACGTGAAGGGGGGTGGTGGCGTGCGATCTTACCGCCGCGCCGACCCTGTGCGCCAGAGGGGCTTTGGAGTAGAGTAGCGCCAGATTTGTTCGGGGTACGAACAATCGCGGGGAGTCGAGGCATGCGGCGCAACGTGCAGCTCAACCTGAGCGTCAACGGCGAGACGGTCGAGGCCTCGTTCGCCCCGTACAAGACGCTGCTCGAGGTGCTGCGCGAGGACCTCGCCCTCACCGGCACCAAGCACGGCTGCGAGCTCGGCGAATGCGGCGCCTGCGCGGTGCTGGTCGACGGGGAGCCGCAGCTCTCCTGCCTGCTGCTCGCGCTCGAGTGCGCCGGCCGCAGCATCGAGACCGTCGAGGGGCTGGCGCGGGGCGCCGAGCTCCACCCGCTGCAGGCCGCGTTCGCCGATCTCGGCGCCGCGCAGTGCGGCTACTGCACCCCCGGCCTCCTCATGACCGCGAAAGCCCTGCTCGAACGCGAGCCGAACCCCTCGCGCGAGCGGATCCGGGAAGCGGTCTCGGGGAATCTCTGTCGCTGCACCGGCTACCAGCAGATCTTCGAGGCCATCGAAGAGGCGGCGAAACGTCTCGAGGCGGAGACATGAAGGTCATCGGCAAGCCGCGCAGGCGCGTCGACGGCCGCGCCAAGGTCACCGGACAGACGCGCTTCGCCGACGACCTCGTGCTGCCGCGCATGCTGCACATGCGCCTGCTGCGCTCGCCGCACCCTCACGCCCTTATCCAATCGATTGATGTGGAAAGAGCGAAGAAACACCCGGGTGTTCACTTGGTGCTCACCGGCAAGGACTTTCCGGTGAGCTTCGGCATCCTGCCGGTCACGCAGGACGAATATCCGCTCGCCCCCGAGCACGTGCGTTACGTCGGCGATCCGGTGGCCGCCGTGGTGGCGAAGGACGAGCAGACGGCTTCGGAAGCCCTCGATCTCATCGAGGTGAAGTACAAGATCCTGAAGACGATCGCGGATCCCCTGGATGCATTGCAAAACCCGGAGCCGAGGATTCACGCCTACAGCGAGCTCGGCAACATCCATCGGCTGCAGGCGTTCGAGTTCGCGGGGCGCTCGAACGAGGTGACGGAAGCGATCGACGCCTCCGACCACGTGTTCGAGGACCTGTTCTTCTACGAGGGCAACACCCACCTGCCGATCGAGCAGCATGCCGCCGTCGCGGAGGTCGACGGCGAGGGCAAGCTCACGCTGTGGTCTTCGACGCAGGTGCCGCACTACGTTCACCGCTCTCTCGCACGTGTTCTCCAAATCCCTGCTTCGCATGTGCGGGTGATCGCGACGCCGAACGGCGGCGGCTTCGGCGGCAAGTGCGACGTGTGCAACCACGAGATGACGGTGGCCAAGGCGGCGATGGTGCTCGGCCGTCCGGTGAAGGTGTGCCTCAACCGCGAGGAAGTGTTCTACATGCACCGCGGGCGGCACCCGGTGCTCATGAAGTTCCGGACCGGCGTGACCAAGGAAGGAAAGCTCACCGGAATGCACCTGCAGACGCTGGTCGATGGCGGCGGCTACGGCTCGTACGGCGTCGCGAGCACCTTCTACACCGGCGCGCTCCAGACGGTCACGTACGAGCTTCCGCGCTACAAGTTCGAGGCTGCGCGCCTCTTCACCAACAAGCCGCCGTGCGGCCCCAAGCGCGGCCACGGCACGCCGCAGCCGCGCTTCGGACAGGAAATCCAGCTCGACAAGATCGCGGAAAAGCTGGGAATGGATCCGGCGGAGCTGCGCCTCGGCATGATCGTGAAGCCCGATTCGCTGACGGCGAACTGGCTGAAGGTCGGATCCGTCGGTCTCGCCGAGTGCATCAATCAAGTCGTGGCACGCTCTTCTTTCAAAGATAAATATCGAAAACTGCGGTACGGACGCGGAGTCGGCATTGCCTGCGGCTCGTACCTGTGCGGCGCCGGGCTGCCGATCTACTGGAACAAGATGCCGCAGAGCGGGGTCCAGCTCCTCGTCGACCGCAGCGGGCAGGTGACGGTCTTCTGCGGTGCGACCGAGATCGGCCAGGGCTCCGACGACGTCCTGGTCGCCATCGTGGCGGAGGTGCTCGGCGTCGATCCCTTCAGCGTGCGCTGCATCACCGGCGACACCGGCATCACGCCGGTGGACCTCGGCTCCTACTCGAGCCGCGTCACCGTGATGATGGGCAACGCCGCGATCCAGGCCGCGGAGAAGATCAAGCGGATGGTGGCCGAGGCGGCCTCGGAGCAGCTCGAGGTCGCGCCAGACCGGCTCGTGTTTGCCAACGGCCGCGTTTCCTCCGGGGATAAAAGCCTCACTTTCGCGGAAGCTGCGGGTTTCGCGGAAGAGAAGTTCGGCACCCTCGGCTCGGTCGGCTCCTACCGCCCGCCGCGCGCGCCGGGGCGCTTCAAAGGCGCGGGCGTCGGTCCCTCGCCCGCGTACTCGTACACCGCCTGCGTGGTCGAGGCCGAGGTCGATCCGGCGAGCGGCTGGATCTCGGTGCCGAAGATCTGGATCGCCCACGACATCGGCCGCGCCATCAACCCGGTGCTCGCGCGCGGCCAGGTCGAGGGCAGCGTGTACATGGGGCTCTCCGAGGCGCTGATGGAGGAGCAGGTGTTCCGCCGCCTGCCGCCGAAGCTCTCGCACGCGCTGGTGCACAAGATCCCGTCGCTCCTCGAGTACAAGAGCCTCACCTCGCTCGACATGCCCGAGGTCGACACCGTCCTGGTCGAGGACCCGGACCCGAACTGCCCGTTCGGCGCGAAGGAGGTGGGGCAGGGACCGCTGCTTCCGGTCATGCCTGCGGTGGCGAATGCAATCTACGACGCCGTCGGCGTGCGCATCGACGAGATTCCGATCACGCCGGACAAGGTTCTCAGAGCTCTGGAAAAGAAACAAAAGGGAGAACCGGGGCGAGTGGGGCCAGAGTCCTTCCCGGCCGTCCCCTATCCGGATCCCGTCGAAGTGACCCCGCCGTGGGAAGGCGGTGACGGCAACGCCAGAAAAGGCGCCGAGAAGCCCAAGCTCAAGGTGCGCGCGGCATGATGCGCCTTCCCTGGTTCGAGCACCGCTCGCCGAAGTCGGTGCAGGAGGCCGCGAGCATTCTCGCCGGCGAGGGCGCCAATGCGATGCTGATCGCGGGCGGTACCGACCTGCTGCCGAACATGAAGCGGCGGCAGATGGCGCCGAAGATCCTCGTGTCCTTGAAGAAAATCGACGAGATGAGGCGGAACGGCGCGGTCCTCGGGGCGGGGACGACGCTCACCGAAATCGTGAACAAGAAGGAACTGCCGCTAGGACTACGCCAGGCCGCGCACCAGGTCGCCACTGTGCATCTGCGCAACATGGGCACGATCGGCGGCAACCTGTGCCTCGACACTCGCTGCAACTACTACAACCAGAACTACGAGTGGCGCAAGGCGATCGATTTCTGCCTGAAGAAGGACGGCGACATCTGCTGGGTGGCCACGGCGAGCAAGCGCTGCGTCGCGGCGTCATCCACCGATTGCGCGCCGGCGCTGATGGCGCTCGGCGCGAGGGTCGAGCTGGTTTCCGCTTCCGGCGAGAGGGAAGTCGCGCTCGAGGATCTGTACAACAACGACGGCATCGACTACCTCAGGCGGCGGGCCGACGAGATCCTGACCGAGGTGCGCATCCCACCGGGCTGGAAGAGCACGTACTGGAAGCTCCGCCGCCGCGGCGCGTTCGATTTTCCGGTTCTGGGGGTCGGCTCGGCGATTTGCTTTTCCGGTGATACGGTGGAAGAAGCAAGGATCGCGCTCGGCGCGGTGGCGTCACGCCCGTTCCTGGTCGAGAAGGCGAACCAGTTCCTCAAGGGCAAGAAGCTCACGGACGAGGTGATCGAAGAGGCCGCGCGCCTCGTCGCCTCGCGCGCGAAGCCCATGGACAACGCCGACCTCGACCTCTATTGGAGAAAAGACGTCACCGCGCAGTTCGCGGCCTACGCGCTGCGCGAGCTGCGCGGCGACGACGTGCGTGACGTGCGGCTGAGGACCGCGCGCCACGTTCTCGCGGACTAGAAGCGATAAACGAAGCCGACGTGCACGCCGCTGATGCTGCGGCCGTTGACGTCGTTCGCGGCGGTGAAGGTCTTGGTGAGTCCCGCGGAGCCCGAAGGCCGGAAGCCGGCGTTGGCCTCGTTCTTGATCTGGTCGACGATCGCGTAGACGATGGTGTCCCGCCAGATGTCGTAGTAGCCGGCCACGCTCCAGCCGTCGGCATCCTTCTCGTCGCCGCTTTCCGCGACGATGCGTCCATACAGGCCGCCGACACGGAGCTTCGGCGTGATCTGGTAGTCCGCGGAGAGCTGGTAGATCTTGTAGAAGGTCAGCGCGCCCGTGTCGGTGCCGGTCACGAGGCTGCCGGTGTTGCCGAGAGGCGAGGCGCCGTTATTGAGGATGCCGGGGGCGCCGGCGGTCGGGCCGTTATTGTTCGAGCGAACGAAGGCGAGGTAGACCTTCCCCTTGCCGTAGTCCCAGTTGGCGTAGACGTTGTCGTACTTGACCTTGTCGGAGACGACCGCGTTGTCGGGCGGCTCGCCGTAGACGCCGGCATAGCCGAAGCGAAAGGGGCCTCCCGCCCATTCCAGCCCGAGCTGGTAGACGGCCTGGTTGCTCGTGTCGTTGACGGCCGATCCCGCGATCGAATAGTGCGTCTCGAACTGGAAGCCGGCGAGGCGCGGCGAGATGTAGGCGAAGTCGCTGTCGTAGCGCGAAGGCACGCCGAAGGCGTTGATCACCGAGCCGAGCGTTCGGGTGGTGTTGTCGATGTAGCTGCCCTTGTAGAACACGGCGGTGTTCTGGCGTCCGACGCGGAATTCGCCGATCGGCGTTGCGAGCCCGGCCCAGAGCTGCCGGTCGAAGAGGCGCGTCGCGTCGGCCTGCGCGCCGGTGGTGTCGTTCAGGCCCTGCTCGGCCTGGAACTTGATGGTGTAGCCTTCGGCGACGCTCTTGTCCCCGCGCAGCCCGATGCGCGTACGCAGATAGGCGCCGTCCTGCAGGGACACGATGTGGCTGCCGGAGCTGCTCTTCTGGTAGTTGAGGTAGTAATCGACATTGCCGTACACAGTCAGGTTGGCGCCGTTGATGCTATAGGTGAGCGGCGTCTGCGCGGCGGCCGAGCCCGCCGCCATGGACGCAGCCGCGCCGATCGCAGCCGCGATCGTCGTTGCATTCATTTGTGCTCCTCCCAGTGGAAACGCGCCTTCGATGTTATTTAGCGAGGGAGGAGAACCAAACGGGGTGAACGACGTTAGTGCGCGCTGATCGGACGGGTGCGTCCGATAAGCGCTCAGATTGTGCCGCTGCCTCAGAGCAGCGCGAGCAGCGAATATTCGGCTTCGCGAAGCAGCGGCAGCGAGCGCGCCAGCGCCTGCTCGGAGGTCTCGTCGTCGATCGGCAGGCTGACGCTGATCGCGCCGACGGTCTCGGCGTTGCGGTTGCGGATGGGCACGGCGATGCCGCGCAGCCTGCGCTCGAGCTGCTGCTCGAGCAGCGCGTAGCCCTTGCGGCGCGCGGCTTCGATCAGCTCGCGGATGCCTTCGTGCGTGGTCACCGTATACGGGGTAAACGGCATCAGCCTGCGCTTCGCAAGCCAGCGATTCACCTCCCTCGGGCAGCAGCAGGAGAGAAGCGCGATGCCGGCCGACGACACGTTGGCGGGAACCGGCGCGCCCAGGACGAAGCCGACGTTGCGCATGCAGGTCGAGCCGCCGCGCGCCACGTAGATGACCTCGTCCTCGTCCATCACGGCGAAGTACGCTGCGCCGCCGAGCGCGGAGCTGATGCGCTGGAGATAGGGCTGCACCGCCCGCGAAACCCGGGCCGAGTCGAGGTAGGACCAGCCGAGCCTCAGGATGCGCGGCGTCAGCCAGAAGAGCTGGCCGTCGCTCTCCAGGTAGCCCAGGTGGTGGAGCGTATGGAGGTAGCGCCGCGCCGCCGTGCGGGTGATGCCGGTGCGCCGCGCCGCGGTCGAAGGCGTCAGGCGCTGGTGGATGTCGTTGAAGGCCTGGATGATCCGCAGGCCCTTCTCCAGCCCCGCGATCCAGTCGCGCTTGTCGAGCGCTCGCCTTAGCATGGCCCGTTTCGCCGCTAGGCGCTCGCGCGGCGCGCCGGCAGGCTGCGCCGCGACACGAGCCCCGTGATCCACTTCACCGAGCGCCGCGCGCGCTCGGCCACCGTCGGCAGAGCCAGCTGCCGATAATCGTCGTTGAAGACCTCGAAGCTGTAATCTCCGCGATAGCCCATCTCGTCGAGCCGGCGCACCATCTCGGCGACCTTGTCGCTGTGCACGCCTTCGCCGGGAAAGACGCGCGAATGGCGCGCGGTCTCGATCCGCTCCTCGGCCGAGCGCACCTCCTGCCACAGGAAGTCGGAGAGCTGCACCAGGAACACCTTGAGCGGATCGATGTCCGCCAGCAGCCCGAGGTCGGTGCCGTTCGCCAGGATGTGGAAGGAGTCGAGCGCGAGGCCGAGGTTGGCGCGGTCGGCCTCGGCGACGATTTCCCAGGCGCGCGGGAATTCGTTGACGTGCCGGCCCCAGGAGAGCGCCTCGTAGGCGACTCGGATATCGAGCGGCACGGCCAGCAGCGCCAGCTTTTGCAGGTCTTTCTTGATCGAGACAGGATCCTGGTTCGAGTGGGGGGAAACCGAGGAGCACGCGAGCAGAACATGGGAACCCAGGGCGTGGCACATCTGGAGCATCGCCTTCGCGATGTCCACCTTGTAGGCGTGCAGCGTGCCCGAGAGCCCCTCGAAGTCGCGCAACACCTGGAAGCCGGTGACGCGCAGGCCGCTCGCGCGAACCGCCGCGACCGCCGCCGCCTCCCCGCCCGGGTGCCCGACGATGTCGGTCGCATTGAGCATGATCTGGGTGAACCCCGCCTCGCGCGCGGCCTTCAGCTTGGCTTCCAGCGGCCCGGCGAAGGTGATGGTGTCCACCCCGAAGTGGTCGAGATTCACGGCTCGAGAGGGCTCACCACTAATTCAAACGTGACGCCCCCGAGGTACACCTGCGTGAGCGCGCCCTTGTCGCTCGGCTGCACCGCGCCGTGGTCGACGAAAACCACGCCCCGCTCCTGCAGCGCGCGCACCGCCGCACGCACGTCGGGCGCGCCCAGGCCCACGCGCACCAGGGCCTCGTCCCAATGCGTCTCTTCGGCCCCCGGCGGCGGCTCGATGAGCTGCAGGTAGAACTTGTGGCAGGGGCTCTCGAGCAGGGTGCCCTTGGGCAGGACGCCGAAGTACTGGCCGCGCGGCAGGACCTCGAAGCCGAAGAGGGCTCGGTAGAAATCGAGCCAGTCGCCGGTGCGCCCCGGAAGGATCGACTGCACCACGCCGAACCAGTGCAGCCCGGCGAGCGCCGGCGGGTTCGGATCGGCGTTCGCCTGGAAGACGAAATCGACGTCGTAGATCGAGAAGTCGCGGTAGCGGTCGACGAAGTAGACCAGGCTGTCGCCGACGCCGTGGATGCCGGGAATATGCAGCTCCATCGCCGCGGCGCGCGTCGGCATCTCCCAGGCCCCCAGGTCGAGCGAACGCTGGAAGGCGAGGCCGGCGTCGCGCACGCGCAGCGCGATGGCGGCGAGGGCAGGGGTCTTGTCGAGCGCGTCCTTCCCGGCGGGCGGGTCCGAGTTGACGATGAGGTTCATGCCGCCCTGGCGGTAGAGCATCACCTCGCGCGAGCGGTGCCGGGCGAGCGGCACGAAGCCCATCCTCTCGAGCAGCGCGCCGAAGGCCTGCGCCTGCGGGGTGGCGAACTCGATGAACTCGATGCCGTCGACGCCGAGCGGGTTCGACGGTTCCGGCAGCCGTTGCGGCAGGGCCATGGCGTTTGCTTGAAATTAACGAGCCTGTTAAATTTACCTTGCAATGTCGTTAATTCCAAGGGCCGAGGGGCACGGGCGCGAGAAACCGCGCAATGCGGCGATGCGCAAACCCAAGGCGCCGGCGGCCAGCCGGGCGGGGATCGTGGCCGCGGCCATCGACGAGTTCGCCGCGCGCGGCTTCAAGGGCGCGAGCATGGACGCCATCGCCGCGCGCACCCATACCACCCGCGCGCTCATCAACTACTACTTCGGCAGCAAGGAAAAGCTCTACATCGCGGTGCTGGAGCACGTGTACGCGGAGATCCGCGAGGCCGAAGGCAGGCTCGAGCTCGACCACCTCGCGCCCGAGGACGCGGTGCGCCGCATCGTCGAGTTCACCTACGGCTACTACGTGTCGCACGAAGGGTTCGTGCGCCTGGTGGTGGCCGAGAACCAGGCGCGCGGCCGGCAGTTGCGCAAGTCCAGGGCGATGCGTACCCTCAACCGCCCGATCATCGAGCTGCTCTCGCAGGTGCTCGCGCGCGGGCAGGCCGAAGGCCGCTTCCGCACCGACGTCGACCCGGTCGAGGTCCACAAGTCGATCGCCGCGCTCGGCATGTTCAACGTCGCCAACCGGCACACGTTCGGCGCCATCTTCCAGCGCGACATGGGGTCCAAGGGCGACGTGGCGCGGCGCCGCGACATCGTCGCCGACGTCATCCTGAGCTATCTCACGAATCTGCGGAAAAACCGTTCATAGGAGGAGGCAAGCACATGGAGTTCGATCCCGATCGCCGTTGGGCGCTCAAGGCCGGTTCAGCCCTGGCCGCGGCCGCGGCGCTGCCCGCCAGCTTGGAAACCGCGGCGCAGGCGAAGCCCACCATCCGCTTCGCCGCGGTGTTCTCCGAGAAGGACATCCGCGCCGACATGATCCGCATGCTGGCGAAGGACATCGAAGGCGACTTCAAGCTCGAGCCCTTCTACGGCGGCACGCTCTTCAAGCAGGGCACCGAGCTGGTCGCGCTGCAGCGCGACAACCTCGAGCTGGGCAACATCGCGCCGCAGGACATCTCCAAGCAGCTCCCGGCGTGGTCCATCCTCACCTCCGCGTATCTCTTCCGCGACGCCAACCACCTGAACGCCTTCTTCGCCGGCGACCTCGGCGCGCAGATGAAGAAGATGGTCGAGGACAAGCTCAAGGTGAAGATCCTCGGGCCCACGTTCTTCGGCACGCGCCAGGTGGGCCTGAAGCCGAAGAAGAAGATCGCGACGCCCTCGGACCTGGCGGGCATCAAGCTCAGGATGCCGCCCGGAGACGCGTGGCAGCTCCTCGGCCGCTCGCTCGGCGCCAATCCCACGCCCATGGCCTACGCCGAGGTCTACACCGGCCTGCAGACCGGCGCCATCGACGGGCAGGACAACCCGCTGCCGAACGTCCAGAACATGAAGTTCTACGAGGTGATGTCGCAGATCGTCCTGACCTCGCACCTCGTCGGGTTCGATCTCCTCACGCTGAACATGAAGACCTGGAACGCCATGCCGCCTGCGCGGCAGAAGTCTTTCCAGGCCGCGGTCGACAAGGCGGTCAATTGGAGCGCCGCGGAGCACCTCAAGCGCGAAGCCGAGCTTGCCGCGGAGTTCAGGAAGCAGGGCCTCGAGGTGTACGCCCCCGACGTCAACGCCTTCCGCGCGCACGCGCAGAAGGTCTACCTCGCCTCCGACGAAGCGAAGGAGTGGCCGAAAGGCATGCTCGAAAAAATCAACGCGATGAAGTGAAAGCCTTCGCGCCGAAGGCGGCCGGCTGGCTTCGCCGCCGCGCCGAGAACGTCATGGCCGCGCTGCTCGGCGTGATGTTCGCCGCGTTCCTGCTGCAGATCGTGTTCCGCTACTTCTTCAGCTTCCCGGTCGGCTGGACCTCCGAGCTGACCGTCGCCGCGTGGCTGTGGCTGGTGCTCTGGGGCTCTGCGCTGGTGCTGACGGAAGAGGAGGAGATCCGCTTCGATCTCCTCTATTCGGCGGTCGGTCGCCGCGGGCGCCGGGTCATGGGAATCCTGGCCGGCATCGCGCTCGTGGTGCTGTACGGCATGTCCTTGCCCGCGACCTGGAGCTACGTCAGCTTCATGAAGGTGGAGCGCTCGTCCTACCTGCACGTGCGGCTCGACTGGATGTACTCGATCTACCTCGTTTTCGTCGTCGCGGTGATCGTGCGCTACCTCTGGATCCTGTGGCGGCTCGTCCGCGGCCCGGGTCCGTGAATCCCGCGAGCCCGTTTTTTCTCTGCGTCCTGGCGATCGTCGCGCTGAGCCTGCTCGGCCTGCCGATCGGCCACGCGATGATCGCGGCCTCGATCCTGTATCTGTCCCTCAAGGGCCTCGACATGGGAACCGCGGCCGAGCAGCTCCTGAACGGCATGTACACGAGCTACCTGCTGCTCGCGATCCCGCTTTTCATCCTCGCCGCCGAGTTCATGAATTCGGGGAGCATCATGGACCGGCTGCTGCGCTGGTGCAATGCGCTCGTCGGGCGCTTCCGCGGCGGCCTGGCGCAGGTCAACGTCGTGCAGAGCATCATCTTCGCCAGCATGTCGGGTTCGGCCCTCGCCGACGCCGCCGGCTCCGGCAAGCTGATGCAGTCGCTGATGACGCGCGACGGCAAGTACAGCCCGGCCTTCGCCGCCGCGCTGACCGCGGTGTCGTCGGTGCTCGGGCCGATCATCCCGCCGTCGATCCCGCTGGTGCTGTACGCGCTGATTTCCGACACCTCCATCGGGTATCTCTTTCTCGGCGGCGTCATCCCCGGCCTGCTGCTCGGCGCCGTGCAGATGGCCTTGATCGCGTTGACCGCCCGGCGGCGCAACTTCCCGGTGGAGCCGGCGGTGCCGCTGCGCGAGTGGCCGCGCCTGACCTGGGAGGCGCTTCCGGCGCTCCTGATGCCGATGATCCTGCTCGGCTGCCTCTATAGCGGGATTACCACGCCGACTGAAGCCGCGGCCACCGCGGCGGCGTACGCGCTCGCCATCTCGTGGTTGCTCTATCGGTCCACCGGCCTGCGCGACGTCTACGTGTCGCTGCTCACCAGCGCGCGCGTCACCGTGTCGATCGGCATGCTGATCGCGGGCGCCCTGGTGTTCAACTACGTAATCACCATCGAGAACATCCCCAGGACGCTCAGCGCCGTGCTCAAGGGGTTCGAGCTGTCTCCGCTCGCCTACCTTGTCGCCGTCAACGTCCTCCTGCTCGTCCTCGGCTGCTTCCTCGAGGGGACCACCATCCTGCTCGTCATCGTTCCGGTGCTGCTTCCCACCGCGCACGACTTGGGCATCGATCCAGTGCACTTCGGCGTGATGGCGGTGGTGAACATCATGATCGGACTGGTGACGCCGCCCTATGGACTGCTTCTTTTCATGATGGTGAAGATCGCCGAGGTGCCGCTGAAGGACATCGTGCGCGAGGTGATGCCGTTCCTCGCCGTGATGATCGGCGCCCTGGCGCTCATCACCCTGCTGCCCGAGCTCGTGCTGTTCCTGCCGCGGCTCCTGGGCTACAAGGGCTAGGGGTGCTCGGCCGCGCTGCCATCGCCATGTGGTGGGATGTGCCGCCCGAGGTGCGGGTGGAATGGGAGCACTGGCATACGCACGAGCACATGCCCGAGCGCCTCGGCATCCCGGGATTCCTGCGCGGCACGCGCTGGGTCGCCATTTCGAACGAGCCTTCGTACTTCGTTCTTTACGAAGCGAGGGACCTGAAAACGATGACGAGCGGTGCTTACCTCGAGCGGCTCAACAACCCCACGCCGTGGTCGCGCAAGATGATGCCGCACCACCGCAACATGGTGCGCAGCCTGTGCCGGGTGCGAGCGGCCTTCGGGGGCGGGGTGACGCAGCTGATGGCAACGATCCGTTTTTCCCCGTCCCCGCGCAAGCGCGGCTCGCTCCTGAAACGGCTCGCGGCGGACGTGATGCCGCCGCTGCCGGGGCGCAAAGGGCTGACTGCGGCGTATCTGCTCGAATCGCTGCCCGCCGACGTTGCGCGCACCGCGGAGCAGGAAATCCGGGGAATGGATGCGCAGGCAGACTGCGTTCTGCTCATCTGCGGATACGATGTCGAAGCCGTGCGGGGGTTCGTCGCAGATGGGTTGGGCGAGAGGTTGGACGAGCTTGAGGCCCATGGCGCCCAGCCCGGCCGCAGCGAAGGACTGTATCGCTGCGCATATTCACTGACCTCGAAGGATCCTCGTGGCTGAAGCCGTCCTGTGCGGCCTGATCGGCGCGGGCATCCAGCGCTCGCTCGCTCCCGCGTTGCACCAGGAAGAAGCGCGCCATCACGGCCTGCGCCTGCACTATCAGCTCATCGACCTCGCGTCGCGCGGCGTCGGTGTCGAGGCGCTGCCGGGCCTGCTCCAGGCCGTGCGCATCATCGGCTTTCGCGGCCTCAACATTACCTTCCCCTGCAAGCAGTCGGTGATTCCGCTCCTCGATGCTCTGTCGGAGGAGGCGCGCACGATCGGTGCCGTGAACACCGTGGTCCGCGAGGGCGATCGCCTTGTCGGCTACAACACCGACGCTTCCGGCTGGGGCTGGGGCTTCAGGCGCGCGCTGCCGCGGGCCGACCTCTCGCGCGTCGTCCTCCTGGGCGCCGGCGGCGCCGGCGCAGCTTGCGCCCACGCGGTGCTGGGCCTGGATGCGGAGCGGCTCGTCGTCGTGGACAAGGATCCCGCGCGTGCGGCGGCGCTGGTGGAGCGGCTGAACCGGCGCTTTCGCAGGAACCGCGCGAGCATCGCCCCGGACGCCGAATCGGAGCTTCACGCCGCGACCGGCTTGATCCAGGCGACGCCCGTCGGCATGGCGCAGCATCCGGGTACGCCTGTAGCGGAGGCGCATCTGCGTCCCGCCATGTGGGTGTCCGAAATCGTCTATGTCCCCCTCGAGACGCCTCTGCTCAAGGCGGCGCGGCGCATCGGCTGCGCGACGGCCGACGGAGGGCACATGAACGTCGGCCAGGCGATCGGCGCCTTCAAGCTGTTCACGGGGCTTGAGCCGGAGCCTGCCCGGATGGAGGCGAACTTCCGGCGCCTCGCGGCGTGAAAAATCGGGGTCAGAGCCCTATTTCCCAAAGCTTCGCGCGCCGGAAATAGGGCTCTGTCCCCGATTTTCT
>JBIOYV010000143.1:0-18251 GCA_044870335.1 Burkholderiales bacterium | reverse complement strand
TCCCCAGATCATCATGCCGGGCAAGGTCGACGCCGTGCCGGTCCTCCAGGACACCGCGTTCTGGGTGGCGCTGATCCTCGCCGCGTTCACGATCGCGTTCGGTACGCGCCATCTCGACGCGGCGGAGCATCACGAGGGCATGGTTGCCGCGATCGCCTTCGAATCGCTGGTCAAGCTGCTCGCGTTCCTCGCCGTGGGCGCCTTCGTCACGTTCGGCATCTACAACGGCTTCGGGGACCTCTTCACGCGCGCCGCCCAGCGCCCGGAGCTCGCGCGCCTCATGGCGCCGCTCGGGATCACGGCCGGGGGCTACGCGACCTGGGTATGGCTCACGGTGCTCTCGATGCTCGCGATCGTCTTCCTGCCGCGCCAGTTCCAGGTGGCGGTGATCGAGAACGTCGACGAGAAGCACCTGAACAAGGCGATCTGGCTGTTCCCGCTGTACATGCTGGCGATCAACGTGTTCGTGCTGCCGATCGCGTTCGGCGGGTTGCTGCATTTCCCCTCGGGCGTGGACGCAGACACGTTCGTGCTCACGCTGCCCATGGCGGACAAGCGCGAGGCGCTCGCCCTGCTGGTGTTCATCGGCGGCCTGTCCGCGGCCACCGGCATGGTCATCGTCGAGACCATCGCGCTCTCCACCATGGTGTGCAATGACCTGGTGATGCCGGTGCTCTTGCGGCTGCGCGTGCTGCGGCTCACGGAGCGGCAGGACCTGACCGGGCTGCTGCTCGGCATCCGGCGCGGCGCGATCGTGTTCATCCTGTTGCTCGGCTACATCTACTTCAAGCTCGCGGGCGAGGCTTACGCCCTGGTCTCGATCGGCCTCATCTCCTTCGCCGCGGTCGCGCAGTTCGCTCCGGTCGTGCTCGGTGGCATCTTCTGGAAGGGCGGCACGCGTCGCGGCGCGATCGCGGCGCTGGTCGCGGGATTCGCGGTGTGGTCCTACACGCTGCTTCTGCCGGCGCTCGCGCGCTCGGACTGGCTGCCGCTCGGCCTGCTCGAGCACGGACCCTGGGGCATCGAGCTATTGCGGCCGCTGGAGCTCTTCGGCCTCGCCGGCCTGGACCAGATCACTCACGCCATGATCTGGAGCATGCTCGCCAACATCGGCGCCTACGTCGGGGTGTCGCTGCTCGCTTCGCCAAGCGCGGCCGAGGCGCGGCAGGCGAGCCTGTTCGTCGACGTGTTCCGGCAGGAAGCCGGCGGCGCGCGCTTCTGGCGCGGCACGGCGTCGGTGCCCGACCTGTACAACGTGCTGGCGCGGTTCCTCGGCAGCGCCGGCGCCGATGCCTCGTTCCGCGACTACGCGGCGGGCAAGGGCCTGGCATGGCCCGACGCGCGGCTCGAGGCCGACGCCGAAATGGTGCACTACGTGGAGATGCAGCTCGCGGGCGCGATCGGCGCCGCTTCGGCGCGGGTGATGATCGCCTCGGTGGTGAAGGAGGAGGCGCTCAGCGTGGACGAGGTGCGCGCCATCCTCGACGAGGCCTCGCAGGTGGTGGTGTACAGCCATCGCCTGGAGCAGAAGTCGCGCGAGCTCGAGGCCGCCACCGCGGAGCTGCGCCAGGCCAACGAGCGGCTGAAGGAGCTCGACCGCATGAAGGACGACTTCGTGTCGATGGTGACGCACGAGCTGCGCACGCCGCTCACCTCGATCCGCGCGTTTTCCGAGATCCTGCGCCAGGAGCCCAACGTGGAGCTCGTGCAGCGCAAGCGCTTCCTCGACATCATCACCAAGGAGACCGAGCGCCTCACGCGCCTGATCAACCAGGTGCTCGACCTTTCGAAGATCGAGTCGGGGCGCGCCGAGTGGCACGACTCGCAGGTGGACTTGAAGGAGCTGATCAGCGACGCGGTGGCCGGAATGGGCCAGGTGTTCGAGGAAAAGGGCATCCGCGTCGAGCTGAGCCTCCCCGAGGCGGTACCGCGCGTGCGCGGCGACCTCGACCGCATCATCCAGGTGCTGCTCAACCTGCTGTCCAACGCGGTGAAGTTCTGCGACGGCGCAGCCGGGCGCATCGAGGTCGCGCTGTCGGAGCAACCCGACTGCCTGCGAGTCGACGTCGCCGACAACGGGCCCGGCGTGAGCGCCGCCGACCAGGCGGTGATCTTCGAGAAGTTCCGCCAGGGCGGCGACGCGCTCACCAACAAGCCCCAGGGGACGGGCCTCGGCCTGCCGATCAGCCGGCACATCGTCGAGCACCATGGCGGCAGGCTGTGGGTGGAGAGCGCCCCCGGCAGCGGCGCCCGCTTCTCGTTCACCCTGCCGCTCGTGCGCGTCGCCGCCGCCGCATGAAGAGGATCCTCATCGCCGACGACGAGGCGAACATCGTCACCGCGCTCGAGTTCCTGCTCGAGCGCAACGGCTACGAGGTGCTGGTCGCGCGCAACGGCGGCGCGGCGCTGAAGATGATCGAGGAGCACAGGCCCGACCTCGTGCTCCTCGACGTCATGATGCCGGTGACGAGCGGCTACGAGGTCTGCCAGCGCATGCGCGAGCGCGCCGACTGGCGGCACATCAAGATCATCATGCTGACGGCGAAAGGGCGCGACGTCGAGATGAGCAAGGGCTTGTCGATCGGCGCCGACCTGTACATCACCAAGCCGTTTTCCACGCAGGATCTGTTGGCGAAGATCGACGCGCTGCTGGCGGGAGGCGAGAGGTAGGCGGGGCTGCGTGCGATGAATGGCAGGCTCAAGTTCGCTGCGTGGCTCGGCGCGCTCTACGCCACGCTTCTCGCGAGCGGCGCGGCGGGCGCGCTCATGGTGGCGGTGGGGCTGTCGGGCGCGGCGGCCGCGTTCGTCGCCGCGCTGATGCTCGCCGCCTGCACCGGGATCGCGACGTGGCTCTTCCGGCGCTTCGTGATTGCGCCCCAGGCGCTCGCCGACCGTACACGCGTGGTGCTGGCGAATCCCGCCCACCGGGTCGACGCCGCCAGCCCGGAGCTCGCCACGCTCGCCTCGGAGATCAACCGCCTGGCCGGCGCCTACCACGGCGTGCACAGCGAGATGGAGGCGAAGATCGCCGAGTCGGGCTCGCGGCTGGAAGAGGAGCGCAACCGCCTCGCGGCGCTGATGTCGGATCTCTCGCAGGCGGTGCTGCTGTGCAACGCAGAAGGCCGGGTGCTGCTCTACAACGAGCAGGCGCGCGCGCTTTTCAGCGGCGCCGCCGCGCCGCTCGGCCTGGGGCGCTCGGTGTTCGGGCTGCTCGACCGGGGCGAGATCGGGCACGCGCTAGACAAGCTGCAGTACGCGCTCGACCAGGGCGTCGAGGCGCCGAGCACGCGCTTCGTCACCGCGCTCGCCGCGCGCGGCCTGGTCCGGGTGCAGATGACCCCGTTTCTCGCTGCCGGCGGGCGCATCGGCGGGGTGGTCCTCGCGCTCGAGGACGTCACGCGCTCCGTCGGCCAGGAAATGCAGCGGCGCCTGCTGCTGCAGACCCTCGCCGCCGGGGTGCGTGCCCCGGTGGCAAGTATCCGCGCCAGCGCCGAGAACCTGGTGAGCTTTCCGCACATCGACGCCGCGCAGCGCGGCCGCTTCGCCGGCATCATCGCGGAGGAATCGGCGCGGCTGTCGCAGACCATCGACCGGGCGTTGAGCGAGTACGCGGATGCCATCAAGGCGAGCATGGTGCTCGAGGACATGCGCGCCGCCGACGTCATCGCGGTGGCGAAGCGTCGGCTCGGGGCGCTGCTTCCCGCCGAGGCGGACGAAACCGACGAGAACCTGTGGCTGCGCGTGGACAGCTTCGCGCTGGTGCAGGCGCTCGGCTATCTCGCGTGGCGCCTGCGCGAGGAGCTCGGCGTCGAGCGGCTGCGCCTGCGCGCCCGCGGCCGCAAGGCCTTCGCCGAGCTCGACCTGGCTTGGACGGGAAAGCCGCTGACCGGGGAAGCGCTCGGCCTGTGGGAATCGCAGCCGATGCAGCTCGGCGCCGAGCACACTCCGCTCACGCTCAAGGACGTGCTCGAGCGCCACGGCGGCGAGATCTGGCATGAGCGCGACGCCTCGGGCACCTCCTGCCTGAGGCTCCTGCTCCCGCTCGGGGAGCCCGCGCCGCAGGCCGGGCGGCGCCGGGTGTCCGAGGAAAGCCGGCCGGAGTACTATGACTTCGACCTTTTCCAGCGCGCCGGCGCCCAGCATGCCTTCGACGCCCAGCCGCTCGCGGAGCTGCCCTATACCGTGTTCGACACCGAGACCACCGGCCTCGAGCCCTCGGCGGGCGACGAGATCATCAGCCTCGGGGCGGTGCGCATCGTCAACGGGCGCCTGCTCAAGCAGGAAGTCTTCGAGCAGCTCGTCAACCCGCAGCGTCCGCTCAACCGCGAATCGGCCCGCATCCACGGCATCGAGGCGCGCGTGCTCGCCACCCAGCCCACGCTCGCCGAGGTGCTGCCGGCATTCCATCGCTTCTGCGAGGATACGGTGCTCGTCGCGCACAACGCCGCCTTCGACATGCGCTTCCTCGAGCTCAAGGAGGCCGCCACCGGCATCCGCTTCGAGCAGCCGGTTCTCGACACGCTGCTCCTGTCGGCCGCGGCGCATCCCGGCCTCGAGGACCACCGCCTGGAGGCGGTCGCCGAACGCCTGGGGATCCGGGTGATCGGACGCCACACGGCCCTCGGCGATGCGCTCCTCACGGGCGAGATCCTGCTCAAGCTGATTCCGCTGCTTCGCGAAGCCGGCATCGGCACGCTCAGGGAGGCGCGCGAGGCATCGCAGCGCACCTACCACGCCAGGCTGCGCTACTAGCGATGCCGGACCTCGAGCTCAAACTGGCGGCCGAGCATCAGGTGTTCGCGCCCCCGCTCGCCTCCCTGGTGCGGCGCGCCCCGGTGACCTGCGGCGTGGATCTTTCGACCGCGGAGGCGGTGCGCCTGATGCGCAGCCAGCGGGTCGGCTCGGTGGTAGTGGTCGACCGCGCGGCGCGTCCGGTCGGCATCCTCACCGAGCACGATCTCGTCCGGGTGCTGGGCGAGGAGCTCCAGGCGACGCCGGTATCGGGCGTGATGACGCGCGATCCGGTCGCGCTGCCCGGCCACGCGCTCGCCTACGAGGCGGCGCTCGTCATGGTCGAGAGGAACATCCGGCACGTCCTGGTCACCGAGGAGGGCAGGCTCGTCGGCGTGATCTCGGAGCGCGACCTGTTCTCGCTGCAGCGGCTCGGCCTCGCCGAGCTCACCATGGAGATCCGGCTCGCCGCCGACCTGGGGCTCCTCGGGCGCCTTGCCGGCGACATCCGCCGCCTCACGGTGCGGCTGGTGGAGCAGGGCGTGGCGCCCGAGCAGCTCACGCTGTTCGTCTCCGTGCTGAACGACCGGCTCTCGCAAAGGGTGATCGAGGTCGTGCGCAAGCGCCACGCCTGGGAGCGCATCGGCTGGTGCTGGCTCGCCTTCGGCAGCGAGGGGCGCCTGGAGCAGACGTTCAGCTCCGACCAGGACAACGGCATGGTGTTCGAGGCGCACGGCGCCGAGGCGGGCGAGGCGCGCAAGGTCCTGCTCGGCTTCGCGCGCGAGGTGAACGAGGCGCTCGATGCCTGCGGCTTTCCGCTGTGCAAGGGCGGCGTGATGGCGTCCAACCCCGAGCTGTGCCTGTCGCTCGACGAATGGAAGGCCAAGATGGGCGGCTGGCTGGAGACTCCGGAGCCCAAGGCCCTTCTCAACTCGGCCATCTGCTTCGACCTGCGGGCGCTCGCCGGCGACAGCACGCTCGCCCGGGGCTTGCGCGAGTGGCTGCTTGCGCGCACCCGCGCCCGGCCGGCGTTCCTGCGCCTGATGGCGCAGAACGCGTTGCAGGCGAAGCCCGCCCTCGGGAGGCTGACCGATTTCGCCACCGAGGACGGCGCGGTCAACCTGAAGCTCCAGGGCACGCGCCCATTTGTCGACGCGGCGCGCGTCTATGCGCTCGCGCTCGGCCTGGCGCAGACCGCGACTGCGGAGCGCCTGCGGGCGGCGGCGGTCGAGCTGCGCATGGATGGTGCCGAGATGGCGGCGATCGTGGACGCGTTCTTCTTCATCCAGAAGCTGCGCCTGCGCATCCAGGCCCGCCCCGGCCAAGAGCCGGAAAGCGCAAACCGCATCCACCCCGCTCGGCTCAACGGCTTCGAGCGCCGCAGCCTGAAAGAGGCCTTGCGCGAAGCGCGCCGGCTGCAGCAACGGCTGGCGCTCGACTACGACCTCTGAATTTGTGCGCTGCGGCGCGGGGGAAGACGATTTGCGCAATCGTAAGTTTGGTGTAAGTATCCCGCCGCAACAATCTGGTAGTTATACGAGTCGATTCCTATAAAAGGGAGGGGAGATGGCCGAAATGACGCCTGCGCAGCGCGAAGCGTACTGGGGCAAGACCTCGCGCCTGATGTGGATCATCATGAGTTTGTGGGTGGTGTTCAGCTTCATCATTCCCGCGTTCGCGGTGCAGCTCAACCAGATCAAGATTTTCGGCTTCCCGCTCGGCTTCTACTTCGCCGCGCAAGGCTCGCTGATCTTCTATGTGGTCGCGTGCTTCTGGAACGCCAGCGCGCAGAACAAGATCGACAAAGAGTTCGGCGTCGCCGAAGAAGAGTGACCGGGGAGAGCTGACATGGCGGCTACCAGCAAGAGTTTCGTCGACAATCTCGGCAAGATCTACGGCGTCTACGCCGGCGGCTTCATCGGCTTCGTCATCATCCTGGCGATCCTGGAGCAGATGGGGGTGCCGAACAAGATCATCGGCTACTGCTTCGTCTTCCTGACGATCGGGGTGTACGCGTATATCGGCATCATCTCGCGCACCGCCGAGATCTCGGAGTATTACGTCGCCGGCAGGGTGGTGCCGCCGTTCTTCAACGGCATGGCGACCGGCGCCGACTGGATGAGCGCGGCCTCGTTCATCTCGATGGCCGGCGGCCTGTATCTCGGGGGCTACGGCGGTCTCGGCTACGTGCTGGGCTGGACCGGCGGCTACGTGCTGGTGGGCATCCTGCTCGCGCCCTACCTGCGCAAGTTCGGCCAGTTCACGGTCCCCGACTTCCTCGGCGTACGTTATGAGGGCAATACCGCGCGCGTCTGCGGCGTGGTGGTGCTGTTCTGCGCGTCCTTCACGTACATCGTCGCGCAATGCTTCGGCATCGGCATCATCACTTCGCGCTTCCTCGACATCCCGTTCGAGATCGCAATCTTCGTCGGCCTGCTCGGCATCCTCGTGTGCTCAATGCTTGGCGGCATGCGCGCGGTCACCTGGACCCAGGTGGCGCAGTACATCATCCTGATCATCGCCTACCTGCTGCCGGTGGTCTGGCTGTCGACCAAGCTGTTCGGCAACCCGATCCCCGAGCTCGCCTACGGGCAGGTGCTCGACCAGATCGCGGTGCTGGAGAAGAAGCTGGGGATCATCAAGCCGCACGTTGCGGCCTACGTCGACGCCAAGGGTCAGTTCAGCTGGGTCGAGTTCAATAATTTCTGGGCGCTGACCCTGACCCTGATGGTCGGCACCGCGTCGCTGCCGCACATCCTGATGCGCTACTTCACCACGCCGAACGTCAAGGATGCCCGCACCTCGGTCGGCTGGAGCATCTTCTTCATCTTCCTGCTCTACTTCACCGCGCCGGCGTACGCGGCGTTCGCCAAGCTCGAGGTCTACACCAACGTCATCGGCCAGAACATCAACGCGCTTCCGGCGTGGGTGCAGAACTGGTCCCAGGTCGGCGGCCTGCTGACGATCAAGGACGCCAACGGCGACGGCATCCTGCAGCTCTCCGAGTTCATCATCAACCAGGACATCATCGTCCTGTCGATGCCGGAGATCGCCGGGCTGCCGTACGTGATCTCGGGCCTGGTCGCCGCCGGCGGCCTGGCGGCGGCGCTGTCCACCGCCGACGGCCTGCTGCTCGCGATCGCCAATGCGCTCAGCCACGACATCTACTACAAGATGATCGACAAGACCGCTTCGACCGTGCGCCGCCTCGTGGTGGCGCGCGTCCTCCTGGTCGTCGTTGCCATCATTGGCGCGGCGGTCGCGGGCACGCGGCCCTCGGGCATCATCCAGATGGTGGCTTGGGCGTTCTCGCTCGCGGCGGGCGGCCTGTTCGTACCGCTCGTGCTCGGCATCTGGTGGAAGCGCACCACCGCGGCAGGCGCGGTTGCCGGCATGATCTGCGGCTTCGGCATCACGCTCTTCTACCTGGTCGGCACGCGCTATTTCGACATGCCCCTGTGGTTCGGCATCCGCAACATCTCCAGCGCGCTGTTTGGCCTGCCGGTGGCGTTCGTGGTCACGTGGCTGGTGAGCCTGATGACGCAGGCTCCGTCGAAGGAGATGCAGGAGTTCGTGGACTCGATCCGCGTTCCCAAGGGCGAGCTGCACTGGGTCGCGGGCCAGGCGCACGAGTAGACGCGCTAGCCACACCCCGAAAGGCCCGCTCGGCGCGGGCCTTTCTTTTCCTAGAATCGTATTCCTTATGACGACAACGACCATTCAACGCCTCGCCGCAGCCGGCATGCTCGCATTTGCGCTTGCGCTCACCGGCTGCACCCGGGGCAAGGACGAGCAGTTGGCTTACGATGTCTGCATGGAGTCTGCGAAGAAGGACCCGCGGTACGGGAAAGCGGCGTTTGCCACCAAAGAGCAGTCGAACATCCAGGCCTCAACCGGCGATTCCGGCATCCGGGTCAACATCCCCTACGAGCTCGACGGCAAGAAGGGGCTGTACCAGTGCATCGCCGACAAGCAGGTTGATGGCACGTACAAGGTGACGTTCTAGCCCATGCTCCATTCCGAATGGCATTTGCGGCATCGCACGGTAAATTCGGCGCGCTCGTTGATGACCTCGAACGCTGCGTAGGCCTTGCAGCGGGTGCACGTGGATTGGCCGGAGAAGCGCTCTGCCTCGGCGAGGATGGCGAAGTAGCGGCGCAGACCGTGCCAGACGATGAGGCCGCCGAAGAACACCCCGCCGACGGTGCCGAGCCAGGCGGCGTCGAGCCGGCGGAAGCTTATGCCCTCCAGCGACACCCCGACATAGATCGCGCAGAGCAAGGCGGTGAAGAGCCACGCGTGCGCCTCGATCAGGCGCCGCTCGTACCACTTGCGGAAGCCCAGCTGGGCGATCGAGCGGGCCGGTTCCACGACGCCTACGCGAGCAGCTCCCGCGCCAGTTCCTCGGCCGCGAAACGCCGCTCCATCTCCTGGCTGACGGCGATCATGCGGAAGCGCACCGCGCCGTATACGACCTCCTCGTCAAGCTTGCGCATGCTGATGTGGATCGGCAGCGTATCGAACAGCCGCTTCGCGGAATGATCGGCGAGCTCGAGCGTGCGCGGCGGCCACGCTACGTGCTGGAGGCGCTGGGCGAAAGCGTCGGGCAGGTCGCTCCAGCCCTCGTGGCGGTGCTGCGGAACGGGCAGCGCTTCCAGGGTGGCCTTGTACAGGCCGAGCAACGCGTCGGGCAAGCGCGCCGCGTCAGCGCCGGCCTGCGCACGCAGATGCCCGCCGGCGAGGATGAGCAGGTCGCCGAGCACCACCGCGAAGGTTTCCCAGCGGCAGATGTCGAGCGCGGTCAGGAACGGCTTTTCGGTGAAGAGCGCGTGGCTCGCCAGGCCGGTCTTGCCGCGGACGTAATCGACGGCGCACTTCTGTGCGATCAGTGCGGCGCGCTCCTCGATGAAGACCCGCAGCGCCGCGGCCGTGTCGATTCGCGCCGGGCGCAGGCGCGCCTTCAGTTGTGGCCACAGCCGTCGCATGGCGGAGTCGCCGCAGTGTAGCATCGCGCTCACCATGGCCGAGAATTTCTGGTGGTCCTACTGGTACTTCCACTTTCCGAACTACGCATTCGCGCTGCTGTTCTGGACGCTGGTCGGCCGCTTCATGTTCGGGCTGTTCCTGCGACCGGATTCGCCCAACTACATCTACCGCTGGTTCCGGCGCCTGACCGACTGGCTGATGCCGCCGGTACGCTTCGTCACGCCGTCGATCGTCCCGGCGCTCGCGCTCGTACCGATCGCGGCTTTCTGGGTTGCCATGGCCCGCGTCGCCTTCTTCATGACGCTCTACGCGGCGGGATTGACGCCGCGGGTCGCGCAGTGAGACGCCGTGCCTGAGCGCCAGAGCCTGCTGCTCGTCATCGTGGGGTTGTGCATCGTCAACGGCATCTTTTCGCCGTACCTGAAGGTCGCCATTCCCATCGCCGTGGTGCTGATGCCCGAGCTTTTTCCCCGGACCCTCGAATGGGTGCTGTTCTGGAGCTCGGTGCTGCTCGCGAGCGCGACCCTCATCTTCAGCGGCGTGCCCGCCGCGCTCTACGAGCGCGTGACGAACAGCCCCGCCGGTTCGGCTGCGCCGGTCTGGATCTGGCTATTCGCGGCGGCCGCGCTGAGCGTACCCGCCGCGCTGAGGGCGCTATAGAATCCCGGTCACGGAGAGATGGCCGAGCGGCTTAAGGCGCACGCTTGGAAAGCGTGTATACGTTAACAGCGTATCGAGGGTTCGAATCCCTCTCTCTCCGCCAGCTTCTGCTATCACAGCCGCCCGAGTGCCAACAGCGGCGCGGGCGCTCCGGCGCTAGACTTTCGCTCCATCGCAGCCCACCGCATTGGAGGAGCGCATGTTCCAGGTTACGGTCGAGTGGCTGGACGAGGGCAAGTCGCGCGCGCGGTTTTCCCTTCCCGGACGCGAGGAGTGGAAGGTCGAGCATATCGATGCCCTGATGCAGGTTCTCGGCGACATCCGCCAGCAGATGACCCCGGCGGTGCCCGACGAGCCGCCCCAGCTCAACGAAACCCATTTCCTGCATGCGCCGCGCTACCGCACGGTGCTGCACGAGTTTTCGGGCGGCACGCTGATGCAGTTCCGTCATCCCTCGCTCGGTTGGCTTCCTTTCCTCCTTCCGAGCCTCGAGCGCAGGCGCATCAGCGATTACTTCCATTCGCAGGAAGTCGAATGGGAGCACCGGCATCCGCCGACGGGCGGGTCACCGTGAACGGCGGCGCATAATAGAAAACGCCCCGCGGGGTCGCCGCGGGGCGTTGAAACCATCGCGCGTGCTCCACGCGATGGAGGAGGATTCGATCACCTCCACCATAGCTCCCACCGCCATCGAGCGCCTTTCGCGGACCTGACGCCGGGCTTGCGTGCGCCGGCTGTTTCAAAAAGAAAGCAGGCCCGCTCCTTTTGCCCCTTGTCCGGTCAGCGGGCAGATAAGGTGACGGTGTCCCGGGCTTCGCAGGGCGAATGACTTACAATGGGAACCGGCGGGCCTCCCCGCATTGCAGTCTGGTGAACCTGGTCAGGTCCGGAAGGAAGCAGCCACAGCCGGCCGCTGCAAGTGCCGGGGTTCAGGCTCGCCTCGAATTCTGATTAAGCGATGAGCTATCAAGTACTTGCCCGCAAGTGGCGGCCGCGGGACTTCGGCAGCCTGGTGGGGCAGGAGCACGTCGTGCGCGCGCTGCGCCACGCGCTCGAGCAGAAGCGGCTGCACCATGCGTACCTTTTCACCGGGACGCGCGGGGTGGGCAAGACGACCCTCGCGCGCATCCTGGCGAAGTGCCTCAACTGCGAGACCGGGATCACGTCCCAGCCTTGCGGCAAGTGCTCGGCTTGCGTCGAGATCGACGGCGGGCGCTTCGTCGATCTGCTCGAAGTGGACGCGGCGACCAACACCAAGGTCGACGAGATGCGCCAGCTCCTCGAGACCGCGCAGTACGCGCCGACGCGGGGCCGCTTCAAGGTCTACGTGATCGACGAAGTCCACATGCTGTCGAGCTCGGCCTTCAACGCCATGCTGAAGACGCTGGAGGAGCCGCCGGAGCACATGAAGTTCATCCTGGCGACCACCGACCCGCAGAAGATCCCGGTGACGGTGCTCTCGCGCTGCCTGCAGTTCAACCTGAAGCAGATGCCGCCGGCGGCGATCGTGTCGCACCTGGAGCGCATCCTCGGTGAGGAAAAGGTCGACTTTGAAAAGGAGGCCCTGTCGCTCATCGCCCGCGCCGCGGCGGGCAGCATGCGCGACGCGCTGTCGCTGCTCGACCAGGCGATCGCGCACGGCGGCGGCCGGGTGGCGGCGGCCGCGGTGGGCGAGATGCTCGGCGCCATCGACCAGAGCTACCTCGTGCGGCTGCTCGAGTGCGTAGCGGGCGACGACGCCCCCGGCGCGGTCGCCATCGCGGGCGAGATGCAGTCGCGCAGCCTCTCGTTCGACGCGGCGCTGGCCGATCTCGCGAGCCTGCTTCTGCGCATGGCGCTCGCGCAATCGGTTGCGGGCGCCCTCGACGAGCTGGCCGAGCCCGAGCGCCTCGCGGCGCTCGCCGGCAAGCTCGATCCCGAGTCGCTCCAGCTTTATTACCAGATCGCGCTGCAGGGCCGCGAGGACCTTCCGCTCGCGCCCGACGAGCATGCCGGCTTCCTGATGACGGTGCTGCGCATGCTCGCGTTCCGCCCCGAACGCTCGGGCGACGAGATTGCGGCGCCGGCGGCGCAAACCGCCAAGGCAGCTCCGGTTGCAAAAGCGAAAACCGCGGCCTCGGGCGACTGGCCGCAGCTCGCGCGCGACCTGGCCGTGACGGGCGCGGCGCGCGAGCTCGCGCGCAACGCGGAGCTGAAGCGCCAGGAAAACGGCGTCTACGAGCTGGTGGTGCCCAAGGCCAAGGCGTATCTCGCCGACCGCGCGTACGTGGACAAGCTGAAAGCGGCGCTCGACCAGCATCTCGGCGCCGCGGTGCGGGTCAACGTGTCGGTGGGCGAGGTCGCCGGCGCGAGCGCCGCCGCGCTCGAGGCGAGCGAGCGCGAGGCGCGGCGCGCCGAGGCGCTGAAGTCGGTACAAGGCGATGGCTTCGTGCAGGACCTCGTCAACATCTTCGAAGCGAAGGTGGTCGATTCTTCTATCCGGGAACGCGAGAAATGAAAGGCAATATCGGGCAGCTGATGAAGCAGGCGCAGCAAATGCAGGAGAACATGCGCCGCATGCAGGAGAGCCTCGCCACGACCGAGGTCGAGGGCCAGTCGGGCGCCGGCATGGTGAAGGTGCAGATGACCTGCAAGTACGAGGTGAAGCGCGTCACCATCGACCCCTCGCTCGTCGGCGACGACCGCGAGATGCTCGAGGATCTCATCGCCGCGGCCTTCAACGATGCCGCGCACAAGGTGGAGGCCACCATCGCCGAGAAGATGAGCGGCATGACGGCGGGGCTGGGCCTCCCGGCCGGCTTCAAGCTCCCTTTTTGAAGAGCCGCGACAGCGTCCCCACCGCCGAGGGCCTCGCCCGCCTGGTCGAGGCGCTGCGCGTGCTGCCGGGCGTCGGCCCGCGCTCGGCGCAGCGCATGGCCTACCACCTGCTGCAGCACGACCGCGCCGGCGCCGGCGCGCTGGCCGAGGCGCTCGGCGCCGCTCTCCAGACGGTGCGGCGCTGCGACAAGTGCAACAACTTCAGCGAGGAGCCGTTGTGCGCCTTGTGCCGCTCGGCGCGGCGCGATCCGGCCCTCCTCTGCGTGGTCGAGACCCCGGCGGACCTCGCCATGGTCGAGCAGACGTTGAGCTACTCCGGCATGTACTTCGTCCTCATGGGCCGGCTCTCGCCGCTCGACGGGGTCGGACCGCGCGACATCGGCCTCGACCGCCTGCAGGCGCGCGTCGCCGCCGAGGTGCAGGAGGTCATCCTCGCCACCAACTTCACCAACGAGGGCGAGGCCACCGCGCACTACATCGCCGAGATGCTGCGCCCGCGCGGCATCAAGGTGACCCGCATCGCGCGCGGGGTGCCGCTCGGCGGCGAGCTCGAGTACGTCGACGCCGGCACGATCTCGCAGGCGCTGCTGGACCGCCGCGGGCTGTAAGCTGGACCGCCGCGGGATTTAGTAAGATTTCCGGATCAACTAGGAGGAGGAGAAGGTCATGCGTTGGCTCGCAGTTCTGGCAGCGCTCGCGCTTGCCACCGGAGCAAAGGCCCAGCAGGTCGAGAAGCGCGACGTGCACATCGCGGTCGGCGGCAAGTCGGCGCTCTACTACCTGCCGCTCGTCATCACCGAGCGCCTGAACTACTTCAAGGACGAAGGCCTCAACGTGCGCATCAGCGACTTCGCCGGCGGCACGCGCTCGCTCGAGGCCGTGGTCGGTGGCAGCGCGGACGTGGTCGCGGGCGCCTACGAGCACACCATCAACATGCAGTCGCGCAAGCAGAACTTCCAGGCGTTCGTGCTGATGGGCGCGGCGCCGCAGATCAGCGTCGGGATCTCGTCCAAGCTCGCGGAGAAATACAAGTCTCCAAAGGACCTGAAGGGACTGAAAGTCGGCGTGAGCGCGCCGGGCTCGAGCACCAACATGGTCATCAACTACGTGCTGGCGCAGGGCGGCCTCAAGCCCACCGACGTGGCGATCATCGGCGTGGGGCAGGGCGCGACCGTCATCGCCGCGATGGACCAGGGCAAGGTCGACGTGCTGTCGCAGACCGATCCCGCGATGACCATGCTGGAGAAGGACGGCCGGATCAAGATCATCGCCGAGACGCGCACGCCCGAGGGCACGCAGAAGCTCTTCGGCGGACCGATGCCGGCGGCGAGCCTGTACGCCCCGGTCGAGTTCGTGAAGACGAACCCGGGCACGGCGCAGGCGCTCGCCAGCGCGACGGTGCGCGCGCTGCAATGGATGCAGGAAGCCTCGCCGCAGCAGATCCTCGCCACCGTGCCCGAGGAGTACCTCCTCGGCAACAAGGCGATGTACCTCTTCGCCTACAACAACGTGAAGACCGCGTACTCGAAGGACGGCTACTTCAGCGACGCCGGCGCGAAGACCACGCTGAAGGCGCTCGCCTCGTTCAATCCGGCGGTCAAGCCCGAGGCGATCAACCTCGCGCAGACCTACACCAACGAGTTCGTGAAGAAGGCGCACGCGAAGCTCGACAAGAAGTACTAGGTGAGCGCTTCGGCGCTCGCCCTGGAGGGCGTCCGCGTCACGTTCGTGTCGCAGGACGGCGCGCGGTATACCGCGCTCCGCGACACCACGCTGCGCGTCGCGCCCGGCGAATTCGTTTCGGTGGTCGGCCCCACCGGCTGCGGCAAGTCGACGCTTCTCAACGTCGCGGTCGGGCTGCTCCAGCCCTCTGCCGGCGCGGTGCGGGTGTTCGGCGAGCCCTTGTCCGGGCTGAACCGCAAGGCCGGGTATCTATTCCAGACCGAGGCGCTCATGCCATGGCGCACCGCGCTCGGCAATGTCACCGCGGGGCTGGAATTCGGCGGAATCAAAAAAGAAGATGCAAAAAAGCGAGGCGAAGCCTGGCTGCAGCGCGTCGGGCTCGCCGGATTCGGCGAGCGTTACCCGCACCAGCTCTCCGGCGGCATGCGCAAGCGCGTGGCGCTCGCGCAGACGCTGATCCTCGATCCCGAGATCATCCTCATGGACGAACCCTTCTCGGCGCTCGACATCCAGACGCGCCACCTGATGGAAAACGAGCTGCTCGAGATCTGGTCGGCGAACAGGAAGTCGGTGGTGTTCATCACTCACGACCTCGAGGAGGCGATCTCGCTTTCCGACCGGGTGGTTGTGTTCTCCGCCGGTCCCGAGGCGCACCCGATCGGCGAATTCGCCATCGATCTGCCGCGTCCGCGGGACGTGGCCGAGGTGAGGCTGACGCCGGGCTTCATCGAGCTGCATACACGGATCTGGCACGCGATGAAGGCCGAGGTGCTCAAGAGCTATGCCCGCCAGAATCAGTAGCAGCCTGCGCTGGTGGCAGCTCGGTCTCTTCGCCGCGCTGCTCGTGGTCTGGCATGTCGCCACGAGCCCGACGCTGCTGCCGCCGATCTACTTCGACAACCCGGACAAGGCGGCCTTCTTCTTCGGCGAGCCGCTCAAGGTCTTCGAGCGCATCTGGGTCTGGTTTTCCTCGGGCTTCATCTACCGCCACCTCTGGGTGACGCTGCTCGAGACGCTGATGGCCTTCGTGGTGGGCACCGTGCTCGGGCTGGCGATGGGACTGTGGCTCGCGCTCAGCCCCACGGCCTCGGCGCTGCTCGATCCCTATATCAAGGCGCTGAACTCGATGCCCCGCGTGATCCTCGCGCCGATTTTCGGGGTCTGGTTCGGGCTCGGCATGGCCTCCAAGGTCGCGCTCGGCGTGACGCTGGTCTTCTTCATCGTGTTCTTCAACGTGTACCAGGGCGTGCGCGAGGTGAGCCACACGGTGCTGGCGAACGCCCGAATCCTGGGCGCCTCCGAGCGCCAGCTCCTGCGCCATGTGTACGTACCGAGCGCCATGAGCTGGGTGTTCGCGAGCTTGCACAACTCGGTCGGGCTCGCTTTCGTCGGTGCGGTGGTCGGCGAGTACCTGGGCTCGGCCGAAGGCGTGGGCTACGTCATCCTGCAGGCCGAGGGCACCTTCGACATCAATTCGGTGTTCGCCGGCATCGTTGTCCTGACCGCGTTCGCCCTGGTGCTCGATTGGATAGTAACGCTCGCCGAGCGGCGGCTCCTCGTGTGGCAGCCCCGCGGCGGAGAAACCGAGAAAATCTAATAGGGAGGAGAAGATTCGATGCGGTTTCTGCTTTTGCTCTTGATCGCGTTGGCCGCGCCCGTGTCGGGGCAGAGCTATCCGGCCAGACCGGTCCGGGTGATCGTCACCTTCCCGCCGGGCTCGACCCCCGACATCGTCGGCCGCGCGCTTGCGAGCCGGCTGCAGGAGGCGATGGGCCAGCCCTTCGTCGTCGAGAACCGCTCCGGGGCGGGCGGCAACGTCGGCGCCGACGCCGTGGCGAAGGCGGCGCCCGACGGCTACACGCTGCTCGTGAGCACCAACGGCGTGTTCGCGATCAACAAGGCGTTGTACAAGGCGATGCCGTTCGATCCCGACAAGGACCTCGCGCCGCTCTCGCTTCTCGCCACGGCGCCGCAGATGCTCGTCGTCCATCCATCCCTGGGTTTGAAGAACTTCAAGGACTTCATCGAGTATGCAAAGCGCAACCCCGGCAAGCTCTCCTACGGCTCGGTCGGCGGCGGGAGCGCCTCGCACCTCACCATGGAGCTGCTGAAGAGCGACGCCGGCGTCGAGCTCGTGCACGTTCCCTACAAGGGCTTTCCGCCCGCGGTGACCGATCTGCTTTCCGGAAACATCCACACGATGTTCGCCATCGTTCCCGGCGTCCTGCCGCACGTGAAGGCCGGAAAGATGACGTCGCTCGCGGTCACCGCCCTCGAGCGAAGCGGGCTCGCTTCCGAGGTGCCGAGCGTCGCCGAGCTCGGCTATCCGCAGCTCGAGTCGCTCGCCTGGATCGGCCTGGCGGCGCCCGCCGGGCTTCCCCCGGATGTAGTCGATCGGCTTACAAGCGAGACCACGCGGGGCATGCGCCGGCCCGAGGTGCGCGAGCTCCTCGGCAGGCAGGGCTTCGACGTTGTCGCCGGCTCGCCGCAGGAATTTTCGCGCTGGATTCAAGGCGAATCGGCGAAATGGACTCGCGTTATCCGTGCAAGCGGTGCGACGGCAGACTGACTTTCGTCACAAATCGTTGACACCCCCTCCCAGGGGTCGCTATAATCTTTGGCTCAGTTACGTATGTTCTCGGGCGCGGGGTGGAGCAGTCTGGCAGCTCGTCGGGCTCATAACCCGAAGGTCAGAGGTTCAAATCCTCTCCCCGCAACCAACCGTTGTAACGCACCGCAGGGTTAGGGTGCTCGCTCTTTAAAAATTCGCAGCCGATAAGTGTGGGCGCTTGAGCTGATGGCGCCGCGCGCAGGTATTGGCCGGACTTCACCGTCCCAACTGCAAGCGGCAAAGCATCTAGCAAGTGCTCACAGAGAAGTAAACCTCGTTTACTTTGAGTGATGCACAGCAGTAAGTAATTTGCAGGTCAAGCTTTTAATTGAAGAGTTTGATCCTGGCTCAGATTGAACGCTGGCGGCATGCCTTACACATGCAAGTCGAGCGGCAGCGCGGGGGCAACCCTGGCGGCGAGCGGCGCACGGGTGAGTAATGCATCGGAACGTGTCCTCTTGTGGGGGATAACCAGTCGAAAGACTGGCTAATACCGCATGAGCTCGCAGGAGGAAAGCAGGGGACCCGCAAGGGCCTTGCGCGAGAGGAGCGGCCGATGCCGGATTAGCTAGTTGGTGGGGTAAAAGCCCACCAAGGCGACGATCCGTAGCTGGTCTGAGAGGACGACCAGCCACACTGGGACTGAGACACGGCCCAGACTCCTACGGGAGGCAGCAGTGGGGAATTTTGGACAATGGGGGCAACCCTGATCCAGCCATGCCGCGTGTGTGAAGAAGGCCTTCGGGTTGTAAAGCACTTTCGG
>JBIOYV010000142.1:0-51511 GCA_044870335.1 Burkholderiales bacterium | reverse complement strand
CCTCGACTCGCAGACCGAGGCCTGGGGCATCAAGGTCTCGAACGTGGAGATCAAGGACGTGGACCTCAACGAGACCATGGTGCGCGCCATCGCGCGCCAGGCCGAGGCCGAGCGCGAGCGCCGCGCCAAGGTGATCCACGCCGAAGGCGAGCTGCAGGCCTCCGAGAAGCTCCTCCAGGCGGCGCAGATGCTCTCCCAGCGCGCCGAGGCGATGCAGCTGCGCTACCTCCAGACGCTGACGCAGATCGCCGGCGACAAGTCCTCGACCATCGTGTTTCCCATTCCGATGGACGTCCTCGGGCCGCTGTTGCAGAGGCCCAGGGAACCCTGAAAACAAGCGGCCGGGCGAGCGCCTTCGCGCCGGCCCGGCCGATCCTCCTCCTCACGGCATGCGCTGCCCGGCCATACGTTGCCCGGGCGATTCTTAAGCGCGCCTTAAGGCGGATGCATACGCTACTTGGATGAAGTGCTCGGCTTGGTGCTCGACTTGCTGCTCGAAGAGGTTTTGCCGGACGAGGTGCTGCCGCCCGAGGCGTTCGCCTTCAGCATCGCGTCGAATTCGGCGCGGCTCACCTTGCCGTCGTGATTCGTGTCGGCCTTGTTGAAATCGTACTTGGAGCTCGTGCTCGCGCCCGCAGAGGCGCTCTTGTTCTTGGCGTCGCCGCCGGCATACGCCGCCCCGCAGGCGAGGGCGAGAATCGACACGCCGAGCAACAAGGGTTTGATCGCTTTCATGTAAGTCTCCGTGGCTGGGCTGGAGCCCCCGGCTTGCTGGTTTGGCCTCTAGCATGGTGCGTGCCATGGCCGCGGGTACGGCTAAAATCTTAAGTCTTCCTTAATGCACGTCGCCGCACAGTGACGCCGGCTTGAGCGCGAAGGCATGAGAGTTCTCCTCATCGAAGACGACCCCATGATCGGGCGCGCCGTGGTCGCCGGCCTCCAGGACGCCGGCTACACGGTGGACTGGGTGCGCGACGGCGCCGAGGCCGAGCTCGCCCTGGGCCACCGCGTCTACGACCTCGGGCTCCTCGACCTGGGCCTGCCGCGGCGCGACGGCGTCGATCTCCTGAAAGGGCTGCGCCGCGACGGCAGCCAGCTGCCGGTCGTCATCATCACCGCGCGCGATGCGCTGGCCGACCGCGTGGCGGGCCTCGATCTGGGCGCGGACGATTACCTGGTGAAGCCGTTCGATCTCGACGAGCTCCTCGCGCGGGCGCGCGCCGTCATGCGGCGCAAGTCCGGCCGCTCGACCCCCGACATGGCGTGCGGCGCGCTCACCGTGGACCCGGTCCGGCGCGAGGTGACGTTCCGCGGCGCGCCGGTGGAGCTCTCGGCGCGCGAGTTCGCCGTGCTCGAGGCGCTGATGAAGGAGCCCGGGGCGGTGGTGTCGCGCGAAAAGCTCGAGGACGCCGTGTACGGATGGGGCGAGGAGGTGGGGAGCAACAGCATCGAGGTGCACCTGCATCACCTCAGGCGCAAGCTCCAGCCCGAGCTCATCCGCAACGTGCGCGGCGTCGGCTACCGCATCGTGCCGCTCGCGTGACGCTGGCGTGAGATCGATCCGCGCGAACCTGGTGCTCTGGGTCGTGGGCACGCTGGGCCTGGGCACGGTGGTGGTCCTGGGCGCCACCTATGTATTGACGCGCAACCAGGTCGGGCGGCTGTTCGACGCCGAGCTGAAGCAGGTCGCGCACGCCGTGCACCTGCGCGAGGACTGGACCCAGACGCGGCGGCTGCGCATCGCACGGCCCGGCTTCGAGCTGTCGGTTCGCGCCTACGACCAGACGGGCCGCGTCTACTTCGAGACGGCGATGCCGTCGCTGCCTGCGGACCTGCCGCAGAGCTTCAAGGAGGGGCTGGTGTCGGCGCCGACCGCGGAGGGGTCCTGGCGCGTCTATACGCACGTCACCGACGAAGGCACGGTCCAGGTGGGCCAGGCGGTCGCGGCCCGGGATGCGCTGGCGCGCGAGCTCTCGCTCAGCGTGCTGATGCCGATGCTGCTGCTCATCCCGGTGCTCGGAGTCGTGGTCGCGTGGGCGTTGACGCGCGGCCTGCATCCGCTGCACGTCACCTCGCGGCGCGTGAGCGACCGCGACGCCGCGCGGCTCGATCCCCTGCCCACCGACAACGTACCGCGCGAGCTTTTGCCGCTCGTGCACCAGATCAATGCGCTGCTCGCGCGGCTCGAAGGCGCGTTCGACGCGCAGCGACGCTTCCTCGCCGATGCGGCGCACGAGCTGCGTTCGCCGGTGGCGGCGCTTGCGCTCCAGGTGCAGCTCGCGGAGCGCGCGCAGAGCCCGGCGGTGCGCTCGGGCGCGCTGCACGAGCTCGCGCGCGGCGTGGAGCGCGCGCGCCGCGTGGTGCAGCAGCTCATGGATTTCGCGCGCCTCGACGCCGCGGTGCCGCTGCAGGCCTTCGCCGCCGTGAACCTCGCGGCTCTATCGCGTGACGTGGTGGCCGGTTACGCGGCGCGCGCGGAGAGCCAGGACGTGGACCTGGGCGTCGACGCGCCGGGCGTGGTGCAGGCTTTCGGCGCCGAGCCGGAGCTGCGCTCGCTGATCGAGAACCTGGTCGACAACGCGCTGCGCTATGCGCCCGCGGCCTCCCCGGTGACGGTGGCGGTGCGCCAGGCCGAGGGGATGGTGGAGCTGCGCGTGGTCGACGCCGGCCGCGGCGTTCCACCGAACGAGCGCGAGCGCGTGTTCGAGCGCTTCCACCGCGTCGCGGGCGACGCGACGCGCGGCACCGGCCTCGGCCTCGCGATCGTCAAGGCGATCGTCGAGCGCCATCACGGCAGCATCTCGCTCTCCGACACCGATCCGGGCGCCGCCCTGCCGGGCCTCGCGGTTGCGATCCGGCTTCCGGCGTGGCGCGGGCACGCGCGGCCCGCGGAGCCGCTCCACGCCGAGCGCGCGGGCACCGCACGATCCGGCCTTTCCTAGGACTTGTCTTTTTTCGTCTGCCGGGCGCGCCATTCCCAGGGCGGAACGGGCTCCTTGCCGCGCCACAATCCCACCTTCTGCAGCCGCGCGTTCGTCTCCGCTTCGTAGAGCGGGGAGCCGAACGGCACATACCTGAGATGCACCCAGGCCATGCCGCGGCGCACCTGCTCGGCGTTGGCGTCCACCTCGCCGCAGCGCACGCTCGCGAGGATGCGCCCTTCGTCGTCCTTGCCGCGCTCGACGGCGGTGGCAGTCTTGCCCCTGCAGATCTGCGCGAGCGAGCGTCGCGCGCTCTTGCCGTAGGGCTGGCCGAGCTCGGGCGCATCGATGCCGTCGAGCCGCACGCGGACGTTGCCGCCGTCCACGCGCAGGGTGAGCGTGTCGCCGTCGGCGACGCCGACCACCTGGCCATTGAGCTCGGCGAGCGCCGCCTGCGAGGCGGCCGCGCACAATGCCATGACGACGATTCGGTGACACACCATGCCGTTTCCGGTCTTTTGTGTGGACTCATGAGCTTACCGCAGAGCGAGCGGCCCGCAGAGCGGTTAAGTCTCGCTTAAGTCTGGTCCCAGCATCATTTACCTGCGGCCACGCCGGCGCGGACAGCGGTGGCTCATCCTCTAGGGCTGGGGACTCCACGCTTGACAGCGCCGTGAGATGCCCGGCGTGGCCGCACCTTCAAACCTTTCTCTCTTGCGTGCGAACCGCAGCGCCTGTGGCGTGCGGTATTGATGCTTTCGCGGGCCTATAAGCAGCGGCCCGTGACTTTGTTCCGGACGATCTACGCACGGTCTTAATTAAGCCTTAAGTCTTCGGCGCGGATGATGTCGCCAAAAGGTAACTTGGGAGAGCCCACCAATGAGCCGTTCCGCCAGAAAGACCTGCTTCGCCCTCGCTGCAGCTTCTCTATTCGTCGCCGCATGCGCGACGGATACTCCGCCCGCCGACACCAGCGTCGCGCCGGCCTCGGCTTCCGGCACGCCGGCACCTCGCACAGGGTCGGCCGCGGCCAAGAGCCAGCCCGGTCAGCGCGCGCCTTCGCAGGCAGGCGCGCAGCCTGCGCAGAAAGGCGTGCCGGGCCAGCGCTCGGTCTACTATGACTTCGACCGCGCCGACGTCAAACCCGAGTTCCGGCCGGCGGTCGAGGCGCACGCGCGCTACCTTCGCGAGAATGCCGACGCTCGCGTGACGATCGAGGGTAACGGCGACGAGCGCGGCAGCCGCGAATACAACCTCGCCCTCGGCCAGAAGCGCGCCGAGGCGGTGCAGCGGATGCTGCGGCTCTCGGGCGCCAAGGACGGCCAGACCGAGGCGGTCAGCTTCGGCGAGGAAAAGCCCAAGGCGCTCGGACACGACGAAGCGTCCTGGGCCGAGAACCGGCGCAGCGACGTCGTCTACCAGCGCGGCAAGTAGCCGCTCCGCGCACCGCGCGGGGATTTTCTACTGCCGGGGCCGGAGGCGGCCCTCCTTCAGATCGACGATGATCTCTTCCGGCGGGCCGAGTTCGCTCGCATACGAGGAGGCTTCGGCAGGCTGCCGGCGGGTGAGAGCCAGCAGGCCCGTCGCACCGGCCGAGGCCTGCAGGGGAGGATCGATCACGACGAGCCGGGGCTCGTTGCCGGAGAGTAAAGCGCTCAGCGGGTAGCGTGCAGCGCCGACCGCGACCTCCTCGATCACACCGCTTGCCGAGTCGAAAACCAGGTCGGAGATCCTTCCCAGGCGTTGGCCCTGGGCCGTGACCACTTCCATGCCGATGATTTCACTGAGGTGCAGGGCGCCGGGTTCGTAGAGGTCGCTATACAGACCTTGCGCGCGTGCCTGCGTAAGGACGGAGAGCGCGGCTAAGAGCAGACCACTGCACCGCATGATGCCGCGAGGCGATGCAAGTTGCGCGCCTGCCAAGACTTAAGCCGCCAGCGCTTGGCGCCGGCCGCGCTCGACGTCGATGCCCGCGAGGAGCGCGAGGCCCACGACGAAATAGACGCCGGTGGCAAAGATGGCCAGGCGATGGTTGCCGGCGAAGAGCCAGGTCACGGCGCCGTAGGTGAGCGGGCCGAAAATGCTCGCCGCCTTGACCGCGAGGCCCCACAAGCCGAAGAACTCCGCGAGGCGCTCGGGCGGCGCGAGATAGCCGACGATGGCGCGGCCCGCGGCCTGCGAAGACCCCATGCACAATCCGGCGAGGTTCGCCGCGATCCAGAAGCCGGACACGGTCTGCGTCGCCCCCGCGAGGGCAACCATCGCGATCCATCCCACGAGCGTGATCGCGACGGCGCGCACGTGGCCGATCGCGTCCTGCACGTAGCCGAAGGCGAAGGCGCCGAGCGCAGCGGTCACGTTCACCACCAGGATCAGCGCGATGGTTTGCTGCATGCTGAATTTCATGACCTGCTCGGCGTAGATCGCGGCGAGCGAAACCACCGCGGTGATGCCCGCCTGGTAGAACACGATGCAAAGCAGGAACTGCCGCAGGTCGCGGTAGCGCTGAGATTCCTTGAGCGTCGTCATCACGCGCTCCCAGGGGTCGGCGAAGGACGCCTGCGGCAGCGCCCGCTCCTTCAGGAACACGAACGTGGGCACGGCCGCCACCGCGAAGAACGCGGCGGTGATGACCATCGTCACCGGCACCGCCCGGCTCGTTTCCTGGCCCGAAGATATGAGGTAAAAGAGGCAGATGCCGAGCGCGACGAGCCCGCCGAGGTAGCCGAAAGCCCAGCCCCAGCCCGATACGCGGCCCATCGCGCGCGAGTCGGCGAGCTCGGGCAGGAACGCGGCGATCAGGTTCTCGCCCGTGCCGAAGAAGTAGTTCGACAAGACGATCAGGGTCAGCGCGAACGCCACCTGGCCGGGCGAGACGAAGGCGAGGAGCCCCGTGAACACGACGCAGCCCGCCGTGGTCGCGAGAAGCAGCCGCTTTTTTGCCGCGTGCGCGTCGGCCCAGGCCCCTACGAGGGGGCCGGTGGCGAGGATCAGCGCGTAAGAAATTGAAAGCGCCGCGGTCCAGGCGAAAGTCGCCCACGGCCTTCCCGCGGCCACCACGCCCACGAAATAGGCGCCGAACACGGCCGTGATGACGACCGTGGTGTAGCCCGAGTTCGCGAAGTCGTACATGCTCCACGCCCAGGCCTCGCGAATTCGCACGTCGGCGGCCAGGGCGCGGGGCACGCGCCGAGGTTAGCGTAATGTGCGTCATCACGCCGCGCCGGCGCGGGCATTTGGCACGGTGCGTCCCGGCCGTTCCGGTATAGTTTCGCTCGATGCAACAAGCAGTTAAGACCGGCGTAGCTGACGCCAGACTGACCCTCGCGGAAGTGCTCGACTGGCTGGTCGAGGACCGCGTCGTCGCGCGCGAAGCAGCCGAGGCGCTGAAGACCGAGCGCCGCTACCACCGCGGCAACGTGCACCCGCTTACCGTGGTCGCCGAGCAGAAATGGAAAAAGGGCGCCGCGCCGCTGACGCTCGACGTTCTGTCGGAATGGCTCGCCAAGCGCCTCGGCATGGACTACCTGCACATCGATCCGCTCAAGATCGACTTCACCGGGGTGACCGAGATCATGTCGTCGGCGTACGCCGCGCGCTTTCGCATCCTTCCGGTGGCGCTGACCGCGAAGGAAGCGGTGATCGCGACCGCCGAGCCCAACGTGCGCGACTGGGAGCCCGAGCTCGCCCGGATCATCAAGCGCGAGATCAGGCGCGTGTTCTCGAACCCGGTCGACATCGAGCGCTACCAGGTCGAGTTCTACAATCTGGCGAAATCGATCAAGGGCGCCAACAAGACCGCAACCGCTTCCGGATTATCGAACTTCGAACAGCTCGTCGAGCTGGGCAAGGCCGACAAGCTCGACGCCAACGACGCCCACGTGGTGAGCGTGGTCGACTGGCTGTGGCAGTACGCCTTCGAGCAGCGCGCGAGCGACATCCACATCGAGCCGCGGCGCGAGCAGGGCATCGTGCGCTTCCGGATCGACGGCGTGCTGCACCAGGTCTACCAGATCCCGGCGGCGATCCTGGTCGCGATGACCAGCCGCATCAAGATCCTCGCGCGCATGGACGTGGTCGAGAAGCGCCGGCCGCAGGACGGGCGCATCAAGACGCGCGCCGCGGAGTCGGGCGACATCGAGCTGCGCATCTCGAGCCTGCCGACCGCCTTCGGCGAGAAGCTGGTGATGCGCATCTTCGATCCCGAGGTGCTGGTGCGCGACTTCCGCGAGCTCGGCTTCTCCGACGAGGATCAGCGGCGCTGGAACGAGATGAGCGGCCGCTCGAACGGCATCGTGCTGGTGACCGGCCCCACCGGCTCGGGCAAGACCACCACCCTCTATTCCACGCTCAAGGCGCTGGCCACGCCCGAAGTGAACGTGTGCACCATCGAGGACCCGATCGAGATGGTCGAGCCCGCGTTCAACCAGATGCAGGTGCAGCCGCAGATCGACCTGGGCTTCGCCGAGGGCGTGCGCGCGCTCATGCGCCAGGACCCCGACATCATCATGGTGGGCGAGATCCGCGACCTCGAGACCGCCGAGATGGCGATCCAGTCGGCGCTCACCGGGCACCTCGTGCTCTCCACCCTGCACACCAACGACGCGCCGAGCGCGGTCACGCGGCTGCTCGAGCTCGGCGTGCCGCCGTATCTGCTCAACGCCACCCTGAACGGCGTCATGGCGCAGCGCCTGGTGCGCACGCTCTGCCCGCATTGCAAGCAGAAGGTGGAGTTCAACCGCGCCGAGGACCACGCCGGCTGGGACGCGCTGGTCGCGCCGTGGAAGTCGAACCGCCCGGAGAAGGTCTACAGGCCGGTCGGCTGCCTCGACTGCCGCATGACCGGCTACATGGGGCGCGTGGGGATCTACGAGACGCTCATCTTTTCCTCCGCCATCAAGACCCTGGTCGGCGAAAAGGCCGACCTCGCGGTCCTGCGCGAGCAGGCCTTCAAGGAAGGCATGAAGCCGCTGCGCATCAGCGGCGCGATGAAGGTTGGCTCCGGCCACACCACGGTGGACGAAGTCCTGAAGGTCGCGCCCCCGGTGCGCGACACGGCGGCGCGCTAGCGAGTGCTGGACGTCCTGTTCCTGGTGCTGTTCGCCTGCGGCGTGGTGTACCTCGCGATGCACGTGCGCTCGCGGCGCGCGGCGCGGGCGCTCGCGGAGGCGAGGAAAAGCGAGCGCCGCTTCCGCGACCTCACCGAGCTCTCGGCGGACTGGTTCTGGGAGACCGACGCCGCGCACCGCATCACCTGGATCTCGGGCGGCACGCCCGTCGCCACCTTCTTCGGCGGCATCCCGACCTACGGCAAGCGCTTCTGGGAGATCCCGGGCGTGCAGGTCGAAAGCCGGGTGCTCGACGCGCTGCACGAGGGCATGGAGGAGCGCCGGCCCTTCTTCGACCTCGAGATGACGCGGGTCGACGAGCGCGGCGCGCGCCAGATCCACATCATCTCGGGCCAGAGCCGCAAGGATGCCGCGGGCCGCTTCCTCGGCTACCGCGGCGTCGGGCGCGACGTCACCGAGCAGCGGCGCGCCGAGCGCGCGCTCGCCGAGGCAAAGGAGCGCCTGGAGCTCGCGGTCGGCGCCGCCAACCTCGCCGAATGGGATTTCGACCTCGAGTCGAACGCGATCTACCTCGGCTCGGGCTGGGCCGGCCTGCTCGGGCGCCGTCCGGTCGCCGGGGTCATGAGCGGCGTCGACGTGAACGGGCTGGTCCATCCCGACGACCGGCCCGCAGTGCGCAAGGAGCTCGTCGCCGGGCTCAAAGGCGAGAAGACCATCTGCCAGGTCGACTGCCGCGTGCGCACCGAGGGCGGCGGCTGGCGCTGGGTGCGCGCGACCGGCCGGGTCACGGAGCGCAACGGCCTCGGGCGAGCCACGCGCGCCTCGGGCACGGTGAGCGACATCGAGGACCACAAGCGCGCCGAGGCGGCGCTCGCCGAGCGCGAGCAGCGCTTCCGCGACATGGCGCAGGCCTCAGGCGAGTACCTGTGGGAGGCGGACGCGTCGTGGCGCTATACCTTCCTCTCGGAGCGGGTCGAGGCGGTCCTTGGCTACCGGCCAGAGGAGCTGCTCGGGCGCAGCGCGCAGGACATCATGCCGCTCGGCGAGGACCGCGCGGTGCAGGAATGGCTCGCGGACCAGGCGCCCGACGGCCACGCCTTCCGCGAGCTCGTGCACCGGGTCGTCACTCGCTCGCGCGGCGTGATCTGGCAATCGGTGAGCGCGGTGCCGGTGCGCGATCCCACGGGCGCCTTTGTCGGCTACCGCGGCACCGCGGCCGACATCACGCCGCGCCGCCAGGCCGAGGCGCGCGCCGAATACCTCGCGACCCGCGACGCGCTGACCGGCCTTCCCAACCGCGTGCTGCTCGCCGACCGCGGCGCGCAGGCCATCCTGCAGGCGGCGCGCAGCCGCGCGCAGCTCGCGCTGCTCCTGATCGACATCGACCGTTTCAAGCTGGTGAACGAGTCGCTCGGCCACCAGGCCGGGGATACGCTGCTGCGCGAGGTCGGCGCGCGCCTGGAGAGCCTCCTGCCGAGCGAAACACTGGCCCGCCTGGGCGGCGACGATTTTGTCTTGATCCAAAACATAAGAAATACGGAGGAAGCTGCAGCCATCGCACAGCGCATCCTCGGCGTGCTGGCGCGGCCGTTCAGCGTCGAGGGGCGCACGCTCAACGTCGGCGCCTCGATCGGCATCAGCGTCTATCCGAACGACGCGCGCGACTTCGCCGAGCTGCTGCGCAACGCCGACGCCGCCAAGTACCACGCGAAGGAGAGCGGGCGCGGCACCTGGCGCATGTACGAGCCGGCCCTGCACGCGCGCTCGGTGGAGCGGCTGCGCCTGGAGAACGAGCTGCACGTCGCGCTCGCGAGGAGCGAGCTCGTGCTGCACTGGCAGCCGGTGGTGCGCGGCCGGCGGCTGGTGGTCGGCGCGGAGGCGCTGGTGCGCTGGAACCACCCGGACCGGGGCCTGCTCCTGCCCGGAAACTTCGTGCCCCTCGCCGAGGAGTGCGGCCTGATCCGCTCGATCGGCGAATGGACCTTCGAGCGCGCTCTGTCGCAGGCGGGCGCCTGGCAGCGCACGCACCCCGGGCGCTGCTGGATCGCGGTGAACGTGTCCGCGCCCGAGCTCGCCCAGCACCATGCCTATCTCGAGAAGGTCACGGCCGCGCTGCGCGCGAACGCCGTGGAGGCGTCCTCGCTCGAGCTCGAGGTGACCGAGCGCGTGCTGATGTCGAGCCTGGAGGAGAACATCGGGACGCTGCGCCGCCTCGGCGAGCTCGGCGTGCGCATCTCGATCGACGACTTCGGCACCGGCTACTCCAGCCTCGCGTACCTGCGCCAGCTTCCGGTGCACAAGCTGAAGATCGACCGCTCCTTCCTGCGCTCGATCAACACCCATGCCGCCGACGAGGCGATCGTGCGTGCGATCGCGGTGCTCGCGAAGACGCTGAACATCTCGGTGGCGGCCGAGGGCATCGAGAACGAGGCCCAGCTCTCGCGGGTGCTCGCGCTCGGCTGCGACGAGTGGCAGGGCCACTACTTCAGCGCCCCGGTCGACGGCGCGGCTTTCGAGAAGCTGCTCGACGCCGAGGCCTCGGCCAAGGCGTTAGGCTAGCTTCGGGCGGGCGAGGTCGGCTTTCTTGTCGGCGCGCACGTTGGCAAGCTCCGCGGCGGCGATCAGTCCTTCGCCGGCGGCATGCGCCGCGGCAAACTCGCTGTCGGGGGCGAGGACCAGCTGGCAGCCCGTGTGCGACACCGTTTTCGTCAAGAGTTGAATTGCCCTCAGACGTTCAGGCCGGGGGTCGATCGATCGAATATAGATGGCGCGGATGCGCTGCGGATGGCGGCGCACGATCGCGGCGTAGATCTCCGGATCCTGCTCGCCGCTGTCGCCGATCAGGACGAAGCCGAGCCGCGGATAGGTTTGCAGGATCGCCTCGATCGCCTCGGCCTTGTGGTTGCGGTTCATGCGCAGGGCGAAGTCGCGCAGCACGAGCGGCCCGAGCGGCAGGCGCTGGACGTCGAGGTATTCGACCAGCGGCGCATACAGGTTCCACGGGCTCTTCGACACGTAGAACACCGGGTTCACGCCCGCGTGCAAGGCGCGGTAGAACGCGCCGACACCCTTGAACGGCTTGCGCGTGCGGGCATTGGACAGGGCGAGCGAGGCGAGCATGCGCCACTTGCTGAGCACGTGGGTGTAGACGATCGTGTCGTCGATGTCGCTCAGGATGCCGAAGCGCGCCTGCGCGGCCGGCACCAGCACGCGCCCGATTGCCTGGGTTCCCGGCGCAGCGGCGAGCTCGATCTCGACCTCGTTCCATCCCGGCGCGGCCCTCGCGTTCATTTCCACCGCGAAGTAGCCTTGGCGGTCGCTCGTCGTTTCCGCGCAGGCCCGGCCGAATCGCGCGCGCAGCGCCGCGCCGCGCACCACGTCGGTCTCCATGCGCTTGAGAAACGCAACCAGGTTGCGCCAGCGGCGCTCGGCGGCGCGCGCCGGGCGGAAGCCCTCGTCCTCGAGCACGCGGCCACGCAGGCTGAGGCGCGCCTGCGTTCCGTACCAGAGGTAGGGCAGGATGATGACCGGATCGCGCAGCTTGGCGCGCAAGGCGCGCAACCCGCCCAATTACTTGAGGGCCAGGGCCGAGAGCGCCCACGAGATCAGGCTGAAGATGATGGCGCCGAAGACCCCGGACCAGAAGCCGGCCACATGGAAGCCGGAGACGAACGAGCCGACCGCCCAGAAGAGCAGCCCGTTGATCACGAAGATGAAAAGCCCGAGCGTAAGGATCGTGACCGGCAGCGTGAGGAGCACGAGGACGGGCCGCACCAGCGCGTTCACCAGGCCGAGCACCAGGGCCGCGGCGAGGGCCGCGCCAGGGCTGTCGATGTTCACCGACGGCATGAGGTAGGCGACGGCCGCAAGGGCCGCGGCGTTGATCAGCCAGACGACAAGGATGCGGAGCATCCGCTACGATCGCACGGGGACGTTACACGGGATATCGAAATGACCGATCTGGAACGCGTACTTGCCGACGTGGTGATCGCCAACCGCATCCTCGCCCACGAGGGCATCGTCGATGCCTATGGCCACGTCAGCGTGCGCCATCCGCGCGACCCGAAGCGCTATCTGCTCGCGCGCTCGCTCAGCCCGGAGATGGTGCAGCAGGCCGACATCATGGAGTTCGACCTGGACGGCACGCCGGCGGGCGGCGACTCGCGCCAGCCTTATCTCGAGCGCTTCATCCACGGCGCGCTGTACGAGGCCCGGCCCGAAGTGCTCGCGGTCGTGCACGCGCACGCCGAGGACGTGCTGCCCTTCGGCATCACGTCCACGCCGCTTCGCCCGGTGATCCATTCGGGCAGCTTCATGGGCGCGGAAGTGCCGGTCTGGGACATCCGCGACCGGTTCGGCGACACCAATCTGCTCGTCACGAACATGCCGCAGGGGCGCGACCTCGCTGCGCGCCTGGCCGGCAACAACGTCGCGCTGATGCGCGGACACGGCTTCGTCGCCGCGGCGCGCTCGCTGATCGAGGTGGTGCGCATGTCGGTCTACGTGCCGCGCAACGCGCGCGTGCAGATGGCGGCGATGCAGCTGGGCGAGGTGAAGCCGCTCTCGCGCGGCGAGATCGACGCGCGCAACGCCGGCTACAAGCCGCACTCGCCCGAGACCTGGCGGGCGTGGGAGTACTGGGCGACGCGGGCGGGGTGCAGGGAGCTTCTGGGAAAGTAGGCTAGCGGCAGCCGATTTCGCCGCCCTCGGCGAAGTAGGTCGTGCCTTCGGCGCAGCGCAGCGGCTGCGCCGGCGGCCGGGCGCGGCAGGTGTAGCGCGGGCCCTTGGCGGAATCCTCGACCAGGGTCCAGCCGGCGGGGCAGCGCGGCGCGGCGCTCGCTTGGCCCGGCGTGCCGACCGTGAGCGAGGCCTCCTTCAGGCCGACGCAGGCCTCCTTGCCCGTTCCGGAAACGCGCACGCGGTAGGTCCCGGGCCGCTTGTATTCGTAGCGCGCGGTCTTGGTGCGGCTGTCGCCGAGATTCCACGCGATCGGGATGCGGCCGCCGTCGCCGGTGTCGATCGTCGCGCTGCAGGTGAGATCCAGCAGCGTCGGCCGCTCGATCGAGACCGAGACCACCACGTCGCTGCCTTTGCCCGAGAGCACCTGCACCGACACGCTGTCGAGGCGCGGTGCCGCGGCGCCGGCCCCGGCCCAGGCGAGGAGCGCGACCCCGACGGCTGGACGCAGCATCAGCGGCCTCGGGGCTTGCGCACGTTCGGATTCAACCGATCGATGTCCGCCTGCACCTGGCCGCGGCTGCGCTCGTAGATCACCTCGCGGCCCATGACCTTGCCGGCGTAGGCGAGGCCATTGCGCGTGGGCGTGAGGGTGCACCTCACATTGTGCACGCCCTCGCCGATCACCACCTCGATCAGCTCGGCGCGCTTGTTGAGGACCACGACCTCGATCAGCTGGCCGTTCTCGGTGCGCAGCTTGATTTTCTCGTTCGTCATTTCAGATCCTCGTTGAACCGCGGGCGCTGACCACGCAGTGTAGCCGCGGCGCGACACGCGAACAAACCTTGCTTCGCAGGCCCGGATGGGCGTATCGCTCAAACCCGAGCATCTGAAGCGCTACAAGGACTTCGCCTGGCTCCTGTGGAAGTACGGCCGAGGCGATCTGGTGCGGCGCGCCGGTCTTTCGGACCTCATGCCCGAGGACGAGGAGGTGGAATCGGCGCCCCTGGCCGAGGCCGAGGAGCTCGCCGCCGACGTCGAGAGGCTGGGGCCGACCTGCATCAAGCTCGGTCAGCTCCTCTCGACTCGGCCCGATATCGTGCCGCCGGCCTACGCGCAGGCGCTCACCCGGCTTCAGGACAACGTGACGCCGTTTCCTTTCGCCGAGGTGGAAAAGATCGTGGCCGACGAGCTGGGCGTGCGGCTTTCCAAGGCATTTCTTTCCATCGACGAGCAGCCGCTCGGCGCCGCCTCGATCGCGCAGGTTCACCACGCCAGGCTCAGGGACGGGCGCGAAGTGGTGCTCAAGGTGCAGCGCCCCGGCATCCGTGAGCGGGTCGCCGACGACCTCGAGGCGCTGTCCGACGTCGTGCGCTTCCTCGACGGCCACACCGAGTTCGGGCGGCGCTTCGACCTCGGGCAGATGTTCGACCAGTTCAGGAAATCGCTCGCCCGTGAGCTCGATTTCCGCCAGGAAACGGTGCACCTGCTGGCGCTGGCGCGCAACCTCGCCGAGATCGACGAGATCTGCGTGCCCGAGCCGGTGCTGGGCTACAGCAGCTCGCGCGTGCTGACGATGGAGTTCGTCGGCGGCACCAAGATCACGGCGCTGAGCCCGCTCGCGCGCATCGAGCTCGACGGCGAGCGCCTCGCCGACGCGCTGTTCCGGGCGTACCTCAAGCAGATCCTGCGCGACGGCCTGTTCCACGCCGATCCGCATCCGGGCAACGTGTTCGTGGTGAACGGGAAAATCGCGCTGCTCGACCTCGGCATGGTGGCGCACCTCTCCCGCGGGTTGCAGGACCGGATGCTGCAGCTCCTGCTCGCGGTGGCGGACAACCGCGCCGACGACGCCGCGAAGACGCTGCTCCTGCTCGGCGAGCGGCGCGAAAACGCCGACCAGGGCGCGTTCGCACGCGGCGTTGCCGACATCGTCGCGCAGCATCAGGAGGTGCGGATCCAGCGCCCGCAGGTCGGGCGCGTGGTGCTGATGCTGCTTCGGGTGGCCGCCGACAGCGGCATCCGCCTTCCGCCGGAGCTTGCCATGGTCGGCAAGACGCTGCTCAATCTCGACGAGATCGGCCGTACCCTTGCGCCGCACTTCGATCCGAACGCCGCGATCCGGCGCCACACGGCCGAGATCACCGAGCACCAGATGGCGCGCGACTTCTCGCTGGGTGCGCTGGTCAGCACCGCGGTCGACCTCAAGAAGTTCGTGCAGAACCTGCCCGGGCGGGTGAACCGCATCCTCGACCGGCTCGCCGACAACGAGTTCCAGGTGAAGGTCGACGCGATCGACGAGACTCGCCTGATGGAGGGCCTGCAGAAGGTGGCCAACCGCATCTCGCTCGGCCTCGTCCTCGCGGCCCTCATCATCGGCGCAGCGCTCCTGATGCGGGTGGAAACGTCGTTCCGCCTGTTCGGCTACCCCGGGCTCGCGATCGTGCTCTTCCTGGCGGCCGCGGCGGGCGGCGTCGCCCTCGCGGTGAGCATCCTGGCGAGCGACATCCGGGCGCGGCGCAAGCCCCCCAGGACGCCTACCGCCTAGCCGGCCTCCATCTCCTAGCGATCGAACTTCGCGATGGCAACGATGATGCCCACCGCAAGCAGGATCAGCACCAGGGCGGCCGTGAACGAAACCGACGCGAGGATGAAGAGCGGCAGCACCAGGAAAAGAGCCGCGAGCACCCAGGGAACGTTCTGCGGCATCTGGCCGAAGTCGAAGTCGCGCTTGCTGCGGCGGCCGAGCGCCTGGGCGAGCGCGCGGCCCTCGAGCCACGAGAAGAACACGAACGCTTCGACAAAGAAGCTGCCGATGAGCACGAACGGCGCGAGCATCATGCCGGGCAGGGCGAGGAGCGCGTGCCGGTCGGCGAGAAAGATGACGGTGGCGGCGGTGCACGCCACGCTCACCAGCACGAAGAGCGCCACCGCCGGGACGACGAAGGCGGCGCGGCGCTGCAGGTACTGGCGGAAGCCCTGCGCCTGGTGGAAGCGCGAGAAGAGCTTCACCGCGTCCCTGTACGTCTTCTCCAGCGGCAGGTATTGCGCGAGCGCGGCCTGGACCGGCGCCTCAGGGGTTTGTCGATTTGGCGTCGCCATCTCGGCCTCCCGGTCTATTCGAGGCGTCCAGCATACGAACCCGCGCCCCGCCCCGCAGCGACTATTTCCGCACTTTCCCCCAAAGGGTTATCTCTTTTCCGGCGGAATGCCACGGATCGGCACCGAGAACTTCGCGTGCGCCGTCGGGTCGACCGGCCGGTGCTTCACCTTCGGGCTTGCAGGATCCTTGCCGAGGAAATTGTCGCCTTTCCAGTTTCGCGCCGGCCGGATGGCACGGGGAGCGAACCCCCCGCCGCAGTTGGGGCAGACGTTGGCTAGAACGTTGTCGACGCACGCCGCGCAGAAAGTGCATTCGTAGCTGCAGATGCGCGCGTCGAGCGCGGCCGGGGGCAGGGGCTTGTTGCAGTGCTCGCAGTTCGGCCTGAGCTCAAGCATCGCCCTGCATCTTAGGTCATTCCGCGAGTGCGATGCCGGAGCCGCCCATCTCCTTCGGGAAGTCCTTCAGCTTCGGCAGCCCGTCGTACATGCGCAGCTTCGTCTCCTGGTAGTTGACGTGGACTCCGGCGCGGAACGGAAACTCGGGGATGACGGCCGCATAGACGTCGGTGAGCCCCCAGGCCGGATGCTCGGTGAAGAGGTGGCCGCCGCAGCGCTTGCACCATTTGCGATTGCTCCTGGGGGTCTTGTTGAAGGTCCCGATGCTATCGGCCCCGCGCGTGACTCTCAGCGCTTCGGGCTTCCATAGCGTGAAGGCGTTGACCGGCCCTGCCGACCAGGTGCGGCAGGACTCGCAGTGGCAGTAGCCCATCGCTGCGGGCTCGCCGGTTACGGTAAAGTGGACGGCACCGCAGAAGCAGCTTCCCTCGTAGGTCTTCGCGTGCAGCGCCTGATCGACAGAGCGGCTCTCGGTTGCAGTTGTCATGACGGATCCTTTCCGGTTCTCTAGACGGGTGCTAGTCTCGCTGCCGCCCGGCTCCGCGTCTTGGCCGCGGCGCCGCCGTTATTGACCGCAACTCCATGGATGCCCTGTCGAACGTTCTGAATTCGGTGCGCCTCGAGGGCGCGGTGTACCTCAACGCCGAGTTCACCACGCCCTGGTGCATCCGCGGCGAGCTCGGCCTCGCAGCCGTGCGGCAGCGCCTCGTGGCCTCGGAGCACGTCGCGTTCTTCCATTTCCTGACCGAGGGCCGCTGCAAGGTGCGGCTCGCCGACGGCGGAGAGGTGCTCGAGGCGTCGGCCGGCGACCTGATCCTCTTCCCGAAGGAAGGCAAGCACCTGATGGGCACCGACCTGCAGCTCGCGCCGATGGAAGCGCAGGCCGCGCTCGCGCCCGACCCCGAGAGCGGCGCCGAGCTGTTCCACATGCGCCACGGCGGAGGCGGAGCGGCGACGCGCTTCGTCTGCGGCTACCTCGCGTTGAGCCGCAGCGTGTTCCGGCCGCTCTTCGAGGCTTTGCCGCGGCTGGTCTGCATTCAGATGGGCGAGGGACCCGCCGCGGCGATGCTGCGCGAGCTCTTCCGCGCCGGCGTGCGCGAATCTGCGGCTTTGCGGCCGGGGGCTGGATCCATGCTCGCCAAGCTCGCCGAGCTGCTGTTCGTGGAGGCGCTGCGCCGCTACATCGAGCGCCTGCCGCCCGGCGGCAAGGGCTGGCTCGCCGGGGTGCGCGACGCGCACGTCGGCCGCGCGCTCGCGCTCCTGCACGCCGCGCCCGGCAGGCACTGGACCGTGGACGAGCTGGCGCGCGAGGCGGCGCTTTCGCGCTCGGCGCTCGCCGAGCGCTTCACCGCGCTGGTCGGCGAGCCGCCGATCCAGTACCTCATGCGCTGGCGCCTCGCGCTCGCGGCGCAGGCGCTGCGCTCGGGCGCGGACGCGATCGCGCAGCTCGCCGAGCGCAGCGGCTACGAGTCCGAGGCCGCGTTCAGCCGCGCGTTCAAGCGCGAGTTCGGCATGCCGCCCGCGGCCTGGCGCAGGGCGGCGGCCCACCCGCCTTCCTAGCCGCGCAGGCGCGCGTACAGCCTGGGCAGGTAGCGGTGGAGCAGGAAGACGTTCGCGGCGCCGCCGCCGAGGTAGACGAGCCAGAAGAGCCAGAGCGACGCGCCGTGGATCAACGACCAGATGAAAACGACCGTGACGAGGCTCCAGGGAAGCGTGAGCGCGATCAGGGCCCCTAAGAAATCAAGCTCTCGGTATCCGACCACAAGGGTGGTGCAAAGAAGAACCGTGGCCGCGTAGAGGACGAGCGCCGCGGCTTCGAGCCTGTTCACCGCCGGCCCCTCAGGCGCGCGGCGGAGCGGTCGCGACGAACGACGCGCGCGCCGCGAGCGGGTTGTACCAGGCGGCGAGCTGCGGATGCCGCGGACGCCAGAGAAAATCGGGATTGCGCAGCTCCAGACCGAGCGCGACGCCGAGGGTCATCTGCGCCAGGTTGAGCGCGCCGCGCATGTGCGCGTGGCCGATCTCCTTCTCCCACAGATCCACCATGCGCCGCGCGCGCTCGGTTTCGTGCGCGATCACTCCGGGAGAGCGCTCGCCGGAGGGCCGCGCCAGCTCGCGGCCCCAGACCGCGAGCCCGTCGAGCAGGCTCCTCGCCAGCGCCTCCAGCCGCCGCGCTTCCAGTCCTGCGCTGCCCGAGGGCAGCTCGAACGCCGGTCTTCCGTCGAGCCGGTCCAGGTAATCGCAGATGAGCGCCGATTCCTCCATCCCGACGCCGTCGTCGCGCACGAGATAAGGCACGCGGCCCGACGGATTGATCGCGTAATAGGGGCTGGCGGCGGCGCGCGTCTTCGCGAACACGATCTCCACCCGGCTTTCCAGCTTCTTTTCGAGCACCACGATCCGCGCCATGCGCGCGTAGGGCGACCCCGGAGTGATGTGGAGCTTCATCGTCTGATCACTGCCAGATCGCTTTCAACGGTACGGATAATCCATCTGGGAAGCGACGCGCTGGCGCGCATCCACGCCGGCCAACCTCTGCACCAGGTGCAAGCCCAGATCGATCGAGGCCGAAACGCCTCCTGCGGTAATGACGTCCCCTTCATCCACGACTCTTTCCCGGACGACCTCGCCGCAGTAGCGCTCCAGCTCCTTGTACACGGCCGGGTGCGTCGTCGCGCGGCGCCCCTGAAGAAAGCCCGCGGCTCCCAGAAGCAGCGCGCCGGTGCACACCGATATCTTGAGCGGCACGGAGCGGGCCGTCTTCAGCCAGTCGACGAAACCGCGGTCGTGCTGGAGGTCCCGCGTACCGAATCCGCCGGGGACGAAGAGCATGTCGTAGGAATCGAGCGGCTCCTCGACCGCGCCGGCCTCGATGCGCAGACCCCGGTCGTCGACCACCGCGCGCGTGGTGGAGCAGATGCGCCAGTCGAAATCCTCGAGGATCTTCATCGACTTCAGCCGCGTCACGGGATCGTAGAACCCGACGAAATCCAGCGACGTCAGGCGGTCGAACACTACGAACGCGGCTTTCATTTCAGGCACCTGGTCATTTCGATTGCGCGCTGTAGGAAGCGCGACGCGCTGACGCGGAAGCGTCGCTCACCAATCGGCTGTCAGGAGGCATCATCATCTCCTCCAACCTGACTCGGAGACAGCGCAAACGATCGAAGAGATCGTGGCTTTGCACATATCCGCATCTGCTCAAGCCAGCGTCCGCCTGTTCTTCAAGTGCAGGCTCCTTCGCTACTTGCGGTTGCGCGCAACCAGCTAACAGGAGCACCACGAACATCGCCCTTGGGCTTCCGGCAAGCTGGCTCGGCCTCACTTGATGCGTCCTAATCACCCGCAACATTGCCGGCGATCATTATGCAGACGTTTTCGGGACAAGCGATTGTTTGCGCTCCACTTCCTGGTGGGTGACAGATGAAGAAGATAAACGAGGCGGACTATTCGCCAGTTGCGGGTGTTCTACCGGCGTCCCCAAACCAAAATCGAGGAGCGTCACCATGAATCGCAAGCTTCTAGGCGCGCTGTGCGTTGCGGCAATGACGGCAGGCTGTGCAACGCAGGCGCAGGACTCGGGCATGACGTTCTTTCTCGCCACGAATCCCGGCAAGGGCGGCGACCTGGGCGGGCTGACGGGAGCCGACGCGCGCTGCCAGACGCTCGCTAAGGAGGCGAACGCGGGCGGGAAAACCTGGCGGGCGTATCTCAGCACCACGGGCGCCGGCGGAAAGGCGGCGGTGAACGCGCGCGACCGGATCGGCAAGGGACCGTGGCGCAACGCGAAGGGCGTGGTGGTGGCGAAGGACGTCGAAGAGCTGCACGCGAATCCGAACATCAATTTCGACACTGCGCTCACGGCGAAAGGCGAGCAGGTCAATAGCCGCCGGCTGAAGCCCAATTACCACGACATTCTCACCGGCTCGCAGGGCGACGGGCGCGCGTTTGCGGCGGACAAGGGCGACACCACTTGCGGCAACTGGACGAGCGGCGGCGAAGGTTCGGCATTCGTCGGCCACCATGACCGAGAGGGATTGCGTGACGACGCGGCCTCGAAGTCCTGGAACTCGTCGCATCCGTCGCGAGGCTGCAGTCTCGAGGCGCTGAACGGTACCGGCGGGAACGGCTACTTCTACTGTTTCGCCGCGAACTGAGGCGGTGGGGTTCTAGCCTGGGGCAGGCCCACCAGATGGTGGGGTATATGCCCCAGCCCCCACTCCGGCCGCAATGGCCGGATGGAGAGGGCAGCGGCTGGAAATCTTCTTTGCGCCGAGGGCTTAGCGTGGAATTCAGGGGCCGGAAAAGGCGCTGGCATGCGGGGTGCGTATAGGGAGGCGCGGGGAATCAAACCCAAAACTCACGGAGCCTCTCATGAACAGCAGAACCGCCCTTCTTTCCGCAGTCCTCTCGGCGCTTGCCCTCATCGCTACCGGCGCCTCCGCTGCAACCCGTAGCGAAACCCCTGCCGCCGCTCCGGTGTCGGCGCTCACCACCGTGGCGAAGCACGGGGCCGACGACGCGGTCGATCCCTTCGACGACCACGGCGTGGACGTCATCCTCGGCAAGCACGGCGCCGACGACGCGGTCGACGGCACGGACGACAACGGCGTCGACTTCATTCTCGCCAAGCACGGCGCGGACGACCTGGTCGACGGCGAAGACGACCACGGCGTGGACTTCATCCTCGGGTAGCCCAGCGCATACGTAGGAAGCGGACGGCGAGCCGGCAGCCACGGCCCGCCGTTCGCATTGATTCATATCAAAAAGCAGCCTCGGCGGGGAACCTAGACTGTGCTTGGAATGCGAGCCAATCCGTTCAACCTGAGCCGCTGGTTTGCCGCGGTCGGGCTGGTATCGATCACTTCGATCAGCGTGGTGTCCGGCTGGTTGCTGTCCGGGTTCCTCACCGAGCGCATGCTGCAGCAGGAAGCACGTCTGACGCAGGAAGTCGTCGACAGCATGGTGGACGTGGAGCAGGCGGCCGGCTACTTCACCGGCAATGTGGCGCATGACGGCGAATACAAGGATTTTGTCGCGCACATCGCCGCGCTGCCCGACGTGCTCCGGGCGAACCTCTACTCGCGCGAGCGCCGCATGATCTGGTCCTCGGATGCGGCGCTCATCGGCCGCCACTTCACCGACAACGACGAGCTCGAGGCCGCGCTCGCCGGCACGGTGGTGGCGCACGGCGGCGAGCGCGTGAAGACCGAGCACGAGGCGCTCGACCCGCGCTACCGCTATTTCTTCGAGATCTATACCCCGGTGCGCGCCGGCGCCGCGGGCGAAGTGGTCGGCGTCGTGGAGCTCTACAAGACGCCGCAGGCCCTTTTCGAGGCGATCGCGGCGGGCAAGGAAGCGATCTGGATCGGCGCAGCGCTTGCGGGCCTGTTCCAGTACGCGACGCTCTTCTGGCTGGTGCGGCGAGCCGACAACACGATCCGCGCGCAGCGCGAGCGCCTGGTCCAGTCGGAGACCTTCGCTGCGATCGGCGAGATGAGCTCCGCCGTCGCGCACGGCATCCGCAATCCGCTGGCCTCGATCCGCTCTTCGGCCGAGCTCGCGCTGGACTCGCCCCCCGCCGATTGGCGTGCCGAGGCGAGTGACATCGTCGAGCAGGTGGACAGGCTCGAGTCGTGGATTCGGCGGCTACTCTCGTACTCGCAGCCGCTCGGCGACAAGGCCGAGCCGGTCCAGGTCGGCTCGCTGGTGCAGGCGAGCCTCGCCGGCTTCGAGCGCGAGCTTGAGCGGCGCCACATCCGCGCCACGGTGGATATCGACGCGCCGCTGCCGCCGGTCAAGGCCGACGCCCTGATGCTGGAGCACGTGTTCACCAGCCTGATCGCCAATGCGATGGAGGCGATCGAGCGCGACGGCAGCATCGGCGTCGCGGTGCAGCGCGACGGCGAGCACGGCCTGCGTGTGAGCGTGCGCGACGACGGCCCGGGCATGACCTCGAAGGAAATGCAGGGCGCCTTCAAGCCGTTCCACACCAGCAAGCCCAAAGGCATCGGCATCGGCCTGCCGCTCGCCCGGCGCATCGTGCAGCGCTTCGGCGGGTCCATCGCGCTCGCGAGCACGCCGGGCGCCGGCACCACGGTCGACGTGCTGCTGCCGGCCACATAAGGAGACCGCCTTGCCCTGCGCCGTCCTGGTGGTCGAAGACGAAGCAACGCTCGCCCGCAACATCAAGACCTACCTGCAGCGCAACGGCTACGATGCCGAGACCGCGGGCAGCGCCGAGGACGGGCTCGCCGCGTTCGACCGTTTCAAGCCCGACGCGGTGGTGCTCGACCTGCGGCTGCCCGGCATGGACGGGCTGGCCGCGCTCGCCCGCCTGCGCGCCTCGGACCCGAGCCTGATCGTCATCATGCTCACCGGACATGGCAGCGTGGAAACCGCGGTCGAAGCGATGAAGGCGGGCGCCTACGACTTCCTCACCAAGCCGGTGTCGCTGAGCAAGCTGACCCTGCTTCTCGAAAAGGCGCTGGGCGAGGTGCGGCGCGAGGAGACGCTGCACTATCACGAGCGGCGCCACGCCGCACACGCCGGGCTGGAGAACCTGCTGGGCGAGTCCGAGCCGATGCGCGCGCTGAAGAGCCGCCTCGCGCAGGTAATCGAGGCGGAAATGCGCCTCACCGACACGGACGCGCCGGCGGTCCTCGTGACGGGCGAAACCGGGGTCGGCAAGGAGGTCGTCGCGCGCGCGCTGCACTACTCGGGCCGGCGCGCCGACAAGCCGTTCGTGGAGATCAACTGCGCGTCGATCCCGGGGCAGCTCCTCGAGTCCGAGCTCTTCGGGCACGAGCGCGGCGCGTTCACCGACGCGCGCGAGCGCAAGCTCGGCCTGGTCGAGACCGCCGCGGGCGGAACGCTGTTCCTCGACGAGATCGGCGACATGGACCTCGGCCTGCAGGCGAAGCTTCTCAAGCTGCTCGAGGAGAAGTCGGTGCGCCGCGTGGGCAGCCTGCGCGACCAGAAGGTCGACGTGCGCATCGTCGCCGCGACCCACCGGCCGCTCGAGATCCTGGTGAAGGAGCAGCGCTTCCGCTCCGACCTGTATTTCCGCTTGCGCGTGGTGGAGCTCGCGGTGCCGCCGCTGCGCGAGCGCGGCGCGGACATCCTGCTGCTCGCGCGCCACTTCCTCGCCGTGCACGGCGCGCGCTACGGCAAGCCGGGTCTGCGCCTTTCGGCCGCGACCGAGCGGCTGCTCGCGGCGCACTGCTGGCCGGGCAACGTGCGCGAGCTGCGCAACGTCGTCGAGCAGGCGGTGCTGCTCGCCGCGGGGCCGACGCTCGAGCTCGAGCCCGCGAGCCTGTCGCCGGTGGCCGGCGCGCCGCCGCGGCCCGCCGCAGCGCAGAGCGCCGCCGCGGCGGCGGATGCGGCACCGGAATCCTCGCGGCTGGATCGCGCCGAGCGCGCGCTGATGCTCGAATCGCTGGAGACCACCCAGTGGAACGTGAGCCGCGCGGCGCGGCTTCTCGGCGTGTCGCGCGACACTATGCGCTACCGGATGGAGAAGTTCCGGCTCGCGCCGCCGCGCTAGGGCCTAGCGCAGGAGCGCGACGGCCGCCACCGCCAGGGCGCACAGCGAAACCGCGCCCGCGACCGACGCGAGGATGGTGATGCGCCGCATGCGATGCTCGGCGAGCTGCGCGGCTTCCTGCAGCGCGGCCACGGTGCTCTGCAGCTGCGCGGCGAGCTCCTTCACGTGCGCGGTGTTCTGCGCCGCGGCGGACTGCAGCTCGGCGATCTGCTGCTGCAGGAGGAGTGCCGGATCCGGCACGGCCTCGACCTTCTTTTTGGTGAACACCGGGGCCGCAGTGTCATAGATTGTCTTGACGTGCGGTAGTACCGCTTTCAGGGCGGGAATAATCCACGAAGCCATGCCGCCATTGTAGTGGGAGTATTTCGCGCCCCCGTGCGCCGTGACATAAAGGGCCGTCACGAAGGGGGAACCATGTCGAGGCAACGGATTGCAACGGCGCTGGTGGCGGGCTGCCTGATGGTCATGCCCCGCTTGGGCTGGTCGCAGGAGGCCGCGGGGCACATCCTGTGGGCGTTCGGCCAGGTCGAGCGCGTCGGCGCCGACGGTGTCGCCAAGCCGCTCGCCAAGGGTGACGCGGTCTATGAGGGCGACGTGATTCGCTCCGCCGCCGGCTCGCATGCGCAGCTCGTCATGAGCGACGAGGCGCTGGTCGCGGTGCGCGCCGAGTCGAGGGTCAAGCTGACCAAGTACAGCTACCACGGGGCCGAGGACGGCACCGAGCGGGCGATCATCGACCTTCTCAAAGGCGGCCTGCGCTCGGTCACCGGGGCGATCGGCCGCACCAACAAGGACAGCTACCAGCTCAGGAACGACATGCACGTGATCGGCATCCGCGGCACCGACCACGAGACCTATGCCAATGAAACCGGCACGTTCAGCCGCGTGACGATGGGCGGGACCTACCTCCAGGCTCCCGGCGGCCGCATCGATGTCGCCCCCGGGGAAATCGCGTTCGCGAGCAGGCGGAACGACCTTGCGCCGGTGCGCCTCGAGCGCACGCCGGAGTTCATGCAGGTCGCCTCGCTCAACCGCGGCAACACCGGACCGCAGCTGCGCGGCCCGAGCGCGAGCGACGAGCGCCGCCTGCAGAAAAGCGCCGACGCCGCGCCGGTCGGCGCGAACCCGGCCGCTGCCTCGCCGGTGCCCCCGAACCAGACGCTGGGGGATAAGGGCCTGGGAAAAGGAATCGGCCTTGATCCGCTGAAAGCCCCAAAGACCACCCCGCCCGGCAAGCTCAAGTGATTTTGTGGGCAGGTGAATCCCGGGGTGCATGAAATAATCCCCTGAGAGGGCCCCCGCGAAGAGGGTCCCAAAACAACACAGAAAGCGGCAGCACCCCCGATGCGCTGGATCGCCGCGGTTACGCTGTGCCTCGCGCTCGTCCTGCGCGCCGGCCCGTCGCCCGCCCAGGAGGATCTCGACGTCGCGCTGCTCGCGCGCGCCGAGGCGCTGGTGCGATCGGGCGAGGCCGATCAGGCCTGGGCACTGCTCGCACCGCTCGAGCGCCAGTACGCCGGGCGGCCGGATTTCGACTACCTGCTCGGCGTGGCGGCGCTCGAATCGGGGCGGCCAAACCGCGCTACTTTCGTTTTCGAGCGCGTACTCACCGTGAACCCCGGCCACCTCGCCGCGCGGCTGGAGATGGCGCGCGCGTATTTCGCCCTGCGCGATTTCGAGCGCGCCGAGCGCGAGTTCAACGTCATTTTGTCGAGCGCACCGCCGGCCGAGATCGCCACGCTAAGCCGCCTGTACCTCTCCAGGATGCGCGAAGCCCAGCCCGCGCGCGGTGCCGTCCTCAGGGGCTACGCGGAAGTCAGCGTAGGCCACGACAGCAACGTCAACGCGGCGGCGGCGCTGAGCTCGGTGTTCGTGCCGGGGCTGGGCAACGAGCTCGCGCTCGATCCGTCGCTGATGGCCAGGGCCGACGACTTCGTGAGTCTCGGCGCCGGCCTCGAATACACGCATGCCCCGAGCGCCAACGTGGGGCTCACCGGAAGCGCGGATGTCCGCCAGCGCTGGTACTCCGAGGCCGACACGTTCGACTCGCGCAGCGCCGAGGTTCAGGCGGCGCTCCTGCACCGGCTCGATGAGCAAAGCCTCATCCAGTACAGCGGCCGCTTCAGCGAGTACGACCTGGACAACGCCTCCTACCGCGACACCGCGTCGCTCGTCGCGCAATGGAACCGGCGCCTCAGCCTTCGCACCCGGGTCGCTCTCGGAGGCGAAGCCCACCGCATCCGCTATCGCACGGAGCAGACCAGGACGAGCAGCTCGGACCTGTATGCCGCCAATGCCGGCCTGACTTACGTGCTGCAGCCGGCCACGCTGACCGCGGTGACCGGCTCGCTCTATGTCGGCAACGACCAGGCGCTGGCCGGGCGCGCCGACGGCGACCGGCGGCTCCTCGGCGCGACCGTGGGACTGCAGCGCAGGCTGATGGAGCGCGCGGAGGTCTACGTGCGCCTGTCGATTCTCGACTCGGACTACCAGATGCCCAACGCCGACTTCGGCGTGACCCGACGCGACCGGCAATACGACGCCGTGCTCGGCCTGGGCTGGGAGTTCGCCAACGGCTGGGTGCTGCGCCCGCAGGTGCTGCACACCACCCACCACTCCAATATCCAGCTCAACGAATACCGCCGCACGGAGACCTCGCTCACGCTGCGGCGGGTCTGGGACTGAAGCAGGCCGACTAGAGCGGGATCGCGAGCAGCGTGTCGAAGGCGCGGCTGTCGCAGATCACGACGCGCTCCTCGTAGCGCGGCTCGGGCGCGAGCGCGATGCGGTCGACGTAGCGGCCGCTCGCGAAGAGCACGCTTTCGCCGTTCTGCATGATGCGCACCACGATGAAGTTGGCGCGCGAGGCCGCGGTGTGCTCGCCGGTGCGCTCGACCAGGATCGACGACACGAGGTGGCGGTAGCGCTGCGGCTCGTAGATGTTGGCGTGGCGCAGCGACGCCACGCGGTCGCGCAGCATCGCCCGCCCCTCGGCGTAGAGCACCGGCAGCGGCAGGCCGCGCTCCTCGTTCTCAGCGGTGGTGATGCGGTAGGTGCCGCTCTCGGTGAAGAACTGCGGCCACTCCTCGAGGCGGTCGGCGTCGAGCGCGTGCGCGTAGCGGGCATGCAGATGCTCGACGACGAGCTGCAGCTGCGGTTCCATCTACAGGTCCATGTAGCGGCGCCAGGTCTGCCACAGGCCGCGCACCGCGGTCTCGGTGACGCGCGAGTCGCCCGAGCCGATGGCGGAGCCGCCCATCTCGATCACCGAGGCGCGGTCGGCGGACCCGGCCACGCCGCGCTGCACGAAGCCGGTCGCGGCGCCGTCCTCCATCGAGATGTAGCCCGCGGGGCCCACCAGGTTGGCCTGCAGGATGCGCCGGCGCTGCATCGCCGCGTCGTCGTCGGCGAAGCCGAACAGCGTCCAGTGGAGCTCGGTGCGGTCGACCCCCTTCGGCACGACCTGGCGCGCGGCGAGCGAGTTGCGGATCTGGTGCAGCACGAAGCCGGGGAAAAGCGACAGGATCTGGATCGACACCCGGTCGCCGAGCTCGTCGACCTGCTCCAGCAGCTCCGGCGCTTCCAATTGGAATTGACTGGCGGGGGAACCCGCGGAGCGCATGCCGTCCTTCTCGTAGGCATCGTCCTTGTCCTCCACCATCTCGGTGAAGGTGCAGTGGTGCGCGCCGTCCTTCGACACGAACACGCCGCCTTTCTGCGTCAGGCGGTTGATGCGGAAGCGCGTGAAGAAGAGATGCAGCAGGCTCGCATGGTACGTGTCCTTCACGTTGTCCATGTAGAGCTTCCAGTTGTTCGGCAGGACCTGGGTGTACGTGCCGAGCACCTTCACCGGCTTCTTCATCACGCGCCGGATGCGCGGGATGATGTCCGGGCCGATGTAGTCCTCGAGCGACGGAGCGCCGGCCGAGAGCGTGCCGAAAACCAGGCCGTGCAGCGAAGCGACCCGCAGCTTCTTCGGCGCCTGCGTCTCCGGCTTGGAGTCGGGCGGCAGGCCGCCTTTGCCGGCGATGCCGCGCCGGAACGCGACGGTGGTGAGGTTGCCCTCGTGGTCGTAGACCCAGTTGTGGTAGATGCAGGCGAAGCGCTCGGCCTTGCCGCGCGCCTGCATGCACACCAGCGCGCCGCGGTGCGCGCAGCGGTTCTCCCAGGCGTGGAGCGTGCCCTTGGCGTCGCGCGTCACCACCACCGGCATGTCGCCGACGAAGGTGGTGACGAAGCTCTGCGGCTCGGGGAGCTCGGCCTCCAGGCACAGGTAGCTCCACGCCGCGCCGCGCCAGATCCTCTCCTGCTCCTCCCGGTAGAGGTCCTCGTCCTGGTAGACCCAGTATGGAACGCGGGTCACGCCCTCGGCGGGCCACGCTCGCTGCAACGTCGATCTACGCAACATCGACTTATTATAATTACCGCGTCCCGCCGATCGACGAGGAGGCTACCTTGGTTCGCGTGTCCCTGCTTTGCGTTGCGCTGCTCGCGTCGAGCGGCGTCCCTGCACAAACCGGCACCGGCGAGACGTATCAGCCGGCGTCGGGGCAGCCGGGCAAGGACGTGGTCTGGGTGCCCACGCCCCACGCGCTGATCGAGAAGATGCTCGACATGGCGCAGGTTACGCCCCGGGACTACGTGATGGACCTCGGCTCGGGCGATGGACGCAACATCATCATGGCGGCCAAGCGCGGCGCCAAGGCGCTCGGCGTCGAGTACAACCCCGAAATGGTCGAGCTCTCCCGGCGCAACGCGGCGAAGGAAGGGGTCTCCGACAAGGCGCGCTTCGTCCAGGGCGACATGTTCGAGGCCGACATCTCGCAGGCCACGGTGCTCGCGCTGTTCCTGCTGCCGGACAACCTGCGCCGCCTCACGCCGAAGTTCCAGAGCCAGCTGAAGCCCGGCACGCGCCTGGTGATGAACGGCTTTCCGATCCCCGAGTGGGCGCCCGACGTCACCGAGCAGGCGACCGGGGACTGCGGCAACTGGTGCACCTCGCACCTGTACTACGCGCCGGCCAAGGTGGGCGGCAGCTGGCGCCTCGGGCAGGGCACGCTGCGCTTCGAGCAGAACTTCCAGATGCTCTCCGGCACGCTCAACAAGACGCCGATCAGCGACGCGCGCCTGAAGGGCGAGGAGATCAGCTTCACCGTCGGCGACACGCGGTACGTCGGGCGCGTCAACGGCAACGCTATAAGCGGCGAGACAAAGGGGCCGCGCCCAGGGCAATGGAAGGCGACGCGCCTCGGCCATGATCATTGACGTCCACGGCCACTACACCACCGAGCCGCCGGCGCTGCACGCGTTCCGCGACAAGCAGCTCGCGGGACTCGCCGACTCGGCGCGCAAGCCCTCTTCCACCGACCTGGGCATCAGCGACGAGACGCTGGTGAAGAGCGTCCAGCCGCAGCTCAAGTTCCAGACCGAGCGCGGCGGCGACCTGACGCTGTTCTCGCCGCGCGCGGGCGGCATGGCGCACCACGTCGGCACGGAGAAGGTGAGCCTCGAGTGGTCGCGCATCTGCAACGACCTGATCCACCGCATCTGCCGCTTGCTGCCCGACAACTTTGTCGCCGTCGGGCAGCTGCCGCAGTTCCCGGGCGTGTCGCCGAAGAACTGCATCCCGGAGCTGGAGCGCGTCGTGAGCGAGCTCGGCTTCGTCGGCGTGAACCTCAACCCCGATCCCTCGGGCGGCATGTGGACCGATCCGCCGCTCATCGACCGGCATTGGTACCCGATCTACGAGAAGCTGTGCGACCTCGACGTGCCGGCGATGATCCACGTTTCATCTTCTTGCAACCCTAACTTCCATCACACGGGCGCGCATTACATCAACGGCGACACCACCGCCTTCATGCAGCTCATCCAGGGCAATCTGTTCAAGGACTTCCCGACGCTGCGCTTCGTGATTCCCCACGGCGGCGGGGCGGTGCCGTACCACTGGGGCCGGTACCGGGGTCTCGCCCAGGACATGGGCCGGCCGCCGCTCTCCGAGCATGTCATGAAGAACGTGTTCTTCGACACCTGCGTCTACCATCTGCCGGGAATCGAGCTCCTCGCCAAGGTGATCCCGGTCGACAACATCCTCTTCGCCTCGGAGATGGTCGGCGCCGTGAAGGGCATCGATCCGACCACCGGCCATCACTACGACGACACCAAGCGCTACGTCGACCAACTCAAGGGCCTCAGCGAGCAGGATCGCTACAAGGTCTTCGAGGGCAATGCGCGGCGGGTTTATCCCCGGTTGGACAAGCTGCTTAAGCAAAGGAAGGAAAAGCGATGAGCACCGGTTCTTACTGCCCCCCTGTCAAGGCGGGAGGCGAGCGGCTTCTGCGAGCGGCTCACGACCCCCTTCACGGGGGGTCAAGATGAGCGCCTCGATGAGAATCCTCGACATCCCCAAGCGGCCCGACCCGCGCCTGGTCGCGGAGCTCGGAAGAATGGTCACGCCGCACCTTTCCGACAGCATGGAGCGCCTCTACGCGAGCGGGCCGCAGCTTCGCCCGATGCACAAGGCCGGAAAGCTCGCCGGTCCGGCGTTCACGGTGAAGACCGCTCCGGGCGACAACCTGCTCGTCCACAAGGCGCTCGACACGGCGAAGCCGGGCGACGTGATCGTGGTCGATGCCGGCGGCTTCGGCGACCACGCCATCATCGGCGAGCTGATGATGTCGCGCGCGCGGCAGCGCGGGGTCGCGGGCATCGTGATCTGGGGCGCGATCCGAGACTCGGCCGAGATCGGCGCCGGCGACTATCCGGTGTTCGCCTGCGCGGTCACGCACCGCGGGCCCTACAAGAACGGGCCCGGCGAGATCAACGTGCCCGTTTCGATCGCCGGCATTGCCGTGATGCCGGGCGACATCATCGTGGGCGATGCCGACGGCCTGGTGGCCGTGCCGCAGGACCAGGCCGAGCGCATTCTCGCCTCGGCCAAGGCGATCCTCGAGAAGGAGACCGCGGCGATGAAGCAGATCATGGCCGGCACCGTCGAGCGCAGCTGGGTCGACAAGGCGCTGCGCGAAAAGGGCTACAAGGTCTGATGGACCTGGCGGCGCTGCGCGGCATGAAGCGCGCAGGCAAAAAGATCGTCGGCGTGGTGGTCTGGGACTACCAGATGGCGCAGATCGCCGACCGCGCCGGCGTCGAGCTGGTCTCGGTCGGCGACTCGGTCGGCGTCAACCTCTGGGGCGAGCAGGAAGGCGAGATCACGCTCGAAGAGATGCTCGTGGTGTGCAAGGCGGTGCGCCGCGGCGTGAAGCGCGCGCTTCTATCCTGCGACCTGCCGCAGCGCTTCGCTACCGCGCAGAACGCGCGCCGCCTGGTCGAGGAGGGCGGCGCGCAGTTGATCAAGGTCGAGGCGCCGTCTTCGGTGGTGAAGACGCTCACCGACGCCGGCATCTCGGTTTTCGCGGAATTCCACGGCGGCAGGCCGGTGAATGAGCTCGTGAAGGAAGCAAAAGATCTGGAAGCGGCCGGCGCGGCGCTGCTCGACTTCCGCCACTCGGGTCCCGATGCCGGGTCCGCGGTGGTGCGCGCGGTGTCGATCCCGGTCCTCGGCGGCCTCGGCGGCGGCCCGTGGCTCGACGGCCGCATGCGCATGGCGCACGCGGCGATCGGCTACGCCGCCTCGCAGCTCGATGCCAAGACCGAGAGCTACGCCAATGTCGCGCGGGTGAGCCTCGAGGCGATCATAGCTTACGCGGAGGACGTGCGCGCGGAGCGCCACCTGAAGGGACAGCGTCCTGCCTAGCGCCCTTATCGACGGCATCGCCACGCGCTACGAGGTGATCGGCGAAGGGCCGCCCCTCCTCATGTACTCGCCGGGCGGTTTCGACGGCACGGTCGAGAAATGGAGCACCCAGGGCGTCTACGCGCGCATCAAACTGCTCGATCACCTGCCGAAGAAGTACCGCTGCATCGTGTTCGACCGGCGCGAGACCGGGCGCTCGGGCGGCCGGGTCGAGGTGCTCACCTGGCAGCGCTACGTCGCGCAGGGCAAGGGATTGCTCGAGCACCTCGGCATCGCGCGCGCGCATCTCATGGGCGCCTGCATGGGCGCGTGCCCGGTGGTGGCGTTCGCGGTGGAATACCCGGAGATGGTCGAGAGCATGGTGCTTTATTGGCCGGTGGGGGGAGCGAAGTACCGCATCAACAATCATCAGCGCTTCGCGAACCACATCGATTACGCAGAGCGCCACAGCCTCGCCGACGTGGCGGCGCTCGCGGCCTCGAGCGGCAAGACGTTCGGCGAGGATCCGCGCGGCGGCCCTTGGGCTTCCGTGCTGCGGCGCGACCCGGCGTTTGCCGAGGCGTTCGCCGCGCTCGAGCGGCAGAAATACATGCGGATCGTCTCGGACACGAGCCGCGCGCTCTACGACCGCGACACGGCGCCCGGCGCCGAGCCCGAGGACCTGATGCGCCTCGATATCCCGGTGCTCGTCATCCCCGGCAAGGATGCCTCGCATGCCACCTCGGCGGCGCGCTATCTCGAGGAATGCCTGCCGGGCGCACAGTACTGGGACGTGGCGCCGGAGCAGCAGACCGAGGCGAGCGCGCCCTCGCGAGTGCTCGAGTTCCTGGAGAACGTCCGCTAGGGCGCGCGCCCGTGCTCGGCGAGGTCGTTTTCGAGGACCAGGTCGACGGCTTTGAGGAAAATGTGGCCGGGGCAGGGCTCGAGGCCGCCCATCCAGAGCGACAGATGGCTCGGCGTCACCTTCAGCCTGAAGGCAAGCTCCTGCACGCCGCCCGCGATCTCGGCGGCTCGCAGCAGAGTGCGTACATGCACGTCAGGCAACCTTCCCCCAAAAGGTAAATCCGACGACAGAAGGTTGCGCCTTGCACTACATCGGTGTCAATTGGGGACAGTACGAGGGGTACGGAGCCGCGCCGCGCCCGGATGGGCTAGCCCCCGCGTGCCTCGCAGCGCGCGAACCGTAACGACCGAGCGCCACCATAGAGGCCAGCCCGCATGGTCTCCGTCTCGGCAATCCTCGCTGCGCTCCTCGGCTTCGCGTTCGCTACCTACATCGTGCTTTACCTGCCGACGTGGGTGGCGCTCTGCGTCGCCCTAGGCGCGGTGGCTCTGGTCGCGATCGGCGGCGGCGCGCTGCTCGCAAAGGCGCTGGTGTTCTGCGCCCTCGTCGTGATGGCGGCGCGATTCATGCGGCGTCGTGAAAGATGATGCCTGCGGTATGCCGGCGTCCGGTCCGCACGCGGCTCACGCCGTGGCGCAGCTTCACGCGGTAGACGCCGCGCACTCCACGCACCGGCCGCTCGTTGACCGCGAACACTACCGCGTCCGCCTTCCCCATCGGCACGACTTCGGCGCGCGATTGCATGCGCGGCCGCTGCTCGGTGAGGACGAACTCGCCGCCGGTGAAGTCGCGCCCGGGCTCGGAGAGAAGGATCGTGAGCTGGAGCGGGAACACATGCTCGCCGTACAAATCCTGGTGCAGGCAGTTGTAGTCGTCCGCGCCGTATTGCAGGAGCAGGGGCGTTGGCCGGCGTTGCCCCGCGCGATGGCAGCGCCGGATGAACGCCGAGTGCTCGGAGGGAAACCGCTCCTCCACCCCCAGCGCCTCGTTCCAGCGGTTCGCCACTGCGGCGAGGCGCGGGTACAGTGTCCTGCGCAGCCGCTCGACGAGCGCGGGCAGAGGGTAGCCGAAGTACTTGTATTCGCCGCGGCCGAAGCCGTGCCGCGCCATGACCACGCGGCTGCGGAAATGCGCGTCGGACGCGTACAGCGCCGCGAGCGCGTCGCAGTCCGTTTCCGAAACGAGGCGCCCGATCACCGCGCAGCCCCGCGCGTCGAGCTCGGCGCCGACGCGGTCCCAGTCGATCGCGATCAAGCCGCCCGTTCGCGCTCGAGCAGCGCACGCTTGCGCCGCAGGCCCCAGCGGTAGCCGCCCAGGCTGCCGTTCTTGCGCAGCACGCGGTGGCAGGGCACCGCGACCGCGAGCGGGTTGGCCGCGCACGCTTCGCCCACTTCTTTGGCCGTGGCTGCGACGCCGAGGCGCCGCGCGACCTCCGAATAGATTTGAGTGGTGCCCGGCGGGATCTCGCGCAGCGCGTTCCATACGCGTTGCTCGAGCTCGGAGCCGCGCAGGTCGAGCGGCACCTCGAGGCCGGTGCGGGGCGCCTCCAGAAAAATCCTCACATTCGTGAGCAGTGGCGCGAGCTCGGTCGTCGACTCCTGAAGGTCATCATGCGGCAACCGCGCGCGCAGATCGCGCTCAAGCTCTCGGGCGTCGTCGCCGAGGAGGATGGCGCACACGCCGCGCTCGCTCCGGGCGACCAGCACGGTGCCGAGAACGCACTCTCCAGCGGAAAACAGAATTTGTCGGTCCATGCCGCAACTCTATTTGCGGCGCGCTCTCATGGCACTCCGGTTCTTGCTACCGGTGCGCTTTTTCCACGCCCTGTATTCCTCGGGCATGCAGATTGCGCAAGGGCGATACCCGGCGGCTCGAGCGTCGGCCTCGTTCAGGAAGAAGACGCGGTGCTTTACGTATCCACCGCGCGCAATCGCGCGCAGGGCCGAGGGACAGTCGAGACGCCCATAGATGCGCGTACCGCGGTGGCCGCCGAGCGTTCCGGGCCGCGCGCTGGCGTACGGCCTGGCGCCAGCGTCTACGAGCGTCCAGGTCTTGCGCAGCGCTGCCGGTCAATCGGTGAGCGTCTTGTACAGCTCTGCGGTGAGGATGACGTAATCGTCGAGCAGCCTGTGCCAGCGCGTCGGATTGCCAGGGGGCAGGGCGGCCATCTCCGAGTGCACGCGGAATATCTGGGTCCTAAGTTGCACGGCGCGCATTTGCTTGTTGGCGATCACGCCCCGACCGGCGGTTCCTGCTTCGTCCCCACGCGATGCGCTGTACGTCGCGCCGGCGGTGACGGGTCCGATCGGCTTGGTCTTGGAGACCGCCGTGTTCTGCTGACCGGACCCGGCCGCATTGGGATACGGAATGGGAACCGGTCCCTTGGGGAACGGCGTTTTGCAGACGTCCGGGAACGCGGCAACGCTTTGTCCCTGATGGGTAGACCTGTTCGCAAATACGGTGTTGGCCATCCGGATTCCTATTGCCAGGCGCGGTTGTCGACGGTGTTCTCGTAGGTCGCGCCGGGCGGGACCAGGCCCCAGTCGCGGGTCCATTCGTAGGTGTGCTGGAAGCGCTCGCGCGTGTAGGGCTCGGGCGCCGCGTTGAGGATTCGAGCGAGCTTGAGATCCTTGAGCTCGATCAGGCCGCCCGCTTCCTCGACGAGATAGCGCGCGTGCCTTGACGGGTCCTGCTCGATCGCCTTTGCGGCCTCGGCCTCGGCGTCGAACATTTTCCTGAGCGTCGTGCCGTCGAGCTCGTCGCCCGAGGCCTCGCTGCGCGTGGAGTGCGATTCCATGATCACGCGCAGGCCGAGCTTCTCGGCGTAGCTGATCCAGGGCTCCATCAGGCTGACGGCGGCGACCTCGCCGCGCCGCAGCGCGTCGATGCGCTCGCGCATCGTGCCGGCGAACGTGGTCTTGATCTGCTCGCGCTTCAGAAAGCCCTCGAGCAGCTTGAGGGTCGTGAAGTGCGAGCCGTTGAACGGGCTGACGCCGATCGGCTTGCCCTTGAGCTGCTCGGGCTCGAAGACGCCCGATTTCGGGTCAGCGACGAGCGCGAAGCTCGACATCGCCGAGCCCAGGGCGACGATCTTGGCGGGCCGGTGGCCGGCCTGGCCCTGCGACTCGACCGCACGCTTCATCACGCCCCACTCGCACATGCGGAACTGGTCGCACGCCCCCTGGTCGTAGAGCGCCTCCATGGTGCGCTCGAAGATGTTGGAGCGCAGCGCCTGATGGTCGGAGTCGCGCTGGCCCGACCCCGGCGTGCGCACGATCTCGACGTCGAGCCCCTGGTCGCGGAAGAAGCCTTCGTCGCGCGCCACGAGGAGCGGCAGGTCGTGGATCGCGTTCATCATCGAAGCCTTCACTTTTCTCAGGTTCGCTGCCATGCGCCTCCTCCGGCCCCCAGGATTTGGCATCATAAGACCGATCCGGTTCCGGGGGGAGGGCTCCATGGCGAGACTGCTCGGGCTGCTCGCGGCGCTGTTTCTGCAGACGGCGGCATACGGCCAGTCGTGGCCGGCGAAGCCGGTGCGCTTCGTCGTGCCGTTCCCGCCCGGCGGCTCGACCGACGTCGCGGGGCGCTCGGTCGCCGAGCGGCTCTCGGCCGCGCTCGGCCAGCCGGTGATCGTCGACAACCGCGGCGGCGCCAACGGCGCCATCGGCACCGCCGAGGTGGCGCGCGCGGCGCCCGACGGCTACACCATCCTCTTCGCCGCCGATCCCGTGATCACGCTGCAGCTCGTGGTGAAGGACCTGCCTTTCGACCCCCTGCGCGACTTTGCCCCCATCGCGCAGGTCACCACGCAGCCGATCGCGCTCGCCGTGCACGCTTCGGTGCCGGCGCAAACGGTGCGCGAGCTGATCGCATACGCGAAGGCGAACCCGGGCAAGCTTTCCTTCTGCCATTCGGGCACCGGCAGCGGACAGCATCTCTCGGGCGAGCTCTTCAAGAAGATGGCGGGGATCGACATGGTGCATGTCCCCTACAAGGGCGGGGCGCCGGCGGTGCAGGATCTCGTTGCCGGCCAGGTGCCGGTCGGCGTGCTCGGCTCGACGCCGCTCATCCCGCACCACAAGGCCGGGCGTGTCCGCATCCTCGCGTTTACCTCGCTCGAGCGGTTCCCGGTGCTGCCCGAGGTTCCGACGCTGCACGAGTCGGGCCTCACCGGGTTCGAGACCGCGCAGTGGCTCGGGCTTCTCGCGCCGCGCGGCGCGAGGGGCGAAGTCATTCAAAGGCTCCATCTCGAAACAGCGAAGGTGCTCGCCCTTCCCGAAGTCCGGCAGCGCCTGGCGCAGGCGGCGCTTCAGCCGGTTGGCAGCACCCCCGGCCGAGTTCGCCGCCGTGATTCGCGCGGATATCGAGCGTTGGGGCAAGCTTGCGCGTGAACTCGGCATCCAGCCACAGTGAGCCCGATGAAACCCAACCTGATCGTCATCCTCATCGACGACCTGCGCTTCGACGAGACGAGCGCCTCCGGTCACCCGTACATGAAGACGCCGCACATCGACCGGCTCGCGCACGAGGGCGCGCAGTTCCTGAATGCCTTCCACAGCACGCCGCTGTGCTCGCCCAACCGCGCTTCCATCCTCACCGGGCAGTACGCGAGCCGCCACGGCATCATCGACAACGTCGGCCGCGACGCGATGAGCCACCGCCTCGCGAACTACCACCTCGAGCTGAAGACGCTCGGCTACGAAACCGCGCACATTGGCAAGTGGCACATGGGGAACGACGCGAGCCCGCGGCCGGGCTACGACCACTGGCTCTCGTTCCGCGGGCAGGGGAAGATCGTGGATCCGGTGCTGTGGGAAGGCGGCGCCGAGCGCGTGGTCGAGGGCTACGTCACCGATATCCTTTCGCAGCGGGCGGTCGAGTACGTGAGGAAGAAGAGGCAGAAGCCTTTCGCGCTGTTCCTCGCGCACAAAGCGGTCCACCCGGACGTGCAGCAAAAGCAGGACGGCACCATCGACGTCTCGACGATGCAGGGCTACGTGCTGCCGGCGCGCCACCGCGACCTTTACAAGGGCAAGACCTACCCGATGCGCCCGAGCGTGCTGCCGCTCGACGAGGTGCTGAAGCAGAAGCCGGCGTGGAAGGAAGTCTTTGCGCTGCGCAGCGACCCGTCGGCGCGGCCGTTCCTCGAGGCGCTGCACGTAGGCACCCAGGAAGAGCCGCGCGAGCGCGCCGCGATGATGGCGTCGGTCGACGAGGGTGTGGGCGCGATCCTGGATGCCCTGGACCAGACGCGTCAGCTCGAGCGCACGTGCATCGTGTTCCTCGGCGACAACGGCTTTTTCTTCGGCGAGCATGGGCTCGGCGCCGAGCGGCGCTTTCCCTACGAGGAGGGCATCCGCACCGCGTTCTTCGTGCGCTATCCCGAGCGCATCGAACCGGGCACCCGTGTGAGCGAGATGGTCCTCGCGCTGGACATCGCACCGACGATGATCGAGCTTGCCGGCGGCGCGCCGGGACCGCACGTCCAAGGCAGGTCCTTCGTGGAATTGCTGGAAGCCAGGCGCAAGGCCTGGCGCGAATCGTTCCTCGTGGAGTACTACAACGAGTCCGCCTGGCCATGGATCGTCGGCATGAGCTACAAGGCCGTGCGCACCGAGCGCCACAAGCTGGTGCACTGGATCCACAAGGAGGGTGTCGACGAGCTCTACGACCTGGAGCGCGATCCTTACGAGATCACCAACGTCATCGGCGATCCGGCGTACACGGCGGTCCGCGCCGAGCTCGGGGACGAGCTGCGGCGCCTCGTCCCCGAGTCGATCGGCTTGTAGCGGGCGCTACGACCTCCCGCGATCCGGCTTGCGCGACGCGGCCCGTATCGGGGCGAGGACCCCGGCAGGCCTTGGCGTCCGCCGGGCCTTGAGGAGCGCAAGAAAGCTCAGCGGTTGCAAGAACCTGCGCAACGCAGCCCGGGTATTGCGATTCAGACATACGGGGTATTTCTCGTTGGTGCCGTCCATCCTGCCTCCTCGCAATTTCGTTGACCCCCACGGGCAGGAATTTTGACCAAAGAATGCGGACCCGCGGCAGTCGCCGATCGCAACTACATCGCGTAGAACGATAGCTACAGTCCCCCTTGTTGTCGCACTACGCCGACACGGAAAAACGCCGCTTCCGTTCGGCCATAACCGAAACCGCTATTCCCAGGCGCGGTTGTCGACGGTGTTCTCGTAGGTCGCGCCGGGAACGGTCATGTTCCACTTGACCGTCCAGCGGTACGTGTCGTCGAAGCGCTCGCGCGTATAGGGCTGCGGCGCGGCATGCAACAGCCTCCAGCTCTGCAGCTCCTCGGGCTTGAGCAGCCCCCCGGTCTCGCGCGCGAGATAGTGGGCGTACTTCTGCGGGTTCTTCTCGATCGCCTCGACCGCGCGCGCCTGGGCGTTGAACATCTTGCGCAGGGTCCTGCCGTCGAGGTCGTCGCCCGCGGCCTCGGCGCGCGTCGAGTGCGACTCGATGAGGATGCGCAGGCCCCACTTCTGCGCCACGCTGATCCACGGCTCCATCAGGCTCGCCGCCGCGATCTTGCCGTCGCGCACCGCCTCCAGGCGCTTCAGCATCGAGCCGGCGTTGGTGCGCTTGACGTGCTGCGGCTCGAGGAAGCCCTCGACCATCTTGAGCGTGGTGAAGTCCGAGCCGTTGTTCGGCGTCACCGCGATCGGCTTGTCCTTCAGCATCTCGGGCTCGTAGATCTTGGAGTCCTTCGCCACCACGATGGCGAACTTCGACATCGAGGCGCCGAGCGCCACGATCTTGCGGCCGCGCAGCTGCTGGCTCTCGGCCTCGACCGCGCGCTTCATGATGCCCCACTCGCACATGCGGTACTGGTCGATGCCGCCCTCGTTGTAGACCGAGTCGAGCGGCCGGTCGAACACCGAGTCGAACTTGACGAAGTGCGAGGTCGTCACCTGCGCCATGCCCGGCGTGGTGACGAACTCGAGGTCGAGCCCCTCGTCCCTGAAGTAGCCTTCGTCGCGGGCCACCAGCACGGGAAGGTCGTGCACTGCGTTCATGACCGCGACCTGGGGCTTGGTCGTCACTTCTGCTGTCATCGGCGAATCCTCCTATGTGGCAATCCTAACCCGGGTCGGGTTTCAATTGAAACCCGGGGCAAGCCCGCCCGACATCCGCCGGCAAGGTCGCCGGCGCCCAATGGCGGCAAGGAGGTAGCACATGAGAACCCAAGTCGACCGCCGGGATGCCGCCGATGCGATCCTGAACGCAGGGGAGGCCGATGCCGCATTCGATGCGTGGACCGTCGAGGAGCTCGAGGATGATCTCGGCTCCCTGCGCTCGGCCTTCGACGGAAGCGATGACCTCGGCGGCTGAAGTCGCGCGCCCCCAATCTGCGCCGCGCCATCGCACCGCGCCGGGCGCCGCGTGATCGATTCGGCTCGATTCGACGCGAAGATAAAGATGAAGCTCGCGGCGTGAAATCGGTCACGGTGGCGCCCCGGCTTCCTGACCGAAATTTTCACCGGGCCCTATGGCGACCCGGTAATGTGCGGGGTATGTCTGCGGTGCGCGAATTCGGCTTCATCTGCGGCGACCTCTCGGTCCGCCAGGAGAACGGCATGCTCGTGCCCCGTTCGGAGGAGACCTACCTCGCCCGCTCGCTGATTCCGGGCGGCGTGGAGGCCGAGCTCACCGGACGATACCTGCTGCGCGTCTACCACAAGGGCAGCGTGGTGTGTAAAGCCAAGGTCGACGTCGCCTGGGACGCGCACACCGCGCAAGCCGACGCCTGCCTCGGAATGAAAGTCGAGGACACCGCGGCGTTCACCGAAGCGCTCGGCAAGGCCTGCGGCAAGCACGTCGAGCTGCGGTTCACCAGGATCTCCAAGGGCCAGGCAATCGCCGGCGACTGAGCCGGTCTAGCAGCAGCCGCACTGTACTCCCGCCGCGACTTCCAGCGCCTCCTTGTACCAGGCGGGCGGCAGATCGTCCTCCACGACCTCGCCGAGCGGCTTGAAGATGCGCCAGTGGTAGTGCCTTCGTTCCGCGGTCCAGAACGCGACCACGGTGGAGACGGGCGGAAAGCCTGCCTGGGCGCTTTCGATCTCCGACACGAGGATGGTGGTGTCCGCGGCGAGGGAGAAGCGGCCGCGGGTCCACGCCTTCAGGCGCGACGCAGCCTCGAGGCGTCCGGGTTCCTTTCTGGAGGGCGCAAGCATGAGAAACTCGCGCCCATTATCGGAGGAATGCGACGGTGGACAAAGTACTGGCGGCGGTGAGGACGGGCCCGGGCAGGACCGAGCTGCGCGAGTTCCCGATGCCCGAGATTGCGGCGGACAGCGCGCTGATGAAGATGGAGGTCGCGGGCATCTGCGGCACCGACGTGAAGCTCTACAAGACGCCGCCCTCGAACGCGCCGGTGATCATGGGCCACGAGAACATCGGCGTGATCGCGAAGGCCGGCCGTGAATTCGTGCGGCGGAAGGGCTTCAAGGAAGGCGACCTCGTCTTCGTCGAGCACTACGTGATGTGCGGCAAGTGCGAGTGGTGCCACCAGGGTCAGTACCGGCATTGCGAGAACACCGACTGGCGCACCAACCCCGAGGGCATCCGCTACGGCTACACCTCGGCCGAGCGCGCGCCGCATCTTTGGGGCGGGTTCGCGCAATACGTCTACCTGCCGTGGAACGCAGTGGTGCACCACGTGCCGCAGGGCGTCACGCCCGAGCTCGCGGGGCTCGTCACGCCGATGGCCAACGGCGTGGAATGGTCGCTCTTCGACGGCGGCGTCGGCTACAACTCCACCGTGCTGATCCAGGGGCCGGGGCAGCAGGGGCTGTCGCAGACGGTGATCTGCAAGCAGGCCGGCGCCTCCCTGATCGTCGTGACGGGGACTTCAAAAGACAAGGCAAGACTGGAAACTGCGAAAGCGCTTGGCGCGGACCACGTCATCGAGGTGAACGCCGAGGACCCCTTGGCGCGCATCAAGGAAATCACCGGCGGCAAGGGCGTCGACGTGGTGCTCGACTGCACGGCCGGCGCGGGCACCATTCCAATTCTGTTGGGAGTAGAAAGTCTGAAACGCAAAGGCGGCACGATCGTCGTACAGGGCGAGCTCAAGGAATTCCCCAATTTTCCGCTCGAGCGCGTGACGGTGAAGTTCATCACCATCAAGAGCGCGCGCGGCCACAGCTACAGGGCGTGCGAGCTGGCGCTTGCCCAGCTCGCGTCCAGGCGATTTCCGCTGGAGAAGGTGACGACCCATCGCTTCGGGCTGAAAGACGTCGACCTCGCGATCCGCTCGGTCGGCGGTCAGGGCCTGCCCGACGTGATCCACGCCTCGCTCATGCCCTGGCTCTAGCGCGCCAGGTCCGAACCCGGCTGCGGCGCGGTGAGCCGGTCGATCGCCTCGGTGAGCTCGTCGGCCGCGTCGAGCTTGCCGAGCAGTTGCCGCACGCCGAGCTCGCGCGCCTTGCGCCTGAGCTCGTCGTCGATGTGGCCGGAGAAGAGCACCACCGGCAGGTCGGGCCGGATCGCGGCGACTTCGCGCGCGACATCGAGCCCGCTCATGCCCGGCATGATGTAGTCGCTCACCACCACGTCGTACGTGCGGGACTGCTCGCGCAGCGCTTGGAGCGCCTCTTCCGGCCTGCTGTAGCCGCTCACGCGATAGCCTCGCCGCGAGAGGCTGCGCACCATCGCCGACACCAGCGCTTCGCTGTCGTCGAGGAAGAGCACGTGGCGACCGTGGCCGGGTGCGCGCGCCGCAACTTCCGCGGGCGTGGCCCGCTGCGACGTGGTCTGCACGGCGGGGAAGTACACGTGAAAGGTGGTGCCCCTGCCGGGCTCGCTCTTGAGGTCGATCGCGCCTTCGTGCGCGCGCACGATGCCGTGCACGATCGCGAGACCGAGCCCGGTGCCCTCGCCGACCGATTTCGTGCTGAAGAAGGGCTCGAAGATGCGTTCCTGGATCGCCGAGTCGATGCCCCTGCCAGAGTCGGCGATCGAAAGGCGCGCGTACGGGCCGGAGGGCAGTCCCGAGAGCGCGGCTTCGCCGCCCGGTCCTGCCTGGACTCCCGAGGTGCTCACGGTGATGCGTCCCGGCCCCGCGCCCATCGCCTGGGCGGCGTTGGCGCAAAGGTTGAGCAGGAGCTGGTGGATCTGCGTCGCGTCGCCGAGGATCTCGGGCGTGTCGGCGCCGAAGTCGGCCGCGAGCTCGATTCCGGCCGGCAGGGTCGGGACGAGCAGCCGGATCGCCTCGCGCGCGACTTCGGCGAGGCACAGGCGCCGCCGCTGCGCCGGCTGCGGGCGTGCGAACGCGAGGATCCGCTGCACGATGTCGCGCGCGCGCCGGCTCGCCTTGTCGATCTCCTCGATGCTCTCGCGCACCGGGTGGTCCTGCGGCGCGTCCATGCGCGCGAGCTCCACGTTGGCGAGAATCGCGCGCAGGACGTTGTTGAACTCGTGCGCGATCCCGGTGGCGAGGGTGCCGATCGCCTGCATCTTCTGCGCTTGGTGGAGCTGCGCCTCCAGCAACTGGCGCTGCTCGTCGGCCTGCCTGCGGCGCAGGAACTGGCCGATCTGCGCGCCGATCGCGGTGATCGCCTGGAGCAGCTGCTCCTCGGGCTCGCGCGGCCTGCGGCTCGCGAAATTGAGCACGCCGAGCGTCTCTCCCAAGGAGACGATTGGAAAGACGAACGAGCCGTGGATGCCCATCTCGCGCGAGCCGATCTTGTTCGCGGCGACCTTGGAGGAGCGTGGGTCGTTCGCCACGTCGGTGGCCCACACCGGCTCGCCCTTCAGCCAGGCGAGTCCGCTCAGGCCGTCGCCGGGCCGGTAGACGAGCTCGCGCGAGCGCGCGACGAAGCGCTGGACCGCGGGGTCGGCAACGCCCCAGCCCTCGGCGAAGCGCATCACCCGCGCCGGCTCGTCGACGCGGAAGTAGCGGCCGCAGTCCCAGCCCTCGGTTTCGCACACCGCCCGGATCACGCTCTGCAGCGCGGCCGACGCGCTGTCGGCGTCTGCGAGGACGCGCGTTACCGCGTGCTCGAGCTCGCGCAGCTCCTCGGCGCGCCGGCGTTCCGTAATGTCGCTCGCGATTCCCTGATAGCCCTTGAAGGTGCCCGAGGCGTCGAATACCGGCTCGCCGCTCACCCGGAACCAGACCTTGCAACCGCGGCTGTCGTAGCGGCACAGTTCCAGGTCGCGGAACGGCTGGCGCACCTCCAGAACCGCGCGATGCGCCGCCCAGTCGGCCTCGGTCATGTTCAGGTAACCGCCTTGCCAGCGGGTCTTGCCGAGAAGCCTGTCGGTGTAGCTCGGCTCGATGTGGCTCGCGCGGCTGGTGGAGAACGAAGTAAAGCGCAGCGCCTCGTCCTGCTCCCAGTAGATATCCGCCGAAAGCGCGGCCAGGCGGCGAAACCGCACCTCGCTCTCGTAGAGCGGATCGAGCGGCTGCGGCCGCGCCGTAAGCTCATCGCCGAGCATAGTCGCAATGGTAGAGGCAATTACACGCCTAGCGAGTCGTTGACGTCGCGCGCCTGCGACCGGTCGCTTTCTTAGGAATCAAGCCCTTGTTCTAGATCACGCAGCGCCGAGTCCATCCTCGGCGACGCCGCACGCGGCACGCGCGGCGCCGCCGCTCCTCTAAGACCCTGTTTTCACTCCGGCTGCGAACGCAGGCACGGTGCTTGCTGCCACCTGCTGTCCTATAAGCAAGCGAAAAACGCGTGGTCACCTACTCGCTCGTCAAGACTGCCTCGGATGAATCCGGCGACCGTCAGCTTGCTCGCGAGGCACAGTGGCTGCGCGAGCTCGCCGACGTGCGCAGCCTGGAAGGCCAGCTGCCGCGTCTGCTCGACGAAGGGACGAACGCCCAGGGCCGGCGCTTCCTCGTCGTGAGCGTGGCCCAGGGGTGGGGCGAAACCCGAGCCTTCACCGCCGGCCATGAACGCTTTCTCTCCAATCTCGGCAAGGCGCGCTTTCGCTCCACTGACTTCGAGGTTTCGGGCTGCTCCGAACAGATCAGCCAGTCGCTTTCCCGGCTCGACGGCTGCGTCCCGGCGGCGACCCTGGAAACGCTGCGCGAGGCCTATCACGACTGCGAGACGGCGCTCCTCTATTGGACCGGTCCGTACGTGCTGTCGCAGGGCGACTTCGCGCCATGGAACATCCGCTCTCTCGGCTCGCAGCTCTTCGTGTACGAGTGGGGCAGCGCGCGCAGCGAGGCGAGCCCGCTGGACGACGTGCTGCACTACCTCATCGTCCAGCGCGCGCTGCATGGCCGTTCCGTGAACGCGCGGTTTCTCGTCTCGGCGATGAAGCGCGCGCGCGAGTTCGCGCTCGCCGCCTACCCGGACTGGACCTGGCGCGCGCAGGTGATCGGCGCGCTGACGCTCGTGTACCTCCTCGGGGCGCTACTGCACCACTCGCTGCCTGCGCGCCGCGTCGACCACCGCGACCCGGTGGTGAGGTCCTACTGGAATCTGATCCAAACACGCTCGGCATGGATGCCGGGCAACGACTGAAGGAGCCGAAAGAACCCATGAGCGCAGCAGCAACCGCCGCAGGCTATCTCTACGCTTCGGGCCGCCTGCGCGGCCGCGGCAGCCGCGAGGACGAAGCCCAGGAGCCCGAGCCCAAAGCAAGACCGGCCCGCAAGACGCTGAAGGTGGCGGTCTACGATCCGGCCGCGCCCGCGCCGGCGCAGCCCGCGGCGCCCAGAAAGACGCCGAAGATCGAGTACCGCACGCGGCGCTGGAAGCCCGAATGAGCGCGCGCCGCGGCGGGCTCTACGTCGGCGGCTTCGCGCCCGAGGAAGGCATCGATGTGCTGCTCCAGGCGCTCGAGCTCTATCCGGGCGCCCGCGTGGAGATCGTCACGGCGGGCGCGACGGCGGCGGACCTGCGCAGACGCATGCAGGGCTGCGCCTACCTCGTCGTGCCGGGCCTGAGCTACGACGCCGAGCCCCACGCGATCGTCATGGCGTTCGCCGAGGCGGTTCCGGTGATCGCGAGTCGCCTGCCGGTGGTCGCAGAGCTGGTGGAGCCGGGCCGCAACGGCCTGCTCTTCGATCCGGGCTCGGCGAGCGCGCTCGCGCGGCGTCTCGCCTGGGCCGAGGTGTTCCCGGAAAAAATGCGCCAAATGGGGGAATGCGCCCAGGCAGATTACCGGGCGCGGTTTGTCGCAGACTGGAACTGGCGGCGCCTCTACGGCGAGCGCCGGCGCCAGGCGCGCCTGCATCCCTAGAACACACGGCAGGAATCGGGGACCGCCCCGGTCCCCGAGGAGGAAACTTGATCGAACTGGGCGTCACCCCGACGCTGATTCAGCCCGTGGTCCTGTGCGGCGGATCGGGCACGCGGCTGTGGCCGCTCTCGCGAGAGCACCATCCGAAGCCCCTGCACGCGCTGAACGGCGCACGCACTCCGCTGCAGGAGACGCTGGCGCGCGCGGCCGGGGTCGACGGCTCGATGCAGCCGCTTGTGATCTGCAACGAGGCGCACCGCTTTCTCGTCGCCGAGCAGGCGGCCGGAATCGGCGCGCGGCCCAAGGCGATCGTGCTGGAACCCGCCGGACGCGGCACCGCGCCCGCCCTCACGCTCGCGGCGGTGCATGCCGTCACGGCCGACGACCCGGTGCTCCTCGTCATGCCATCGGATCACGCCATGGCGCGCGGCGAGGCGTTCGTGCGGGCGGCCCAGCGCGGCGCGGCGCTCGCGCATCGCGGCTACCTGGTCGCGTTCGGCGTGCCGCCGTCCTCGCCGGAGCAGGGATATGGCTACATCCGGGTCGGCGGTGCGATGTCGGAGCCCGAAGCGAACTTCATCGAAGCGTTCGTGGAGAAACCGGACGCGGTGCGGGCGCGGGAATACTTCGAATCGAAGGGTTATCTGTGGAACGCCGGCATCTTCGCCGTTCGCGCATCGGTGTGGATCGACGCGATCGGGAGCCTGCGCCGGGACATCCTCACGGCGTGCGAGCGCGCCTACCGGCAGGGCAGGCGCGACGGCGCGTTCGTGCGCGTGGACGCGGCGGCGTTCGAAAGCTGTCCTGCCGACTCGATCGACTATGCGGTGATGGAGCGCATCATCGCCAGTCCCGCTCCGCCGGAGGCGGTCGTAGTCCGCCTGGACGCGCAGTGGACCGACGTGGGCGCCTGGGACGCGCTATGGCAGATCGGCGAGAAGGACGCGCGCGGCAACGTGGTGCACGGCGACGTGCACCTCGCCGATACCGCCAATGCCCTGGTTGTGGCGCAGCACCGCCTGGTGGCGTGCGTCGGGCTCGACGACGTGGTGGTCGTGGAGACGCCCGACGCGGTCATGGTCGCGCGCAAGGACCGAGCCCAGGCGGTCGGCCCCCTCGTGTCCGCGCTCAAGGCGCAGGGCCGCGCCGAGACGCTCTCGCACCGCAAGGTGCACCGTCCCTGGGGGACCTACGACAGCATCGAAAGCGGCGAGCGTTTCCAGGTGAAGCGCATCGTGGTCGAGCCCGGGGCGGCGCTTTCGCTGCAGATGCACTACCACCGCGCGGAGCACTGGATCGTGGTGCGCGGCACGGCGCGGGTCACGCGCGGCGAGGAAAGCTTTCTCCTCACCGAGAACGAATCGACTTACATCCCGCCGGGGACCCGCCACCGTCTCGAGAACCCGGGAAAGCTGCCGCTCGAGCTGATCGAGGTGCAGTCCGGCAGCTACCTCGGCGAGGACGACATCGTGCGCTTCGAGGACGCCTACGGCAGGTAGCGAAAGGCGCCTACCAGACGTAGGCGAGGTTCGCCATGACCGCGGTGTACTGGTAGTCGCGGCCGTCGATGTTGGATTCGCGCTCGCCCACGTCGAAGGCGACGCCCGCCTGCCAGAAGTGCTGCGGCTCCCAGCCGAACGCGAAGCGTGCGAGGCGGTAGATTTCATCGCGCTTCGTGGCCCCGGCGATGACGCCGGGATCGCCCGAGAACGTGCGCCGCTCGTGCAGCAGCCGCGCGGAAAGCACCGTTTTGCTGGTCATGGCCCAGCGCGGGCCGAAGGCCGCGCCTTTCTGCAGCTCGTGGCTCGCCGAGACGTCCGCGACCGAGCGCGGTATCCGGTACGCCTCGAAGCGAAGCACCGTCTTGCTGCCGGGGAGCCAGTCCACCGTCACGACGCCGGTGTTGTCGTTGAAGCCGCGCTCGGGCACGTCGGTGTAGTCGCGCTTCGTGTGGCCGAGCCGGATGCTGCTCCTCAACGTCGCGCCCAGGGCGTAGGTCGACACGAGCGAGAGCTCGCGCTCGCGGTAGTCGTTGTCGACGAACCGGCCGAGCTGGGGTACGAACTCGGCGTCGGGCGCTACGCCTTTCGTATCGCGGTACTCGAGGCCGATGGTGTTGCCGAGCGGGCTCACGTAATCGGTGCCGACCCTCACGCCGGTGGAGCGCACGTTCGTCGTGCGGTTCTGCTCCCGGTCGGTGTCGCTGCCTTCCAGCGCGCCGCGGATGCGAAAGCGCGGGCTGATCAGGTAGGCCGCGGTGGCGGCGGCGCGCTTCGTGGTGACGAGGTCGAGCCGCTCGGTCAGCGTCTCGCCCATGTCCACCTGGCGGCGGTCGTATCCGGCCAGCAGCTCGCCCGAGAGGTTGTTGCCGATCTCCCACAGCCAGTCGCCGAGCAGCGCATAGGCCCAATGGTCCAGCGTGGTCGATTTGTCGTACTTGTAGTAGTCGCCGCGCGCGTCGAGGCGCACCCGCTGGCGGCCAGCCACCCGCTGGTCGATCGTCATGCCGCCGCCGAAGCGGGCGATGTTGTCCGAGCGTTCATCGGTTTGCGTGCGCAGGACGTTGCTGTCGTGCATGACGCCGGCATGGGCCCAGACATCGATCGGCCGGTCTTCTTCCCGGGGATAGGCGGGAAAGGCGCCGATCGAAGGCCACGGTATGGTGTCGATGGCTTCGAATGCCCGCACCGCCGGGGCGGCGGTGACGGAAAGAGCGGCGGCGAGGACGGTGACGCGGCGTTGTAGATTTTTCATGGGCCCGATCCTAGCCAGCCGTTTTCGCGCCTTCAACCGCATGTGCTGCTTCGCCACAGGCTGAACGGATGGCGTTTGCGTCGGTTTCGTGACACATGCACACTGGCGAAAGGGAATCTGATCAAGGTGATAGTCCGGGGGATAGTGCAGGTGGGATCGAAAGGGGACGCCTGATGGACGAGCGCGGCTACGTCGCCGAGGCGCTGCTCGACCGCCTCCGGGACGAAGGCGTGCCGTTCCGCGCGCTCGGCCCGGAGGCGGCCGCGCCCGACCTGGCGCTCGCCGTCGCGCAGGACGCCCTCCCGGGGATGCCGCGGCGCATGGCGCGCTTCGCCCAGGACTTCGACCTGCGGCTGGTGCAGCTTTCCCGCGACGAGCGCCAGCGGATCCACCTCACCTTGGCGTGGAGCGACGAGGTCGGCCGCCCGAGCTTCCTCGAGGTCCACGCCGTCGGCGACTATTACCGAGCCGGACGGGCGCTGCTGCGCTCGGAGGAGCTGCTTTCGGGCCGGCCCGAGGTGCTCCTCCTTTACAGCCTGGTGGAGGCGATCCAGGCCCAGGGCATCGACGAAGCCCGTGCCGCCTGGCTGTCGCGTTTGTGGCACGCAGACCCGCGCGGCGCGCTCGAGCGCATCGGCGGGCTCTGGCCGGCGCGCCGCGACATGCGCCTCCTCGCCCACGCGGCGAAGCAGGCTTCGTGGGACCAGGTGCGCGCCACCCTGCCGCGGTTACGGCGCATCCTTTACCGCGCGCTGCCCAATCCGTTTGCCTTGCTCGCCAAGCTGAATCTGGTGCTGCAGCCGCGGCACGCCACCGTCGCCTTCGTGGGTTTCGACAATTCGGCGCTGCGCGAGCGCGTGGTGCGCGACCTGGCGCCGGCCTTTCCGTCGGGGGTCGATGCGCTCGAGCTGACCTACGCCGAACGGCCGCGCGGCGCCGACGTCGCGGTGCTCTTCGATCCGCCGGACACGTACCGGCTGCGCATCGAGTCGATCGTGGTCGAGCGCGCCGAGGCGCTCCCCCCCGCGGCTGCGAAGGTCGAGCGCGCGCTGCTGCGCTGGCTCGAGCGGCGCGTCGAGCGCAGGTTCTCGGACACCGTGGTGGGGGCGAACCCGCTCGCCGCGCGCATCCTGCAGTTCGCCTGCCGCCACCGGGTGCCGCTGCTTTCGGACTTCATGAGCACGCTGCTCAATTGCGGCATCTACTGTCCGCTGCCCGCGCCGATCCTGATGCCGCATCCCTACGGGATCTTCATCCATCGCAACGCATCGATCGGCAGCCGCGTCACCGTCATGCAGCAGGTCACGATCGGCAACAAGCACCCCTCCGACCCCGCCGCCCCGGTGATCGAGGACGACGTGTGCATCGGCGCGGGGGCGAAGATCCTCGGCGCGGTGCGCGTGGGGCACGGCGTGACGGTGGGCGCCAACGCGGTCGTGACCCGCGACGTTCCGTCGCACTGCACTGTGGTCGGGGCCAACCGCATCCTCGGGCAGGCAAGCGTCGTGCCGGAGCGACAATCGTCGTCTGTCGTGAACACCTGACATTGGACTTTGTCCAACCGCGTGTAACGATTTCGCATTGAATGACTTACCCGCGCTCTTTCCTCGGGCTGTTGCTCGCAGGCTTCACCCTCGTCGCGCTTCCGCTCGTGGGCGCGCTCGCCTACTCGGCGTGGAACACCGAGCGTCTCGCGGGCCAGAGCCGCAGCGCGGTGTTCAATGCCTCGCAGGCCGCGCGCGCGAGCCGGGCGCTGGTCGAGCGCATCGGCACGATCGAGCGCCTGGCGCAGCAGGCGGCGGTGCTCGATGACCCTGAGCTGCTGCAGGGCTACGCAAGGGTGCATCGCAGCTTCCGGCAGCTCGCCGACGAGATCGGAGAGCTGCCGCTCGACCGCTCGCAGCTCGGTGCGCTCAGCCGCGCCGTGGGCCACGAGCAGGCGCTCTACGATCTTCTCACCGGCATGCCGCGCATTCGCGTCGAGCCCGCCGAGATTACCGAGCGCGTGGACCAGCTCATCGATTCGGCGCGCGAAGTCCTCGCGATCAACAACCTCATCGTCGACCGCGAGGTCGAGCGCCTGCGCGCGAGCGCCGACGAGGTTCAGCGCGGCCTCATCCTGCTGCTGCTCTTCAGCACGGCGGTCGCGCTCACCATCGCGCTCGCGCTGACGCGCTACATCTCGCGGCCGATCGCCGCCATCGACAACGCGATTCGCCAGCTCGGAGCCGCCGACTTCTCCCGGCCGATCGCGGTGCGCGGTCCGGAGGACCTGCGCTACCTCGGCCGGCGCCTCGACTGGCTGCGACGGCGGCTGGATGAGTTCGAGACGCAGAAGAACCGCTTTCTGCGCCACGTGTCGCACGAGCTGAAGACGCCGCTCACCGCGCTGCGCGAAGGCGCCGAACTGCTGAACGACCAGGTGGCGGGGCCGCTCGTCCCGGCGCAGAAGCAGGTGGTGTCGATCGTGCGCGACAACAGCGTGAAGCTGCAGCGCCTGATCGAGGAGCTCCTCGACTACCAGCGCGCGCTCCACGCCGCGGCCTCGCTCGAAGTGGTGCCGGTGGTGCTGGATTCGCTGGTAACGGAAGCGGCGCGGGCGCACGAGCTTGCGGCGCGCTCGAAGAACCTGCGGCTCGAAGTCGACGCGGAGGCGGCGATGCTCGAAGCCGATCCGGAGAAGCTGCGCTCGATCATCGACAACCTCGTGAGCAATGCGGTCAAGTTCACGCCGCCCGGCGGGCGCATCACGGTGAGGGCGCGCGTGCAGTCGGGCGAAGCGGTGATCGAGGTGATCGATTCGGGTCCGGGCGTGCCGCCGGAGGAGCGCGAATCGATCTTCGATCTTTTCTTCCGCGGCCGCGGCAAGGGCGAGGGCACGCGCATCAAGGGCAGCGGCCTGGGCCTCGCCATTGCGCGCGAGCTGGTCGAGGCACACGGCGGCCACATCGCCGTGGTGGCCGAGGGAAGCGGCGGTCATTTCCGTGTCACACTTCCGCGCCGTTCGGCGCGTACGCTTGCCGACGCCGCGTAACGACAGCCGGCAAGAATTACCCGGTCAGTCTTAGGAGAAGGCATAAGCAATGAGCAATGAGAATTCCAAGGTGCTGCTGGTTGACGACGACAAGGATTTGCTGCAGCTGATTGCGATGAGGCTGAGTGCGTCGGGGTATGCGGTGACGGCGGTGGAGAGCGGGGAGGCGGCGCTGGCGGCGCTGTCGGTGTCGCGGC
>JBIOYV010000141.1:0-3257 GCA_044870335.1 Burkholderiales bacterium | reverse complement strand
CGTTGTAGCTGCCTTCGAAGGTGATGCGGGTGGCCTCGCCGCCCGTCGCGGGAATCCGGTAGATCTGGGGGCTGCCGCCGCGGTCGGAGGTGAAGTAGATGAACTTGCCGTCGGTGGAGTAGCGCGGCTCGGTGTCGATGGAGGGCGAGTTGCTGATGCGCCGGCGCGGCCCGCTGCCGTCGGCGTTGATGAGATAGATCTGCGAGCCGCCTTCGACCGAGAGCACCACCGCGATGGTCTTGCCGTCGGGCGCCCAGGCCGGGGCCGAGTTCGAGCCCTTGAAGCTCGCCACCACCTGGCGCTTGTTCTCCGAGAGGTGGTGGACGTAGACCACCGGCTTCTTCGACTCGAACGACACGTAGGCGATGCGCTTGCCGTCGGGCGACCAGACCGGCGAGATGATCGGCTCGTTCGAGCGCAGCAGGTACTGCGAGCGCTCGCCGTCGGCGTCGGCGATCTGCAGCTCGTACACGCTGCCGCGCTTCACGATGTAGGCGATGAGCGTCGAGAACACGCCCTTCTCGCCGGTGAGCTTCTCGTAGACGAAGTCCGACAGCCGGTGCGCGGCGCTCCGGATGTTGTCCTTGGAGAACGTGAGGCTCATGCCGCCGAGCGAGGCCTGCTTCACCACGTCGTAGAGGCGAAAGCGTGCCTCCATCCGGCCTTCCGCGCCCGGCGCGATCGAGCCGACCACCAGCGCATCGGCGAGCCGCGAGCGCCATTCGCCGTAGCTGACCGGCGAGTTCTCGTTGGGATGCGGCGAGATCGGCGGCACCTCGAGGCCGCGAAAGAGACCGCTCCTTTCCAGGTCCGCGCGCACGATGGCCGTGAGGGCGTTCGCGCCGAGCGCCTGCTCGCCCGCGAACGGCACGATCGCGACCGGGATGCGCTGCGCGCCCGCGCCCGTGATCTCGATCGAAAGCTGTGCCGCGGCCGAAGAGGCGGCCAGCCCAAGGAGCACACCGAGAAGGAAGCGCATTTTTGTCATTTGTCCTGCGGACGGAAGGTAAGTTTCAGCTCCCGCGCAAAGAGCTCCCGGGAAGCCGGCAAGGGAAGCGGCGAGGACTTAAGGATCGCACGCTCGACCGCCGCGTCGTATGACGCATTGCCGCTGGATTTGATGAGCCGGGTGGAGAGGACCTCCCCCGTGGGCAGCTGCACCACCAGGAAGACGGCCTCGGGGTTGCCCTGCAGGTCGGGCGGCAGGATCCAGTTTCCCTTCACCTTGGCCTGGATGCGCGCGATGTACTCGTTCAGCGCCCTGGCCTTGGCCGCGGAGGCGACGCGCGCGGCCTCGGCCTGCTGCCTGGCGATGAGCTCGCGCAGCTCCCGCTCCTGGCGCTGCTGGTCGAGCGCCTTCTGCTCCATCGCCACCTGCTCGCGCAGGCGCTTCTGGAAGTCCGGGTCGGCCTTGGGCTTCACCTCGGGCTTGGGCTTCGGCTTGGGCTTGGGCTTCTCCTGGAGCGCGATGTCGGGCTTCGCCTTCGGCGGCGGCTCGGGCTCGACCTTCGGTGCGGGCACCGGCTTCGGCGGCTCGACCACCGGCGCGGGCGGCGGCGGGAGCGCATCGACGAGATCCACCGTCACCGTGTCGGGCGCGCTCACCTGCCAGCGCACGCCGAGGACGAGCACCGCAGCGAGCCCAATATGCACGATCGCCGAAAGCACGACTGCCGGGCCGATGCCGTGCTCGCGCCTTTGCTGGAAATCGAAGGTGACCGCGCTCATTGGCTGGTCTTGACCTGCAGCCCCACCTTCTGCACGCCCTGCTTGCGCAGCTCGTCCATCACGTGCAGCACCGACTCGTAGCGCGCGTTCTTGTCGCCGCCGATCACGACGGACAGGTCGCCTCTATTTTTCAGACTTTTGATAAAACCCGGAAGTTGTGCGCGCGAGAGCGACTGCTCGTTCACCACCCCGCCGCGCGCGTCGCGCTGGCGCACCACGATGCCCTGGTCGGACTTGACGAACACTTCGAGCGGCACGAGGCGCGGCGCGCTCGCCTTGTCCACCGTCGGCAGGTCGATGACCGCCGGGGTGACGAGCGGCGCCGTCACCATGAAGATGACGAGCAGCACCAGCATCACGTCGACGTAGGGCACGACGTTGATCTCGTGCACCGGGCCGCGCTTCTTGTGGAGCGCCATCAGCGCACGGCCTGGCGGTGCAGGATGTTCGAGAACTCCTCCATGAAGCTCTCGAAGCGGTTCGCCAGGCGGTCGATGTCGTGCGAGTAGCGGTTGTAGGCCACCACTGCGGGGATCGCGGCGAAGAGGCCGATCGCGGTGGCGACGAGCGCCTCCGCGATTCCCGGCGCGACCTGCGCGAGCGTCGCCTGCTGCACGTTCGCCAGGCTGCGGAACGCATGCATGATGCCCCACACCGTGCCGAAGAGCCCGACGTACGGGCTCACCGAGCCGGTCGAGGCGAGGAACGCGAGGTGGCGCTCGAGGAAGTCCATCTCGCGCTGGAAGGTGGCGCGCATCGCGCGGCGCGCGCCGTCCACCATGTCGCTCGCGTCCGCGGCGCGCTGGCCGCTGCGCAGTTTGGCGAACTCGCGGAACCCCGCCTCGAAGATGCGCTCGAGGCTGCCGATGGTGTGGCGCTGGTTCACCGCGCCCTGGTAGAGCGCGTTCAAGTCGTTGCCGCTCCAGAACTCGCGCTCGAACTTGTCGGTCTGCGCGTGCGCGCGCCGGATCGCGAACCACTTCTGGAAGATGAACATCCACGACATGAACGAGACCGCGGCGAGCAGCCCCATCACGACCTTGACGACGACGCTCGCGTGGAGGATCAGCGTCCAGATGTCGAGGTCCTGCGTGACGCTCATCGTGTGAAGGCCTGTTCGAGTTCTGCGGGCATGCGCGCCGGCCGCATCCGCTCGCGGTCGACGACGGCGAGCGTGACGTCCGCTTCGACCAGCAGCTCGCCCTCGCGTTCCACGCGCTGGCCGAAGACCAGGCTGGCGCGCCCCATTTTAACCACTTCGGCGCTCACCGAAAGGAGCTCGTTGAGCCGCGCGGGCTGGTGATAAGTCACGGCGATGCGGTGGACCATGAAGAGCACGCGGTTTCGCTCTGCGAAGCGCGCGAGGTCGATCCCGGCCTGGTTGAGGAGCTCGGTGCGCGCCCGCTCCATGAAGGAAAGGTACTGCGCGTGGTACACCACGCCCCCCGCGTCGGTGTCCTGATAGTAGACCCGCACGGGAATGCTCAGGTATCCGATAGGAGATCCCGCGCCGCGTTGGGCGCCACGAT